>JAYPOZ010000123.1:1892-10560 GCA_038131165.1 Rickettsiales bacterium | reverse complement strand
GATGAAAACATGCCGGGGCGGATATCCTGAGTTCTAGGGCTTCATTGCTATGATGTGAAAGTGGCTGAGGGTCAAGGTCGCCCGGGTCTGTCGGTGATTGCCGAACTTACGCTGGACACTCACCCGGCTAATGGTCCAAATCTTCAAACAACGTTCATATCCAACATCAAAGGCACGGCGAAGCCATTCGTTCGTCAAGGAGCAGTTCGTGGCCGATTGCAAGACAGCATTAACTCCGGGATCAACGTCATGAGGGCCGTCATGCTGGCGGCCGGCCTAGGCTCTCGGATGGGGGAAGATGACGGATTTCCGCCGAAGGTACTCCTGCGTTTCGACGGGATGAGCTTGTTGGAGCGTCATATACGGATTCTGAAGCATGTCGGAATTGCCGAATTGGTAATCGGCGTCGGTTACAATGCGGGCATGATCGAGGCGGAGCTTCAAAAGATTGGAGCTGGCAGTTTTGTCCGGACCGTCCTCAATCCCGATTATCGTTTGGGTGCGATTACGACCTTGTGGTCCTTGCGCGAAGAATGCGCGCGAGGCGGGCCGATCCTGATGATGGATGGAGACGTACTTTACGACCAGCGTCTGATGTCTCGGCTGGTGGACAGTCCGCTGGAAAATAGCCTTCTGTTCGACAGAAACATCGAGCCGGGCGAGGAGCCGGTGAAGATCTGCCTTGCCGGAGGTCAAATCGTGGATTTTGGCAAGACGCCGTCAAATACCCATGATGAGTTCGGCGAATGGGTCGGATTCACGCGATTCTCAGCATCGGAGGCGGCCCGCATCCCGCGGTATGTTGCCCCTTATATCGACCGTGGCGAGAAGGACCGGATTTACGAGGTCGCCATCCGCGACCAACTCATCGAGGCCGATGCAGATACGTTCGGTATCGTCGATATTTCCGGTCTGCCCTGGGTGGAGATAGACTTTCCGGAAGACGTGAAGATGGCGGAGAATCAGGTTTTGCCGCGTTTGGAGACGCTTCCCTAAATGGTGGAAGAGACCCGACCAACTAGAATTGCATTCGATCAACGGATTGCAAAATTCGTGGTCAAGGGGCTCGCGCGGACTCCGGTCTCTCCCAACGCCGTTACCGCATTCAGCATCGTCGTCGGGCTTTGCGCCGCCTGGTTGTTCTCGCAAGGCGGCGTTTGGGCATATTATGGCGCCGGCGTGTTCGTGATTGCGGTTTGGATGGACCACGTCGACGGCGAACTCGCCCGGACGATTGGTAAGACGAGTGAGTTTGGTCATTATTTTGACCACGCTGCCGCGATGACCAATTATGTGGCGATGTTCCTGGGGGCGGGTATCGGCCTGCAAGGGGGCGACCTGGGGGAATGGGCGATTTCCTTGGGAATTGCCGCGGGTGTCGGGGTCGCATCGATCATGACGCTGCGCATGTACGCGGAGACAAAGGTCGGCCGAGCCTCGATGAAGCAGACCGTTCGGGCCGGTTTCGAGATTGAAGACACGCTTTATGTGACGGCGCCTCTAACCTGGATCGGCATCCTGGAGGAATTTATCCTGATGGCGGGCATCGGCGCCCCGGTTTTTCTGATATTCGTCATTTGGGACTTTGTCCGAAAGTCGAGATCGGTTGGAATGGGAGACCAATGACGACGCTTATTACCGGCGCCACGGGCTTCGTCGGCTCCGCCGTCCTGCGGCGGCTCGTTGCCGATGGGCATGACGTCCGGGTCTTGGTCCGACCGAACGGCGATCGGCGAAATATCGAAGGCATAAAATGTGAAACAGTCGAGGGCGACCTGAACGATGACGCGTCCTTGCGGCGTGCGGTTCGGGGATGCGACGCGCTGTTTCATGTTGCTGCGGATTACCGGCTTTGGGTGGCCGATCCGGGCGAATTGTACCGTACCAACGAAGGGGGAACGATCAGCCTGTTCAGAGCTGCCGGCGATGCCGGCGTTAATCGGATCGTCTATACCAGTAGCGTGGCAACGCTGGGTATCAATTCGGACGGCACGCCGGCCACGGAAGAGACGCCTGTGACAGTCGAAGATATGGTAGGTGACTATAAGCGCTCGAAATTTCTCGCAGAGGCAGCGGTGATTAAAATGATCCGGGCGGAAGGCCTGCCGATCGTTATTGTCAATCCTTCGACCCCGATAGGGCCGCGCGACATCAAGCCGACGCCGACCGGCCGCATGATCGTTGAGGCGGCAATGGGACGGATGCCGGCGTATGTCGATACCGGATTGAACGTGGTTCATGTCGATGACGTTGCGGACGGCCATATGATGGCCTTTGCGAAAGGGCGGGTGGGTGAGCGCTACATTCTCGGCGGCACGGATCTTCCGTTGCAGAAGATCTTGGAGAAGATTGCGCATATCGTTGGCCGTAATCCGCCCCGGATAAAGCTGCCGCGGGGACCGTTGTTTCCGCTGGCCTATATGTGCGAGTGGTTGGCGCGTCTGCGCAACGCGGGAGAACCGATGCTGACGGTCGACAGCCTGCGGATGTCGCGCAAGCGTATGTATTTTTCGTCGCAGAAAGCCATTTCTTCACTGGAATATCGTCCCCGTTCATCGGACGATGCGTTGCGGGATGCTATCGAATGGTTTCGCCTCAACGGCTATCTGGTCTAGGTTTCCGGCATGATGACGACCGGTAATGCGCCATACGATCAAAGGTTGGCACGCATGCTGATCAGGCCGTTCGCTGGTTCGGCCCTGCACCCCAATCACGTCACAACCTTAAGTCTTTTGTTCGGAATGGTTTCCGGATGCATGTTCTTGTTTGGTTCGGCCGGGGTCGAGCATTTGGGCGCGGCGCTTTTTATAGCCGCGGTCTTGACCGATCATATGGACGGCGAACTCGCACGCATGACCGGCAAGACCAGTACGTTTGGCCACTATTTCGACTATATCGCGGGGTCGCTCATCTATACGATTCTCTTTTGTTCGCTGGGTGTCGCCATGTTTCGCTGGTTCGGCTCGGAACCGGCCCTTTGGATCGGACTGGCGGCCGGTTCGTCCAATATTTTGATTGTTGGGCTTCGAATTGCTCTGGAGCGGAGGCACGGTTCGGAAGCGGTCGAACATCCGCGCTCGGGCGGCTTTGAGATCGAGGATTTTATCTATTTGATCGGACCGATCACCTGGTTTGGCGGTTTGGTATATTTTTTCTGGGTTTACGCCCTGGGTACGCTTGCCTATCTATTGTGGACCCTAGCGGAACTTCTTCGGCGCGAGGTGCGGCACCGAAGACGTTTGCGAGCCGGCGATAGCGATTTCTGAGTGTGCGAATGCGACCGATTTCTTTGGCGTAGGGCTGGGATTTTCGGGCCGAATTTGTTAAGAGGATTGGAGTACAAACGGGCCTGATCCGCGAGCGGGTCTTGCCTTGCCCGTGCCGATTGAGTTGAGCCTTGTCCGCTTCCAAGACGTGAAGACGGTGAGGCCGATGGAAGGACGATGAAATGCGAATTATTTTGGCTCAGCCAAGAGGCTTCTGCGCCGGCGTCGTGCGGGCGATCGATATCGTTGAGTTAGCCTTGAAGAAATATGGGCCGCCGGTTTATGTGCGCCATGAAATCGTCCATAACAAACGCGTCGTTGAGGACTTGAAGGCGAAAGGCGCCGTTTTCGTTGAAGAACTGGATGAAGTGCCTGATGGCGCCATTACGGTTTTCAGCGCGCACGGCGTTTCGCAGAAAGTCGCAGACGACGCGCAGCTTCGGAATTTACCGGTGATAGACGCAACCTGCCCCTTGGTGGCGAAAGTGCACAAGGAAGGTCAACGCTATTCGGCGGAGAGGTACGATATCGTGCTGATCGGCCATGAAGGACATCCGGAGGTCGAGGGAACGATGGGCCGCATTCCAGGTACGGTGTATTTGGTTTCGTCGACCGGAGACGTCGACGCTTTGACGGTCAAGAATCCCGATAGGCTCGCCTATGTGACCCAGACGACCCTGAGTGTCGACGATACCCGCGACGTGATCGATGCGCTGAAGCAGCGCTTCCCGAAAATCGTGGGCCCCGATGTCAAGGATATCTGCTACGCCACGCAAAACCGTCAGTCAGCGGTGCGCAAACTCGCGGAGGAAGTGGATGTGCTGCTGGTCGTTGGTGCGCAGAACAGTTCCAATTCAAACCGTCTTCGGGAGATCGGCGCAGAGTTGAATGTGCCAAGCTATTTGATCGACGATGCCAATGCGCTTGATACCGACTGGCTCAAGGGAGCCGATACTGTTGGGATTACAGCGGGCGCGTCGGCACCGGAAGCGCTTGTCCAGGAGCTCATTTCACGACTGAGTGAACTGGACGATGTCGAGTTCGTCGATTTCGACGGAATTCAGGAAGACGTCACATTCAAGCTGCCGTCCGAATTGCAGGGCGTCGCAGCTTAGAGTATGGCAGGGGAAGTGGCGCGCGTGTTCGGCGCGAAATCATCTTCACGTTAAAGGAATTCAGAGAGTGCCAGTACCAATTCGCCAGCAAGCGCGTGTCGCCGCTTATATATTGAAGCAGAAACTGCTTGGGCGGGAACGATATCCCCTGGTCCTCATGCTGGAGCCGCTATTCCGCTGCAATTTGGCGTGCGCCGGTTGCGGGAAAATCGACTATCCAGACCCGATTCTCAACAAACGCCTCAGCGTCGAGGATTGTCTCGCGGCAGCCGACGAATGCGGTGCGCCGATGGTCGCGATTCCCGGGGGCGAACCGTTGCTGCACAAAGATATCGGCGAAATCGTTAAAGGTCTTGTGGCGCGTAAGAAGTACGTGTCGCTTTGCACCAACGCGCTGTTGCTGGAAAAGAAACTCGATCTGTTCGAGCCGTCTCCCTATCTCTTTTTCTCCGTGCATCTGGACGGTCTAAAGGAAGAGCACGATAAGTCGGTCTGTCAGGATGGTGTCTTCGACCGCGCGGTCAAGGCGATCAAGGCAGCCCAGGCCGCCGGGCACAAAGTGAACGTCAATGCCACGATTTTCGATGGGACGGCAGCCGATAGAGTCGCGGATTTCCTCGATTTCTGCGAGGAAAGCGGCATTTCGGGCGTCAGTATTTCGCCAGGATACGCCTACGAGCGCGCACCGGATCAGGAACATTTCTTGAGCCGGCAAAAGACGAAACAGCTCTTCCGCGATATCTTTGCCCGGGGCAAGGGGCGGAAATGGCCGATCAGTCATTCCAGCCTGTTTCTCGATTTTCTCGCCGGAAATCAGACATACAAATGCACTCCGTGGGGCATGCCGACGCGCAACATTTTCGGCTGGCAGCGGCCTTGCTACTTGCTGGGCGAGGGATATGCGCCGAGCTTCCAGGCCCTGATGGAAGAGACCGAGTGGGAGCAATACGGCACTGGCAACTACGAGAAATGCGCCGATTGCATGGCGCATTGCGGCTATGAGCCGACGGCCGCGGCGGATGCACTCGCGCACCCCATTAAGGCATTAATGACGTCGTTGCGGGGGGTCCGCACGCAAGGAGAGATGGCGCCGGAAATCGATCTCACGGCGCAGCGCCCGGCCGAGTATATTTTCGAGAAGATGGTCGAGAAACTGGCGGAAGCGCCGTCAGAGACCGGATCGAAGACCCAGCGCAGCGATGCGGCGTAAAGTCTTTAAGGCACGCGCCGTCTCCTTGCCTAACTGAATAAGGCTAAGGAGGTCCCACGGCCGCAAAGCCAATTGCGCGATGACGGCCGCAGGTCGGGTCGCGCCGTCCGGCGCCAGGCCGGCCAAAGCCGCTTTCGGGAGATCGCGCGACGCGGGATCGCCGATGGCGCGGATGGCGATAAAGGGGATGCCGCCACGTGCCGCTGCGGCCGCGACGCCGGCGCTTTCCATATCCACTGCGATGGCCCCTAACGCCCGTCCGGTCGAACGTTTTGCCTCGGCGGTAATGATCGGTGTCTCGGTCGTCGCGATGACGCCGCGCCGAACGGTGGTTGCAGCTTCGAATGTACGTGCGACCCCGTCGCTCCAGGCCGGTGTTGTGTCGTAGCGGTTTCCATCCCCTGACACGATCGTATCCGCCACCAGTAGGTCGCCTGGGCGCAATTGCGGGTCGAGAGCGCCGGCAACACCGAAACTGATGAGCGCGCCAGCGCCGTCAGCAAGTAGATTCTCGGCACCGGATTCGGCGCGGCCCGGGCTCCCACCGGCACAAAATCGCAGATCGCAATATTGCGCATCGGTCGCCGGCAGTTGATCGAGGCAGCCGGCCTCGGAAATCATTCCGGTTACGATGCCGACCCGAATCAAATGCCGTGGGGAACCTTACCGGTGTTCCCTTTCTTTAGATTGCGGTATCGCGCCAGGGCCCAAAGCGGGAAATAGACGTTATAGCCGTGATACTTCAAATAGAAGACCTTCGGAAATCCGACGGCTGTGTACCATGGCTCTTCCCAAGTCGAGCCATTGCGGGGCGATTCCAAGAGGTATTTCACGCCCCGCTCGACGTGTTCTCCGTCGGTCTCCCCGGCGGCCATCAATGCGAGTACCGCCCAAGCGGTCTGCGATGCTGTGCTCGCCTTGCTGACGGCCTTTGATTCTTCCCAATACGTGGCACCGTCTTCGCCCCAACCGCCATCGTTGCCTTGGCGATCCTTGAGCCAATTGACGGCCTTTGTGATGTAGTGCTGGTTCATATCCTCGCCGGCCGCATTGAGCGCGCAAAGCACGGACCAGGTTCCGTAAATGTAGTTCGTGCCCCAACGGCCGAACCATGAGCCATCTTCTTCTTGGTCCGCCTTCAGGTAGGCGACACCCCGCCGAATCGGCTCCGCATAGGCTTCCGCATCCAATTGGGCGAGCATACCGATGCAACGAGCGGTAACGTCCGCTGTCGGCGGGTCGAGTAGGGCGCCGTGATCGGCAAAGGGAATGTGGTTCAAGTATCCGTAAGTATTGTCGGCGTCGAATGATCCCCATCCGCCGTTCTTGCTTTGCATGCCGACGATCCACTCCGCCGCACGATCGATATTCTCCCGGAATTTGTCCGAGTCCATGCGGTCCAACGCGAGGGCGACTACGGCGGTATCGTCCACATCCGGGTAATAGTCGTTGGCATATTCGAACGGCCAGCCGCCGGGTCTGAGACCAGGGCGCTTGTCGATCCAATCGCCTTCGACGTCGAGTATTTGCCGCTCCGCGAGCCAGGACGCTGCGCGTTGCAATTCACCCGTGGAGTCGGATCCGTTGGCCTCCGCCATTGAATGCAGTGCCAATCCCGTGTCCCAAATCGGCGACAGGCAGGGCTGGCAAAATCCTTTCTCGCCGTCGATCCGCAAGAGTTTTTGGATCGCATTCTTTGCGGTGACCAGATCGAGGTTATCTTTGGGGTATCCCAAGGCTTCAAACGCCATCACAGTATTGGCCATTGCCGGGAAGATTCCGCCCAAACCGTCCTCGCCGTTGAGCCGCGGTTTGATAAACTTGACGGCCGCTTTGATTGCACGGTCACGTGCGCTGCGCGGCAACATCGGCTCGACTTTGCGCAGTACCTTATCGATTCCGAGGAAAATCTCTCCCCATGTCGAACCCGTGGGATTGTGTAGATAGACTTCCTCTTCTTCCGGGTTGCGATGGAACAGTTCGGAAATCTGGACCCCTCGGGGGTTCTTCGCTTGCGGTTTAAGCGCCATGAGAATGAGAAGCGGCACCAGAACCGTTCGCGACCAATAGGAAATCTTGCTCAAATGGAACGGGAACCATGTCGGTAGGAGCATGATCTCCACCGGCATGACCGGGACGGCACGCCAAGGCACTTGTCCGAAAAGTGCCAGCGTAATTCGGCTAAAGACATTTGCGCGCGCCGCACCACCTTCGGCCAAGATGGCATCGCGTGCGCGCTGCATGTGCGGCGCATCGGGCGAATCCCCGACCAGTTTAAGCGCGAAGTAAGCCTTCACGCTGGCGCTGATATTGAAATCCCCGCCATAGAAAAGCGGCCAGCCTCCGTGATCTCCCTGCGTGGCGCGCAAATAGGCCGCGAGTTTCGCTTCGGTCGGCTCGTCGATCTCGTCAAGATAATGGTTCAGAAGGATGAATTCCGCCGGGATCGTCGCATCCGCTTCAAGGTCGAACACCCAGTGGCCATCTTCCGCCTGCATCGACTTGAGATGGTCGCGCGCTTCGCCGATGGTCGCTTCGAGGCGAGACATTAATATCCCGTTATCCTCAATCGTTTCGGTTAACAAGGCGTCCATGCCTTCGGCAGTCCTCTCGGCGAATTAGTTCGACAGCATTGAAATGGATTACACTATAATGACGGATTTACCATCAGGCGCCGCGTAAATTTGTCGAGATCGGCTAACTTGTCAAGTAATGTGCTGCAAATTTGCAACACAATTGTCATGGTTGCGAACTATTGGGTCAGAACAGCATCTGCAGCGGCATTTCCGGAGCGGATCGACCCTTCGATTGTTGCCGGAAGGCCCGTATTCGTCCAATCCCCCGCAAGGAATAGATGGGCGATGCCGCAATCGGTGTTGGGGCGATCCCGAATCGAGGTTGGAGTCTGCGAAATTGTCGCGCGGCGTTCTTTGACGATCCGATAGCGGTCCGGCAGATCGCCCGAAATACCCGCGACGGCACGGCAAAGGTCGCTCCAAATCAACCCTGCGATTTCCTCGGCGGATTGTTGGGCTAAATAATCCGCAGCGCTGACGGTCACCGAGACGACGTCGTCG
>JAYPOZ010000123.1:0-1882 GCA_038131165.1 Rickettsiales bacterium | reverse complement strand
CCCCCAATCACCCCCAGTAATCCAGCGTCTTCGGGGGCCGGGATAGCCGCGGAAAGCCGAAAATGCGCGTTGACGATGGGATGCGCCCGCGTCGGCACCTTCAGCTGAGGAAGCAGGCTCGCCGCAACCTGCGGCGGCACCGCAAGCACGACCCGGTCATCCTTATCGAGAGCGATATCGTGATCGCCGAAATGCAAAAGGCTCACGCGTTCGTTCTCTTGTGCGATCCGGCGCAGACGCTGGCCGGTTCTGAACTCGGCGCCGCGATTGCCGATATATGCCAAGGCCGGGTCGACAAAGGTTTGGGAAAGGCCGCGACGGGCCATCCTCGGCATGCAGGCATCGCCTCCCCGGCCAAAGGTCTCGCGCAGCACGCGGCCGAGAAGTTGCGCGGCGGCCTGTTCGGCAGGGGTGTTGAGCACGCCGACGGCGAAAGGTTCCCAGAAACGCCGGAATATTTCTGAGTCGGTGTCCAGCACGTCCATGAGCGATTGATCGGCATTTGCGCCCAGCAACCGCAAGGCTTTCAGATAATCCAGAATGCCAGTGCCCGGGAGGCGTCGGTCCGCGCGGAAGACCCACAATGGAACTCTGCCCGGATCGACCTTCACGGTCCATCGCAGGTCATGCGCCAGGTCGACAAAGGGGAAGAGGGCGCTTGGAGGGCCGGTCAGCTCGTCCGAAGCGCCAATGGCCGCAAGGTAGTCCCGTACGGCCGTGTTGCCGCTCAACAGCAAATGGTTGCCGTTGTCGATGGTGCGGTCCAGATGGTCGTCATGATAAGAGCGGCATCGCCCGCCCGCGTGACCCGCGCTTTCGTGCAGGACGACCCGCATACCTCGCTTCGCGAGCCTTACGGCACAGGCAAGTCCCGAGACGCCGGCACCAACGATGTGGGTGGTGGGCATGTCGGGTCAGATCAGTCCATGCCAGAGCAAAATCCACAGCTTTGCGGCTTTCGACACTTTCACCGGTTCCTCGATCTTGGTCCATCCGCGGCGCATCAAACGATCGAGTACTTTCCGGTAAACGAGCATCATGAGCAAGGCGGGACGCATATGCTTTCGAGAGCATTCCTTCATGGCCGATTGCGCGTCTTCGTAATGTCGGCGGGCGATGGCCGCGAGATCGTCGCAGACGGCGGGTAGACCGGGATGTTTCATTACTTCAGCCGGGTTGCGGGTCGCGATACCGTGGCGGTCCAGGAGTTCATCGGGCAGATATAGACGCCCTCTTTCTGCGTCTTCCGCAATATCGCGCAATATGTTGGTGAGCTGAAGGGCCCGCCCCAAAGAGGTTGCTACCCGCTGCGCGGCATTGCCGCTGTCGCCGAAGACGCGCACGGAGAGGCGCCCGACGGCGCTCGCCACTCGGTCACAGTAGCGGTCGAGCGTATCCAGAACGGGTCCGTGCGTAGCCGTCTCGTCGGCATCCATTTCCATGCCGTCGATCAGGTCCAGAAAATCTTGTTTCTGCAGACCGTATTGAGCGATGGCTTCCGCCAATGCCAGTCCGGTCAGGCTGGTGGGTTTGCGTTGGTACACCCGGTCGATTTCACGGCGCCATTCCGCGAGAAGGCGGCGTTTTTCGTCGAGCGCCAGAGGGTCGTCGGCAATATCGTCGACCTCCCGGCAGAAAGCATAAATCGCGTACATGGCTTCTCGTCGTTTCGCCGAGAGCACTTTTATTCCGGACAAGAACGAACTGCCGGAAGCTTCCGAAATACGGCGTACGTGCGCCTGCGCGGCCAGAGGGTCCAATGGCGGCGCGAAGGCGACGGACGATTCGGGATGAGCGTTCATGCCGGCGTGGGGAGACCTAAGCCCGCGCGATTTCGGCGGCGGTTTTGTTTGCGCCGAGAGCGAGGAGTGCGGTCTGTACG
>JAYPOZ010000122.1:4097-10695 GCA_038131165.1 Rickettsiales bacterium | reverse complement strand
GCCATCCGGCCGATTGTAACGCACCGAGAAATGTTGCTTGGTCGTAGTCGTTGAAATACCCAAGTTCCCTGCGTCTCGTCACGTCACCGAGATCCTCGAGGCAGGTATAGATGCAGATCAGCCGCTTTGCCGCCGAACGAATTCTCGCGAGTAGGGCCGGGACGTCGTGAATATGCTCGAACAGTGCCAATGCCAGCGCGCAATCCCACTCGCCCTCGGGAAACCCGCCGTCGTTTAAATCCGCCAGAACGGTGGATTGCGAGAACCGGACCAGATCGACCGGCGTATACGTGTTCCGGGATTTCATGTGGAACGACACCTTCATCAGACCGGCGCCGAGATCGAGCACCCGATCGCTCGAAGAGATATGGCTCCGGGCAATCGCCGCCCGGATTTCCGCACCCTCCTCCGTGTTCTTGGGATTGGCCCAGCGCCAACCGTCGCTCCCACCGGCTTCTAAAAGCCGCTCGGTCGCTTCGCGTTGGTCCGAGGCGGAGAAGTCCGCCTTCATCGGCGGCGGCAGACCGGCATATTCCGCATAACGGCCATCGTAGACGGCATCGGCCTCGAACTCCGGCGCGAGAGCGACGAGGTTCCCGGTCTCATTTCCCTCGACCCATGGAATGAGGGCGCAAGGCAGATGAAGGTGTGGGAACCAACGTATCCGATATCCGTGGCTTTTCAGGCGCTCGATCATCGCCTTGAACGCCTGCCCGCGCACTGGGTCCGTATAAGCGTCGCTTTTCTCGAACACAATCGCAGCGACCCGGCCCGACGCCAGCAGGGAATCCGCCCCTGCGAGGACCTGCGGCTCATACCCTTCCACATCCACCTTCAGCATGATCCTGCCAGAGGAGAGCTCGGTGCGCTGTTCGACGAACATGTCGAGCGATGAAATGGGGACCGATAGAGGTGGATTATCGGCCCACGTGTCTGGCGGTCTGTCGGTCGCCAGGAAGTTGCCCATGGTCGAGAATGGCCACAGTTTTCCGAACCCGGGCTCCGCTCCCACCGCGGTACAAACAAGCTCCACATCGTTCTGCAGCCCGTTCTGCCCGAACTGGCGCAACGCCGAGAGCGCATTTAGGGGATGAGGTTCAAAAGCGACGACCCTTATTTCGCCCGGAAACAGCGTCGCCGCCGCCATCGCATAAAGCCCGAAATGGGCGCCGACATCGAAGAAAATATCGCCGGGCGCCAAATGACGGTCGAAGAAGGCGCGGGTCGCGAATTCAAACCCGGCGTGTTTGGATTCGAGCTTTACCAGCAGGGCAAGTCCCGGATCGGATTCATAGCCCGGGGGGATGGAAAGCGTGAATCGCGGAGTCCCATCGGAGCGCGTTTGCGACGCCGGTAAAAGGAAATAACCGTCCTGGTTAGTTTCAAACGTCATTCTGCACCGGACATCTCTTGTACCTTACCTTCTCCGACCCTACAGGTTGCCAAACCCCAGCGGGTGGCCATGTATTGACGCAGAGAGTGCAGCGTCGAGGAAAATCTGTCCATGATCGAAACGCCCATCGTGCCCCGCGTCTCGGAGACGGACGGCGCCGGCCATATCAACAATACGGTCATCCCCATCTGGTTCGAGGGAGGACGGACGGAAATCTTTCGGCTGCTGACACCCGACCTGCAATTCCGGAATTGGCGGGTCGCGCTGGTCAACATGAACGTCGACTATTTGGCGCAGACTTATTTTCAGGAAGCAGCAATGGTGCGCACATGGGTTGCGAAGGTCGGCACCAAGAGCTTCACGCTCGACGAGGAACTCTGGCAAGGCGGGCGTCTCTGTGCCCGCGGCACGGCGACCTATGTCTATTTCGACTATGAAGCCCAACGGTCAAAGCCAATCCCGGACAATATCCGCGCGGCGTTGGAAGTCCATTTCCGGAACTCCGCAGATGAACCGAACCGATAAGAGGCCCGGTCGCGCAGGTTGCATTTGGTGCTTCTCTGCGGAATGCTAGATTGGCCCGTATTAAGATCGCGCATGTCCATCGGGGGAATGGAACCAATGTCGGATCTCATAGACAGCGTCCGTCGCCCGCGGACAAGAGCCGGCAACCTTCAGCCCGGACAGCCGAGCGACCTGTCCCTACAAATTGAGGAATACGAACGCCGGCTCCACGACCTTGCCGAAGGATCCTTACAGGGCATCATGGTCACTCTGGGAGAGCGGATCGTTTACGCGAACCAGCCGCTTGCCGAAATGCTGGGGTATTCTGTCGGCGAGATTCTCGCCCTCGGCTCTTGGGAAGCCCTGGTGGCCCCGGAGGCTCGCGAGACGGTAATCGCCTATTGCAGGGACCGTGCGGCCGGCGGCGACGCGCCCGCCCACTACGAATATCAGGGCCTGCGCAAGGACGGCTCGGTCATCTGGCTTGAGAATCTCACGCGGGAGACCGTTTGGGACGATCGGCGAGCGATCCAGGCGACGGTCATCGACATCACCGAGCGCAAACGGACCGAACTCGCCCTGATCGAGAGCGAAGAACGGTTCCGCGCTTTCGCCGAACTCGGCGCGGACTGGTTCTGGGAAATGGATGCGGACCTTCGCTTCACGTTTGTTTCCAACGGCGTCAGCGAGACCGGCCTCACGCCCGTCGACGTCGCCGGAAAAACCCTGCCGGAAATCTGTCACGCAAAGTTCGATCACGCGGCGCTCGCGACCGAGCTCGAGGCGATGAATGCCCGGCAGCCGTTCCGCCGCATTGTGAGGCCCGCCACGACAACGCCGGATCATTGGGTGAGCGTCAGCGGGAAACCGCGCTATGACGACCAAGGCAATTTTGCGGGTTACTTCGGCGTGACCACGGACATCACCCTGCGCAAGCGCTTCGAACAGCAATTGGCTTTGAGCAAGGAAGAGGCCGAGCGCGCCAACCGCGCGAAGAGCGAGTTTCTGGCCAATATGAGCCACGAGTTACGCACGCCGCTGAATTCGATCATAGGGTATTCGGAAATCATGGCGAAGCAGCTCCTGGGCCGGCACAGCAACGAAAAATACGCCGGCTATTCGAATAATATTTTCGGCGCGGCGGAGCACCTTCTCAACCTGATCAACGACGTCCTCGACATCTCGCGGATCGAAGCCGGCGAGATGGAGATCGATGAAGCGACGGTCGATCTGCGCGAATTGATCGACGCGTCGCTGAAAATCGTCGCTGGCCGCGCGGATGCCCGAAACCAGAATCTGTCGAGCGACCTGCCACTTACTGCAATAGCGCTGCGGGGCGATGCGCGCTATCTGCGTCAGGTCCTGATCAATCTCCTGACCAATGCGGTCAAGTACACCCCGGAAGGCGGCGAAATCCGCACCGGGGCCGAACTCTCCGAAGACGGCAAGGTCGTCTTGTTCGTCTCGGACGACGGCATCGGCATTGATGCCCCCGATATTCCCCGCGTCCTGGCCCCTTTCGGTAAAATTCAATCGAACGCGCAACAGACCCATGAAGGCATCGGTCTCGGCCTGCCGCTCTCGAAAAAATTCGTCGAATTGCACGGCGGCGAACTTTGGATCGAGAGCGCGCCGGGAAAAGGCACCACTGTCTGGGTCTCCTTTCCCGGCTCCCGCACCCTCGCGCCCTGACCGCCGCCGATACGACTCGGACAGAATTCCGGCCTTTACGCCGCCTTGACGGAAGAGAGGTACTCGCGAACGATTTGGCGAAGGCCCTGCGACTGCCGCGTGAGCTCTTCCGATGCGGCCAGCACTTGGCTGGAGGCGCTGCCCGTCTCGCCGGCCGCTTGACTCACGGTCTGAATATTGCTGCTCACCTCCCGACTGCCCGTGGCCGCCTCTTCGATGTTTCGCGTGATCTCGCCCGTCGCCGCGTTTTGCTCTTCCACGGCGCTTGCGATCGACTGGCTGACCTCGTTGATCTTTTCGATCGCGTCGTCGATGTTGTCGATCGCGGCAACGGCGATCTTGCTCTCCTCCTGAACCGCGGCGATCTGCTGGCTGATCTCGGCGGTCGCCGTCTGAGTCTGGGTCGCGAGGCTCTTGACCTCCGCCGCGACGACGGCAAACCCCTTTCCGGCTTCACCCGCACGCGCCGCCTCGATGGTGGCGTTGAGCGCCAGCAAGTTGGTCTGCTCGGCGATATCGTCGATCAAAGCCACGACCTCGCCGATCTTCTCCGCCGCGCACGCAAGCCCGGCGACCTGCGTATCGGCGTTCTTCACCATCGTATTGGCGTTCTTAACGCTATCGGCGGCCTGGTTCACCTGCCGGCTGATCTCCCGCACCGACGCCGACAGCTCTTCCGTCGCAGCCGCCACCGTCGCGACATTCGCCGACGCTTGCTCCGAAGCGGACGCGACGGACGTCGCCTGCGATTCCGTCTCCTCGGCGATCGCCGACATCGATTGCGCCGTGGCGCGCAGTTCTTCCGACGCCGACCCCACCGTATCGAGGATTTCGGAACTCATACGCTCGAAATCCGCGTTAAGCTGCTCGATGCGCGCCGCCCGCTGCAGTTTCACTTCCTCTTCCTGCCGCTGCGCTTCGGTCAGCCGGTCCGCTTCGATCAATCCGATCCGGAAAGTCTCGATGGCCCGCGCCATCGCTCCGGTCTCGTCCGCGTTCGAGGTACCGGGCACCTCGATCTCCCGGACACCCTCGGCCATCCGGTCCATCACGGCCTTCAAGGCTTCGATGGGATTCACGACGGCGCGCGTCACGAACACCGTCAGGAAAACGCCGAGGATGACGAGCAGCACGGCCGAGCCGATCATGACGGCGATGCCGGTATGCTCGTCCGCTTCCGCCTGATGGGCGGAGCGCTCGGTAAATTTGGAAATCTGCGCCAGCGCGGCCTCCAGCGCCTTATCCACCGCGTCCGACTTCATTTCCACGGCGTCCAATTGTTCGCGGATCTCGGGCGACCACCCGCCAGCCACCGCCTGGAACAACTGAGCCCCGGCCGCTTCGTATTCCGCGTGCTCTTTATCGATCTTTTCGAGCTGCGCGAGCAGATTTTCGAACTCCGCTTTCGCGTCCGCGCTGTGCGCGATGGCGATGAAGTGCTTGAGCTGCTCCTCGCCCGCCTTCAACTCCTTATCGACCTTGTGCCCGATTTCCACGAAAGCCTTCGCAACCGTGTCGTAACGCGCGCGGCGGGACGGGTCGGATTGCATCTGCAGACCGAGGCGCAATCCCCGTTCCAGCAACTTCGCCTGTTCGAGCTGATGCACGGTGATCTGCGTCAGCGCCTCCATGAACGGGATATCCTCTTCGGCGATCTCCTCGATCTCGCCGCCGATCCGGTTCATAATGAAGATACCGACCAGCGCGGCGATGACGCCAAGCGTCACCAGCCCCGCGCAGGCAAAACCGATCTTGCGACCGATCGCCAAATCCCGAAACGCCATATTATCGTACTCCGAAAAGAGCGTCGTTCGGATGGGGGCGGCGTACCGCCTTGTTCCAGTGTTCCCGACCGCCCGGTCCCGCAGGCCTGTCGAACACGACCGCTGTAATTCTGTGCTAAAACCAACACTCGCCGCGATCTCACTCCATACGCTGAATGGATAACTCAGTTTTCATTAAAAACCAGTTAATTTTCCTAAGCTTCACTGATTGATACGGACATTTCTCTCTATAGGTAAAAAACCGTTGTTTTTTATTCTTAATGCTCGAACCGCCGATTTGCCCGGACGGATTTCCGGACAATATATCTAGCCGGTCATTCACCTTTTTCGCGCCGATCCCGTCAGCCGGGACGGAGGACAGGACATACCCGATGCGCCAAGTTCATTTCGTTGCCTTCCTGCAAGCCCAGAACTGCACCACGCTGCCGGCGTCCTGGCGCCATCCCGACGCCCGGACCGATACCTATTCGCCGGAATACTATCAGCACATCGCGCGCGTGCTGGAGGAAGGAAAATTCGACGTCGGCTTCTTCGACGACCGCCTGGCGATGCCTGACATGTATGGCGGCGATCACGGCGAGACGGTGAAGAACGGCATCCGCTGCGTGAAGCTGGACGCGGTCACCTGCCTGATGAGCATGGCGGCGGTGACCAAGCATCTGGGCTTGGGCGCCACCTATTCGACGACCTATTTCGAGCCGTTTCACGTTGCCCGGCTGTTCCAGACCCTGGACCTGATGACCAAGGGCCGCGCCGCCTGGAACGTCGTGACTTCGGTCAACGACAACGAGGCCAAGAACATGGGCCGCGAAATCCACACCGCGCACGACCTGCGCTACGACGAGGCCGACGAGTTCATGGAGATCGTGCTCGGCCATTGGGACAGCTGGGACGACGACGCCATCGTCGTCGACAAGGTGAACAATCTTTACGCCCATCCGGACAAGGTCCGGCGCATCGACTTCAAGGGCAAGTACATGTCGTCGCGCGGACCCTTCACCGTGCCGCGCACGCCGCAGGGCCATCCGGTGGTGATCCAGGCGGGCATGAGCGGGCGGGGCCAGCAATTCGCCGCGCGCTGGGGCGAGCTGCTGTTCGTCGTCTACCACAATCTGGCGGACGCGCAGAAACGCTACAAACTGCAGAAGGAGATGACCGCCGCCGCCGGACGCGATCCGGAGAGCATGAAAATCTGCAGCCTGTTCTACCCGATCTGCGCCGCGAC
>JAYPOZ010000122.1:0-4087 GCA_038131165.1 Rickettsiales bacterium | reverse complement strand
CGCCGCGACCAAGGCCGAAGCGGAGGACAAGGCCGCGGCCTACGAAAAGCTGCCGAACGAGATGGACCAGTTGCTGCTGCTCTCGGAGGCGCTCAACTTCGACTTCGCCACCAAGGGGATCGACGAGCCGTTCACCGACGAGGAGATCGCCAATATCTCCGGCATGCAGGCGATGCGCGACCGGGTCGTGGTCGAGGAAGGCATCCGTAACCCGACGCCGCGCGACTTCATGCAGGTGACGGGGCGCGGCCTTCTGCGGAACGCCTGGATCGGCGGACCGAAGGACATCGCCGACCGGATCGAGGAATGGTGGTCCGGCTACGCCTGCGACGGCTTCGTCATCGGCCCGACCCACCAGCCGGGCGGCTTCGAGGATTTCGTCAAATACGTCATCCCGGAACTGCAGAAGCGCGGCATCTACCGCAAGGAATATTCCGGCTCGACGCTCCGCGATCACCTCGGCCTGCAGCGCCCCGATATCGGTGCCTGGCGCGGCACGGCGGACGCCGCGGATTAGGCGAACACGTCCGTCGCATCCCGGCCGCAGAGCCGGGGCCCAGTTCACGGACAGCCGCACAGGTATGAACTGGGTCCCGGATAACGCATTGCGTTTCCGGGATACGGTCAATGATGCGAAATCCAATTCCAGTTCGCCCCGGCGCGGCAGACCGCGGCTTCACCCCCCGTTCGGGCGCGCGACTGTTACAGAATGCCTCTGTCGGCGCTTATGAAATTTCGCGGTTCGACCCCTTGCAGCGTAGAAATGCGGTAATAGCGTACCGCGCCCCGGCATGCTCTGGAGCCCGGCCCCGGCGGGACCGTTTCTCTGTATCTTCACATGTCAAAAAACGGGTGCCGAGCCTAGCACGTTTTAGACAAAAGGTCTATATCGTGATCAAAAGGTTAATTTCGTATCCTGGAAAGATATTAGGGGGAAAGAAATTAAGATGACCGATCCGACACCGTTCCGCGTCGCCGTGCCCGATGCCGTCCTCGACGACCTCAAGGCGCGCCTCGCCAATACCCGCTGGCCGGACGCGCCGGCGGAGGCCGGCTGGGCCTACGGCGCCAAGCTCGAATACATGAAGGACCTGATCGCCTATTGGCGCGACGCCTTCGATTGGCGCGACGCGGAGGCGCGGATCAACGCCTTCCCGCAGTTCACCGCGCCGGTCATGGCGGAGAACGGCGAGACGGTCGACCTCCATTTCATCCATAAGCTGGGCAGCGGCGGCCGTCCCCTGCCGCTGCTGCTCATGCACGGCTGGCCGGGATCGATCGCCGAATTCCTCGACGTGATCGAGCCGCTGGCGCACCCCGAACGCTTCGGCGGCGATGCCGAGGACGGCTTGACGGTGATCGCCCCCTCCCTCCCCGGCTACGGCTTCTCCGGCATTCCGAAGACGACGCTCGGGCCCCAGGCCACCGCCGGCATGATGAGCCGCCTGATGCGCGACGTGCTCGGCTACGATCGATACGTCGTACAGGGCGGCGACTGGGGCGGCGTCATCGGCGCGCGCATGGCGCTCGACCATCCGGAGGGGATCGCAGCGCTGCACGTCAACATCCTGCCGCTCCGCCCCGGCATCGGCCCGGACGATCCGCCGCTCTCCGACGCGGAGAAAGCCTGGCTTGCCGAGGCCAAGAAGCATCTCCGCGACGAGACCGCCTATCAGGAGATCCAGGCCACGAAACCCCAGACCCTTGCCTATGGCCTCACCGATTCCCCGGCGGGGCTGGCCGGCTGGATCGCGGAGAAATTCCACCGTTGGAGCGATCCCGAGGCGGACGCCCCGCCGTTCACCATGGACCAACTGCTCACCAACATCGCAATCTATTGGGCGACCGGCACCATCAACAGCTCGACCCGAATGTACCGCGGCTTCTTCCGCAACGAGCGCAGCGGCGCAATGGCAGCCGGCCAGCGCATCGCCGTGCCCATGGGCCTGTGCCTGCCGCCCAACGACCTCTACCCGCCGCCGCCGTCCAGCTGGGTGCGCCGCCTCGGCAATGTGGTGCACGAGACGCGGCTCGCGAAAGGCGGCCACTTCACCGCGATGCAGGTCGGCGACGCCTTCGTCGAGGACGTGCGGGCGTTTTTTCGGGCGTACAAATAAAACGAGGCGTTCAGGGATCGATGTCAGGGAAGACCAGTTCGGGCGTCAGATCGCGCATGCCGTGCAGCACCCGCACGACCATGATGCCATCCTCGTCGGCCAGAAAGAATATCAGGTAATTCTCATAGGGCAGATAGCGCAGTCCCTCGGCCAGATCGGGCCGCTCCGGCGCGATAAACGGGTTTTCGGCGAGGAGCTCGAATTTACGGTAAAGCGTGTCTCGGAACTTTCGCGCGGCGCCGGGATTGTCGGCGGCGATATGGCGAACGATGCCTTTCAAGTCCTCGAGCGCGATGCGTTTGAGGCGGAAAGTGGCCAAAGCTAGCGGCTTTCGTACCCGTCGATGATCTGGTCCAACGCTGCAAACGCAGTTTCGCCGTCCACAACGGCCGGGTCGTCCAGGCCCCGGCGTATTTCGGCCCGTAGAATCGCCAGCCGCTCCGCCTCGCGGCGCTCGTGATCCTCCAGATACCGCAAGCCGTCCCGGATGACCTCGCTCGCGGTCGCGTAGCGTCCCGAGTCGACCTTGCGCTCTACGAACGCGTCGTAATACTTCCCAAGAGAGACGTTCTTCGCCATCGCCGATATCCAGCCACTGCTCCGATAACATATGTCATAAATTAGCATTTTATGACACTCCTTTCGGCATGTCCATTTCCGGCAGGAAATGCCCGACCGTCACCCCATCGCAGCCGAAGAGGGTGGATCAATGCGGCGGCGGCATCCGGAATAAAGTGACTGTCCCCTATTCTTCCCAGACCTAAATTGAGAGGAAAGCCCGCAACGGGGCGTGACACGAGAGGGAGAAGCAAGATATGGGCAAGAAGATTGCAATTGTCGGCACGGGAGCGGTCGGCGGCTATGCCGGGGCGCATATGGCGCAGGCCGGGGAAGACGTCACCTTCATCGATTTCTGGCCGGAAAACGTGGAGAAGATGCGGGCCGACGGGCTGAAGATCAGCCACATCCGCGACGTGCCGGAATTCACCGTGCCGGTCAACGCCATCCACATCACCGAATTGCAGGCGACCGCCAAGAGCGATCCCTTCGACATCGCCTTCGTCTGCGTGAAGTCCTACGACACCGCCTGGGCGACGATGATGATCCAGCAGTATCTGGCGCCGGGCGGCTATGTCGTCTCGCTGCAGAACTGCATCAACGAGGAGACCATCGCCGGCATCGTCGGCTGGGGCCGGGTGCTCGGCTGCATCGCCAGCTCAATCACCGTCGACCTCTGCGAGCCGGGCCACGTGCGCCGCGCCGCCGGCAAGAGCGGCGCCAACCACACCGTCTTCCGGGTCGGCGAAGTGCATGGCCGGATCACGGACCGGGCCGAGGAAATCTGCAAGCTCGTGGCCTTGTCCGATTCCGCCTATACGACGGAGAACATCTGGGGCGAGCGCTGGTCGAAACTGGTGACCAACGGCATGGCGAACGGCATGTCGGCCTCGACCGGCCTGATCAGCAAGGAAATCCTGCTCGACGACGGGCTGCGGCATTTCTCCGCCAAACTCGGCAGCGAGGGCATCCGGGTGGGCCAGGCGCTCGGCTACAAGCTCGAGGAAATCCACCACATCGACCCCGAGATCATCGCCAAGGCGGGCGAAGGCGATCCGGCCGCCAAGGCGGAATGGGACGAGCACCGACTGAAGGAAGCCAACAAGCCCGGCGGCGGCGCGCACCGTCCCTCCATGGGCCAGGACATGGTCAAGGGACGCCGCACCGAGATCGAGTACATCAACGGTTTCATTTGCGACAAGGCGGTGGAAATCGGCATGGCGACCCCGGCGAACGCCGCGCTCACCGATATCGTCAAACGGGTCTACAAGGGCGAGCTGGAGCCCGACAAGAAGCACATCCTCGACCTGCGCATGAACTGACGCCCCTCACCCACCCACCCCGCCTCCGCGGGGACGGGCCCCACCCTCTCCCCCCTGCGGGAGAGGGGAAGACGGACGGCCCGTGAACCG
>JAYPOZ010000121.1:10291-10771 GCA_038131165.1 Rickettsiales bacterium | reverse complement strand
ACGCCGCCGCAGATCACCCGCATCACGACGCAGCCGGTGCGCCAGTTCCTCACCTCCGGCGACGCGGGACAGACGGTGGCCGACAACGGCGCCTTCGCGGATTTGTTTATCGAGGCCTTGGCGGGCCAGCGCCGCGCCGACCCAAACGCCGACGGGTACCTGACGGCGAGCGAGCTCGGCGCCTTTCTGGATGCGAAGATGTCGAACCTGACGAACAACCGTCAGACCCCGCGCTACGGCAAGCTGCAGGACCGGCGCTTCGACAAGGGGGATTTTGTGTTCCAGTTGGCGTCGGTGGCGCCGAAGCGGAAGGCGGGGCGTGCGGGTGGCGGTTCGGCGGACAAGGAGACGGTCTTCTGGCAGTCGATAGAAGGCAGCGATAATCCAGCGTCTTTTGAAGCGTACCTGGCGCAATATCCGAACGGTGCGTTTGCGGCGCTTGCTCGTGTGAAGATCAACGAATTAAAACGAACGAAGACA
>JAYPOZ010000121.1:1006-10281 GCA_038131165.1 Rickettsiales bacterium | reverse complement strand
GGCGGAACAAGCACGGGGCCGAAGACAGGCGAAGGCAATGAGCAAATGCAGCCAACCATCCTGATGACTATCAATCCGCGCGTGGAAGACAATCTCGCTAATAAAGCGACCTCGACCGTTCATAGGGTTGGGTGAGGGGAACAGGATGAACTTCAGGCGTAATATAGCCGCTACACTTCTGCTCATGGTCTCAGTCGCGTGGGCGGGTACAGCTAATGCCGCCAAGCGCGTGGCGCTCGTTATCGGCAATAATACCTACGCGACACTATCCGAAAGGTGCGTTTGCGGCGCTTGCTCGCGTGAAGATCAACGAATTAAAACGAACGAAGACAGCCTCTCTATCGCCACCATCGTTCACGGTTGAAGCACTGGATGAGATGCTTGTGGCGTTGCGGAGCGCGAATATGCGGGAACTGCCAACGGCGTCTTCTACGAAGGTGGCGACCCTTAAAGCGGGCTCCTCGGTAGAAGTGACGGGCAGGACACAGTTTGAGGGCAAGGACTGGTATCGTGTCGCGGTATCGGGTCGGAGTGTCTATGTGTTCGGGACGTTACTGGGGAAGCAAGCGACACCGGTCATAGCGTCGCCGCCAAGAGTTGAAGCTCGCCCGAAGGCGACGCCGGTGGTGGGCGTATACCCGTCAAATCGAAAACCCGGCGACACGTTTAAAGACTGTGCTGATTGCCCTGAGATGGTGGTGATCCCGTCGGGATCGTTCCGAATGGGGGATTTGAGTGGTACTGGTTATGCGGACGAGAAGCCGGTGCACGATGCTCGGATCGGTTACAGCTTCGCGGTGGGTAAGTATGAAGTGACACAAGATGAGTGGGTGGCAGTGATGGGCTCGAATCCGAGCCATTTTAAAGGTGGTCGCAACCCGGTGGAGACTGTGTCTTGGGATGATGCGAAGTCGTTTGTGGGTAAGCTGAGCGCGAAGACGGGAAAGACCTATCGATTGTTGAGCGAGTCGGAATGGGAATACATGGCGCGGTCGGGGAGTAGTTCGAAGTATCCCTTTGGAGGTAGCGAGAGTGCTCTTTGTGATTACGGTAATGTGGCTGATTTGACGGCAAAGGCTGAGGAAAGGGGTTGGACGACGTCCAATTGCAGTGACGGTTACGGCAAGAAGGCAGCCCCGGTTGGGAGTTTCCAGGCGAATGGGTTTGGTGTGCATGACACGGTCGGCAATGTCTGGGAGTGGGTGGAGGATTGCTGGCATGGTGGTTACAGCGGCGCGCCAAGCAATGGCACTGCATGGACGAGCGGAGGCGATTGCGTGAGTCGCGTCTTGCGGGGCGGCTCCTGGGACAACGCTCCTAGGACCCTCCGGTCGGCGAACCGCAGCAGGAACGTCACCTCGACTCGGAGCGGCTACCTCGGGTTCCGGATCGCCAGGACGCTTTCGCGTTAGCGTCCTTCGAGACGGCCGCGGTCGCGGCCTCCTCAGGATGAGGAGAGGATTTGCCGATCCTAAACCATGCCTCATCCTGAGCCTGTCGAAGGATGTGCCTGTCGCCCTTTGACAGGCCCGAGAGCCGCCGAGACGGGCTTCTTAACAAACTCCCTTCAGAACCCTCACCCCAACCCTCTCCCGCAAGCGGGAGAGGGAGCAGGGTTGATTTCCCCTCCATCTTGCCCCCTCTCCCGCTTGCGGGAGAGGGTCGGGGTGAGGGCTGATGTTCAGATTTTTGGAGACAAATTGGCAATTTCACGCTATACCGCCCGCCCGTTCTTTGACACGTGAATCAAACCATCAACCCTGCTCCTCGGGCGGGGATAGTGGCTTCGGGAGATTTGCGGTAGGCTATTACCGCATTTATAGGGCGCATGGGGTCGATCCGCGAATTTCCATAAGGGGTTACAGAGAGTCGCTATCGGGAAAATTCCGGCACCGCGGCGCCTCGACAGAGTGGCAAAGGCGCTTATCTCGCTTGGGAGACAGGCGGCAACAGGGAGAGCGCCATGGGTGACGACAGGCATTGGGTCGGCAGTTGGACGGCGTCGCCGGCACCGAGCGAGGCGGGGATCGGCCTCAACAACCACACCCTGCGCATGACACCCCGGATCAGCCTCGGCGGCGACACGCTGCGGGTGCGCATCTCGAACGCCTACGGCGAGGGCAATCTCGCGATCGGCGGCGCCACGGTGGCGCTTCGGGAGCAGGGGGCCGGGATCGTGCCGGGCACGCTGCGGCGGCTGACCTTCGGCGGCCGGGATTCGGTGATCGCCGCCGCCGGGGCACTGGTGCTCAGCGATCCGGTGGCGCTAGAGGCGCCGCCTTTGGCCGATCTCGCGGTTTCGCTCTATCTGCCGGGCGAGGTTCCAACCGCCTTCCGGATCACCGGGCGCTACGCGCGCCAGACCAACTACCTCTCGCCACCCGGCGATTTCTCGGCGGAGACCGTGATGCCGGTCGGCAAGATCACCGACGAATGGTTCTTCCTTGCCGGGGTCGACGTGCTGGCGTCCGGAGAGACCGGCGGCGTGGTGGCGCTTGGCGATTCGCTGACCGACGCCAATATCTCGACCCACGACACCTTCAGCCGCTGGCCCGATCAATTGGCGCGGCGGCTGGCGGCGCGCCGGGGCGGGCGGCCGCTGGGCGTGATGAACCAGGGGCTCGGCGGCAACCGCATCCTGCACGACATCCGGGGCGACAGCGGCCTGCGGCGCTTTGACCGCGACGTGCTGGCCCAACCGGGCGTCACCCACGCCGTGGTGATGCTGGGGACGAATGATCTCCGCAACCGCATCGCCAAGCCGGAACAGGAGGCGACGGCGGAGCGCATGATCGCGGGGCTGCATCAGATGGTGCTCCGCGCGCAGGCGCGCGGCATCAAGTTCATCGCCGCGACCCTGACTCCCTTCGGCAACGAGACCTTCATGGCCAATGCCTGGAACCCAGTGCGCGAGGGCCACCGGGTCGCGGTCAACGAGTGGATCCGCACGAGCGGAGTCCCCTACGGCGTCGCCGATTTCGACGCGGCCTTGCGCGATCCCGATATCCCGACGCAGATGCTGGCGGAACTCGATTGCGGCGATGGGCTGCACCCGAGCGATCTCGGCTACTGCCGGATGGGCGACGCCATCGATCTGGCGCTGTTCGACTGAATGTGGCCGTCTCAAACGCTCACGAACGCGTCGATTGAGAACCGTCCGGGAATGGTTACTGTTTATCCGATGCGCATCCTTGGATATGAGTCATGACCGGGCGGATTATCGGGTTTCTCGTGCTCTGCGCGGCGATCTTCCTGGCGGGAGCGGCGCCGGCGCAGGAGGCCCGCCAGTTCAAGATCGGCACCGGCGAGATCGGCGGGACCTATTACCCGATCGGGCAGACCATTGCCGCGATCGTCGGCACCCCGATGGGCGAGCGGGCGTGCTTCAGGGGGCCGGCATGCGGCGTGCCCGGCCTCACCACCGTGGCGCTTACCTCGCAGGGCTCGAAGGAGAATGTGGAGGGGGTCGCCGGCGGCTGGATGGATGCGGGTTTCGTCCAATCGGACGTCGCTTTTTGGGCCTATAGCGGCACCGGCGTCTATGCGGGCGAGAAACCGTACGCCAAGCTGCGTGCCCTCGCGAGCCTCTATCCCGAATCCGTGCATCTCGTGGTCCGCACCGGGGCCGGAATCGCATCGCTCGCGGGGCTGCGCGGCCGCCGCGTCGCCTTGGGAGACCGCGAGTCGGGAACCTTGGTGGGGGCCCGGCTCGTATTGGCCGAGGCGGGAATCGACGAGAGCCGCGACTTCAAGCCCCATTATATCGCGCCCGATGACGCGGCGGCGAAACTGGCGCTTGGCGAACTCGATGCATTCTTCATCGTGGCGGGATATCCGGCGCTGAACGTGAGCCGGGTCGTGTGGAGCAGGGACGCGCGGGTCCTGCCGATCGACCGCGCGGTCATCGCCGCCGCCATAAAAAAGCATCGGTATTTCAGTGCGGGCGAGATTCCGCGCCAGGTTTACGGCAATGCGCAGCCGATCCCGACTTTGGACGTGCACGCCCTGATGGTCGTCTCGGAGGCGGCGGACAGCGACCTCATCTACCGGGTCACCCAGGCGCTCTGGCGGGAGAGCGCCCGCAACCGCTTCGCCAGCGGCCATTCCAAGGGTTTGCGGGTGACGCTGGAAACCGCCCTCAAGGGGATCGGCATTCCGCTACATCCGGGCGCCGCGCGGTATTACCGGGAAATCGGCAAGCTCAAATAGGGGCCGGGCGTAAAGTCGTCCGTTAGACCTGCGGCGGGACGGGTGTCAGCACCGGTTTGCCGTCGAAATGGGCGCGCAGGTTGTCGTAGACCAAATCCGCCATCGCGCGCCGGGTCTCGTGGGTCGAGCTTGCGATATGGGGGGTCAGGACCACGTTCTCCATCGCCATTAGTTCCGCCGGGACCTGGGGTTCGCCGTCGAAGACGTCTAGGGCGGCGCCGGCGATCCGCCCGTCGCGCAGCGCCGCGACCAGCGCCGGCTGATCGACGATCGGCCCCCGCGCCGTGTTGATCAGGAAGCCTTGCGGGCCGAGCGCCTGCAGGACATCGGCGCCGACCAGGCCGCGCGTCGCCGCGCCGCCCTCGCAGGCGACCAGCAGCATGTCGCTCGCCGCGGCGAGATCAAGCAGGGTCGGATAGGAACGGTAGGGGAGATCGCCCATCGGCTTGATGTCGTGATAGCCGATGTGCAGGCCGAAGACCTCGGCGCGCCGCGCCACCGCCTTGCCGATGCGGCCGAGCCCGAGAATGCCGAGCCGTTTGCCGCGCACCGTGGTCCCGAGGTCCATGCGGCCCTGGGTCCATTTGCCGGCGCGCAGGAAGCGTTCGGCCTCGGCGATGCGGCGCGGCGCCATCAGGATGAAGGTCATGGCAAGATCGGCGACGTCGCCGGTCAGCACTTCCGGCGTATGGGTGACGATCACCCCTCTTGCCTGCGCCGCCACGACATCGGTGGCATCGAAGCCGACGCTGAAGGAGGCGATGATCTCCAGGTTTTCCAGCCGGTTGATGAGATTGGCGTTCGGGCCTTTCATGCCGCCCGCGAGGATGCCGCGGATCTTGGGGCCGACCTCTTCCAGCAGCTTGTCCGGATCCGAGGGGTGGACAAAGTCGTGCAGCGTGTATTCTTTCTCCAGCCGTTCGACCAGAAAGGGCGGCAGTTGCGAGACTTGAAGCAGATCGATCATATGGATGTCCTTCCGGCGTGAATGAAGTGGGCCGTTTCTACCATTCGATGGTGCCGCCGTCGTAGCGCTGGAACGTGCCGCTGGTCTCGGGGGTGAGGCCGTCGATCACGCCGCGCATGCCGGAGACGCTGTCGCCGACCGGAATGCCGGTGCCGCCGGTGCGGGTCTCCGTCGCGACCGAGCCCGGATGCAGGACGGCGGCGACGATTCCGCGCTCCGCAAATTCGATGGAAATGCTCTTCACCGCCATGTTCAGCGCCGCCTTGCTGCAGCGGTAGGCGTAATGCCCGCCCGAGCCGTTGTCGCCGATCGAGCCGGACCGCGTGCCGATGAACACCATCAGCTTGCGCGCGCTCGCCGCCACGTTGTCGACCAGGGTCTCCGCGACATAGACCGGCGCCACCGCGTTGACCCGCATGACGCGGGTGTATTCGTCCATGTCGGGCAGCTTCAAGGGGCCGGGCCCGTCGGGGGCGAAGGTGGCGGCGTTGTTGATCAGCAGGTCGATTGGCTCGCCCCGCAGGGCGTCGGCGAGCGCGGACAGGGCCGCCGGGTCCGAGACGTCGCATTGATGAAAGCGCACGTCGCCCGAGACACCGGCCAGTTTTTCCCGGCTGGCGGGGTCGAGGCAGACCGCGTGCACCCGCCAGCCGTCGCCCGCGTATTGGCGCGCGAACTCGAAACCGATGCCGTAATCGCAGCCGGTGATCAGGACGTTGGACATGGGATTCTCCCGTCGGTTAGAGTGCGCCCCGGCGGGGCCGGAGGAGGTCGGGGAGTAGCCTATCATGAGCAGCGAAATCATCAACGACATCACGGCGTTCTGGCTCGGCGACAGCCTGCAGAGCTTCGAGGCCGCCTTCGCGCGGCGCGAATTCTGGTACAAGGGCGGCCAGCCGGTCGACGACGAAATCCGCGCCAGGTTCGGCGATCTTCTGCCGCGCGCCGTCGCCGGCGAATTCCAGGACTGGGAGGATACGTCCGAGGGTACTCTCGCGCTGATCCTGCTGCTCGATCAATTCACGCGGAACCTGTTCCGCAATACGCCGGACGCCTATCTGGGCGATGCGCGTGCCTTCGAGGTGGTCTGCCGCGCCATCGAGCGGGGGACGGACCGGGCATTGCACCCGGTCTCGCGCATCTGGCTCTACCATCCGTTCCATCATTCGGAAGTCCTGGCGGAGCAGGACCGCGGTCTTGGCTTGTTGGAAGGCCTGCGGGAGACGGCGGTGGCCGAATGGGTGCCGCATGTGGAGCGGAGCATCATGGGCTGGACCCGTCACCGCAACATCGTCGCGCGTTTCGGGCGCTTTCCGCACCGCAACGAGGTATTGGGCCGCGCCAGTACCGGGGAGGAGCTGGCGTTCCTGGAGAGCGAGGGCGAATCCTTCGGGCAGGGGCCGCGCCGCGTGAAGGATATCTAGCGCCGCTCGGTCTTCATGACGGAGGGAATTGCATGCCGTTGACACGGCATCCGCCTCTCGGTCATAGTCGCGCCATGCAAAAGCTTCGCGTCAACGCCATGAAACCGAAACTTTTCTCCGCTATCGGGGAAAAGGGGTTTTTACGCGCCGCGAGGTAAATTACACGAGATCGCGCTCTAAAGACACCGAAACCCCGGCCGGAAGGACGGGGTTTTTGAGTCATACCCCCAATCCTCCGGCGCACATAGATGGAGATTGGGAGAATGACCAACACTACTGAATCCACGGCCTTGAGACCGGCACAGGGCGTCTGGCTGCCGCTGATCACGCCCTTCAGGGACGGTGACCTCGATATCGCCTCGCTGGAGCGGCTGGTGCGCCATTACCGCCGGCAACCGATCGACGGCATGATTCTGGCGGCGACGACGGGCGAGGGAATGACGCTGGACCCGGACGAGGTCAATCGCCTCGTGGAGACCGTTACCGAAACCCTGGACGGGCAGGTGCCCGTCTATCTTGGCCTTTCCGGCAGCGATACCCGCAAGGTCGCCGCCGCCGTCGGCCAGTCCGGCCGATTGCGGATCGACGGCTATCTGGTCGCGTGTCCGTACTACACAAGACCGGGCCAGGACGGGCTGTATCGCCATTTCGAGGCCGTGGGCGAGGTGGCGGACCGACCGGTGCTGATCTACAACATTCCCTATCGGACGGGCGTCAACCTCGCCAACGATACGCTGCTGGGATTGGCGGAACTGCCGAATATCGCGGGTCTCAAGGATTGTTGCGCGGATATGGGGCAAACCTTCGACCTGCTGTGCCGACGGCCCGCCGGATTCTCCGTGCTGACGGGGGAAGACGCGCTCTACTACGGCGCGATCGCCCATGGCGCGGACGGCGGCATTCTGGCCAGTGCCCATATCGAGACCGCGTCCTTCGCTCATGTCCGGAACTGCCTGCTGGCGGGCGATCAGCCGGCGGCTCTGGCGGCGTGGCGGAGGCTTTCCTTTGTGCCGCGATTGCTGTTCGCCGAGCCCAGCCCCTCGCCGATCAAGTATTGGCTTTGGCGGGCGGGACTGATCGAGAGCCCGGAAGTGCGCTTGCCGATGACCGAAGTGAGCGCGGGGCTGGCGTCGCGCATCGATGGGGAAGTGGAGCGGCAGAAGGCAGCTTAGGGCGCGATACCGGTCTCTGCGTAGACGTTCATCGCGGCGGGATCCATATCCGTCACGCCGAGGCGCTCCAACGTCAATCCGTCTTGCCAGGGGTTGGCGTCGAGCAGTGCGGCGACGATATCGACAAAGCCGCGATGCAGCGGGGCCGGACAGCCCGCCGTTTCGGCGAGCAGGACAAACGGAACATGCGCTAGCGGCAGGTCGGTGCCGAGCCACGTGCGCCAAATATCGGCCGGCAGGTCGCCCACGCCACGGTAGAAGGCGGATTGAGCGACCGCTTCATGCACGTTCTCGCCCTTGGCGCCGTATAAGAGGCGGATGTGATCGAGCACGGATCGATACCGGAGGCCATATGCTTCGCAAACGGCGGGACGTTCGGCGTCGAGCGCTTCGACAAGCTTCCCGGCGTGCACCGTATTGCCGGTCCCGTAGAAGTCCGCGCGTTTGCCGTCCGCTTCCGCACGGTCGTAATAGCCGACATTCAGCAGCGCCATGGCGGGATGGATCAGCAGATCCATGCTCTCCAGGTTCGTCTCGATCACATTGCGGCAGGGCTCGGCCGATCTCACGATCGCCGCCAGGCGCTCCATCGCCGCCTCGCTGCGATTGGCGGGAAAGGCGGCCAGCGGCAGGGTGCGGCGGATGAATCCAGGCGTGACGCGGGCTCCACTCCGCGCGGCCGCGTGGGTGGGCGTGACGCCTTCAGTCACGGTCACGCCGGCCTTGTCCGCCGCGCGCAGCAAGGGGGCCAGGCGGAACCCCGGCCAATATCCATGCATGTTCACATGCAAGACCTGTCCGTTCTCCAGGTGCGGGATGAATTTCGGCGCCCGAGCCTCGAGGTCGAGTTGGATCTCGTCCATCACCACGAGGTCCGCACCGGCAAGGGCTTCAGCCGGATCGTCGGTGATCGCCGTGAGAGGGGCGAGGCCGGTCTTGCCGGAAATTGTCTCCGACGCCGGGTCGCCCATTTCGATGCCGCCCGCAGCGCGGCAGGCGTCGAGGCATTCGCGCTGTTCGGGCCAGAGCAGGAATCTGACATCGTGCCCGGCAAGCGCCATGTCTCCCGCTACGGCGGCTCCGATGTTCATGCCCGTGTTGCCCATCACGGCGATTTTCAAGGGCATGGATTCTACTCCGCCGCCGAGACCGTCGGCAATTGCAGCCGGTCCGCCTTGATCATCTCGGCGGCTTTCTCCGCGATCATCAGGGTCGGCGAATTGGTATTGCCGCTGGTGATCGTCGGCATGACCGAGGCGTCGACGACGCGGAGGCCTCGCAGGCCGTGGACGCGGAGCCGTCCGTCGACCACCGCCATCGGATCGTCGCCCATCTTGCAGGTACCGATGGGATGGAAGATGGTGCTGGAAATGTCGCCGGCGGCCTTCACCAGATCTTCCTGCGTCTCCAATTCGAGGCCGGGCTTGAACTCCTGCGGCTTGTACTTCGCCAGCGCGGGCTGGCCGACGATGTTGCGCGTATAGCGTACCGCCTGCGCCGCCA
>JAYPOZ010000121.1:0-996 GCA_038131165.1 Rickettsiales bacterium | reverse complement strand
CCTGGCGGTCGCGCTCGGCGGAAAGATAGTTCGGCCGGATGGCCGGCGAGTCATAGGGATCGGCGCTCTTGATGCGGATCGTGCCCCGGCTCTCGGGGCGCAGGTTGCAGACGCTCGCGGTGAAAGCGGGGAAGGTATGCAGGGGTTCACCGAATTTATCGAGGGTGAGCGGCTGCACGTGATACTGGATGTTCGGCGTGTCGTAGGAGGAGTCGGATTTAGCGAAGGCGCCGAGTTGCGAGGGTGCCATGGTCATCGGGCCGCGCTGGAACAGGAAATACTCCAACCCGATGCCGAGCTTGCCGATCAGGCTGTTGGCGCGCTCGTTCAAGGTCTCGACGCCTTCGACCTTGTAGGCGCAGCGGATTTGCAGGTGATCCTGCAAGTTCTCGCCGACGCCGGCGAGTTCATGCATTACATGAAGACCGTGCTCGCGCAGTACCTCGCCCGGCCCGATTCCGGAGAGCTGCAATATCGTCGGAGAGGCCACGGCTCCCGCCGCAAGAATGATTTCGCCTTTTGCATCAGCGGTTTGTTCTGCTCCGTTGAGATCGAACACAATGCCCGCTGCGCGGTCATCGGCGAGCGTCACACGTTTTGTGTGGGCGCCGGTGACGACGCGCAGGTTCTGCCGGTTGCGGATCGGCTTCAGGAACCCGCGCGAGGTGTTCCAGCGCCAGCCGCGCTTCTGGTTGACGTGGAAATAACCGACCCCTTCGTTGTCGCCGGTGTTGAAGTCGTTTACCTTCGGCAGTCCAGCCTGCTGCGCCGCTTCCATGAAGGCGTCGAGGATTTCCCAGGAGAGGCGCGGTTTCTCGATCCGCCATTCGCCGCCGCGGGCGTGCAACTCGCTCGGCTCCAGCGCCAGATTATCTTCCGACTTCAGAAAATAGGGCAGCACGTCGTCCCAGCCCCAGCCGGGATTGCCGAGCTGCGCCCAGTGATCGTAGTCGCGCGCCTGGCCGCGCATGTAGATCATGCCGTTGATCGAGGAGC
>JAYPOZ010000120.1:6816-10798 GCA_038131165.1 Rickettsiales bacterium | reverse complement strand
GAGTGTGAGACGGGACGACACGGAAATCGCCCCCTCTCCCGCGCGCGGGAGAGGGTTGGGGTGAGGGCCGGTTGCGGTTAAGCTCCGGCCATGGACCGCATTCTCCCGATCATCGCCGGCACCCCGCTCTGGGTCTGGCCGCTCTTGGCCGCATTGCTCTGGCTCGGCTGGCGGGCGGGTCAGACCCGGACCGTGAGCCTGCGCCGACTGGCCGTCCTGCCGCTAGCGATCACCGCGCTCTCGGCGGCGACGCTGATCGCCTCACAACCGAGCCCGCCCCTGGTCCTGACGTGGTTTCTGGGCATGGCCGCCGGCGCCGGCCTCGGCTGGCTCTCCTTCAAGGAAGACGGCCTTCAGGTCGACCGCGACCACGGATTGCTGCGCTTTGGAGGCGAATGGAAGACCCTCGGGCTGATCGTCATGATCTTCGTCTTCCGGTACTATTGGGGCTACAAATCGGCGACCGAACCCGAGTTGGTCGCCCTCCAGGGCGTCGCGATGAGCTATCTCGGTTTCAACGGCATGCTCGCCGGCATCTTCATCGGCTGGCGCCTTCGCAGCGTCCATCTCTACCGGACCGCCCCCTCCATGGATCTCCGCGAAAACTCTTAACGCGCCGGACCGTCGAAGACCGGTCACCGGCGCGCTATCTCTATCCCCGAGCCTTCAAACACCGCCCCGCCTCAGGAGAGCCACATGCGCGCCATGCTCGTCGACCCCAATAGCCCCGGACATCTGAAACTGAACGATATCCCGGATCCCGTCCCGTTCTCCAGTCAGGCGATGGTCCAGGTAAAGGCCATCTCCTTGAACCTCGGCGAGGTGAAGCGCGCGCGCCGTAGCGAGCCCGGCACCTTGCTCGGCTGGGACGTCGCGGGCGACATTATCGCGGCCGCGCCCGACGGCTCCGGCCCCACCGTCGGCGCCCGCGTCGTCGGCATCGTCAATGGCGGCGGCTGGGCCGAACGGGTGGCCGTCCACACCTCGGAAATGGCGGTCCTGCCGGAGGACGTATCCTACGCCACGGCGGCGACACTGCCGGTGGCCGGCATGACCGCGCTCTATTCGCTGGAGCAGGCGGGGCAGCTTCTCGGCCGCCGGGTTCTGGTCACCGGGGCCTCGGGCGGGGTCGGCCTGTTCGGCATTCAACTGGCGAAACTCTCCGGCGCCACGGTGACGGCGCTGGTCCGGCGCGAGAGCAACATTCCGGTCGCCCGCGACGCGGGCGCCGATCACGTCGTCGTCGGCGAGCGGGCGGACGGCGCGGCCGCGTTCGGCAAGTATCACTGCATTTTGGACTCGGTCGGCGGCGACGTTCTGGCCGATTGCCTGACCCTGTTGGTGCGGGGCGGCACTTTGGTGAGCTACGGTATTTCCGCCAACGAGCAGGCGACGATCAACGCAGGGGATTTCTTCCGCACGGGCCGGTCGAATTACTACGGCCTGTACCTGTTCACCGAGTTCGGCCGCCGGCCGGCCTGGGACGGGCTTGAGACGCTGCTGAGACTGGTCTCCGCCGGCGGTCTGAAGACCCATATCAATGCGGAAGCCGAGTTCGCCGAGCTCGGCATCCTGGCGGAGCGCCTGTTCAACCGCGAGATCGCCGGCAAGGCGGTCCTGCATGTCGACGGGTGAGCCCGCCGAAGCATGAAATCGAGAGGGAGAGACCGACATGATGATCGTCGACGCACAGGTCCACATCTGGGCCGCGCACACGCCGGAGCGGCCCTGGCCCGCCGACGGCCACGCCCGCACACACCGGGACATTCCTCTCGGCGCCGAGGAATTATGCCGGGAAATGGACGCCGCCGGCGTCGACCGGGCGGTCCTCGTGCCGCCGTCCTGGGAAGGCGATTACAACGACCTTGCGCTCCAGGCCGCCGCCGACCATCCGGGCCGCTTTGCGGTCATGGGCCGGCTCGATCTCGGGGACCCGTCGAACGCGGCCCGGCTGCCGGACTGGCGGTCGCAGCCGGGGATGCTCGGCATCCGGGCTTCCTTCCTGATGCCGGCGCAGCGCCAATGGCTCGCCGAGCAATCCATCGATTGGTTCTGGGAGGGCGCCGAAGCAGCCGGCGTGCCCCTGATGATCCTGCCGCCGGACCAGCTCCCGGCAATCGACCGGGTCGTCCGGAAATATCCGGACCTCCGCGTCATCATCGATCATCTGGCAATGACCTCGAGCCGGCGCGACGCGGAGGCATTCGCCGCGGTCGACGACCTGCTCCCGCTGGCCCGGCATCCGAACGTCGCGGTCAAGTCGACGGCGCTGCCCTGCTACACGACCGAGCCTTATCCGTTCGCCGGCATCCGGAGTCATATCGAGCGCGTCTACGACGCCTTCGGCCCGGCGCGGATGTTTTGGGGAACGGATTTGTCGCGGCTTCCCTGCGGCTATCGCCAGGCGATCACCCACTTCACCGAGGAGCTGCCCTTCCTCTCCGAGAGCGACAAGGAACTGATCATGGGGCGGGGTATCTGCGACTGGCTCGGCTGGCCCGTCTGACGCGGCAATCTTGTCCGCCGCAGCGCTCCCTCTACCCTCTTTTGCAACCGAATGGAATTCACCGAGGGAAGAGGAGAGCGATATGAGCGCCGAACCTGTCGAGAGCGAACAAGCGAAGCCGACCAACGACGTGGCGATCGCCAAGGCCGACAACCCGGTGATGGTTCCCGGACGGCGGGATTTCCTGAAGTACCGCGAACTCGGCGTCACGGAAGCGAGCCAGGGCAAGATCCGCGCTCAGGTCACGTCCGCCTCCCAAGGCCTTTCGGAGGAAACCGGCTGGCATGTCCATCTCTGCGAAGGGCAGTTCGTCTATATGCTGAGCGGCTGGGTCGACCTCGCCTTTGCCGGCGGCCGCGTCGAGCGGATCGGCCCCGGCGATTCGATCTACATACCCGGCAACACGCCGCACAACGAGACCGCGACCTCGGACAGTTTCGAGCTGCTCGAAGTCTCGATCCCCGCCGACATGGGCACGGAGCCCTGCGACGCCCCGGATTAAGAGCGATGCTGAACAAGGAACAACTCATCGACCTGGTCGAAAACCGCTATTTCGCGCAAATGGACCGGAAGCGGCTGGATGAGACCCTCGACTGTCTGGCGGCGGATTGCGTCTGGCGGATTTATCCGGCGGGTGTCACCCTCACCGGCCGCGACGGCGAAATCCGCAGCGCCTTCGAGAGCGCGATGGCGAAATATCCCACCATGTGGCACGGCGATTTCGACTGGATCGTCGACGAGGCGGCCCAGCGGGTCTGCGCCACTTTCGACGTCCGGCTGGTCGACGGCGAAGGGCACGAGACCAAGATGAGCAATGCCAAGATCTTCCGCGTGGTGGACGGGAAGTTCGCCGAACTGGACCTTTATTTCAGCACCGCCGCGCCGATCGTGAAGGCGGCGGATTGATCCGCCCGCAGGCGTTCGCCGCTAAGACCGGGTGTTGCGCGCGATAATGCGATCGGCGGCGGCGTACATATTGTCCGATGCGCCCCGGACGGGCTCCAATCCCGCGATGTTCACGTCCTTCTCCGCAGGCACACAGAACATATCGACGGACGCTTGGCCGGGCGCGAAAATCTCCTCCGCATTGTCGAAATAATTATTCGGCCTGAAATAGTTCGAGATCACCCACCAGACCCGGTAGTCCAAATCCAGCACGCTTTGGATCAAGGCCTCCGAACGCTCCTGGCTATTGTTTTCGACAAACAGCATCGGCCGGAATTCTCGAATCGCCGCGCCACCGCCCAGGATCACCTCCCGCTCCATGCCCTCGACATCGATCTTGATCATCGCACAGCCGCCGAGCGCGAGGCTGTCGATCGTCACGATGGCGACCTCTTCGCCCTCTTGATGTCCGCTGATCTCGAACTCACCGAAATTTTGCGGTATCGCCGGGTCCAGCTCCGGTACGCGAACCGTGCGGGAGGCGCCGCCGACGCCGTTGCGCCGGCAATCCACGTTCGTCAACCCGTTGAG
>JAYPOZ010000120.1:0-6716 GCA_038131165.1 Rickettsiales bacterium | reverse complement strand
GCCACGTTCGCGCACAGCGTCTGGAAGACGATCCGCTGCGGCTCGAAGGCGATCACCCGGCCCGCCGGCCCCGCCTTCTTCGCAAGCGCGACCGTATGCGTGCCAATATTGGCGCCGATGTCGAGTACCGTGTCGCCGGGCCGAATTCCCTGGAGGATGAGGTCGAGGCCCGGCTCGCACCATTCGCCGTAATGCTCGAGCGACCTGCCGATAAACTGGTCGTTGCGGTTGTAGAGGAAATACCCGTGCTTCGCGGCGACGATCGCCAGATGGCCGTTCTCGAACCGCAACCCATCGTGTTTCATAAAGCTCATCCGGATTTCTCGTGCGACCGCCGACTCCGCCATACTGCCGCTCGCGGCCCGGAAAGTCACCCTGAGACGAGAGCATCCTTCCTGCGCGTTCCTTATTTCCGCGGGCAGGCGGGTTACTCACGGACCACAATCGAATTAGATCACTCAGCGGTATTCAATTCTTCGAGAATCAGGAAACGACCATTATGACCAAGACCGCCGCCCACGTCCTCGCCGCCACGCTCGATCTGCACGGGGTCGATGTCGCCTATTGCGTGCCGGGGGAAAGCTATCTCCCGCTGACCGACGCGCTCATCGATTTTCCCAACATCCAGTTGGTGGTCTGTCGGCACGAAGGCGGGGCCGGGTTCATGGCGGCGGCGCATGCGCGGCTCAGGAACGAGGTCGGCGTCTGCATCATCAGTCGGGGACCGGGTGCGATGAACACCGCCATCGCGCTCCACGTCGCCTATCACGACGCCGAGCCGGTGGTGTTCCTGATCGGCCAGGCGGAGCGCGACGAGCTCGGCCGCAATGCGCTGCAGGAGATGAACTACTCCAAGACCTTCTCCGACACCGCAAAGCTGGTGATCGAGGTGATCGATCCGGCCCGCATCTCGGAAGCGGTGGCGCGCGCCTTCCACGTGGCGCAGGCGGGCACGCCGGGTCCGGTCGTCGTCGTCCTCCCGGAAGACCTGCTCTACGGCCCGTCGGACGCGGAGCCGCTCAGCCCGCGCAAGAAGGCGGTGACGGGGCCCTCCACCGACGATGCGGCGCAGGCGCTCGACATGTTGAGGGCGGCGAAGAAGCCGCTGGTGATCGCCGGCGGACGGCTGCACGGACCCGCGGCGCTCGGCGATTTCACCAAGTTCGCGGAGGAATTCCAGCTGCCGGTCGCGACCTCGCAGCGCCGCTTCCATGTCTTCGACAGCCGTCACCCGAACGCCGCCGGGCGGCTGTTCAACCGGGCGCCGAAGGAATCGCTCGACCTGATGAAGGAGACCGACCTGCTGCTGGTGCTGGGCGAGCGGATCGGCCCCTCGATGAGCCAGGGCTTCACCTTCCCGCGGGCGCCAAAGCCGGACCAGCCGATGATCCATGTCTGGCCGAGCACCGAGGAGGTCGGGCGCAATTTCGAACCCGCGCTCGGCATCGGCTGCGACCCGCACGAATTCATCAAGGTCATGCGGGCGGCGGGGCCGGGCGACCTGCCGGCGGGACGCGCCGACTGGGTCGAGCGCCTGAACAGCGTGCACAAGCAGGTCATGACCTGGACGCCGGTCTCGTCGAACGACGGCGTGGTCTTCGGCCATGTGGTCACCGCCATCGACAAGCACATGGCGAAGGACGCGGTCGTCACCTGCGACGCCGGCAATTTCTCGAGCTGGCCGTCGCGCTTCCTCAACATGGGCCAGGAGAACATGTTCATCGGCGCCACGGTCGGCGCCATGGGGCCGGGCGTGCCGTCGGGCGTCGCCGCCGGGCTCTCGACTCCGGGCCGCCAGATCGTCGTCTTCGTCGGCGACGGCGGCGCGATGATGACGGGCAACGAGCTGGCGACCGCCATCCAGTATGGCGTGCCGATCAAGATCTTCGTCTCCAACAACAACGCCTACGGCACGATCCGAATGCACCAGGCCAAGGCGTTTCCAGGCCGCGTCACCTCGACCGAACTGGTGAACCCGGATTTCGCCGCCTGGGGCGAAGCCTTCGGGGCCAAGGGCTTCAAGATCGAGACGGAAGCGGAAGTGGAAGAGACCGTCGCCGCCGCGATGGCCCATGACGGGCCTTGCGTGATCGAGACACGGGTCAGCCTCAACCACATCTCGCCGTCGGCGCGCATCGACGAAATCGAGGCGCGATAGAGCCGATCCGGGCATACCGGCGATGGCTTCCCTTCGCTCCCTGCCCGTCTTCGCGCCCTTTCGCGTCCGCAGCTTCCGCTTCCAATGGCCGGCCGACCTGCTGACGTCCTGGGCCTTCGAGATGGAGACGCTGATTCTCGGCTGGTATGTCCTGTCCGAGAGCGATTCCGTGATCCTGCTGACGGTCTTCGGCGCTCTCACCTATATCGGCACCCTGGTCGCACCGGTCTTCGGCATGCTCGGCGACCGGCTCGGGCGGCGCACGATGATCTGCTGCATGCGCGCCTATTACGCGTCGCTTGCCACGGCGGTCGTGATCCTCGGCCTCACCGGCCATCTGACGCCCTATCTCGTGCTCGGCATCGCGTTTTTCACCGGCCTCGTCCGCCAATCCGACCTGGTGATGCGGAACTCCCTGCTGGGCGACACGATGCCGTCGGACCGGCTGTTGAATGCCGTCGGCCTCGCCCGCATGACCCAGGACACCGCGCGCATCGCGGGCGCCCTCGCGGGTGCCGGCATCTTCGCCGCGCTCGGCATGGGACCGGCCTATATCTTCGTCGCGGCGTTCTATGGCGCCAGCTTCCTGTTCTCGCTCGGCGTCGCGCAGTCGCGCCGGATCGTCGCCGCGGCGGGCGAGCCGCAACCCTCGCGCTGGCGCGATCTCAAGGACGGGTTCGTCTACATCTGGAACACGCCCCGATTGCTGGCGCTGATGTGGCTCGCCTTCCTCATCAATCTGTCTGCGTTTCCCTTCACGACCGGCCTTCTGCCTTTTGTCGCGCGCAGCGTCTACGGCGTCGACGAGACCGGGCTCGGCACCATCATGGCGGGATACGCGTCGGGCGCCTTCGTCGGCTCGATGGCGATGGCGGTCACCGGCGGAGCGCGGTCGCCGGTCACCTTCATTTTATCCAATGTCCTGCTGTGGTACGCGCTGCTTGCGGTCTTCGCCACGCTCGACACCATCGCGCTCGGCTTCCCGCTGATCGTCGTCATCGGCGTCGTGCAGGCCCTCGCCATGCTGTCGATGACGGGCATGATCCTCGGCACCGCGGAGGCGGACCTGCGGGGCCGGGTCATGGGCGTGCGGATGCTGGCGGTCTACGGATTGTCGCTCGGCCTGCCGGTCGCCGGCGGCCTCATCAAATGGGCCGGCTACGAGGCGACCGTGTGGCTTTACGCAGCCGTCGGAATCGCGGCCACCCTCGCCATCGCGCTCAAATGGCGGCGCGCGCTGTGGATTTGAGGCGACAGCACCTCAGGCTAACGGCTTCCTTCCGAATCCGCGACGGGAGAAGGGGGCAGGGGACGCGGCTCCGCCTGATGCACGAAGACCTCGCGGTGCGGATAGGGGATACCGATCCCGTTCTCCTTCAGCGCATCCCACAGGGCCAGCATGACCTGCCCGGACACGTTGGCGACACCGTTCTCGGGATCGTTGACCCAGAACCGAAGCAAGAAATTCAAAGAGCTGTCGCCGAACTCCGAGAGATGGCACACCGGCGCCGGATCCGCGACCACCCGATCCGCCGTAGCGGCGGCGGCACAGGCCACTTCGCGAACCTTGTGCGGGTCCGCGTCGTAGGTCACGCCGAACTTCACCTCGAGCCGCACGAGCTTGTGCGAGAAGGACCAGTTCACCACGCGGTGGGTGATCAGGTCTTCGTTCGGTATCAGGAATTCCTTGCCGTCCCGCGTCCGGACGGAGACGTACCGGGCGCCGAGCTTGGTGATCCAGCCGAAAGATTCCTCAAGTTCTATGACGTCGCCCGGCTTGATCGACTTGTCGAGCAGCAGGATGAAGCCGCTGACCAGATTCGAGACCACCTTCTGCAATCCGAAGCCGATACCGAAAGCGATGGCACCCGACAATACGGCGAGTGCGGTGAGATCGATTCCGACCGCGTTCAGCGTCAGGATGACGGCCAGCGTCACGAAGGCGATCTTGCTCAGTTTGGACAACAAGACGCGGGCCGAGGGTGTCAGCTCGCGAAAACGTTCGATCTGGCCTTCGATCACGTTGCTGATCGCCAGCACGCCCCACAGCAGCACGGCGAGGACGACAACGCCCTTGCAGATCGTGAGCAGCGAGAGCCGCAGCTCGCCGAGCGTGATGGAGAGCTGATCCAGCGCCTCCACGGTCGGCCCCAGCAGCCCGACGATGTTCAGCGCGGCGACGATCCAGGCGACGCCCGCGATCAATCGCGACAATGTCGGGTCGCGGATGATGTTCGACGACAGGGAAATGACGATCCACGCCGTCGTCAGGCTGGCGACCAGCCGCAGGATATAGGTGTGGCTTGGCCAGGTGATTTGCAGCAACACGCCGATCGAAAGCCAGACCAGCAAAAGGAAAATCAAGGCGCCCGACTGTTTCGCCAGCAATTGAAGGGCACTGTCCATGCGCGCCGGCAGGGTCAGGTTGGCCGCGTACTCGACCGCCCGATTTCCGAACCGCCCGGCAATCAACTTCGCGATCAGGAACGCCGTGAGCAGCAGGCCGGCCTGAAAGGCCGTGGACCAATGCAACAGGTTCGCCTCGGCCCAGGCAAGCGCGGTCGCCAGATGCGCCTCCAGTTCCGACGGATCTATGAAGCGCTCCATGCGGGAACCTCCGATTTCGGAAAACTCAAGCCGCGCGCGGCCTCTCGGTCGCCTCGATCACCACGCGCCAGAGCTTGCGTTCGTAGGGGAAGTAATCCGCCACCGGATAGTGCAGGCAGTGAACGTTCTCCCAAACGATCAGCGTGTTCTCCGTCCAGACCAGGCGGAAATGAAACTCCGGGCGCTGCACATGCAAGTACAACTCGCGGAGCAGCGCGTCGCCTTCCGCGTCCGGCATCTCGGCGATGCTCCGGCAGTAGATCGGCACATTGGCGAACAGATACTTCCGCCCGTTCGCCGGATTGAGCCCGATCAGGGGATGGCGGACCGGGGGTCGGCGCTGCATGTCGGCGACCTGTTCCTCGGTATAACGGCGCTTGGTGTTCTGGGTCGGAGTCTGTTTATGCAGGCAATGCAGACCTTCGAGCCGCGCCTTCATCTCGTCCGACAGGCCGTCATAGGCTGCCTCCAGGCTGGCGAACAGCGTGTCGCCGCCATTGGGCGGCAGCAGCTTGGCATAGAGGCTCAATATCGGCGACGGCTTCTCGCGGAACGAGTGATCCATATGCCAGTAATTGATGCGTTGCTGTTCGTCCTGGCGGATGTGGATGGCGCCGACTTCGGGCGGATGCCCCTCGTCGACGACCATGTCCTCCTTCACCGGCGTCCCGAACAGCCGCATGAACTCGGCGTATTGGTCCGGCGAAAGATTCTGATCGCGGAAGACGATGACCTTGCGGTCGATCAGCGCCTGCCGAATCTCGGCCTGGGCCTCGGGGCTAGGCTGGCGCAGATCGATGCCGGATATATCGACTCCGAGCGCCGGCACCAACGGCCGCGCTTCGATATGCTGTTAGGTTGCCATGAGTATTTATCTATTCCGTTTTGAAAGCTCTTCGAGGAGGCCGGCGAAAAGCCGCGCGCGCGGCACCAGGGAGGAGACCAGCAGATGTTCCTGCTTGGTGTGGACCCCGTCGCCGCAGACCCCAAGCCCGTCCAGGGTCGGCACGCCGAGCGCGCCGGTGAAATTACCGTCGCTGCCGCCGCCGAACTGCCCGTGACCCAAGTCCAGGCCGACCTCCCGGGCCACCCGGCGCGCCACTTCGTAGAGTTCCTCCGTGTCCTCGTGCATGGCAAAGAGCGGCCGCACGGGCCCGGCTTCCACCTCCAGACGCACGTCGGGATCGGGCGAGACGAGCCCGCCCATCAATCGCCGCACCTCGTCGACATCCGCCGCGGTCGGCGCCACGCACAGCACCTCCGCATGGCATTCGGTCGGAATCACGTTGACGAAATCGCCGCCGCGCACGTTGCCGACGCGGAAGGTCCGTTCGCGCTCGACATCGCTGAAGCCTTCCACTTCCGCAATCAGCCGGGCCATGACGCTGATGGCGCTGCGGCCCACCCCCTTGGCGACACCCGCATGGGCGGGCCGGCCGTGGGTGTGCAGCTTGTAGCGCAGAAAGGCATGGCGCCCGGTGACGAACTTGTCCGGCTTCCCCGGCTCCGGCACCAGCACGTAGCGGCTGGCCCTGGCTTCCCTCTCGATCAGGGCGCGGGTCGTGGGGCTGCCGACCTCTTCGTCGGGAATGAACAGGAACGTGACCGGAAGGCCGAGGCCGCCTCGCGCCGCGATCACTTTGCCGATGGCGTGCACCGCGAGATACATGCCGCCCTTCATGTCGAGCACGCCCGGCCCGAACAGCCGGTCGCCGTCCCGTTTCACCGCGAGCGTCTCCGCCAAAGTGCCGACCAGATGCACCGTATCAAGATGGCCCAGGACCAGAATGCCCGGCCCCTCGCCCCACTCGAACCGGGCGCGCAACGCATCGCCGTATCCCTCGGCGCCGGGGATGCGCTCGACCGCGGCCCCCAAGGCGGTCATCTCGTGTACCGCCGCATCCATCATGCGATTGACCGCTGCCGCGTCGAAGCTCGGGCTCTCGATGGC
>JAYPOZ010000119.1:0-10937 GCA_038131165.1 Rickettsiales bacterium | reverse complement strand
CTAGGCCGCGACCTGCTGCGTGGTCGGCGTGTCGCCCGCAATGGTCGTGCGGCGCATGTCGCGGATCACGTTGACGTCGTCGAAGGCGCGGACCCGGTGCATCGTCTGGCGGTTGTCCCACATCACGAGATCGTATTGCTGCCATTGGTGGCTGTGGACGAATTTGGGCTGCGTCGCGTGTTCCGCGAGATCGCGGATCAGGCACATCGCCTCGGGCCGCGGCATGCCGATGATCTGGCCGATATGGGCCGAAAGGTAGAGGGACTTGCGCCCGGTCACCGGGTGGGTGCGCACGAGGCTCTGGCGGACCGGGGTGAAGTTCTTTTTCTCCTCCGGCGTCAATTCCTCGAAGCCGAGGGCGCCCCGCGAATAGATCAGCGAATGCTCGCAGATCATGTCGTCGATCAAGTCCTTGGTCTTGGCGTCCAGTTCGTCGTAAGCAGCCCGCATGTCGGCGAATTCGGTATTGCCGCTGTCCGTGGTCACGATGCGGCCCGACAGCAACGAGTATTTCGCCGGCACCGCCCGGAACGAGCTGTCGGAATGCCAGAGCCGGTTGCCGAGATTGAACATCCGGGCGCGGTCGTCCGGCGCGAAAGGTTTCTGATCCTTGCCGAGGTTGGACACGTCCGCCATTTCCGGGCCGAGGCGCCGGTCTTCGGGCTTGGTGATGTTGGAGACGTTGCCCGGCAGTTCCAGTTCGCCGAAATTCCGGCTGAACGCGGTCTGCTGCTCGTCCGTGATGTTCTGGCCGTGATAGACGAGTACCGCATACCGATCCATGCCGGCTTCCAGGATCGCCACGTCCTCGGCGCTCAGCGGCTTGCGCAGGTCGATGTTGCTGACTTCGCCCACAAATATCGGGTGAATTTGCTTGATCGTCGCAGTCATCTCTCATTCTCCGTCGGCTGATCTGTAAGGCATTATGCCACGCGGCGATGGCCGTTTCCCATATTGTTTATATCTAACTCGGTGCAGGGAGAGAAAAGGGCCAATCTATGATACGCCGATCGTTGATCGTCACCCCCGGAAATGTCGAGGCGAAGCTCGCCAAGGCAGAAGGTTTTCCCGTCGATATCCTGATGCTCGACCTGGAAGACGGCGTGCCGAATACGGCGGCGGCGAAGGCCCGGGCTCGCGAGTTGCTGGGCGCCGCCCTGTCGCCGTCGAAATTCAAGGCACGAGAGCCGGCAATCCGGATCAACGGCCCGAGGACCGAATGGTTTCTCGACGATATCCGCTTCGTCTGCGGTCTCGATATTCCGACCGTCGTCGTGCCGATGGTCGAGGACGAAGCCGACATGATTTACGTGGAACGCACTCTCGATGCCTGCGGGGCGCCGGAGCGGCTCGGCCTGATCCTGTTGATCGAGACGCCGGCGGGCGTGCTGAATCTGCAGAAGATGGTGGAGGCCAGCCCGCGCACCAACGGGCTGATCGCGGGCGGGCTCGACTACGCCATGTGCACTCACAGCCTGTCGATCCTGCCGATGAGCAGGAGCGGCCGGGCCAGCCGTCACGACGACGATCTGCTGTTCATGCGCCAACAGGTGCTCGCGGTGGCGCGGGCCTACGGTCTTTCCGCCATCGATGCCATGCGGCCGGGCGAGCTTGCGGATTTGGAGGCCTTCCGCGCCGATGCGGAATATTCCCGCTGGCTCGGGTTCGACGGTCTGGATTTCTACCACCCGGCCTTCATCGATATTGCCAACGAGGTGTTCACGCCCTCGGCGGAAGAACTCGACTGGGCCGACAAGGTGTTGGGCTCGAACCAGGGCGGCGACAGCGGGGCCGCCGCTTCGCGCAAGGTCGACGGGCGCGTGATCCTGCCTCAACATGTCGAGATCGCCAGGCGGCTGCGGACGCTCTCGGACGCCATTGGGGCCGAGGCCATCGGCGCCGACGCCGCCGGGAGGCATTGAATCCATGGATTTTAAAGGCGAGATCACCGTGCGCGCCCCCCGCGACGCGGTCTACGAGAAAATCCGCGATGCGCGCTTCTTCGTCTCCTGCATCGACGGCGTGCGCGACCTCGAGGAGATCGACGCGACCCATTACACCGCCGTGATGGAGAGCAAGGTCGCCTATATTAAAGTGTCCTTTCAGGTCGCGGTGGAACTGGTGCGCGACGAGGCGCCGGGCCTGATCGAAGCGAAGATCGAGGGACGGCCGCTGAAGATCGCGGGGCGTCTGACGGCGACCTCGGTCACCCGCCTGGAAGAGGTCGACGGCGGCACGAAGATTTTCTACGAAACCGATTTGTCGCTGACCGGCAAGCTGGGTAGTCTCGGCCGGCCGGCGCTGACCGCGAAGGCCAAGGAAATGGAGAAACAATTCGCCGAGAACCTGCAAAAAGCGTTCTCGGACGGAGGGGGAGACGCGACCGCATGATGCCTTTCGAACTTGCCGAGCCGTCCTCGCTGAAGGAGGCCATCGGGCTGCTCGACCCGGACGATCCGACGATCCGTCCGCTCGGCGGCGGTACCGCCTTGATGCTGATGATGAAATCCGGCCTTTTCGCGCCGAGCACCCTGGTTAGCCTGCAGAAGGTCGAGGACGACTGCCGGGGCATTTCCCTGTCGTCCGACGGTGTCTTGAACGTCGGCGCCCTCACGCCCTTGCGGGTGCTGGAGAGGTCCGGCGACGCGGCGGCGGCGGCCCCGGTCATTCTGCGCGCCATGCGCACGCTCTCGAACGTGCGGGTGCGCAACGTGGCGACGGTGGGCGGCAGTCTCGCCCATGCCGACCCGCATATGGACCTGCCGCCGGTGCTGACCGCGCTCGGCGCGTCGGTGACCGTGATGGGCCCGGCCGGCGACCGCGAAATCGCGCTCGGCGACCTCTACGAAGGCTATTACGAGACGTCATTGGCGTCGAACGAATTGATCGCGCGGCTGACGGTCCCGGCGCAGGCCGGGGTGCGGGCCGCCTATCTGAAGGTGACCACGCGCTCGGCCGACGACTGGCCGGCTCTCGGCGTGGCGGTGGCGCTGACCGGCGCGGGGGAAGCTGTCGACAGGGCGACCATCGTCGTCAGCGCGGCGACGGAAAAGCCGACCCGATTGACCGGCGCCGAGAGCGCGCTCGCCGGGGCGACGCTCGACGATGCGGTTCTCAGGCGCGCGGGCGACGCGGCCGCCGACGAGGCGGAGCTGATTTCCGACCCGCAGGGAAGCGCCGCCTACAAACGCGAATTGTTGCGGGTGACGGTGGCGCGTGCGGTGCGCCGGGCGCTCGACGGGGAGGCAGGCTGATGGCGGCACGGGGAACCACGGTGATCGGGCATTCGGTCCCGCGTCTCGAATCCCGCGACAAGGTGACGGGTCGGGCGGAATACATCCACACGATGCGGATTCCCGGCATGCTGCACGCCAAGGTCTTTCGCAGCGCGGTGTCGCAGGGCCGGATCAAATCCATCGACACGGCGGATGCGGCGGCGGTACCCGGCGTCTTCGGCGTCTATACCGGCGAGGACATCCTCAAGGTCATCCCGGAGCCCTATTATGGCCCCGCCTTCCACGACCAGCCGATCCTGGCGCTCGGCAAGGTGCATTACGTGGGCGAGCCGGTGGCCGTGGTGCTGGCGGAGGACCCTCATGTCGCGGAGGAGGCGGCGCAGCTGATTTACGCCGACTACGAGGAACTGCCCGCGGTCTACGACGAGATCGAAGCGATGACCTCGGAGGCCATCGTCCATGACGAGTTAAAACCCGCCGGAACCTTTCCCGACCTGAAGCATCTGGCGGGGCGGAAGGACACCAATATCGCGCTCGACTATCATCTCCGGCGCGGCGATACGGACGCCGCTTTTGCGGGGGCGGCGCGCGTCTTCGAACACACTTTCCGCACCCAGCAGACGATGCACACGCCGCTGGAGCCGATGGTGACATTGGCGGAGCAGCGCGAGGGTCGGCTGGTTCTGCACAGCTCAAGCCAGAGTCCGTCCTTCGTGCGGATCGAGATCGCGCGCCTGCTCGGCTGGCCGGAGAACAAGGTGCGGGTGCGGGTACCCTTCCTCGGCGGCGGCTTCGGGGCCAAGGTTTATATCAAGACCGAGGCGCTGGCGGCGGCGTTGGCGCTGCTGTCGAACCGCCCGGTCAAATACGCCCAGACCATGGAGGAGCAGTTCTACACGATCTCCAAGCATCCCAGCACCTTCCGCATCAAGAGCGGCGTCGACGATTCGGGCCGGCTCGTGGCGCGGCATTGCGAGGTGTTGTGGAACGGCGGTGCCTACGCGGATATCGGACCCCGGGTGACGCAGAAATCCGGATTCACGGCGGCGGGCCCCTACGATATCGAGAACGTCAGCATCGATTCCTTCGCGCTCTATACCAACCGGCCGCCGGCAGGCGCGCTGCGGGGCTTCGGCATTCCGCAGCTGGTCTGGGCCTATGAGAGCCACACCGACCTGATCGCCCGCGAGCTCGGCGTCGACCCGCTGGAATACCGCCGCCGGAACATCCTGAAGAACGGGCGGCCGCAGGCGGTCGGCACGACGCTCGTGGATACCGAAATCGACGGCGTGCTGGACGAGTTGGCCCGGCGGATGAACTGGACGGGGCCGTTCGAGCGGGGCGAGGGCAGCATCCGGCGCGGGCGTGGCATCGCCGTCGGCTTCAAGGCGTCGATCTCGCCCACCACCTCCATCGCCATCGTCAACGTCAACGCGGACGGCAGCGTCATCGTGCATTGCAGCACCACCGACATGGGGCAGGGCTCGGACACGGTGATGGCGCAGATCGCGGCGGAGGTGCTGTCGGTCGCCATCGACAAGGTGATTGTCGTCCATCCGGATACCGACGTCACCCCCTACGACATGTCGACCCTGGGCTCGCGCTCGACCTATCACATGGGCCATGCGGTGAAGCTCGCCGCCACGGAGGCGCGCGACAAGCTCTCAGAGATGGCCAAGGAGCTGGGCCTGCCGGAAGGCTCCAACGTGCCGGTCGACGAGCTTTTCCGCCGCAAATACGGCATGCAGGCCGGCAATGTCGTCGGCACCGGCAGTTTCATCCCGCCCTACAAACCGACCGACCACGAGACCGGGCAGTCGCCGGAGGCGACCCCCTATTGGATGATCGGCGCGACCGGCGTCGAACTCGCGGTCGATACGGAGACCGGGCACATCGCCATCGAACGTCTGATCACGGTGGCCGATCTCGGCACCGCGCTCAACCCGGAGATCGTCGCGACCCAGCTTTCCGGCGCGGCGGTGATGCAGCTCGGTTTCACCCTGACCGAGGAGATGGTCTACGACGGCGGACAGGTCACCAACGCGAACCTCGCGGACTACAAAATTCCGGGATTCTTCGACATGCCGGGAATTATGGAGAACGCCGTCGTCGAGGCGGAACAGAAGAGCGGGCCGTTCGGCGCCAAGGGGGTCGGGGAATCGGGCACCTTCGGTGTCTCGCCCGCTGTCGCCAACGCGGTCCACGACGCGGTCGGCATCCGCATCGCGGAAATGCCGCTGACGCCGGAGAAGGTCTTCCGGGCTTTGCGGGACGCGGCAGGCCAAGCGCTGGAGGAGGCGTGAGATGAGCACCAAACGCACGATCGAATTCACCCTCAACGGCCGGGCCGTCTCCGCCGATGTGCAATCCCAATGGAACATGTTGGAGATGCTTCAGGGCGTCTTCGGGCTGACCGGGGCGCGGGAGAGCTGCGGCCAGGGTCTCTGCGGCTGCTGCACCGTGCTGGTCGACGGCGAGGCGGTGACCGGTTGCCTGTCGCTGGCGGCGACGGCGGACGGCAAGACGGTCGAGACCATCGAGCATCAGGAGCAGGGCGGGCAATTGAGCGCCGAGCAGCAGGCCTTCATCGAGACCGGCGGCTTCCAGTGCGGCTATTGCACCCCGGGCATGATCCTGATGGCGAAAAAACTCCTCGACGAGAACCCCGATCCGAGCGACGACGATGTCCGGCATTACCTCTCCGGCAATCTCTGCCGCTGCGCCGCCTATCCGGAAATCATCCGGGCGGTGAAGCGGGCGGGGGAGATCCGGCGCAGGTAGGACCGCACCGGGGCGGGCAGCATGGACGGTAAACTGCACACGGACATCATCGGCGAAGACCTTCGCCTCCCGCATCCGCAATGGGGCGAGATATTCGTGCGCAACCGGCGGCCCGCAGGCGTGAGCGCGTTCTCGCCGGAGCGGATTGTGGTGATGCAGCACGGCGCCACCTACGGCGGATCGGCGTTCGACATCCCGTTCGGCGGCCTCTCCTGGATGGAGTATCTGGCGGCCCGCGGATTCGATGCCTATTGCCTCGACCTGCCGGGCTACGGGCGCTCCGAGCGGCCGCCGCAAATGTCCGTCCCCGCCGAGGAGAATCCGTCCTTCATGCGCACGCCGGATGCGGCCGGGTGCCTGGGGTTTGTCTGCGATCATATTCGCGAGCGGCGCTCGGCGGCGCGGCTCAATCTGATCGGCTGGTCCTGGGGCACGTCGATCACCGCCAGCTACACGGCGGCGCACAGCGATCTGGTGGCGCGTTTGGTCCTCTACGCGCCGGTCTGGCACCGAACGGGTCCGGAGAAATCGCCGGTGCGGGTGGAGGGCGCCCTCGGCGCCTACCGCACGGTCGCGCGCGCGGCGACGCTGGCCCGGCGGCAGGCGGGACTCAGCGAGGCGGAGAAAGAGACCGTGATGCCGCGCGAATGGTTCGATCAATGGTGGGCCGAAGTGACGGCCGCGGACCCGGACGGCAAGGGCGAGACGATCCGCGCGCCGAACGGCGTCGTCCAGGACGGCCGGGAATACTGGGAGGCGGGCAAGGCGCTTTACGATCCCGCCCGGATCGAGGTGCCGGTCCTGGTGACGGTCGGAGAACTGGACCGGGACACGCCCGTCTATATGGCGCAGACCCTGTTTCCGCTGCTGACCGGCGCCCCCTGGCGGCGGCTCAGCGTGCTCAGCGGCGGCACGCACGCGATCCTGATGGAGAGCCACCGCATGCTGTTGTTCCGCGGCGTGCAGCAGTTTCTGGAGGAAGCGCCCCCCGGACCCGACGCACTGGCCTGACGGTCAGGGGCTGCTCCGGCGAAGCGGCCTATTTCTTCGCGCCCGCGACCGGCTCGTCGATGGCGTCCCGGTCGACGAGGTTCCACGTCATGCCGGCGTTGCGGAATAAACGCTTGTTCAGCTTGGGATAGTCCACCACATCGTGCGGAAGGCGCTCTCCGACGACAATGCAGCGCAGCCGCTCGTTGCCGGTATTCTTGATGGAATGCGCGGCGCCGCCCTTGCGATGGCCCAGGAAATCGCCGGCCTTGATCGCGATTTCTTCGTCGCCGATATAGGCCGTCGCGCTGCCGCTGAGGACGAAAACGCACTCGTCCTCGTGATAATGGACGTGATGCTCGGTCGTCTCGTGTCCCGGTTCGACCTCGATGAGGTGAAACCCGAACCCCGTGAGTCCCACCATGTCGCCGAGCGACTTGTTGACCCGCTGCGCGTTGGCGTTGAGGAAATGGCTCTTCTGGAGGCCTTCCATCTCCGCGATCTCTTCGCTCGAAACAAGATACTTGTCTTCGGCCATTTCCGGCATTCCTCCGTGGCGTTATGACTGGTGCTTATCGATGCATTTAGGGCGCTCCGCGCTGTTCTGCAAAGCGAACGGTTAAGCTCCTCGGGTCTGCGGCCGGCCCTAATTCGGGACATCCGCCGCGTCCCCACTCGCCCTCGCGGCCGCGTTGGGCTATCTTCTTGGCAAAGCTATATGGGAGTTGCGTTATGAACGACCTCAAGATCACCGAGCAGGAGGGCGCCTCGTCCGCCTACGTGCCGTCCCTCCAGATCACGGCGGGCCAAGGCGAGCCGATCGCGGCGAACGGGGGATTGTCCTATTACTCGTTCGACCGGAATGGGGATTCCGGCACCACGGCGGCGACGGAAGCGGCGCTTGCCGAGTTGACCAGGGAAGAACGGCGGCAGGTCGTGGAATTGATCGAGAACGGCCCCACCGGCCCGATCGAGACCAAGTGGGGCATCGGATTTCGCGATTTCGACGCGTGCGTGGCCTATATCCGCGAACAAGGCATCGAAGCCCCCGAAGGCGGCCTGGCGCTGCCCTTGCCCTATACGATCTACGAGCGGCCGACCTATTCCATCGTGCCCTCCAACGCCATTTGGCACGACCCGGCGCGCGCCGCCGAGGCGGAAGTGCTGCGCAAGGCCGAGGAAGAAAACCGGCACCTGAACCTGTATTTCCCGCAGGTCATGCGCGACGCCCGGCGCATCGGGGAATATTACCCTGGCCTCTCGCCCAGCAGTCCGGAATGCATGGACAGGCTCGGCGTGTCGCTGGCGCATCTCGAATCCAAGTGCGCGAATTTTTACGATTCCGCGGAGGTCGAGCGCGTCTTCTACCCGGAGATCGAAAAGCTCCTCCTGGAGTTCTTCCCGGGGGCGACCGACGCGCTCGTCTACAACCACGACGTCTTCGACAAAGACTACCAGGGCGACCGCACGGAAGATCAGGACAACAAGAACCCGGGCGTGAACGGCCGTTACGCGAATCTCGTCCACAACGATCTGAACGACAACAGCGGCCGCGTGCGCTGCCGGGAACTGCTGACCAAGAACCTTCGCAACTTCGGGCGGGAACAGCACTACACCGAGGCGGAGGCGGATGCGAAGATGTCGCGCCGCTTCATGTCGATCAACCTTGCGAAACCGATGGAGACCGTCGAGCAGTTTCCCTTCGTGCTGTGCGCGTGGCCGTCCTTCGCGGATCAGGAATACATCACCAATTACCGGGTCTACGACGACCGGGTTGGGGAGACGACCCGGTTCACCTACCGGCCCGATCACGAGTGGTACTGGTTCCCGCGGCAGACGCCGACCGAGGTCTCGATGCTGAAATGCTACGATTCGATTGCCGACGGATCGGTCTCGCGCTGGTCGTTCCACACCGCCTGCACCGATCCGACGGTGCCGCTGGACGCGCCTTGCCGCAAGAACGTCGTGGTTCGCTCCTACGTGTTTTTCTAGGGAGGAAGAGTGATGGCTGATTTGGCCCTGGCCTATGAGGCGCGCAGCTACGGCACCGGCATCGTCGGCCGGTCGATCTGCAATGCGCGCAATCACCATTGGGTGGCCGAGAACACCGGTGGCGAGGCAGTCGGCGCGGGCGAGCTGTTTTGCGCCTCCATCGCCGCCTGCGCGGTGAATATGGTGAGTACGATCGCCGACAAGGAGCAGCGCGCGCTCGGCGGCATCGAAGTGAATGTCGCCCTTTATCGGGATTTCGAGAAACCGGCGGGCGATGTATCGCTCTACGATGCCGCGCGGATCGAGTTCAAGATGTGGGGCGTGGACGACGACGACGCGAAGTTCCTCGTCAAGACGTGGAAGCAGCGGTGACCCATCTATGGATCGGTCGCCGTGGCGACCGCCGATACGACAGTGAACCACACCGTGCTCGCCGAGAAGCCGGGCGCATAGGTTAGCGCTACGGTTTCCGAATCGCTCTAGTCGGGATCGATGCGTCGTTCCCCTTTTCGCGGGCAGGGCGCTGAAATTGCGTGGTTGTTTTCAATTCGACAGAACCCCTCATTGCCATATCTCCTTGTGAAGGAAATTAAAGGAGAATCGCCATGGGTGCGCTTTCGGGTGTGAAGGTTGTCGAGTTCGCGGGGATCGGTCCGGGGCCGTTCTGCTGCATGTTGCTGGCGGATATGGGGGCCGAGGTCATTCGGATCGACCGGGCGGTCAATGTCGGCGCCGATATGTACGAGCCGAAATACAACAATCTGTTGCGCGGACGAAAGAACGTGGCGCTTGACCTGAAGCATCCGGACGGGGTCGAGGCGGCGCTGAAGCTCTGCGACCAGGCGGATATCCTGATCGAAGGCTTCCGCCCCGGCGTGATGGAGCGCCTCGGGCTCGGTCCGGATGTCGTCTTCGCGCGCAACAAGAAAATCGTCTACGGGCGGATGACCGGCTGGGGGCAGGACGGGCCGATCGCCAAGACACCGGGTCACGACATCAATTATATCGCGCTGACCGGGGCTCTTTACGCAATCGGAACGAAAGAGAAAGGGCCAGTCCCGCCGCTCAATCTGGTCGGCGATTTCGGCGGCGGCGCGCTCTACATGGCGATGGGGGCCTTGGCCGCCTATATCGAAGCCCAGAAATCCGGCGAAGGACAGATCGTCGATACCTCCATGGTCGAGGGCGCCGCGTCGTTGATGACGTCGGTCTACGGTATGCTGGCGGATGGGCGTTATGTCGAGGAGCGCGAGGAAAATCGGCTCGATGGTGGCTGTCATCATTATAACGTTTACAAAACAAGCGATGGAGAGCATATCTGCATCGGCTCCAACGAGCCGCAGTTCTATGCGGAAATGCTGAAGACCGTCGGTCTCGACCAAGCCAACCTGCCGGCGCAGACGGACCGCGACCATTGGCCCGAGATGACGGAGAAGCTGGCCGCCATCTTCAAGACCAAGACAAGGGAGGAATGGACCGCGCTCATGGAGCAGAAGGAAATCTGCTATGCGCCGGTGCTGCGCCCGAGCGAGGCGATCAAGCATCACCACAATGTGGCGCGGAACACCTTTATCGAGGTCGACGGGTACCCGCAGCCGGGCCCGGCGCCGAAATTCTCCCGTACCGAGAGCAGTGTTCGGATGGGCGCCGCCTTTGCGGGCCAACATACCGAGGAGGCGCTGGCGGACTGGGGCTTTGCGGCGGGCGAGATCGCCAAGCTGACAGGCTCCGGCGCGGCGAAACAGCGCTAGGTGTTGCGGCGGTCGATCGCGGCGGCGAAAGTGCCGGGATTGTATCGAAGTCGGAACATGTGTCGGCGCCGTCGCACGGATTGATGGGGGCGGGGCAAACCTATGTTAGGCTGAACCGAACGACAGGAGGACCGCATGGCTCAGGCATACGATCTGGAAGAGGTGCTCGGCACCGTCACCTTCTTGG
>JAYPOZ010000118.1:0-11099 GCA_038131165.1 Rickettsiales bacterium | reverse complement strand
ACTTGATTGCACCGATCGCGATGGATGACGGTCTGCGCTTCGCTATTCGCGAAGGTGGGCGTACCGTCGGCGCCGGCGTCGTCACCGGCATCGTCGAATAACGGATTTGATAAGGTCAGATGCGGCGCCACCCGGCGCCGCGACTTTTTAGATAGGCCAAGAGAATGGACAGTCAGAATATCCGCATACGCCTCAAGGCGTTCGATCATCGCATACTCGATCAGTCGACGCGCGAGATCGTGAATACCGCTAAGCGAACGGGAGCGGAAGTCAGAGGTCCCATTCCTTTGCCGCAACGGATCGAGAAATTCACGGTGTTGCGTGGACCTCACGTCGATAAGAAGAGTCGCGAACAGTTCGAAATTCGGACTTATAAACGGATGCTCGACATTGTCGACCCGACACCGCAGACCGTCGATGCTTTGATGAAGCTCGACCTTGCTGCCGGTGTCGACGTCGAGATCAAGCTGTAAGGATAGAGTGCGATGCGAAGCGGGTTGATAGCCCAGAAAGTCGGTATGTCCCGTATCTTCGCGGACGATGGGACACATGTGCCGGTTACGGTGCTGAAAGTCGACGGGTGCCATGTCATTTCGGTGCGGACGGAAGAGAAGGACGGCTATAACGCGGTCCAACTCGGTGTCGGTGCCGCCAAGGTCAAGAATACCACCAAGCCGATGCGTGGCCATTTCGCTAAGGCGAAGGTCGAGCCGCGTCGGAAGCTTGCGGAATTCCGGGTGAGCGAGGACGCGCTGCTGGATGTGGGAGCGCAATTGTCGGCGGAGCATTTCGTCGCCGGACAACGTGTCGATGTTGTCGGGCAGAGCATCGGCAAGGGCTTTGCCGGTGCTATGAAGCGGCACAATTTCAGCGGCCTGCGCGCCAGTCACGGCGTGTCCATCTCGCACCGTAGTCATGGCTCGACTGGTAACAGTCAGGATCCCGGGCGTGTCTGGAAAGGCAAGAAAATGGCCGGGCACATGGGCGATGAGCGGGTGACCACTCAGAACCTGGAGGTTATTTCCACGGATGCGGATCGCGGCTTGATCCTGGTTCGGGGAGCGGTGCCGGGCTCGAAAGGTGGTTGGGTGTTGATCAGCGATGCGACGAAGAAGGCGCGTCCTGACGAAGCGCCTTTCCCGGCGGGGCTCTTGAGCGAAGGTATTGCCGACGCGGCCACGCCGGTCGAAGAGACGGCGGCCCCCGAGGCGGACACTGAAGCGACATCCGAGACGGCGACCCCCGAGACCGAGGTATCGCCCGCAACCGATGCCGACGAGACGAAGGACTAAGCGTGATGAAAAGCAAGGTTATTGGTCTCGACAATAAGGCCGCTGGCGATATCGAGCTGGCGGATGAAGTCTTCGGAACTGAGGTTCGGCGGGATTTGTTGGCGCGTATGGTGAACTACCAACTCGCCAAACGCCGGTCGGGAACTCACAAGACCAAAGGCATGAACGAGGTCCAGGGCAGTACGGCAAAGCCGTGGCGCCAAAAAGGATCGGGCCGAGCGCGGGCGGGTTCCGTCCGAGCGCCGCATTGGCGTGGCGGCGGTGTCGTGTTCGGGCCCGTTGTCCGCAATCATGCTCATAAGTTGCCGAAGAAAGTGCGCAGCCTGGCGTTGAAGTCGGCGCTGTCTTCGAAACAGGCAGAAGGCAAGCTGATCATCCTTAAGGATGCGACGTTGTCGGATGCGAAGACCAAGGCTCTGAAGGAAATGTTTCAGACGCTTGGTTTGTCGAATGCATTGATTGTGGCGGGCAACGAGGTCGACGGAAACTTCGAGCGTGCCGCGCGCAATATTCCGAACATCGACGTGCTGCCTTCGGCAGGTGCCAATGTTTACGATATTCTTCGGCGCGACGTTCTCGTGCTGACGACCGAAGCGGTCGAAGCGTTGGAGGCGCGGTTGAAATGAGTTGGAAATATTTGAGTAAGAAATCGGTCGAGCGCGGTCGTATGTACGAGATCATCCGCGCCCCGGTTATCACCGAAAAATCGACCTTGGGCTCGGAGCACAATCAAGTGACGTTCAAAGTGCCGCTCGATGCGACGAAACCGGAAATTAGGGCGGCCGTCGAGGGCCTGTTCGAGGTGAAGGTGAAAGCGGTCAATACCTTACGCCAAAAAGGTAAGAACAAAGTGTTTCGGGGCCGCCGCGGTCGCCGCAACGAATATAAAAAGGCAATCGTATGCCTGGCCGAGGGTCACTCGATAGACGTGACGACGGGGGTCTAAGCAGATGGCATTGAAAAAGTTCAAACCCACCACGCCGAGTACGCGTCAGTTGGTGATCGTCGACCGGTCGGGCCTGCATAAGGGCAAGCCGGTCAAGACGCTGACCCGTGGATTGACGAAGAAGGCGGGACGCAACAGCGACGGCCGTGTTACCGCGCGTCGCCGTGGTGGCGGTCATAAGCGCCTGTATCGTCTTGTCGACTTCAAGCGCCGCAAGTTCGATGTGCCGGCGGTCGTTGAGCGGATCGAGTACGATCCGAACCGGACGGCTTTCATCGCGCTCATCAAGTATGAAGATGGTGAGCAAAGCTATATCGTGGCGCCGCAAAGGCTGGCGGCGGGCGATCAGGTGATTTCGACGTTGGGGCGTGCCGATGTAAAGCCCGGCAATGCGATGCCGATGTCGAACATTCCGATTGGCACGATCGTCCACAATGTGGAAATGAAGGCCGGTAAGGGAGCGCAGATTGCGCGCAGTGCAGGCAATTACGTGCAACTGGTCGGCCGAGATGGTGGATATGCCCAGCTGAAGCTGAATTCGGGCGAATTGCGCATGGTTCGCTCGGAATGCATGGCGACAATCGGCGCGGTTTCTAATCCCGATCAGGCCAATATCAAACTCGGAAAGGCCGGCCGTAAGCGTTGGCTCGGTAAGCGCCCGTCAGTCCGTGGCGTTGCGATGAACCCGGTGGATCATCCACATGGCGGCGGCGAAGGCCGCACATCCGGTGGCCGCCATCCCGTTACCCCCTGGGGTAAACCAACAAAGGGCAAGCGGACACGCCGCCCGAAGAAGGCAAGCGATAAACTGATTATTCGCCGCCGTCACAAGCGCTAGGTTGAGGAGAACTGAGTCGTGTCTCGTTCTGTTTGGAAAGGCCCGTTCGTCGATGGTTATCTGCTTAAGAAGGCAGAGACGGTTCGTGGTTCCGGTCGAAATGATGTTATTCGTACTTGGTCGCGTCGCTCCACGATCTTGCCGCAATTCGTCGGCCTGACGTTCGGTGTGTACAACGGTCAAAAGTTTATTCCCGTGCTGGTGACCGAGAATATGATCGGCCACAAGTTTGGTGAATTTTCGCCGACCCGTACCTTCTATGGGCACGCGGCGGATAAGCGGGCGAGGAGAGGCTGACCGCGATGGGCAAGGCAAAATTGGAAAGACAGCTGGACGATAGCGAAGCACAGGCACATGCCCGTTTCGTGCGGACCAGCCCCCAGAAGCTGAACCTTTTGGCGCAACAGATTCGCGGCTTGAGTGCTGACGCCGCGCTGGCAGCATTGACGTTCTCGAAACGCCGGGCGGCCGTCGATGTGAAGAAACTGTTGCAGTCGGCAGTCGCAAACGCGGAGAACAATCATCAGCTCGATGTCGACCGTCTGTATGTCAAGGAAGCGTCGGTCGGTAAGACGGTTGTCCTGAAGCGGTTCCGCGCTCGGGCGAGAGGACGTGTCGGAAAAATTCGCAAGCCGGTGAGTAACCTGACGATTGTCGTCCGGGAACGCGAGGAAACGGAATAATGGGTCAAAAAGTCAATCCGATCGGGTTTCGTCTGGGCATCAATCGGACATGGGATTCGCGGTGGTATGCCGGCAAGGAATACGCCAGCCTGCTTCATGAGGATATCAAGATCCGCGAGTATATCGAAAAGGCACTTCAGCAGGCCGGTGTCGCGCGCATCATTATCGAGCGACCTGCGAAGCGGGCGCGGATTACCATTCATACGGCTCGTCCCGGTGTGGTCATCGGTAAGAAGGGCGCGGATATCGAGAAATTGCGTCTTGACCTGAGCAAGATGACCGGCAGCGACGTCACGCTCAACATCGTCGAGATTCGGAAGCCGGAAATCGACGCAAAGCTGGTTGCGGACAATATCGCGCAGCAGTTGACCCGGCGTGTCGCCTTCCGTCGCGCGATGAAGCGCGCGGTCCAGTCGGCGATGCGACTTGGTGCCGAAGGTATTCGGATTAAATGTGGCGGCCGTCTTGGCGGCGTGGAAATCGCCCGTGCGGAATGGTATCGCGAGGGTCGTGTGCCGCTTCACACGTTGCGTGCTGATATTGATTACGGCGTTTCGACGGCGCAAACGACGTACGGCGCGTGCGGCGTGAAGGTCTGGGTATTCAAGGGCGAGATCATGGAACACGATCCGATGGCCGCCGAACGTCGCCAACAGGAACAGCAACCGCAGCGCTAGCGCGGTCGAATGAGGGAAGCCGAGTTATGCTTAGTCCGAAACGAACAAAATTCCGGAAGGCGCACAAAGGTCGCGTCCATGGCCTGGCAAAGGGCGGCACTGCGCTGAACTTTGGAGCCTTCGGGCTAAAGGCGATGGAGCCTGGTCGTCTCACCGCGCGCCAGATCGAAGCGGCGCGGCGGGCACTTACACGACACATCAAACGCGCGGGTAAGGTCTGGATTCGAATTTTCCCCGACGTCCCGGTCAGCAGCAAGCCTGCCGAGGTGCGTATGGGTAAAGGTAAAGGGTCGCCGGAATATTGGATGTGCCGTGTGAAACCCGGCCGGATGATGTTCGAATTGGACGGCGTGGAACAAGAGATTGCGCGCGAGGCTCTCGCGTTGGCTGCGGCTAAGTTGCCGATTCGCTGCAAGTTCATTCAGCGCGGCGGCGAAGGAGTTTAAGGCGATGAAGTCAGAAGAAGTACGCCAGAAGACACCCGACGAGTTGAACGAACAGCTCGGAGATCTTCAAAAGGAAGCGTTCAATTTGCGCTTTCAGCAAGCCAGCGGCCAGTTGGAGAATACCGCACGCGTTCGCGAGGTTCGGCGCGATATTGCCAGGATCAAGACGGTTCTGCACGAGCGCCGCGGCGCAGCGTCCTAAGGAGTATAGACGAATGCCCAAACGAGTGATGCAGGGACGCGCCCTGCGGGACGCAAAGGACAAGACGGTTTCGGTCTTGGTGGAGCGGAGCGTCAAACATCCACTGTATCAGAAGTTCGTGAAACGGTCGAAGAAGTATCTCGCCCATGACGAGCAAAATGTCTCGAAAGAAGGCGATGTTGTCAGAATTCGCGAGGCCCGTCCCATTTCCAAGCGCAAGCGCTTCGTGGTGGTCGCGGACTCGGGCAATGAAGGTTAGGAAAGTCGCGCCATGATACAGATGCAATCCAACCTAGATGTGGCCGACAATTCCGGCGCTCGCCGGGTGCAGTGCATCAAGGTCCTGGGCGGCTCCAAGCGCATGACCGCCGGTGTCGGCGACGTCATCGTAGTGAGCGTCAAGGAAGCGATTCCCAGGGGTCGCGTAAAGAAAGGTGATATTCATCGCGCCGTGATCGTGCGGACCGCGAAGGAGATAAGCCGGCAGGATGGGACAAGTACTCGGTTCTATCGTAACGCCGCGGTATTTATCGACCGGAATAACGAGCCGATCGGAACGCGGATTTTCGGGCCGGTTACGCGTGAGCTGCGCGCTAGGCAGTTTATGAAAATCGTGTCGCTTGCGCCCGAAGTGATTTGACGGACGCGCTGGAGATCGGAAAGAGAAATGGCTGCGAAGTATAAAAAAGGCGATCGCGTACAGGTGATTGCCGGCAAGGATAAGGGCAAACAGGGTGAAATCCTGCGCGTCCTGACCGCAAAGGAACGTGCGGTGGTCCAAGGCGTGAATGTGGCGCGGCGGCACACTCGTCCGAGCCAAACGTCTCCGGGCGGAATTGTGAACAAGGAGATGCCGATTGCGGTGTCCAACCTCGCTCACATCGATCCGAAGGACGACAAGCCGACCCGTGTTGGTTTTAAATTTCTCGATGACGGTCGGAAGGTTCGCTTTGCGAAGCGGTCCGGCGAAGTCATCGATAATTGAGGGAGACGCAGGCTATGGCTAGCAAAGATTATGTGCCGCGCCTCAGGGAACATTACGATACGGTCGTGCGCTCAAGCATGAGCGAGAAGTTCGGTTACGCAAATTTGATGCAGACACCGCGCATCGACAAGATCGTGGTGAATGTCGGTGCCGGCGAAGCGGTTGGCGACAGCAAGAAGATCGGCTCGATTTGCGAAGAGCTGGCATTGATTACCGGGCAGAAGCCCGTGGTCACGCATGCCAAGAAATCGATCGCGAATTTTAAGCTGCGCGAAGGGATGCCCATTGGCGCCAAGGTTACCCTGCGGCGCGAACGGATGTATGAGTTTTTGGATCGCCTGATCAATGTGGCCCTTCCTCGGGTGCGAGATTTTCGTGGGCTTTCGCCGCGCAGTTTCGATGGTCGCGGAAACTATTCTCTTGGACTAAAAGAACAGATCGTATTTCCGGAGATCGACTACGATAAAGTTGATTCGATCCGCGGAATGGACATTGTCATCTGCACGACGGCGGAGACCAACGAAGAGGCGCATGCCTTGCTCGTTGATTTCAATATGCCGTTTCGTAGTTGAGTAGCTGGTGAGGTTTTGAAGCATGGCTAAGAAAAGCGCCATCGAACGGAACAAGAAAAGAGTGCGGTTGTCACAGAAGTTTGCGGGCAAGCGTGAGCGCCTTAAGGCAATTGCGGATGATCGCGAGTTGCCGGCCGAGGAACGATTTGCGGCACGAATGAAATTGGCACAGTTGCCGCGGAATTCGTCTCCGGTTCGTATTCGCAATCGTTGCGAGTTAACGGGCCGTCCGCGCGGATTTTACCGCAAATTCAAGCTGTCGCGTATTGCTTTGCGGGAGTTGGCGTCGAGCGGTCATATCCCCGGTATGACCAAGTCGAGCTGGTAGGGAGAGCGAAGGAATGTCTTTGAGTGATCCTTTGGGCGATATGCTCACCCGTATCCGAAATGGACAGCAAAGTGGTCGGTCCACGGTCGTCTGCCCGTCTTCGAAGCTGCGGACAAATGTATTGGAAGTTCTGAAACGCGAAGGGTTTATTCGCGACTTCAGTTGGGCCGAAATTCGGAGTGGCATCAGCGAACTGACCATCGAGTTGAAATATCACGATGGCGAGCCGGTTATTCGCGAGATTAAGCGTGTGTCGACTCCGGGCCGTCGGGTTTATTCGAAGATCAAGGACCTGCCGCGAATTTATAACGGATTGGGTATTTCGATCCTATCGACGCCGCGTGGCGTGCTTTCGGATGCCGAAGCGCGCGATCAAAACGTCGGTGGCGAAGTACTCTGCCGCGTATTCTAGGAGATCTATGATGTCACGCGTCGGACAAAACCCGGTCAATATCCCGGATGGTGTCGAGGTCAGTGTCGCCAATGGCGAGCTTACCGCTAAAGGTAAGCTCGGCACGCAGACGGTCGCAGTGTTGTCGACCGTTAACGTTGCTGTCGAAGACGGATCGATTGTCGTCAAACCGGTAGGGAATAGTAAGCGCGCACGGACCATGTGGGGGACAACCCGCAGTCTCGTCAGCAACGCAGTTGTCGGCGTGTCCGAAGGGTTTACCAAGCGTCTGGAAGTCAACGGCGTCGGTTACCGTGCCCAGGTGCAGGGTAAGAAATTGAATTTGCAGCTGGGTTACAGCCACGATATTTCGTTCGAGGTGCCGGACGGCATCAAGATCGAGGTAGAGGGCGACCGGGGCAATGTGATTGCAATTAGTGGATCGGACAAGCAGACCGTAGGTCAGGTTGCGAGCGAGATTCGGGCGTTTCGGAAGCCTGAGCCCTACAAAGGCAAGGGCGTTAAGTATTCCGACGAACAAATCCTTCGTAAGGAAGGCAAGAAGAAGTAAAGGTTCCGGACGATGTTGGATAACAAGAAACTGTTCGAGCGCCGCAAACGCCGCACGCGTCATCGGTTGCGCAAGACCGAGCGTATTAAGCCGCGGTTGTCGGTGTTTCGGTCGAGCAAACACATATATGCGCAGGTGATCGACGATATTGAGGGCAGGACCGTTGCGGCGGCCTCCACCCTTGATAAGGGCCTGCGCGAGGGTCTTAAGACAGGTGCCGACCGCGAAGCGGCGGCGCAGGTCGGTAAGCTCGTGGCAGAGCGTGCGAAATCCGCCGGCGTCGAGACAGTTGTTTTCGATCGTGGCGGCTATCTGTATCACGGCCGCGTAAAGGCGTTGGGTGACGCCGCACGCGAAGCCGGGCTGAAATTTTAACGAAGGACTGAAGCAATGGCGCGAATGCAAAATGAGCGCGGTGGGCGCGATCAGCGGGGCGAGGGTTCGGACCTCGTCGAAAAGCTGGTGGCAATTAACCGCGTCGCCAAGGTTGTAAAGGGTGGCCGCCGCTTTGGTTTCTCCGCGATCGTCGTAGTCGGTGACGGCAATGGCCGGGTGGGTTATGGTCTCGGCAAGGCCCGTGAAGTGCCGGAAGCCATTCGCAAGGCAACAGATCGGGCACGCAAGGATATGATCCGTGTTCCGCTTCGCGAAGGTCGGACACTGCATCACGATATCAATGGCCGCTACGGTGCGGGTCGGGTGTCGCTCCGGAATGCGCCTCCGGGAACAGGTATTATCGCAGGTGGTCCGATGCGGGCTGTCTTCGAAGCTTTGGGTGTCCAGGACGTAGTGGCGAAATCCATCGGTACGTCAAACGCGCATAATATGGTCAAGGCGACCTTTCAGGCACTCGATTCTTGTGTATCGCCCCGTCAGATCGCGGCGAAACGGGGTAAGAAAGTGGGCGATATCGTCGGCCGCCGTGACGATACCAACACTAAGGTGAAGGAACAGGCCGATGGCTAGCAAGAAGACCGTTCGCGTCACGCAGATCGGTAGCCCGATCCGGCGGCAAAAAGACCAGCGGGCGACGCTTATCGGACTTGGTCTCAATAAGATGCACAAGACCCGTGAGCTGGAAGATACCCCCTCGGTGCGTGGCATGATCGATAAGGTCAAGCATATGGTGCGCGTCGAGGATTGAACGCGGCGTCTACGGATGCCACTCGGAGTATGAGAGAATGAAACTGCACGAATTGTCGGACAATGAAGGCGCGCGCCACAACTCAAAGCGCGTTGGACGCGGGATCGGGTCGGGAAAAGGAAAAACCGCCGGCCGTGGCCACAAGGGACAAAAGTCCCGGGCCGGAGCGACAGTCAAAGGCTTTGAAGGCGGCCAGATGCCGCTTTACCGCCGCGTGCCGAAACGCGGTTTCACCAATGTTTTCCGCAAAAGCTACGCGGAAGTCAATGTCGGTCGCTTGCAAGAGGCCATCGACGCCAAGAAGTTGGATGCGAGCAAGACCATTGACGGTGAGGCACTGGTTGCTTCCGGCGTTGTACGCCGTGTGCTCGACGGTGTTCGTCTCCTTGCGAAAGGCGAGTTGAATGCCAAGATAACCATTGAAGTCGCCGGTGCCTCGAAAAGCGCGATCGAGCTGGTGGAAAAAGCCGGAGGCAAGGTTGTCGTGACCGCGGCGGCGGCCGAAGCCGAAAAACCGGCGAAGAAGACGAAATCCAAGGCGAAGGCCGAGGAGACTCCCGCAGACGGGGAAAACGAAGCGTCGGACGACTCCTGATCCTGACGCAATAGTTCGGGAACCGATTACATGGCGTCAGCGGCGGAACAACTAGCAGCGAATTTCAATTTCGGTGCGTTTTCGAAAGCGACGGAGCTCAAGAAGCGGATTTGGTTCACGCTGGGAGCTTTGGTTATCTATCGGTTGGGGACGTATATCCCGTTGCCTGGCATTGATGCCGGTATTTTGCGGGATGTATTTTCACAGCATGCGGGTGGCATTCTTGGGATGTTCGACATGTTCGCGGGCGGTGCGCTCGGACGGATGTCGATCTTCGCTCTCAACATCATGCCTTATATTTCTGCCGCAATCATCATGCAATTGATGACGGCGGTATCGCCGCATTTCGCCGCCTTGAAGAAAGAGGGCGAATCCGGCCGTAAGAAAATCAATCAGTACACCCGGTATGGGACCGTCATATTGGCAACTTTCCAGGCCTACGGACTTGCCGTCGGCATGGAGGGCATGGCGAACAGTACGGGCGCGAACGCGGTTATCAATCCCGGGCTCTTTTTCCGCGCGACGACGGTCATCACAATCGTCGGCGGTACGATTTTCCTGATGTGGCTCGGAGAGCAGATTACACAGCGCGGTGTCGGGAATGGTATTTCTCTTATCATCTTTGCCGGCATTGTCGCGCAACTCCCGGCGGCCCTCGCCCAAACGTTCGAGATGGGTCGTACCGGCGCATTGCCGACCATCGCTATCATTGGAATCATGATCTTGGCAGTTGTGGTGATCACGGCGATCGTGTTTGTCGAGCGCGCCCAGCGCCGTATCATCGTGCAGTATCCAAAACGGCAGCAAGGCAACAAGATGTTCGGCGGGGAATCGTCGCATTTGCCGTTGAAGTTGAACACGTCTGGCGTCATTCCGCCGATTTTCGCGAGCTCTATGCTTTTGCTGCCATTTAGTGTCATCAGCTTCTCGGGCGGCCGCGGACCGGAATGGTTGACGACTGTCTCCGCTATGATCGGGCCGGGTCAGCCGTTATTCCTTGTCTTGTTTGTTATTCTGATTGTTTTCTTCGCGTTCTTTTATACAGCGATTGTCTTCAATCCGGAGGAGACGGCGGACAATTTGAAGAAACACGGCGGCTTCGTCGCGGGCATCCGTCCCGGAAAGAACACGGCCGACTATTTGGATTATGTGCTTACCCGATTGACGGTTGTCGGCGCGGCTTATTTGGCGGTGATATGTATCATTCCGGAATGGCTGCGGAACGAATTTGCAGTTCCGTTTTATTTTGGCGGAACCAGCCTGCTCATTGTTGTCACGGTTACCATGGACACGGTGGCGCAGGTACACGCCCATCTCCTCGCACATCAGTATGAGGGATTGATTAAAAAGTCCCGATTGCGGGGGAGACGCGGATGATCTTGATACTTTTGGGCCCTCCCGGATGCGGTAAGGGCACGCAGGCAAAGCG
>JAYPOZ010000117.1:0-11101 GCA_038131165.1 Rickettsiales bacterium | reverse complement strand
TCGATATCCCGCCCGCGCTGTCGGAACATCCCCCCTTTAAGGCGACGGTCGTCGTCGATGCGTCGAGCGGCAAAAGGGTGCGTCAGGCTCTCTCGGCCGAGCCGGGCACGGTGGAGAAATCGAACCTGCGGTTCCCGCATCATGTTCACGTCGCAAAGCAGGGAATCAAGGTGCCGGGAACGGATCGCATCCGCAAGCTCGGCTGCGCCGATTGCCATGCGCCGGATGCGGGCGGATTGCGCATGCAGCCCATCAATATGAAGGAGCATTGCGAATCCTGCCATCAGTTGGTGTTCGATTCATCCGCGAAGGATCGCAGCCTGCCTCACGCCAAGCCTAGGGCAATCCCCGCGCTGATTTACGATTTCTATCTGGCGCAGGAAGCGGAGAAGGCGCGGGACCGCCTGGAATACGGTACCTCGAAGGCCGATCCGACGGGCAAGGCGACGGAACTGCACCTCGCATTGGAGCGCGCCAAGGAGCGCCAGCAGGGGATCGTGGAGTTTGTGTTCAAGTCCGTTTGCGGTACCTGCCATGAAGCGACGGAACTGGCGAAAGAGGGCGACTTCAGATGGACCGTCGAGCCCGTAAACCTCTCTCAGCATTGGTTCCCGAAAGCGCGATTCGATCACGGCGCGCATCGCACGGTCGATTGCGGCGACTGTCACGATGCGCGCAAGTCGACCAAATCTTCCGATATCTTGCTGCCCCGCAAGGAAACCTGCCTGAAGTGCCATGGCCCGGCCGATACGCTGAGCCGGGTTCCGACGACCTGCGGAACCTGTCACGCCTTCCACGTCGAGGGCCTCCCCCGGATGGCGGAAACCGCGGCGGATTGAACCATCCGCCCGGCGCGCTTGTTTCTGGGGCTGGCTCTTCAATATTCATAGCAACGCAACGATGGCAGGGACCTGACCTATGACCTCCGAAATCCGTTCTGAACTGGCCCCCAAAGGGGTTCTTCGCGCCGGCATCAATATGGGCAATTTCCTGCTCGTCACCGGCAAGACATCTTCCGGCGAGCCGGATGGCGTCTCCCCCGACATGGCCCGCGAACTGGCGCGGCGCATTGGGGTGGAATGTCAGCTCGTCCCGTTCGCCACGCCGGGCGAACTGGCGGACGCGGCGGTGGAGGACGTTTGGGACATCGGAAACATCGGCGCCGAGCCGGAGCGGGCGAAGACCATCGCGTTCACCGCCGCGTATGTGGAAATCGAAGCGACCTATATCGTGCCCGCGGGCTCTCCGATCCAGTCGGTCGCGGAAGTGGACGTCGCCGGCAACCGGATCGCCGTCTCGGCGCGCAGCGCCTACGAGCTGTGGCTGAGCGACAATATCAAGAACGCGGAACTGAAACTGGCTCAAGGTTTGGACGGCTCCTTCGATTTGTTCGTCAACGAGAAACTGGAAGCCTTGGCGGGGCTGCGGCCGCGCCTCATTACCGATGTCGAGAAATTGCCGGGTGCCCGAATCCTGGACGGGCAGTTCACCGCGGTTCAGCAAGCGATGGGCACCAAGCCCGACCGCAAGGCCAGCGCCGCGTTCATGCGCGACTTCGTGGAAGAGATGAAAGCCAGTGGCTTCGTACAGGGACTGATAGAGAAACACGGTGTCGTCGGCCGGCTATCGGTCGCACCGCCCGCGTAAAGCCTCCCGGCCGTCGTGTCCGGCGGGATGCCGGTCATTGCCTTGCAATGTGCGCCATTCATCTGGCCGTTGTGATTTATGCCAAACCCGTTTGCATAAATGCACGGCGATAACCCTGGATTCTGCTTGATCTCCGTGGGAGGAGTGCCCATTTGCTGCCCATCGCACGGAGGACAAAGCATGTTGATCCAGGGACTGAATCATCTCGCGTTTATCACCGACGACATGACCAAAACGGTGCGGTTTTACCGCGATCTCTTGGGAATGAAACTACAGGCCGGCGTCGGCCATGACGGGTTCCGGCACTATTTCTTCCAGATGGGGACCGGGCAGGTTGCCTTCTTCGAATACGAGGGCGCCAGCCCGATGAAGAAGGATAAGTTCCACGGCGAACGCACGAGCGAGCCGATCGGATTTGATCACGTCTCCTTCACCGTCGAGAGCAAGGAAGCGCTGTTTGCCTTGAAAGACAAGCTGGAAGCCGCCGGTTTCGAGGTCGACGGCGCGGTCGACCATGGCACCATGTGGTCGATTTATTTCTTCGATCCGAACAACATTCCGCTCGAAGCGTCCTGGGATTGCATGGAAATCCTGAACGCTCCGGCGATCGAAGACGATGACCCGCTGGCGATTGCAGCCGAAGGCGCCGATCCGCAGCCGGGGCATTGGCCGGAGGTGACGGCAGCCACTCCGGCGACGGAAATGGTGGCCAAGGCCGGAAACGGCAATCGGATGCGGCGGAGTTTTCTCGACCGCGGTCTGGCGCGGACAGTCCCGGGTTTCGCGGAAAGGGATGTCCTGGAAGCGGCCGAGTAACGCGGTTTCGTCGATCTTCGGGCGTAGGCGCGTCTAGCGGCCGGTCAGGATATCTTTGGCGCTTGGCGAACTCTGCCTTCCACCGGAGGCGGAAGAAGCGGGCCGACCCCGCGCGGCGTCCTCGTTGTGTTCCAGCCAGAAGGCATTGAAGAGCTGCGCGGCAATCTCGGCATTGATGAGAGCGCTGCTTTGCGCGTCGGCCGGCTTCGCGATATCGGCCCAATTCCAGGATCCCAGCGACACGATATGCATCATATCGCCGCCTCGGTTTTGGTTCCGGTAATTGGTGACGTGGAGTATCCGAAAATCGGTTAATATCTGGCAATAGCCGAACCGCTCCGTGCCGCTAATAAGGGCGAGAACGAAATTCGGCTGCCGGGCAGCGCCGTCGTCACTGGCCGCCGCCATCGCAAATTCCTGGACAAAGCGGTCGGCCGGATCGGTGCGTCTGTCGTATTGCGCGGCGCTGCGCTGCTCCGAGCGGAGTGATTTCAAATCAATATGCGAAATCGTCTCCAGGAGAAGGCTCTCGATCGGCGCATCGTCAATCTCGCAACCGTCGTTCAGAACAAGGGTCAGGAGTGCGGCATTCCGCATGTCGCGCAAGTGAGCGCCGTCCGTTGCCGGGCTTGCCGCATGAACCATGCTTGCAAAAAGCACGATGATTGAAGCCAAAATCAGACGCATCGGAACCTCCTCGCAATAAGTCCTTCGCCGATCCTATAACAACCTATGATCGGGTGAAGAAAATTTTTGCGTGTGCTTCCGCTAACCCGCTTTTTCGATGTACTCGATCGTCACGCCATCGGGATCCCGAAGGTAGACGACCCGGCTGCCGGCATTCGGTCCCTTATCGATCGGGGTGGGGGCATTGATCGGCCGGAATCCGTAGACCTGCGAGGCCGCGATCGCGGCGTCCACGTCCGTGACGTCGAAGGCGAGATGGGCGAAGCCCGTATCGCAGGGGCGCGATTCGACAGCTTTGCGGTCGTCGGGCGCTTTGTATTGAATGAGTTCGAGGCGGTGTCCCGGACCTTGCACATACGCCACCTCGATATCGGCACCCTCGACGCCGGTGATCTGGCGGATCAGCGCTGGCTCGCGTGGTGCCCTTGAGATCACCTCGAAGCCGAGCGCATCCACGAAGAAACCGCAGGTTCGATCGAGGTCGGAGACGGTAAAGCTGGTATGGTTGGTGCGGAGCACTTCGAAGCCGGACATTAAATTCACCTTTACCTGATTGTTGGATTCGCGGTCATCATACACGCATTGGCCGCCGCTTGAGCGGTTTAAGGACACGCCGGACCGATGTGGAGGCCGCCAAACCCGATCGCGCGCAGGGGAAATGACCGAAGTCAATTTCATTTGCCGTCGAACATGGTTACCATCGTCTTGGTTGCAGGAGGCTCTGCACGATGCCGGTTTCCAAAGTCCTATCCTTGTCCGGGCGCGGCCTCACGAAGGTTTACCGCAGCGGAAATGTCGATGTCCGGGCTCTGGACGCCGTCGATCTAGACTTGTTTGAAGGGGAACTCGTCTGTTTGCTGGGGCCGTCGGGAAGCGGGAAGTCGACGCTTCTTAACATTCTCGGTGGGCTTGATACGGCTTCCGAGGGGAAACTGCATTTCCGCGACCGGGACCTGAGTTCCGTTACCGAGGATGTCCTGACCCGCTTCCGGCGCGATCACGTCGGATTCGTGTTTCAATTCTACAATTTGATCCCGAGCCTGACCGCGTTGGAGAACGTCGCCTTGGTGACGGAGATCGCCGAAGACCCGATGGCGCCGCAGGAGGCGCTCGATATGGTTGGTCTGGCGGAGCGGGTGGATCACTTTCCGGCGCAACTCTCGGGCGGAGAACAACAGCGGGTCGCCATCGCCCGCGCGATCGCCAAGAAGCCGGACTTGCTTTTGTGCGACGAGCCGACCGGCGCTCTCGACAGCAAGACCGGGATACTCGTGCTTGCGGCAATAGAGCGCGTAAACGCCGACCTCGGCACGACCACGGCGTTGATCACCCATAACGTGATGATCGCGGATATGGCGGATCGGGTGGTATCCCTCGCGGACGGTCGCATAGCGGAAATCCGGACGAACGCGGACAGAGTTCCGGTTTCCGAAATTCATTGGTGATGCGGGCGATGCGGGCGCTTAACAAGAAACTCTTACGCGACCTTTGGAAGCTGCGCGGGCAGGTCATGGCGGTCTCCGTCGTGATCGCGTCGGGTGTCGCCGTCCTGGTCATGTCGTTGACGACGCTGCAGGCGCTCAAGGACACGTCGGCGCTGTTCTACGAACGCTATCAGTTCGCCGATGTGTTCGCGGGCCTGAAGCGGGCGCCGAACCGTCTGCATCATCGACTTGAAGCGATACCGGGCGTTCAGTTCGTGGAGACGAGGGTGTCCAAGTTCGCGGTATTGGACGTGGCCGGGTTCGACGAGCCGCTGACCGGACGGATCGTCGGGATTAGGGCAGGCGAGGGGCCCCGTTTGAATCGGCCCAAGTTGCGGTCCGGGCGGTTCCTGACTCCCGGCCGGATCGATGAGGTCATCGTCTCCGAAATGTTCGCCGAGGCGCAGGGGCTGGAGCTGGGGACCACGTTTTGGGCAATTATGGACGGCAGTAAGCGGAAGCTGACAGTGGTCGGCACGGGCGTTTCCCCGGAGTTCGTCTACGCGATCGCACCCGGTTCCCTGATGCCGGACGACAAGCGTTTTGGCATCTTGTGGATGGACAACAAGGCGCTTTCGGCTGCCTATAACCTGGATGGCGCCTTCAACGATGTGGCTCTTACGCTGTTGCATGGCGTCACGCCGGAGAGCGTAATCCCGCGCGTGGACGTGCTGCTCTCCCGCTACGGCGGAACCGGCGCGATTGCCCGGAAAGATCAGATTTCCAATTGGTTTCTGATGAATGAGATCGAGGAGCTGAAGACCCTCGCCACAATCCTGCCGACGATCTTCTTGTTCGTCTCGGGGCTTCTGACCCATGCCGTGCTGACCCGGCTGGTCGCGACGGAGCGCAGCGAAATCGGTCTCCTGAAGGCATTCGGATACAGCGACATCGAAGTGGGATGGCACTACGCCAAATTGGTCGTGACCCTGGCAGGTTTGGGAACCGTGCTCGGTTGGATGGTTGGCTCCGTGTTGGGCCGCTACAACACGGAGATATACGCCCGGCTCTACAATCTGCCCGATCTGTATTTCCAGCCCGGCGCGTTGCCCTACGCCCTGTCGGCTGTGATCAGTATCGTTGTGGCCCTTGCGGGTGCTCTCCAGGCAGTCCGGGGCGCCACCACCCTGTCGCCGGCAGCGGCGATGCGACCGCCGGAGCCGACGGCGTTCCGGCGTTCCGGCATCCTGGATTATATCCTGGGCCGCTGGGTCGATCATTCGACCAAGATTTTGCTGCGGCAGATATCCCGCTGGGCGCTGCGGGCCGCGTTTTCCTGTATCGGTTTTGCCTTGGCGACGGGTCTGCTGATCACGGCGCTGCAATGGAAGGACGCGATTGGCGCGATCGCCGACAGCTTCTTTTTCAAGGCGCAGAGGCAGACGATGATGGTGGCGTTGAGCGAGGCCAGCAGCGAGACGGCCGAATTCGACTTTCGCCATCTTCCGGGCGTCCTCGCCGTGGAACCGGGCAGGTTCGTCAGCGTGAGGCTGCGAAAAGGAAGCAACACGCATCGCGGCTCGATAGAAGGCGTGCGCGGAGGGGCAACGCTTAAGCCAATCTTCGATATCCGGAGCGGCGATGTTCCCGTGCCGCCGGATGGGCTCCTGCTCTCCCGCGAACTGGCCGAAAAGCTCGGCGCGAAAGTCGGCGAAACCGTGACCGTCGAGGTGCTGGAAGGGCGCCGCTCCACGTTCCGAATTCCGGTCGTCCGGATCACGAACACCTATATCGGCATGAACGCCTATATGGAGCTCGGACGTCTCAACAGATACCTGAAGGAGCCGCCGAGCCTTGAGCATGTATCGCTTCTCGTGGATCCGCGGCATGAGGGCGAACTGTTTCTGGCGCTCAAGAAGATACCGGAGGTGTCGATGGTGATGCTGCGGCGGGCCTCGGTTCAGAAGTTCGACGAGACCCTCGGTGACACGGTCATGGTCTTCATCAGGTTCTATACGGCGTTCTCCTGCGCGTTGGCGTTCGGCGTTGTCTACAACGCGGCGCGGATCGCTCTCTCGGAGCGTGGCCGAGAACTCGCGACCCTTCGGGTGCTCGGTTACACTCGCGCCGAGATTTCATACATATTGCTCGGTGAAATCGGATTGCTCGTGGTTGCCGGTCTGCCGCTGGGTGTCCTCCTGGGGTGGGGCCTGAGCAGCCTCATCGGCGAGGCCTTCGCGACGGAGCTTTTCCGGGTGCCGACCATTCTCGTCGCCGAGACGGTCGGCATTGCGTTGATCATCATGCTGATCTCGGCGGTGGTTTCGGGGGGGCTGGTGCGGCGCCGGGTGGATAACCTGGATTTGATTTCTGTCCTGAAGACCCGGGAGTAACGCATATGTCGGCGAATGTGAGGCGGTGGCTTTTTTGGGGTGTAATCGGCGCGCTGGTCGCGGGTGGCTTGATATATGCGTTTCGGCCGATCGCGATTCCGGTCGACATGGTGCGGGTTGCCGGCGGTCCGCTCGCGGTCACCGTCGATGAGGAAGCGGCAACCCGGATACGGGACATCTATACGCTGTCCGCGCCAGTGACCGGGGTCGCGCGGCGGATTGAAGCGGATGTCGGCGATATCGTCAGCGCCAACGAGACCATTCTCGCCGAAATCGAGCCCGTCGACCCCACGTTTCTCGACGTCCGGACCACGGCCGAACGGGAGGCGGCGCTGAAGGCCACCGAAGCGGCGCGGATGCTGGCGCGCGCCGAAGTCGCGGAGGCGGAAGCGGAACTCGAATTTGCCGAGCGCGATTTGGCGCGCGCCGAAGAGCTGTTTCGCTCGGGCCATGTCTCGGAACGCCGGCGGGACGACGCCCGCCGCGCCTTTAAGGCGCGGGCAGCGGCGCTCGACACGTCGAAGGCGACCTTGGTGCGCCAGCAGTTCGAGGTCGAACGCGCGCGCGCGGCGTTGGCGTCGCCGCTGGAGAGCCGAGCCAAGAAGAAGGACTGCGAATGCGTTCCCGTGACGGCGCCTGTGTCGGGCAAGATCCTGCAAGTACTGCATGAGAGCGAGGGCGTGGTATCCGCCGGGACACCTCTCATAGAAATCGGCGATCCGAAGAACCTGGAGGTGGTCGCGGATTATCTTTCCACCGACGCCGTCAAGATTACCGCCGGGCAAAGGGTCATCATCGACGAGTGGGGTGGAGAGCGCCCCCTCGAAGGCCGCGTGCGCCGGATCGAACCTTTCGGTTTCATGAAGGTCTCTGCCTTGGGGATAGAGGAACAACGGGTCAATGTGATCATCGACATTACCGATCCCGACAACAGCTGGCTTCGTCTGGGGCATGGCTATCGGGTGGAGACGCGGATCGTTCTCGCGGAGAAAACGAATGTTTTGCAGGCGCCGTTGACGGCCTTGTTTCGGCGCGGCGAAGCGTGGGCGGTCTTTGCCGAACGAGAGGGCAGGGCCGTCCTGCAGCCTGTTACGCTCGGTCTCAAGAATGGGCTTGTCGCGGAGATCGTGTCCGGGTTGACGGAAGGCGACAGGGTTATCCGTTATCCGAGTTCGCGCATCGAGGACGGGGCGCGGATCGTCGATCAGGGCTTCGGATCCGAATAGCCTCGAGTGGCCGGGGAAGGGCATGCGTCAGGTCGGTGAAGAGATTATTTCGCGTCCGTCCGGACCTTCACATAACTGCCCGGTGCGTCCTCGATGGGGCTGAGCTTTCCCGCCCCGGGAATCCGTGCCTCGACCTCGTCGCCGGCGTATTTCTTCAGCCATTTTCGCCAGCTCGGCCACCAGGAGCCTTTGTGTTCCCGCGCGCCCTCAAACCACGCGTCAGCGGATTCCGGTTTCTTGGTATTGGTCCAATATCCGTATTTCTCCGGCTCCGGCGGGTTGACCACGCCGGCGATGTGACCCGATGCCGCCAAAGTGAAGGTGACAGGTCCTTTATAAAGCTGCGTGGCCCGGTAGGTCGATTTCCAGGGCGCGATGTGATCCTCGCGGGTCGAGAGAATGAAGGCGGGCGTATCGATGCTGCGCAGATCGACCTTCGAGCCCATCAGCGTCAGCCCTCCGGGTTCGGCCAGCTTGTTCTCCTGATACATCTTATGGAGATAATAGCTGTGCATCGCCGCCGGCATGCGCGTCGAATCGGAATTCCAGTACAGCAGGTCGAACGGAAACGGATCTTTTCCCATCAGGTAGTTGTTGATGACAAATGACCAGATCAGATCGTTGGCGCGCAGCATGTTGAAGGTCGACGCCATCTCGCCGCCGTCGAGATAGCCGCGTTCGCTCATCTTCTGGTCGATGAAGGCGAGCTGCTCCTCGTCGATGAAGACGCCGAGTTCGCCCGGTTCCTCGAAATCGACCATGCTGGTAAAGAACGTCGCCGATTTAATGCGGTCGTCGCCGTTTGCTTTCATGCAGGCCAGAGTCGCCGCCAGCAAGGTGCCGCCGAGGCAATATCCGATGACATTCGCCTGGCTAGATCCGGTCGCGGCTTCGATCGCGGCCAAGGCCGCCAACGGGCCTTCGATCATATAATCCTCGAAGGATTTCTGCGCGAGCCGGGCGTCGGGATTGACCCAGGAAATACAGAAAACCGTGAGCCCTTGCGCCACCGCCCATCGGATGAAGGAGTTATTCTCCCGCAGGTCCAGGATATAGTACTTATTGATCCAGGGCGGGATGATCAAAAGCGGCACTTCCGCAACCTTTTCGGTTGTGGGGCTGAATTGCAGCAATTGGATCAGATCGTTCTGAAAGATCACCTTGCCCGGTGCCGTCGCGATGTTGCCGCCGACTTCGAACGCGTCTTCGTCGACCATCTTGATATTGAGCTTGCCCTTTCCCCGGTCGAGGTCTTCGAGCAGATTTTCCAGCCCCTTCAGGATGTTCTCGCCCTTGGTGTCCAGGGTTTCCTTCAGGACTTGCGGGTTGGTCAGGAGGAAGTTCGTCGGCGCCAGGGCGTCGACATACTGGCGCGTATAGAAATCAACCTTTTCGGCGGTTTTCTTGTCGAGACCATCGACATCGTGGACGGTGTTCAGGACCCATTTTGCGGTCAGGAGATACGACTGCTTGATAAAGTCGAAGAGACCGTCGTCGTTCCACGCTTCGTTTCGGAACCTGTTATCGCCTTTCTCGGGGACCGCGACAGGCGCCGTGCTTTCGCCTTCGCCGAGGACGCGGCGTGTCGCCGTTTGCCACAGGGTCATGTAATCCTGCCAAAGCGAGACTTGCGCCTCCATGAGCTTGGTCGGATTGTTCAGCATATTCTGAGTTAATTCGAAAAACGCATTGGCGACGTTCAACGGGTCGACCGGTCCGGTATCCGGCGTTGTCTGGCGCGACAGGAACGCGGTTACGATGTGTTGGCTCTTTTCGGCGATGTTCGCCATCAACTCCGCGTATTCTGCGGGGTCGGGGAGAGTCTTTTCGTCGGGTTTCGTGTCGGGCATCTTCATCAACCTGAGAAATTACGCGTCCAGTCTATCACCGCCGCTTGGCGCCGACGACTCCGCGAAACGCAGCAGACCCGAATTAGGCGGCTTGCGCGAAGCAAACGGTGCATGATGTATTGATTTGATCGGTGCCTTCTAGCATGAAGACTGGCGGACAGACACTCCAAAATATATAAACGCACCATTGTAGCGATAGAGTTACAAGATGTTGAGGTTATCAATGCCAAACCCTGCCGATTTGCGGCATATCTTGTCCCGGATGCCCAAAATTGGGCGCTCTGGCCGACTTATGGCAGTGATCGTCGCCGCCGGTACCCTTGCAGCCTGCAGCAATGCCGGCGAGACCACACGGTCTGTCGTCCGCAATCTTAACCCTGTCAATTGGTTTGACGACGAAGCGGAGGACAAACGGAAAAAGCCGCTGGAGGCGCCTGCGGCAACCGCGGATCAGAAGAGGTTTCCGACACTTGGATCGGTTCCGGCGCGGCCCCGCCAACCCACTCCGGAAGAGCAAACCCAACAGGTGGCCGAGGGTCTTGCGGCCGACACGGAGAATGCGAAGTACAGCGATCAGCAATTGCGGCGAAGCACAGCCGTCTTCGGGGGCAATCCGCAACCGCCCGGCACGATAGCCCGCAGCGTGCCCGTTGCCCGCGCGGCAACGACGCCTTCGGCAAACGTTGGTCGGGTTGCACAGGCGTCTCCGGCAGCGCCGGCGCCGGCAGTCCGTCCGCCCGCGCCCATTCGTCCGCCCCAGGCAAACATCGCCGCCGGGGCCCGCAAGGCGATTGTGCCGCCGCCCGCAAGTGCGCGGCCGGCAGTTGTGGCGCCACCGCGTCGAGTGGCGCCGCCTGCGGCCACGCGCAGTTCTGCGCCCCGGGTCGCGCCGCTAGTAGAACCGCCTGTCGCGCCCCCGTCCACCCAACGCGCTGCCATTGCACCGCCCCCACCACCCCCCCCCCCCCCCGCGGGCGCGCCGGCGAGAGCGGGGGCGCCGCCGCCGGCGGTGACGCCGCCGTCGCGCTCGGCGAAGTGGATGCCGAGGAGCGCCAGGC
>JAYPOZ010000116.1:0-11239 GCA_038131165.1 Rickettsiales bacterium | reverse complement strand
CGTGAGCCGCTCCGCATAGTCGATCACTTCGACCATGTAGGCATCCACGTTCTCTGCACCGAATCGCTCGATCAACTCCAGGAACTGTCGCTCTGCGATCGTGCAGGCGGCCAATTGTGCGCGAAGATCGCCGAAGACCTGAACCGGAATTCGAACGTTCTTCTCGATCATCATCCACAAAGTCTCGTTGAGTTTTCCCTGGTCGTACAACTTCATCGGCGGGATGCGCAGGCCTTCTTGGTAGATTTCCGTCGAATCCGACGCGTTCGACCCCGGAACCCTCCCGCCGACATCCGCGTGATGGCAAATGGTGGCCGCGAAAGCGACTCTCTTTCCCTCCCAGAAGATTGGCTTGAAGATGAAGATGTCCGGCAGATGCATACCGCCGTCGAATGGATCGTTCATGATATACATGTCTTCCGGCTGGATCGCGTCGCCGAATCGGCCGACGATGACATCGAGCGCCGTCGGGATCGAACCGAGGTGGCCTGGAAGGGTCAGGCCTTGAGCAACCAGTTTGCCGTTTGCATCCGCGAAAGCGGTCGAGAAATCCATATTATCGCGCAAGACTCCCGAGTAGGTCGTGCGGCAGATGGTGAGCGCCATTTCGTCCGCGATTGAAAAGATCGCATTCTTGAACAGCTCGAAGGCTATCGGGTCGTCGATCTTGGCCATATCTTTCGATCTCCTGAGCGCGCGCCTTAATCAGCGGCGAAAAGTTAAATTTGGGCGCCGATGCCTACTTTTCCAAAGGGGGAACCAGTGCATTGGTCAAGACCCATATCGTCGTCCCATCGCCGGACAGTTCCGCCTCTACCAGGCTTGGCCATTCAGTCGCCCCGAGCCCCTGTGCTTCGCACAGCTTCGAGTCCCCAACGCCTTGATGAATTGTCCGGCGCGAGACGTGGCTCGTGTCGACATAGAAGCATTCTCGCGTCCGCTGGAACTTCGCCAGGACTTTCTGGGCCTCTTCACGTGTCAGTTCCTCGGTGCGACGCCGCTCCATCAACTCAATATAGGACAAAGCATCCGCTTTCTGTGGGCAGAAAAACGTCGGCAATTTTTCCCGCAGTTCTCCATGCACGTACGGCTTACAGGAAATGGGCATGCCTTGCGCAAACACCGGTGCGCTCGGAAGGCTTGTCAGCAAGACGGTAATTAACGGCCAGAAATATCGATTCATTTGTCACACCCGGGCAATTCAAATTCGCGGAGCGGTGCGTAGAAGTCCAGTCTGCACGCCACAATGCTCGCTTGGAACGGAACCAGATTTGGAGCGCGGCATATCGGCCATTCTTTGTGTTGCGGCAGTTCTGAATTCGTTCCGAGACGGCAAAAGGAAAACATAGTCGATGCGCCGTGTCGAGCCGACCAAGGTGGAAAAGCGCGTTTCGCTTGCGGCGCAGACAATGGATCCCTGTCGCGCAGCGCATCCTGACCGTTCCAACGGCCCGTTGTCTTATGCGCCGCTACCCGCACATTGTTAGGAGCGCTGTTCGCATCGACGCAATAGGGAGAAGCGTTATGGCAAGAAAAAAGCTCTTGGTCACCGGTGCCGGAGGGTATGTGTCGTCGCTCATGTTGCCGGCATTGCGGGAGCGCTATGATCTGGTCTTGCTGGATGCCCGGCGCGAGGGCGGCCGGGGAGCGGGCGCGGTCGACCCTGACCGAATCGATCCGATCGCGGACATGCGGGACGAGATTGTTGAAGTCGATTTGGCCGACCCGGATGTCGAAAGGTACCGATCCCATTTCAAGGGCGTCGATTGCATCATTCACAACGGTTGGATACATCGCGACGCAACGCCTTCAAACGCGCCGGTTCAGTGGTTGGATGAAAGGCCGCCGAATAATCCCGATAGCTATTACCAGGAACGGGATAATCTCGACATGGCGTTTCACGTCTTCAAATTGGCATTGCAGGAGGGCGTCCGCCGGGTCGTGGTGACCAGCTCGAATCATGCTGCAGATTGGTACGAAACCAAGCTGCATTGCGGCAAATTGAATACCATCGGGCCGGACACGTTCCCATTGTCCGATAATTGGTACGGATGGGCCAAGGCCACGTATGAGCATATCGGATTTGTCTTCGCCACGGGACGCTTCGGGCGGCCGGTCGAGAACGTGCATATCCGGATCGGAGCGCCGCGGCCTATCCGGTGGGAAAAATTCCAGGGCAATCAGATTTGGTACAAGCGCGACCTTGGCGCTTATATCAGCGAGCGCGATATTGTGCAGCTGTATACGAAATCGCTCGAAACGCCGGATATCCGGAACAACGACAACATCCCGTTTCAGGTGTTCTACGGTATTTCCAACAACGCGCGAATGTTTTGGGATATTACGAATGCGCGGGAAGTGATCGGCTATGAGCCGGAAGACGATTCCGAAATCGCGTTTGCCGAGGATATACGCCGGCATCTGTCCGAGCCCGGCCGGACGGCTTAGCCGTCAAAAGGGTATCGAGCCGCCGACGGTGCATCTATGCAGCATCCGCCGGTCTGGAGGAAATTCGTAGTCCCGGTCGACAACATGTTGAACAGCGCAGTTATCCCAGATCAGGAAATCGCCGACCTGCCATTTATGCCGGTATTGAAATCGCGGTTCGACGACATGGTCCGATAATGCCTTCAGCAACGCGGACGCTTCCGCGTCGTCCATGCCGACGATGCCGGTGCATTCGTCCGCGGTGACGTAAATGGCTTTTCGCCCGGTGACCGGATGGGTTCGTGCGATTGGATGGACGACCGGCGGGTTCTTGCTGATCTGTTCCGGTGTTACCTTGACCGGCGTCTTAACGCCGCGTTTCTTGGCGGAAAAGTCGTGGACTGCCGATAGGGAATCAATCCTCTGTTTGGTTTGATCGTCGAGTGCGTCGTAGGCGTCGACCGCGCTCGCGAACAGGGTATCGCCCAGAGCGACGCCATTTCGCATCGGTATTTCCAGCGCGTACAGCATGGTGAGGCGGGGCGGCGTTTTCGTATATGACATGTCGGAATGCCAGAAACTGCCCGCATCCGCATAGCCCAACTCCTTTCCGTCTTCGCGGATATTGGAAACTTTCAAGACACCCTCATGACCCTCAAGCGCATGCTTGTCGAAAGCATTGACTTCCAGTCTGCCGAAGCGCCGTGCGAATGCCAGTTGTTGGCCCGGCGTGATCGCTTGATTTCGGAAGACAATTACGGATTGCTGGGCCAGTGCCGATTCGATTGCCGACATGACCTCGTCGGACAGTTCGGTGCCGAGGTCTACGCCGCGAATCTCGGCGCCGATCGGTTCGCCCAATTGTTTGATCGTCACCATATCTCGTCTCCCGCTTGATGCGATTGATGAGATAGATTGGCAAACGGGCTTGGCGACTGTCTTGCGGGCAAAAGAAAACCGCCCGCCGACGGAATCGGCGGGCGGTCGGTAGAGAAAGTACTAGTCAGCTTACTTGTCGAGCCAGACCGTATCGAGGTGCTGGTTGAGGTAGTGGCTCGGCGCCTGCTTCCAGCCCTTCACGTAGGACCGGTGCGGGTTAATCTTGAACCACCAGTAAGCCACCATGAAATTGACTTCTTCATCAAGCAGGCGGCTTTCGAACTTCCGAAGTAAGGCACGTTGCGCCTTCGGGTCGGTCATCCGGTTCATCTCGTCGTACCAACCATCAAGGGTCCGGTCGATCCTGCCGGTATAGTTATTGCTCGCGATGTCAGACGACAAAAACTTACCAAGATCGACTACCGGGTTCACGACGGATTGGCAGTTGAAGTCGACCGAAACGTCGTAATCCTTCTTCTTCCGCAGATTGTCGAAGAACGGACCTGTCGGGAGCACGCTTTGCTCCGCCTTGATGCCGACCTTCTTCCATTGGTCGATATACCAGGTTCCGACGACCTTGTAGGGCTGATCGACGGCGCGGTTGTTCAGGTTGACGGACATGCCAGACTTGCCGGCTTCGGCGAGGAGTTTCTTCGCCATATCCCAGCGATACTTGTTGTCTTTATTGTAGACATCCATCGCCGTCAGTTCGGCTTCGGTCGCCGCGTGCGGATGATTTGGGAAAACCACGCCGCCGACCGTCCGGACGAGTGCGATCTTGGACAGGTATTGCGATCCGCCCCACCGGTCCCAAGCCAGGGACAAGGCCTTACGGACGCGCGGGTCTTCATATTTCTTTCCCGTCTTCTCGTGATTCTGGTTGGCCGATGCGCCGAACATGCAGTTCCAGTCGCCTTCCTGCACGGTAATCTTGTCGCCGAGCGCATTGACGAGATCGTCACGTGTCTTCGGCGGGAAGCCGCGGAATTCGATCGACGCACGATCGCCGCGAATGGCCTGGACCCGGACCGCCATTTTCGGCGCCTGGATCGCCTTGAAGCCGTCGAGATAAGGCATCGGTTTGCCGTCGGTACCCATGTGGTGGTAACCGTCACGGCGCTTGCCTTCGACAAAGGCGCCCGGCACTTCCTGCACGAACGTGAAGCCGCCGGTTCCGTTGATGTTCTTCGTGTGCCAGGTGTAGCCGTGCTTGTCGCTGTCTTTCTTGGCGTAGACGAAGTTATAGGGTGTGGCGAGTGCCGGCAGGAAACCCGTCGTGGCGTATTTCAGATCGAAGACCACGGTGTAATCGTCGGGCGCCGAAACCTTCTCGATCATGGTGAAGAAGCTGTTACGGACCGATACGGCGCCGGGGTATTTCTCGGGCCAAACAAGCCGTTCGTGCGTCATCACGATATCGTGGGCCGTCAGCTTCGTGCCGTCGGCGAACGTGACGTTCTTGCGAATCTTGAAGGTATATTTCTTGCCGTCGTTCGTCGGTGCCGGAATGCTGCCCTCGCAGAGATCGCACAGAAAAGCGGTGGGATCTTGCGGATTTTCCGGGTCGACGCGAATCAGCAGGCTGTAGAACGGCCGAAGCGGGTGAATCAATCCGAAGGTCGATTCCCGGTGCGCGTCGTAGGACGGGATCTTACTGGCGACGACGAAATTCAGAATTCCGCCGCGCTTTGGTGTCTCGGCAAGCGTTGTGCCGGCAACGCCCATCGAAAAGGCGGCTCCGGCGCCAAGCGCCAGCATTAGTTTGGATTTAAAGTGCATTATTTTGGACTCCTCCCTGCTCTACGGTGAATGAGAGCGATAAGACTCACATATGTTGACCTATGCGGGGAGCAAGGCGCAATAAAAAAAGCCGCCCGTCGGTAGAACCGACGGGCGGCTAATTCGCGAATTAGAAGTCGCTTATTTGTCGAGCCAGACCTGATCCAGGGATTGGTTCAGATAGTGGCTCGGTGCAATCTTCCAGCCCTTAACATAAGAGCGGTGAGGATTGATCTTGAACCACCAGAAGGCCAACGTGAAGTGGGCCTGCTCGTCGAGCACGCGCTGCTCGAACTTGCGGAAGATCGCGCGCTGCTTGGCAGGATCGCTTTCGCGGTTCATCTCGTCGTACCACTTGTCGAGCGTACGATCCTGATAGCTGGCATAGTTGTTTCCGGTCTTGTCGTCCGAAATCCACTTTGCCGCGTCGACCGCCGGATTCACGACGGACTGGCAGTTGAAGTCGACCGTGATGTCGTAGTCCTTTTTCTTCCGGAAACCGTCGTACCAAGGACCGGACGGCAGCACGACCTGATCAGCGTCGAGGCCGAGTTTCCGCCATTGGTCGATGTACCACGTGCCGACAACCTTGTAGGGCTGATCGACGGCGCGGTTCCAAAGCGTCATCTTGAAGTTGGTCTTGCCGGCGTCAGCCAACAGCTTTTTGGCCGCATCCGTGCGCGCTTTGTTGTCCGGATTGTACGGCGCCATTGCCTTCAATTCGGCTTCGGTCGCGGAAAGCGGATGGCCCGGGAAGCCGATACCGCCGACCGTCCGAACAAGAGCGATTTTCGACAGGTACTGCGAGCCGCCCCAACGGTCGAGAGCCATGGATACGGCCCGGCGGACGCGAGGGTCTGCGTACTTGTCGCCTCTCGTGTTCTTGTTCTGGTTCGGCGTGGCACCCATCACGCAGTTCCAGTCGCTTTCCTGGACCGTGATCTTGTCGCCCAATGCGTTGATGAGGTCGTCGCGGGTCTTCGGCGGGAAACCGCGGAACTCGATCGCTGCGCGATCGCCGCGAATCGCCTGGACGCGAACCGCCATCTTCGGTGCGGAAATCGCCTTGAAGCCATCGAGATACGGCAAGGCTTTACCGTCGGCACCCATCAGGTGATAGCTGTCGAAGCGCTTACCTTCGACGAAGGCACCGGGCTGATGCTGAACGAAGCTGAAAGCACCCGTGCCGTTCACGTTCTTTTGATGCCAATTCATCCCGTGCTTGTCGAGATCCGCCTTCGCATAGGTGAAGTTGAACGGAGTCGCGAGCGCGGGGATAAAGCCCGGCGTGCTGTACTTCAGATCGAAAACGACGGTGTAGTCGTCCGGGGCCGAAACCTTATCGACCATGCCGAAGAAACCTTTACGGCTCGACGCGACACCTTCAGCCGGGAAAATGATCTTGTTGTGAGTCGCAACAACGTCATGCGCGGTCAACGGCGTGCCGTCGTGGAACTTGACGCCCTTGCGAATCTTGAACGTGTACTTCAGCCCGTTGTCCGTCGGGGCCGGAATGGCTCCTTCGCACAGATCGCAAACAAAGTCCGTCGGCGACGACGGATTGTCCGGATTGACGCGAACCAACAAGCTATAGAACGGCCGGATCGGATGGATCATGCCGAATGTTGATTCCTTGTGTCCGTCATACGACGGAATTTTACTGCCGACGACGAAGTTCAGCACGCCGCCGCGCTTCACGTCAGCAGCGCTCGCGCCAGTCGTGACGCCGAACGCAAATGCGGCGCCAACGCCCATCGCAAGCGCTAATTTGGCCTTACTGTTCATATCAGTAATTCCTCCCTGTTATGCGAGGACACCCTCATACAGGCCCCCCGTAGTGAAACAGCCGTTGTGCCCTCGCGGAACTACGGCTGGAGACATTCTCACGTATCGCAGCGGGCTAAGCAAGTTGGATTTGCTCCTGAAAACCGGCCATATGCCTCCCTAGCTATTAGCCAATGGTTAATAATTTTGCCTTTATAGTGCTCCGTATTCTGCGGGATCAGTCAAAATATTGCAGTATTAGCGCTGTAGATATATTGTCCGGACTGTGGGCATGGGTTTCCCGAAGGATACCCAATGTGGATAGCCAGGGGGGTCTCACCTCCGTCCTGGAAGACGGAGCCAAACGAATCAGAGGAATTAGATGATGAACTTTAGATTTATCGCCATCGCATTGGCGGTCGGCGCTTTGTCAGCTTGCAGCAGCAGCATGACTGAGAAGGCGGAAATGATGAAACCAGGCAGCGACAAGTTCTTGAGCAGCCTTCACGCTGAATACATCGCCTTGGCGAAAGCCGAGAACGACGAATGGGATTTTCTGGACGCTGACCATTTTGCCGGAAAAGCCATGAAAGTCGGCGGCGGCGAAGCGGTCGGTCCGGATTCGGCGAAAAGCCGTAGCCTGCCCGCCGGCACGGGTGCCGCTTTGAAGGCGGCCGAGAAGCGGATTGCGAAGGTTCTGGAGGGTGGTGCACGCGACTACGCGCCGGAGCAGATGGCAAAGGCCCAGGCAATGTATGATTGCTGGCTGCAGGAGCAGGAAGAGAATACCCAGCCCGAGCACATCAACGCCTGCCGGATTGCGTATCTCGATGCGATGGATGCGGTCGACGACGCCAAGCCGGTGAAGGTCGCGGAGAAGAAAGCGGCACCGAAGAAGAAGAAGCTTCCCGATCTCGGACCGTTCCTTCTCTATTTCCCGTTCAATGGGGCCGATCCCGAGGATCCGTTCAACGACGACATTTTCTCCTTGATTGTCGCTTCGGCGAAAAAGGTTCCGGAAATGTCTATTCAGATCACCGGACACGCCGACCGTGCAGGCAGTGGCAAGTACAACATGGTCCTGTCGGAACGCCGCGCGATTGGGGTGAAAGCAGCTCTCATCGAGCGCGGTCTCGATGCGAAGAAGATGAATGTGTTCTTCCTGGGCGAAGAAAGCCCGGCCGAGGCAACGAAGGACGGCGTTCGGAGCGACAGCAACAGACGCGTTGAAGTCGTAATTCGATAGTTGAATTGATGACGCCGCGCCCTGAAAAGCGCGGCGTCATTTTTTTGTCCGGAGGGCATTATGAAGAAGATTGCAATTATTCGGGGGAGGGCTGATCGTCCTTGTTATCGTCGGCCTCCTCGTCCTGCTTTCGAATATAGACTCCATTATTAAGGCCGCCGTCGAAGAAGTCGGCTCGGAAGCGACGCAAGCGAAAGTCACGCTCAACGAGGTTGAAATTTCAACCGAAGGCGTCGGTGCGCTGCGGGGTTTTTCGGTCGGCAATCCAGCAGGCTTTGAGACACCGAACGCCTTCAAGCTCGGCGAGGTTTCGGTTTCCCTGGACGTGGCTTCGGTGACCGAGGATACGGTTCATATCCGGGAGGTCATCGTCGCAGGGCCGGAAGTGACATTCGAATGGAAGTCGGGTGGCAGCAATCTCGAGGTGCTCAAGCGCAATGTGGAGAAGTTCGCCGGCATCACGGGAGACAGCAAAAGCGGCGGTGCCAGCGGCGAATCCACTCAGAAAGCGGAGAGCGATGGCGGTAAGAAACTGATCATCGACAAGATCATTCTGCGCGACGGTAAGGTTTCGGTGAGCGCGAATGCAGCGTTCTTGAAAGGTAAGACACTCGATGCCCCGTTGCCGAATATTGAGCTGAACGATATCGGCAAGGAAGAGGGCGGCGCCTCGGCGGGCGACGTGATCGCGCAAGTGATGGACGCCGTTACCGGTGCCGCGGGCAAAGCGGTGGGATCGCTCAATATCGGTGAGTTGACCAAATCGCTCGATGGACTGACAGCGGGAGCCATGGACGCTTTGAAGGGCGGCGCGAGCGGTGCGACCGATGCGGTGCAGAAAGGCATGTCGGGTGCCAGCGACACCATGAAAAAAGGCGCCGAAGAAGCCACTGGAACTTTGAAAAAACTATTCGGTAACTAACCGAAAGACGCTGTCGAGCAAGCGTTTACCGATTGCCCCCGATCCGAAGCCTGGATCGGGGGTTTTTCTGTAAGAAGCGACCGGTATTTAGGACGGGATGATGTGTTGGTTGGGCGAAAGGCGGATGGTCGTGCGCTTCAACAGGCGGTTCTGATCCGTTCCGAACGCGTCCCGCCGATGCAGCATAAATCCGTTGTCCCACATCACGACATCGCCGACCTGCCAATCGTGGCGATACACGAAGGCAGGTTGAGCGGCGTGGGCCGCCAGTTCGTCTAATAATTCTTGCCCTTCGTCTTCCGGCAAACCCTCGATCCCGATGGTTGTCGCCGGATCGAGGTAAAGCGCGCTTGTGCCGGTGACGGGATGACGATTCACGAGCAGGTGCGTGACGTCCGGCGTCTTCCGTCGGACCTCTTCCGGGGTCTTCTCTTGGTCGTACTTGCTGACGCGTTTCGCATAGCTGAAGATTCCACGTTTGCCGTCGATTCGGCGCTTCGTCGCCTCCGGAAGTGCCGCATAGGCGAGCGCCAAATTGGCCCAATAAGTCTGCGGTCCGTCCTCGGGGACTTCCACGCCCTGCAAAATCGCGCCGGTCGCCGGTGCCGGCATGTAGGATTGATCGCTATGCCAATCGAGCTCGCCCGAGCCTAGGCCGCCGATCGGATTTCCATCGGCGTCGCGCATGTTCGAGATGCGCGTGATCTCCGCATGGCTGGTCGAGGCCCAATCGGTCCGTACAACCTTGTCCAAGGGGCCGAACCGCGCGCTGAAATCCACCAATTCCTGTTCGGAAATCGACTGCCGCCGGAATATCAGGACTCCGTGTGCGCTCAATGCTTGATCGAGTTCGCGAATGTCGGATTCGGCCTTCAAAGACCAGATCGGTGTTCCCGATACTTCGTAGGCAAACTGGCTCTCGGTCTCCTTGAACTCTAGCGTCATTTTTCTTGGGGTTACTCTTTGTATGTTGCGTTTCGGCGTCTAGATTATGCAGTGGTCGCTAATTTGGTGTTTGTGTTAAGCAATTCTGAACAAATTTATCCTAGCATCTCAACATCGTTGACACCTCCAAATCAGCGAACTCAAATACGAAACGGATTTTTCCGCAGTTCATCAAGTAATTTTCAGCCAGGGGAGGCATTGAATGTCGAAGGTTCACGGCGATGCGAAAACACAAGAGTATCTCGAACGGTATATGGAGGGCGTCACGAAACGCAATCCAGGCGAGCCGGAGTTCATCCAGGCGGTATATGAAGTCGCGGCGACGGTCTTTCCGTTTATCGCCGATAAGCCGATCTACCACGAGCTCCAAATTCTGGAACGGATGGCCGAGCCGGACCGGGTGGTCTATTTCCGCGTTCCGTGGACGGATGACGAAGGTAATATCCGAAACAATCGCGGTTTTCGGGTTCAATTCAACAACTCGATCGGCCCCTACAAAGGGGGCATCCGCTTCCATCCGTCCGTCAACCTGAGTGTCCTGAAGTTTCTTGGTTTCGAGCAAACTTTTAAGAACAGTCTGACCGGTTTGCCGATGGGTGGCGGCAAGGGGGGCGCCAATTTCAATCCGAAGGGCAAGTCCGACCTCGAGATCATGCGCTTCTGCCAGTCCTTCGTGACGGAGCTTTACCGGCATATTGGCCCGGACACGGACGTGCCCGCGGGCGATATCGGTGTCGGCGCCCGCGAAATCGGCTTTATGTTCGGCCAATACAAGCGGATCACCAACAATTTCGTCGGCGTTCTCACCGGTAAGGGGCTTTCCTTCGGCGGCAGCAAGATGCGGACGGAAGCGACCGGTTATGGCGCGGTCTATTACTTGGAGAACATGCTCAATCACGTGAAGGACGGCGTCGAAGGCAAGCGCGTCTTGGTTTCGGGCTCGGGCAATGTCGCAACCCATGCGGCGGAAAAAGTTCTGCAGCTCGGCGGCAAGGCGTTGACCCTCTCCGATTCGGGCGGCTTCATTTACGACCCGGATGGCCTTACCCAGGAGAAAATCGACTGGATCAAGGAACTTAAGGGGGTTCGCCAGGGCCGCATTTCCGAGTACGTGAAGGAATTCACCCATGCCACCTTCAGCGAAGGCCGTCCATGGGGAATTGAGGCCGATCTGGCCTTGCCATGCGCCACTCAGAACGAAGTCAACGGCGATGAAGCCGCGACGATGATCAAGAATGGCCTGAAAGCGATTGCCGAAGGTGCGAACATGCCCTGCG
>JAYPOZ010000115.1:0-11430 GCA_038131165.1 Rickettsiales bacterium | reverse complement strand
CCGGCCCGCTCTTCTTTTGTGAAATTCGAAAGAAGACAAATCGTCTATTTTGTGCTATGCTGCGCCCCGGTTCTTTGACAGGGTGAAACTTCAGGACATCGGGCGGCGCAGCGGATCGGGCCGCTTTGCGGTAGTATATTACCGCATTCGGCGGGCGCATGGGGCCGAACCGCGAATTTTGCTAATGGGGTTACAGGGTGTCTCTATCGCGGATTTTAGCGCCCTTGCCCTCACCTTCCCGCTCCCGCCGGAGCGGCAACGGGCCCCTTCCTCTCCCGCGCGCGGGAGAGGAGACTCAGGTCCGCGCTTTTCTTCTCCCTCTCCCGCTTGCGGGAGAGGGCCGGGGCGAGGGGTGGGGCTGAGGGCTCTTACGCCAGCATCTCCAGTACGATCTCCGCGCAGTCCTCCGGGCGCTCGAAGGGCATCAGGTGGCCGGCGCCGGTCATCCGGGTGTAGCGGCTGTGCGGCAGGCGGCGGGCGACGTCGCCCTGCACCTCCGCGATCCAGTGGCCGCCCCGCACCGCCGGGTCGGCGCCCACCAGATGGGCTTCGACCGGGAAGCCGCCGAGCCCGTCATAGGGCGCCGTGGTGGCGGCGACGGCGTCATAGGTGGCGGCCTCGATCTCGGGCGGGCAGCAGAGTTCCAGACCCCCCTTGCCGGCGTCGGGCGCGCCGTCGCGGCGCGGGCGCACCGTGGCGTCGCAGAGGGCGGCCAGCATCTCCGGCGCGAAATGGCCGAAGGCCTTGGGCCGGCCCATCGCGGCGGCATAGGCGGCGCGGTCGTCGAAATAGCGCCGCCGCCGCAGCGTCAATTCCGCGAGCGGGGCGTGCCGCGCGGCCGATTTCGCCAGCAGGTCGTCGCGGTCGGAGGGGCGCAGCGTCGCGTCGAAGGTGGTGACCCGGCGCCACGGCGCGAAGCCGAGGGCGCCGCCGAGATAGAACATCGCCGCCGCCGAAAACGAATGCCCGCCGTAGTAGAGCGGCGCGCCCGGCGCTTCCGCCTGGACCCGATAGACGACCGCCTCCAGGTCATGGGCAAAGCGTGCGAAGCGGATGGTCTCGTCGTAGGGCTCGGGCGGAGCGGAGGAGCCGCCCTGGCCGCGCGCGTCGTAGGCGAAGACCCGGAAGCGGGCGGCGAGGCGCCGCAGGAACGGCAGATAGGCGCCGGCGCTGAAGCCGTTGGCGTGGCCCCAGAGCAGGACGGGCGCGTTTCCGGCCCCCTCCGCGAGGGCATAGAGGGCGAGGGTGACGCCGTCCTCGACCGGCACGTCGAGCCGCCGGGCGGCGGCGGCCGGAATCGACGAGAAGACGGGATCGTGCGGGGGCGGGGGGGCGTTCATTCGGCGTGTTCTGTCCGCGCGAAGGCGGGGGCGGGAATGACACACAGAGGGGAAAATAGATCGCGTGACGATATCGTCGGACAGATGCTCACTTGCAGACGTGGTCCAGCAGCTTGTCGAAGAAGGCGTGGCATTTGTCGAGCTGCTCCAGCGCCACGTATTCGTCCGGCTTGTGGGCGTCGTTGATGCTGCCGGGGCCGCAGACGACGGTCGGGATGCCGACCTGCTGCTGGAACAGGCCGGCCTCGGTGCCGAAGGCGACCTTGGCGTGGTCGTTGCGCCCGGCCAGCGTCTTGGCGAGGGTGACGACCTCCTCGCCCGGGTCGAGGTCGAGCCCGTCGATGGCGCTCAGCTCCTCGAACTCGATGCCGCTGGCGGGGTCGATGGCCTGCATCTCCGGCTCCAGGGTCTCGCGGGCGAATGTCTCGATCTCGGCGAACAGGTCGTCGCCGCTGTCCGCGCCGATGCAGCGGAACTCAAAGTCGAAGCTGCAGTCCTTGGGCACGATGTTGAGCGCGGTGCCGCCCTGGACGACGCCGGTATGCACGGTGGTGTGCTGCACGTCGTAGAGCGCGTCGAAGGGGCCCTCCTTCTGGATGCGCCGCGCCATGCCCTTCAGGTGGGCGATCATCTCGGCCGCGTACTCGACCGCGTTGACCCCCTGCGGCGCCAGGCTGGAATGGGCCTCCAGCCCGCGCACGTGGCAGCGGTAACTCTGCTTGCCCTTGTGGCCGATGATGACCTGCATGCTGGTCGGCTCGCCGACGATGCCCATCATCGGGGTCGGCTTGATGTCCTTGAACTTCTCGATCAGGGATTTCACGCCGAGGCAGCCGACCTCCTCGTCGTGGCTGAAGGCGAAGTGGATCGGGATCTCGAGGCCGCGCTCGAGGAATTTCGGCGCATAGGCGAGGCAGATGCCGATGAAGCCCTTCATGTCGCAGGTGCCGCGGGCGTAGAGCTTGCCGTCGCGCTCGGTCACGGTGAAGGGGTCGCTGCTCCAGTTCTGGCCGTCGACCGGCACCGTGTCGGTGTGGCCCGAGAGCATGATGCCGGGGCGGTCCTTGGGGCCGAGGGTGGCGTAGAGGTTGGCCTTGGCGCCGGTCTCGTCCTCGACCAGCAGGGAGTCCACGCCGAGGGATTGGAGGTAGTCGCGGATGTAGTGGATCAGCTCCATGTTGGAGTTGCGGCTCGTCGTGTCGAAGCTGATGAGTTTTGTGATGAAGTCGATGCTCGAACGGTCGCTCACCGCGGCCCCCTTTTTGGTGTCCCTCGAAGCGCGCGAGAATAGGCGAGGGGAGAAGGGTTGGCCAGAGGGGACGGATGCGGCGGGAAAGCGGCGGCGTCAGGGCGCGGGGCGGCGGCCTTCCATCAGGTCTCGGTCGCCGGCGAGGGACGCCGCCAGGAAGTCCATGAAGGCGCGGATGCGCGCCGTATGACGGAGGTCCGGATGGGTCAGCAGCCAAAGCTCGTTCTCCATCTCCGGCACCGGGTCGGTCACCCGGGCGAGCAGCGGGTCCGGGTCGGCGGCGAAGCATGGGAGCGCTCCGATGCCGATGCCGGCGCGCACGCCCTGGAGGCGCGCCGCCATCGAATTGGCGCGCAGCACGATGCGGTCGGGCGCCACCTGCGCCGCCATCCATTTGTTGGATTCCGTGTGCGCCATGGATTCGTCGCCGGTGACCACCGGGGCTTCCCGCAGGGCGGCGGTCCCGGAGAAGGCATCGCGGCGGCGGTAGACGGCGAGGGCGAGGGCGGCGATGCGGCGGCCGACCAGGGTGTCGCCCGGATTGCGGCTCGGCCTGAGCGCCACGTCGGCGTCCCGGCGCGAGAGGTTGAGAAACCGGTTCGCGACCGCGAGTTCGAGACCGATGCCCGGATAGTCGCGCCGGAACGCCGCCAGGCGCTCCGGCAGCAGGTGCGCGGCGATGTCGTCGGGGGCCGTCAGGCGGACGGAGCCGGTCAGCCGGATGTCCTCGCCGGTCACGCGGCGGTCGAGGGTCTGCATCTCCTCCTCGATCCGCTCCGCCGAGGCGCGCATGGTCTCGCCCGCCGGGGTCAGCGCGTATCCGTCGCGCCGGCGCTCGAACAGCCGGGCGCCCATCCGGTCTTCCAGCCGGTTGATGCGGCGGAACACGGTCGAATGATTGACCCCGAACGCCGCCGCGGCACCCGACAGGCTGCCCGCCCGCGCCACGGCGAGATAATACCGGATGTCGTCCCAATCGCCCATGTTTGCAATTATGCAATATACTAATGAAAATTGCGACAATTAACTTGCGATAAATAACAGAATACCGTGCGTGTCAGATCAACACGCCGCGCGGGACGCGGCACCAGCATGGAGAAACTGACATGACCGATCCCAAATTGGCGCCTTACGCCGCTCTCATCCTGCGCGTCGGCCTCGGCGTGATGTTCGTCGGCCACGGCCTGATCCTGAAGTATTTCGTCTTTACCCTGGCCGGGACGGCGCAGTTCTTTGAATCGATCGGCTATCCGGCCTTTCTCGCCTATGCGGTGTTCGCGGCCGAGACCGCGGGCGGGATATTGCTGATCGCCGGAATCTATACGCGCTGGGTGGCCTTGGCGCTGGTCCCGGTTCTGCTCGGCGCGCTGATGGTGCATGTCCCGAACGGCTGGGTCTTCTCGGCGGCGGGCGGCGGCTGGGAATACCCGGCCTTCCTGATCCTGGCGAGCGCGGTTCAGGCGCTGCTCGGGGACGGCGCCTTCGCGCCGAAACTGCCGCCGCTGTTTAGCCTGCTCGGGTTGCGGCGAAACGAGGCCTAGGCCTCGCGGCCGCCAGACGCTAGAAAGGCTCTTGTCGAGTATGGCGAGGGTCTTTTCATGTCTCGGAACACCGTCAAATACGTCAATCCGCGCACCGGGAGGGATTGGGCGGTCGATACCGCCGAATGGCGGGCCCCGGACGACGGCGGCTATCTGAACCTGACGCCGGGCGCCGGATTGACGCGCGGCGAGATCGCGCTTGAGGAGAGGTCGCTGTGGCGCTACCGGGCCGCGTTACGCCTGCCCGCGGCGGGCTTCTTGACCCTCGGCGAGGGCTGGACGCCGCTGGTGCCGTCTACGTTCGCGGGCCGGGCGGTCTGGATGAAGTGCGAGCACATGATGCCATCCGGCTCGTTCAAGGACCGGGGCACGGCGGTGCTGTTCAATTACCTGAAACAGACCGGCATCCGCCAGATCCTGGAAGACAGCTCGGGCAACGCCGGGGCTTCTTATGCGACCTATGCGGCGGCGTTAGGGCTGGATTGCCGGATCATGGTTCCGGCGTCGGCTCCGGCCGCCAAGAAGACGCAGATCGCCGCCATGGGCGCCAGAATCGAGGCGGTCGAGGGAACCCGCCAGGACGTGGCAACCGCAGCCTTGCGTGCGGCGGAGACGAGCTTCTACGCCAGCCATAACTGGCAGCCTTATTTTATCGAAGGCACGAAAACCCTCGCGTTCGAAATCTGGGAGCAATTGGGTTTTCGCGTTCCCGACACTGTCATCGTGCCGCTCGGCTACGGCAGCAATGTGGTCGGGCTTTATCTTGGTTTTATGGAACTGATCGCGGCCAAGGAGATCGACCGCCTGCCGAGAATCTTCGGCGTGCAGGCGGCGAATTGCGCCGCGTTCGCCGCAGCGTGGAAGGCCAAGGGCGAACGTGTGGAGTTCCCGGTCGCGCCGACAATGGCGGATGGGATCGCCAACGAGAAGCCGGTCCGGTTCGCGGAGGTCTTGGCGGCGGTCCGAGAATCCGGGGGCGGCATCGTTGCGGTCGAAGAGCATGAGATCGCGGCGGCCTTCCGACAGCTTGCCGAGCGCGGCTACTTCGTCGAGCCGACGAGCGCTACGGCGGGCGCGGCCCTAGAGCGGCTACGTCAATCGGGCGCCGCCGCCGGCGAAGAGACGACGGTGCTGGTCCTGACCGGACACGGACTGAAGGCGGTCGACAGGATCGGGGCGCTGCTCGGTGTCCAATCGGATGCCTAGAGCGGAGTTGAAAATACCCGACGAGTGCGACATGTTTTTCCTACCCTTTCGGTTTCGTCTCTCCGCCTGTAAAGCGCGGCGGCGCGGAAATTGATTTAGTTGTGAGCGGTCCGTCGGCCGGGTCGAGTGAGGCAATCGAGATGAGCGAAACCATTCCCGGCGTATACCGGCTCGACACGGCGGAAGGTGTGGCGGTTCCCCTCGTTCTCGACTCACCGCATAGCGGCGCCATTTATCCGGACAGTTTCGATACCACCGTGCCCATGCCCGTCCTGCGCCGTGCGGAGGACATGTATGTCGACGACTTGTTCGGCGACGGGCCGAAGTTGGGCGCGCCGCTCGTCTCGGCGCTTTTCCCGCGCAGTTTCATCGACCCGAACCGCGCGGAGCGGGATCTCGATCGGGACTTGCTTTCCGAACCTTGGCCGGACCCGGTGGCGCCGACCGAGAAAGCGCGTCTCGGGCACGGTCTGATCTGGCGGGTCTGTCCGCCGGATTTTCCTATGTATTCCCGCCGTTTGTCGATTTACGAAGTCCGGCAACGGATTGCCGAGTATTGGCACCCCTATCATGCGGCGTTGCAGCGGTGCATGGACGAGACGCAGCAACGTTTTGGCATGGCCTGGCATATCAACTGTCATTCCATGCCATCCTCCAGCCTGCCCAAAGATTCGGAATTCGGCAATATGCGGCGCGCGGATTTCGTCCTCGGCGACCGCGATGGGACGACCTGCGAGCGGGATTTCCTGAATATCGTCGGCACGACACTGAAGAGTTTCGGTTATCGAGTCAGGATCAACGACCCCTATAAGGGTGTGGAGATTGTGCGCCGCCACGGACGCCCCGATGCGGGCCGGAACAGCCTTCAGATTGAAATCAATCGCGCGCTTTATATGAACGAGGAGACCTTCGAGAGGACGGCATACTACCCGACTTTAAAATCCCATTTGACCAAGATGATCGAAATTGTCGGCAGCTACGCACTTGGCCGTGTGGGCGCCAAGGCCGCCGAGTAGAGGCTTTTTGTTTACGCTTTTGTAACTATCGCTAGTATATTTGGTGAGGGCGGACGAACAAATTCCGTTCGAACGGGTGGCCGGAGAAATACTTTGAGGGCAAAGATACTAGATCGCGAGGAAGCAATGGTGCTCGAATGTGCGGGCCGCCTGACGATTCGTGATCGCAAGAGCGTTGACCGGATTTCCTCCAATATTACCGAAACCGGCCATTCCCAGGTCGTCATCGACCTCAGCAAGCTAAATTACATCGATTCCGCAGGGCTTGGCATTCTATTGTCGCTGCGGGAAGGGGCCATGGGCAAGGGGAAGCGCATTGCCATCGCCGGCGCCGTAGATTCGGTACGCGAAATTCTCGATATTGCTTCGTTCGGGTCGCTCTTCGATATTCGCTGACGGGCGGTGCTAAGGAGCAAATTGCTCCGATAGAATTCTCTCTTCCAAGTCATGCTCGGGATCGAAGAGCATTGTGAGATTGAGCGACGCATCAAGCGAGACGACGACCCTGACGACATCGCGCACTTCGAATGCATCGGCGCAGGCGCTCACGGGGCGCTTGTCGGCTTCGAGAATATCGAATTGCACGCGCGCGTTATTCGGCAGGATCGCCCCGCGCCACCGCCTTGGCCGGAACGCGCTGATGGGCGTGAGGCATAGGACGTCGCTGGCGATAGGAACGATCGGGCCATGCGCGGACAGATTATAGGCCGTACTGCCGGCCGGTGTGCAGAGCAGCACACCGTCGCAAATCAACTCTTTCAAGCGTATGGTACCGTCGACGGTGATGCGGATCTTCGATGCTTGCTGAGTTTCCCGGAAAAGCGAGACATCGTTGATCGCTATGGCTTCCGTCGTGTTGCCGTCGATGGAGGTCGCGGTCATGTTGAGGGGACGGAGCGTCACCGGTTCGGCCCGCGCCAGCCGGTCCGGTAGGTCGTCCGGCGTATATTCGTTCATCAGGAATCCGATGCTTCCGCGATTCATGCCGTAGATCGGTTTGTCGGCGTCCTTGAAATCGTGCATGAGACGGAGCATGAAACCGTCACCGCCCAAGGCCACGATGGTATCGGCTTCGAGTGGGGGCGTATTTGTGTAGCGCGAGGCAAGATCCTTGAGCGCGTCTTGCGCTTCTTCGGAATCCGACGCCAGAAACGCTATCTTCTTGTCATTCATGCCCTGGTCCCATGAGAATGGCCACCCATTCGCGGCGACAGTATAACCACGCAAGGCTCTGGCGCCAGCCAACCCGGCACTAAGGGAGAGAAAACATGCGCGCAATGCCGTTCCTTGTGGCAATCGCTTTGGTCTTGGTTGTCTCATTGGCTCGGGCAGACGACCGACATGCAGGTTATTACTACCCCAACCCGGTGACGAAAGAAGCGTATCGTTCACGCACCCGGACCATGCCCGAGGCCAGCCGTCAGGCGCGTGTGGCATTCGTTACCAATATCACCAATGGGATGATTTCGAAGAACCCCTATCCCCCTGAGTTCGCGATGTTTACCAAGGGGAGCCGGCAAGAGAAACTGATCATCGTGGCGCTGCGCGACAACGTGTACAATACGCTGTTTCGCGCCCGCGCCCTATTGGCTCAGTTGACGGCGGTCGCCCGAACCACACGGTTGATCCGCGAGCAGATGAAGCCGAGCCACCTGACCTTTCTGGATCTGCTGCATATGATGGGGTTCGAACAACTGACGATCAGCGACGGTAAGGATTTCTCCCATCAGATCAAAATCAATTAGGAGGCTTGCCCACGATGTCCGACCATGAGGCAGTCCTGTTTGCCAATGACGCTTTTTACCTGAGTTTCGCGGCGGGAGATTCCGACGGCATGGAAGCACTTTGGGCCGAGACGGCGCCTGTAAGCTGTATTCATCCCGGCTGGGAGGCGCTCTCCGGGCGGCAGGCGGTATTGGATAGTTGGCGGTCGATCATGGCCGCCGGTGCCCCCTCTATTCGCTGTCGCTCTCCAGAAGTCCGGTTGTATGGAGATTTCGCAAATGTCCTTTGCTACGAGGAAGTCGAAGGAGGGTTTCTGATCGCAACCAACGCTTTTGTCCGCGAAGGCGGCACATGGCGTATGGTACATCACCAAGCCGGTCCGACGCGTGGCAAACCAACGGATGAAGCGCCGGACGGCAACGGTAGGTCGATTAACTAACGGAGTTGATCGGCGGCGATTTGAAGCTACCCGCCGGTGACGCTCATATGGCGTCCGACGCCGGGCCGTTGGTGGCGCCGGTCGATGATGAAATCGTGGCCCTTGGGTTTGCGGGCGATCGCCTCGTCGATCGCGGCGGAGACGATTGCGTCGCCATCGCTCGCCCGCAGCGGCGTGCGCAAGTCGGCCGCATCTTCCTGACCAAGGCACATAAACAAGGTGCCGGTACAGGTTAACCGTACCCGATTACAGGATTCGCAGAAATTATGGGTCATCGGCGTAATAAATCCGATCCGACCGCCGGTCTCTACGCAATCCATATAGCGGGCCGGACCGCCCGAAACGTGATCGCTTTCATTCAGCGTCCATTTCCGCTGAAGTTCGCCGCGGACCATCGATAAGGGCCAATACTGGTCGAGCCGGATTTCGCCGCCGATGTCCCCCATCGGCATGACCTCGATAAACGTCAAGTCGTGTCCGTTATCGCCACACCAACGGACAAGATCATGGATTTCGTCGTCGTTAACTCCTTTGAGCGCGACGCAATTGATCTTCACCTTCAATCCGGCGGCCGTCGCGGCAGAGATGCCCTCCATTACCTTGTCGAACTTTCCCCAACGGGTGATGGCCTGAAACTTTTCGGGATTGAGAGTGTCGAGCGAAACATTGATGCGGCGAACGCCGCAACTCGCCAACGCCTCTGCATATTTTGCCAGTTGGCTGCCGTTGGTGGTCAGCGTGAGTTCGTCGAGCGCACCAGTGTCGAGGTGCCGGCCCAGACGCTCAAACAACCACATGATGTTTCTGCGAACCAAGGGCTCGCCGCCCGTCATTCGCAGTTTTCGAACGCCACGGGACACAAATACCGAACATAACCGGTCGAGTTCTTCGAGCGTGAGCAGGTCCGCTTTCGGCAGGAACGTCATGTCTTCGGACATGCAGTACACGCAGCGGAAATCGCAACGATCCGTGACCGAGACACGCAGATAGGTTATCGCACGCTCGTACGGATCGACCAGTTTCGCCGACGATATTGCGTCTTCCCCGATATGCCCCTGCACCGATCCGTTCTCCATGAGTCTCTCGTGACATCCTGCTAGGTTCCCGCAGGGCTTACGCGAGGACCCGCCTTGTCCCGTTATGTATATGTTGGCGGACCTTTTAGGAACGCAAGCGTTTTAGCGAATTATTTTGCGGCCTGCTACGCGCCCTGGTTGCTCGACATATGCTTTTCGAGAGGTTAAGACCCATTGGGCTGCGGTCGTCAATAGGGCGACTATTTGAGGGCAACTGATTGATTCCATCTCGGAAGTATTGGGTTCCAGTCGTTGCGCTTGGCTCGGCGGTATTGTGCGTCGTGCTGAGTGCGCTGATCGTGGCGAGCGAAGCTGGGAGCCCGCAGGAAGAGTTCGGTAAGAAAAGCCGTTACGATGCGACGCAGTGCGTAGTCGTCGACGAAGAGCAAATGATCGTCAAGAAGAAGAAATTCATGGCTGTTTTCGCCGAAAATAAATGCAGTCGGCCCATACAGGCGCTCGCGTGTTTTCAGGTCATAAAACCGACGATGAAGCATCCTAGAAATGGCTGGTACTGCAATTTTCAAGAGTATAAGTCGCGATCGAGGAGTATGATCTCCGAACGCGCCGAGTATGGGCGCGCGAAGAAATGGGCGGGCTGCAATTTCGAGAATGAATCCTGTCTTCGTATACTCGCGACGATCGAGCCGGCTGTGAATGCGAATGGAGAGGATCCCGAGACCGTGGCTCGGCGCATTCGATAGCGCGTTAATGCTCGGGGCGTCGCTTGCGACAGGTCGTCGCGGCGCGCATATAGTAGCCATGAAGGAATTTGCCCTGCATCCCGACCCCTTCGATCCGCGTCTTACCGAGCGGGTCACCGGGACCGATCAAAACGGAGACGCCATCGAAACACATGTGGTTGTCGAGCGGCCGTTGACTCTGTTCCTTAATCGACAGGAGATCGTCACGATGATGACGATCTGCGATTATCCGGACTACTTGGCGGTCGGCTATCTAATCAATCAAAACATGATTGATGCGAAAGAACGGATTACGGCGATCGATTACGAGGAAGATATCGAAACCGTCGTTGTGCGCACCGAGCGGGAGACGAATTTCGAAGACAAGCTGCGGAAGAAGACGCTGACGTCCGGTTGCGCGCAAGGTACGGTTTTCGGCGACCTGATGGAGAAATTCGAGGATATCCGATTGCCTGTTGAAGCCGAGCTTCGTACGTCTTGGCTATACTCGTTGACGAAGAAGATTAATACGACACCGAGCCTGTATTTGCAGGCGGGCGCAATCCACGGCTGCGTGCTCTGCGAAGAAGACCGGCCGTTGGTGTATATGGAAGATGTCGGCCGACACAATGCGATCGATAAGATTGCCGGATATATGGCCTTACACGGCGTCTCGTCTGCCGGGAAAATGTTCTATACGACGGGCCGCCTTACCTCGGAAATGGTCATCAAGACCGTACAAATGCAGATTCCGATATTGATTTCACGCTCCGGCTTCACCGCGTGGGGTGTCGAGCTCGCCAGAAAGGCGAATTTAACGCTGATTGGGCGGGCACGCGGAAAGCGCTTTGTGGCGCTCTCCGGCCAGCAGCGGATCGTTTACGATGCCGATCCTGATGAGATTGTCGAAGAACCGAAAAACATGGCACGCAAGGCAAGCCTGGACGATGATGCCGCGTGATTGTGGCGCGGCTGCGCGGGCATGAACGAAAGCGTCTTAGGACTGCTGCTGGCCGGCGGGCAGTCGCGGCGAATGGGGGGCGGAGATAAATGTCTTCGCGAACTCGCCGGCAAGATCCTCCTCCAGCGCATCGTCGAGCGCGTTCAGCCTCAAGTCGGCCAGTTGCTCCTTAACGCCAACGGCGATCCGGCACG
>JAYPOZ010000114.1:7826-11569 GCA_038131165.1 Rickettsiales bacterium | reverse complement strand
CCGACATAGACCCGGCCGAGCTGATTGTGGTGGACCCAGAACTCGAGCTTGCGGTCCGTCAGGCTGGCCGCATCGCCGCCCGCATCGTTATCCTGCAGCGGCGTGCCAGCTGCGCTCAAACCGGAGTTGTTCTCCGCCTGGATCTCCATGATGGCGCCGACCTTGATGTCGTTGTTGACCTTGGCATCGGCATGCCAACGGAAACGCGTCGAGGAGAAATCGTTATCGATGTGCTTGATGCCATCGTTGAAGTCGTCGTCGTAGTACAAGACCGCGCGGTTGATCTGGCCGGTGATGCGGACCTTGACCTTTTCGCTCGAGCTGGTGATGACCTTGGCATTGTCTGCCGCCATCGCGGGCATGGCTGCCCCGGTCGCAAACGCCGCGGCTGTGCCGGCCAACAGGGCCGAACGCCACGAGACTGCATTCTGTTGCTTCGTCATTGGAAAACCTCCAAACTGATCAGTTTCGCCCCTTGGGGCTTTAATTTCCGCCCGTCGTTAACTTTATAATGCCGGTTTTCGACAATCGAGCGTGGGCCGATAAATAAGCAAATGCCGTATGTAACGCTATGCGAAATACAAAATGCGGCGCAATTCTGTCGTGAGGTGTGGCATTATTATCACATATCGGAGAGCCGGACGCCTAAAGTGGCCGAAACGAGCGCTTTCCGCGGTGGAAATGGCCGGTTCCGCGCTACGGCAATCAGACGAGTCGGCAGACCGGAATCATAAACATAATTTATGGATTCTCGATGGCATCGAATGCGATGCAGATGCGCGTCGCTTCGTCGTCGAACGGAATTGTGCGGTGATAGAGGTAGGACGGGAACAGCAGCAAAGAGCCTTCGGCTGGCTGCACCATTCGCGTCGGATGGCGAAAATCGGGCGCCACGGAGGCGGGCGGACGGCCGAACTCGATCCAGCCGTCATGCGCGCCTTCGGGCGACGCCACCGATGGCGGCAAGCTCACATAATACACGCCGCTGATCCAGGCGTCGCCATGGAAGTGAGGATTCTGAAAGCCGCCCCGTTCCAGCACGACGGCCCAGCCGCTGATCGACCAGCGCTCCGGTCGCCGCGACAGGAAGGGGTGAGCCGGATCGACCGGCCGCTCGTCCAGGTAACGGGCGACTTCCTCGGCGAGACGCCCGACGAGCGGTTCGAGGGGACCGGTCGGGCGGGACAGAATGTCGCCGGTCTGGCGGCCCGATTGGGTGGTGTTGACGCCATGCCGCGCGGTCAATCCGGGGTGCGACAGGAGGTGCTCGGCCAGCGTCGCATTGAAACGGTCCAGCGTCTCCCAGCCCGCGGGGGGGGCAATCCGGCGCTGCGCGATCAGCCCGTCATAGTCGAGAATTCGGGCGGCTTCGGCCCCGTCGCCCATCGCGTCGTGGGCGATGGCGGCAAAGGCAAGGAATGTCCGGTCCCGCGGATGCTCGCGCTCGTAGGCTTCGCGAAGCTGCAAAACGCCGCGTGAATCGCCCCGCATCAGCAACACGATCGCCAGTTGGAAATACGCATCCGCAAACCCGGGTTGCCTCGCGATTGCGGTCCGATAGGCCGCTTCCGAAGCCGCCAGCTCGCCCGCATCCTTCTGGGCCAAACCCAAATTCGCATGGTAGGCGGCGCTGTCCGGCGCGAGGCGGATGGCGCGCCGGTGCGCCTCCGCCGCTTCCGCAAACCGGCCCATTGCGCGCAGCGTGATCCCCTGCGCGGCATGGGCATCGGCGTATTCCGGCGCATGGCGGCTCGCGGACACCTGAAACTGCAGGGCATCGTCGAGCCGGCCCGCAGAGGTGAGTGCGGAGGCGAGGCCCAGCAGGCCGGGCGGGAAAGCCGGGGCGATCCGAACCAGTTCCTCGAAGGTTTCGATCGATTTCTGCAGCCGGCCGTCCGCCTGCAGCGACGTCGCGAGATTGAGCAGAGCTTCGACGTTGCCCGGCGTCAGTGCGAGAGCGTGCCGAAAGCATTCTATGGCTTCGGCATATCTCTCCGACGCCTGGAGGACCGCGCCCAAATTCGTGCGGCACGCAGCGTTGCCGGGGTCGGCCGCCACCGCGCCCGTAAGCGCGGCGATGGCGGCTGCCGAGCGACCCAATTGATGCTCGGCGACGCCCAGCACATGCAAGGCGTCGGCATGTCCCGGCACCTGTTCCAGAATGTGCCGGCACAATTCCGCCGCGGCCGCCGGATTGCCGTTTTCTAAAGCGGCGATGGCGTTTGCAAACGTATTGGCAATCATATCAGCGTCCTAATACCGGGGGTCCTGCTCTTTCCAACGGAGGTCATGCCTCGTCCGGGACGACATCGAAGGCGATGCTGATCCGCATTTCCGCGCCCGAGAAGGGAACGGTTCTGTGGTAGAGGTAGGACGGGAACAGGATCATCAGTCCTTCCTCCGGCTTGAGGCTCCGCACCGCCGGGGCGACGGTCGTGTGAAATGTATCGGGCGGGCGTCCGAACTCGATCCAGCCCGCAAGGTCTTCGGAGCCGGCATCGATGACGCCGGGGAGTTTTGGATAGTAGACGCCGCTCAGCCACCCGGTCGGGTGAATGTGCGGCACCTGATGGCCCTGTTCTTCCATGACCACCGACCAGATGGAGAGCGACCACTTCTCCGGCGGCGGGACCGAAAGGAAAGGATGGCTTGGGTCCAACCTGAACCCCGCGCAATAGCTCTCCACGGCGCCGCGGATTACTTGCTCGAAGGCGTCGAACGGACCTTTCGGCTCGACCAGCAGACTGCCGCTGTGCCGGCCCATCCGGGTGGCGTTTCCGGTCGGCGCCCAAGCCAGGCTCGGATGGGCGAGAATATGCTCGCAGAGGGCCGCGTTGAAGGCGGACAATGTCTTGTAGCCGGCAGGCGCCTGAATGTTGATCGGACGCAGCAGCCTGTCCAACCCGAGCAAGGCGCCCGCGTCTTCGCGGCGCCCGAGTTCGTCGAGCACGACGGCTTTGAAGGCCAGCACCACCCGGTCGCCCGGCCGTTCGGCCAGCAGCCGGTCGCAGATTTCCAGCGCCGCCTCCGGGCGGCCGCGCTCCAGTTCGAGATCGGCCAGGTTCTGCACCGAATCGGAGTTGACCGGATCGATCGCGATCGCCCGTCCGTAGGCCGCGGCGGCTTCTTCGAGACGGCCGAGCGCCTGCAAGGCGGAGCGCCGGTTGTTGTGCGCCGACGCGTCGCGTGAATCTACCGCGAGCGCGGCGTCGTAGGCCGCGACGGCGGCCTCATGGCGGTCTTCCAATTGCAAGGCCACGCCCAGATTGATGTGCGCCGCCGTCAACGACGGGTCGATCTCGATGGCGCCCCGATACGCCTCCATTGCCGCCTCGAACTCTCCCAGCTCCCGCAGGGCATTGCCGAGTTGATAGCGGGGAGAGGCAAATTCCGGATCGAGCCGCACGGCTTCCCGGAAGGCCTCCGCCGCGGCCGGATAGTCGTGCACCGTCAGATGCATGGCGCCCAGATTGTCCAGCGCCTTCGGGAAGTTCGGCTGCAGGCGGACGGCTTCCCGGAAGGCGCCGATCGCCGCCGCGAAATCGCCGCTGCGGCTGAGGACGTTTCCCAGATTGTAAAATCCTTCCGCCATCGCGGGGTCGATTTCAACGGCGCGCCGACAGGCCGCCACGGCCTCTTCCAGGCGTCCGAGGCCGCGCAATGTCGTGCCCAGATTCGTGAACGCGGCCGCATAGTCGGGTTGCAGCGCGACGGCTTTGTTGTAGGCATCGACGGCCTCTTCG
>JAYPOZ010000114.1:0-7726 GCA_038131165.1 Rickettsiales bacterium | reverse complement strand
CGGCACGCTCGTTCGGCGGCGCCGATGTCGCCGGATTGGTAGGATCGGACAGCGGTGTTGTAGCGCGCGGTAAGATCGGCGGAATCCCCGGGCCCAGGATTCATAGGCATTGCTCCCCAGTCACATGGTGACCATATCCGGAAACTATCATGCGGAAGGCCGAGCGTCACGGACCTGGCACGCGCGGTGGCCAAGTCGGCGCCGGTGCGTCATGATCCGGATTGCCGCCCGCCTGCGGCGACGCAGTGCATATTGCCGGAGAACGGATGGACACGACAGTAACCCCTTACGACGCGCTCGGCCATTTCCAGACGGATTGGCTCAACTCCCGGCATCATTTCAGTTTCGGGCACTACCACGATCCGGCGCGCATGGGTGTCGGCCCGCTGCGGGTCTGGAACGACGACGAGGTCCGGCCGGGGACGGGGTTCGAGCCGCATCCGCACCGGAACATGGAAATCATCACCTATGTCCGGCGGGGCGCCATTACCCATCGCGACAGTCTCGGCAATGAAGGCCGTACGGTCGCGGGGGACGTACAGGTCATGTCCGCCGGCACGGGGATCGTGCATGCGGAATACAATCTGGAGGCGGAACCGACCGCATTCTTCCAGATCTGGATCGAGCCGGACCGGGCGGGGCACGCGCCGCGCTGGGCGACCAAGCGGTTCCCGGCGCCGGAGCGGAGTGGCGTTCTGGTGCCGCTCGCCAGCGGGGAAGCCGGGCACGACGAGGCCTTGCCCATACATCGAGATGCGACGCTCTACGGAGCGACCCTCCCGGCCGGTGGTGAGATCGAGCACGTGCTCTTGCCGGGAAGGTTGGCCTATCTGGTGCCGTCGCGCGGGGACATGAGGGTCAACGGCACGCCCGTTCCGGCCCGCGCGGGCGCGGCCTTTCGGACCGATGGGCCGATGGAGATCGTCGCCAAGACGGACAGCGAGTTCCTGCTGGCCGACCTGCCGGCAGGCGGCTGAAGCGCGATGTCGGAAGAGAAGGACGGCGCGCCTTTGTTGACCCGCGAGCGAATCCGAAGCGGCGCCATTCTGGAGCACCTGCGGGAGGCCGTGCGGCTCGGATTGTTCAAGCCGCTGTCGGAGGCGGAAAGGCGCGCGTCGCTCGTCTCGACGCTGGCGGCGAATCCGGGCCGGGACGTCTGGGTGTTCGGATACGGCTCCTTGATGTGGAATCCCGCGTTTCATTACACCGAGCGCCGGGCCGGCCTTATCCGGGGCTATCACCGGAGCTTCTGCCTGCGGACGGAACTGGGCCGCGGCGAGCCCGGCAAACCCGGACTGATGCTGGCGCTGGACCGCGGCGGCTCGTGTCACGGCGTCGCCTTCAAGATTGCCGACGACGCGGTTGAGGAAGAACTCGATATCGTCTGGAAGCGCGAAATGCTGGCGGGCGCCTACCGGCCGCGATGGTTGCGGGTCAGCTCTCCCGATGGCGATTGCCATGCTGTCACCTTCGTGATCAACCGCGGTTTCCGGCACTATGCGGGCGGCTTGCCGGAATGCGAGACGGTGCGATATCTGGCGACGGCCGGCGGTAGACTTGGCACATGCCGCGAATATCTGGAAAATACGGTACAGCAACTCGATATGCTGGGCGTGCGGGATGGGACCATGCATGCGTTGTTGCGCAAGGTCCGGGCCTTTTCGGCCTGATGCCGGCCAGGGAATGGAATACCGAGCAAAGGGGTTTAGAGACCATGGCGGAAAAGATCGTAAAGACAGAGCAGGAATGGATGCAGCAGCTGACGCCGGAACAGTTCCAAATCTGCCGACTGAAGGGAACCGAGCGTCCCTATACGGGCAAATACAACGACGAGAAGCGGGCGGGCGTCTATCGCTGCACGTGCTGCGGACATCCGTTGTTCAAATCCGATACGAAATACGATTCCGGCAGCGGCTGGCCGAGCTTTTATGCGCCCCTGGACGAGGACGCGGTGGCGGTCGAGGAAGACCTGTCCCTGGGGATGCGGCGCGTCGAAGTGATGTGCGCGAAATGCGATTCGCATCTCGGACATGTCTTCGAGGACGGCCCGGCGCCGACCGGTCTGCGCTACTGCATGAACTCGGTCTCGCTTGATCTGGAACCGGAAGAAAGCTGAAGATGCGGCGGCGCGACATCGCGCCGCTGCCGTAAAACGGTTCCGTCCTAGATCGACTCGTTTTACGGCGCTATAAGAACATATTGTTCAAAACGTGCAAATTGCCGTAATACGTTGATATTCGACGGTTTGGACGGCGAATTCTTAGGTTTTAGGCAAAATTGATGTGAGCGACGGTCGAGCCGCCGCCTGCGAGCGAGGGAAAAGTGTCGGACGCCGATAAAGAAAAACCCGAAACTTCCGAAGAGGAAGAAAAACCGACCGAAACCAAGCGGCCCGCTCGGCGCCGTTTCGGCATGCGTTACTTGATCATCGGCCTCGTGGTGATCGTCGGTGGCATATTTGCTTTCCGCGAAGTGCACCAGCGGATCATATACGTCTACGAATACGACGCGCGGATCGCCGGCGACATGGTCACGGTCAGCAGCCGCGTCGCGGGGTGGGTGACCGTCCTGCCGGTTTCCGAAGGCGAGCTCATTCAATCCGATCAGATGCTGGTCAAGATCGACGACCGGGAATCGAAGCTCCTCATCAAACAGCTCCAGGCCCAGAAAGACGCGATCGCCGCACAGCGCGACCGCCTGGTTGCCGAACGCCAGCTGATCGACAGTCAGACGGAAACGCGGGTAAATACCCAACTGGCGTCCGTGAATGCCGCCGTCGCGACGGTCTCGGCACTGAAGCCGCAGCTGGACAATGCGAAGTCGCAATTGGCGCAGGACGAGGCTTTGTTCCAGAAGAAGGTCATTTCCCGGCGTCAATTCGACCAGACCCGCACGACGATGCAGCGGATCGACGGCGAGTACCGTACCCGCGTCGCGGAGCTGGAAGAAGCGCGCAATAAGCTGCGCGAAGCCCGCGCGGAGCGTCAGCGCCTGGCGGTCTTGGACAACGAAATCACGATCCTCGTGCACGAAGAGGACGAACTTGCGGCACAGCTCGAGCGCCAGCGCCTCGATCTCCAGGACCGCACGATCGGCAGCCCCGTCGGCGGTGTCGTCGACCGCGTCTTTGTCGAGGAAGGCGAGTATGTCACGCCGGGCCAACGTCTCCTTCTGGTTCACGATCCCAAGAAGGTCTGGATCGACGCGAACGTCAAGGAGACCGATATCCGCAAGATCAAGCTCGGCCAGCAGGTGAATATTACGGTCGACGCTTTCCCGGATAAGAAATTCGTGGGCCGCGTCATTGCGATCGGCAATGCGGCGACCAGCGAATTCGCGCTGCTGCCGACGCCGAATCCGAGCGGTAACTTCACCAAGATCACCCAGCGCTTGCGTGTTCGGGTTGCTATCGATCAGGAGCAAAACTTGCTTCGACCGGGGATGATGGTCGAAGTGTTCATTGATGTCAGATAGCGTAGACGATCTTTTCGAGCGCTACGGCCCGGCCTACCGATGGTTTGTAATCGTCACGGGTATGAGCGGCGTGATCGCGATGGTGCTCTCCGCGACCATCGCCAATGTCGCCGTACCCAGCGTCATGGGCGCGTTCGGGGTGGGTCAGGATCAGGCCCAATGGATCGCCACGGCCTTTATCGCGGCCATGACAGCGGGCCAGCTCCTGAACGCCTATATCATCGCCGCCTTCGGCCAGCGTCTCGGCTTTAGCCTGCTGATCGTGATCTTCACCGCCGGCACCCTGGTGGCGGCGACCAGCACCAATATCACGACGCTCGCCCTCGGGCGGACCATCCAGGGGTTCTGCGCGGGCTCCATTCAGCCTCTCGTGCTGGTGACCGTGTTCAGCGTGTTTCCGCCCGACCGGCGCGGCACCGCGATGGGCATCTACGGCATGGCGATCATGCTGGCGCCGGGTCTCGGGCCGTTGGTCGGCGGCATCGCCATCGATCACTTGAGCTGGCGCCATATTTTCATCATTCCGCTGCCTTTGGCGTTTATCGGTTTCGTACTCGGCAATTTCTTCATGCCGGCGAAGACCGAGGGGACCAAACGGCCGCAGTTCGATTGGACCGGTTTTCTGCTGCTCTGCACCGGGCTTTTCTGCGTCCTCAGTTACATCGCGAACGGACAGCGCTTCGGATGGATTTCCGACCAATCCATCACCACGGTATTGATCGGCGTCACGTCGCTGCTCGCGTTTGTCTGGTCGCAGTTGCGGGCGGAAGAGCCGCTCCTGGATCTTTCGTTGTTCCGCAACCCGCAGTTCACCTCCGCCGTGGCGGTCGGCGTGGTTTTCGGCGCCGGTAATTTCGGCATCAATTATGCGGTGCCGGTCTTCGTGCAGGCGGTACAGGGTTTCACCGCGACGAAGGCCGGATTTGTCATCGTGCCGGCGGGATTGATGCTGATGTTCCTGTTTTCCTTTACCGGACGGCTCAGCGACCGGCTGCCCAACGACCTGCTGATCATCGCCGGTCTGGTGACATTTGCGGCGGGTGCGCTGCTGCTGATGACCGCCGACGTGAACACGCCGTTTCTCAGCATCATCATCTTCGTGATGATCGGCCGTTTCGGGCAGAGCCTGATCCTGCCGGCGATGAACGCATCGGCGATCCGCGCGGTCCCGCCGGAAAAGCTCAACCGTGCCTCGGGCGGCATCAATTTCATGCGCCAGTTCGGCGGCGCCCTCGGAGTCAATGGTCTGGTCGCCTATATGGAATTGCGGACCAGCTTTCACAGCGAAGCCTTTACCGCGACGCAAACGGCTGACAACGCCGCGAGCCGGGAAATGCTGGGGGGCGTGCGGACGATGCTCGCGGAAGCCGGGGTGCCCGAGGCCATCCAGCAATCGGGCGCCCTGCACTACCTCGGCGACGTCATTCAGGCACAAGCGATGACGGTCGGCTTTCAGGACGGGTTCCGGGTATTGGCGGTCATATTCATTCTCGCGATGATCCCGGCCTATATCCTGGGTAAGGCCCGGACAACAAAGGTCTAAGCCATGGCCGTCGTCACCGAAACGGTGGACGATCTCTACGCCCGCTACGGCCCGATCTACCGGCTCCTGGTCTCCAGCACCGGCATGGTTGCCGCGTTTACGATGGTGTTGACCGGGACCATGGTCAATGTCGCCATTCCGAACGTGATGGGTGCCTACGGGGTCGGTCAGGATCAAGCCCAGCTGATGACAACCGCGTTCGTCGTGGCGATGACGACGAGCCAGCTCCTCAATGCCTATGTCGTGGCGCTTGTCGGCCAGCGGACCGGATTCTGCGCGACGCTGATCCTGTTCGCGACCGGCAGCTTGATCTGCGCGTCCAGCGCGGAGTTCACCACCATCGTCTTCGGGCGCGTGATGCAGGGAATGGCATCGGGGATCATCCAGCCGCTCGTCATGGTCACGTTCTTCCAAGTCTTTCCGGCGGAGCGCCGCGGCTTCGCCATGGGCATCTACGGCATGAGCATGGTCCTGGCGCTGGCGTTGGGGCCGGTCGTCGGCGGGATTACGATCGACACCTTGAGCTGGCGCTACATCTTTTTCGTGCCGCTGCCGTTGATCGTCGTCGCCTTTGCGCTCGGGCTCGTCTTCATGCCGTCGGTGCGGCGGGCGGATCGGCCTAAGTTCGATTGGGCCGGCTATCTGCTACTCTGCGTCGCCCTCTTCTGTCTGGTGAGCGCGCTGTCGAACGGACAGAAGCTCAGTTGGAGTTCGGACCGGATCTTCGGCTTGCTGACCGTGGCGGGTCTCGCGGGTGCCGCGTTTCTATGGTCGCAGGCACGGGCGCAGGAAGCGTTGCTCGACCTATCGCTCTTCCGCATTCCGGCCTTTGCCGCGGCTGTCCTGATCGCTTTCGTCTTCGGCATGGGAAATTTCGCCACCACCTATGCGGTCCCGGTTTTCGGGCAGTTGATACAGGGCCTCTCGGCGACCGACGCCGGTGTGCTGATGATGCCCGCGGGCCTGATCGTGGTCGCGGCCTTGCCCTTTACCGGGCGTCTGGCCGACCAAGTAAAGGCGCATCATGCCATTCTCTGCGGCCTGTTCTTCTTCTTCCTCGGCACCGCGTTGCTGGGCGGGGCCGACGCGAACACTCCGTATTGGAGCGTCGCGTTCTTCGCAATGGTCAGCCGGTTCGGGATGAGCTTCATCATGCCGTCGGTGATGAGCACGGCCCTGAAATCGGTGCCGCCCGAACGGCTCAACGCCGGTGGCGGGGCGGTGAATTTCGTCCGCCAGCTCGGCGGCTCGCTCGGCACGAATTTTTACGTCGTCCTGCTCGAACTCAGAACCCAATTCCACAGCGACGCCCTGGCGGCGACCCAAAGCGCCGGCAACGTGGTGAGCCGGGAGCTGCTGGCCGAAGTGGGCGGTATTCTGAACGCGGCAGGCGTGCCTGAAGCGGTGCATCAATCGGGAGCGTTGTTCTATCTGGGGCAGGTGGTGCACGCACAGGCGAATACGCTCGGGTTTCAAGACGGCTTTCTGATCATCGCATCGGTCTTTCTGGCGGCGATGATTCCGGCGTGGGTGCTGGGCCGGGCACAGGCGTGCGGTGCAGAACGATGATCCTCGCCACCGAATCGGTCGACGACCTATTTGGGCGCTACGGCCCCCGCTACCGAACCTGGGTCACGGCGGTTGGCATGATCGCCTCGTTCACGATGGTCATCTCCAGCACCATCGTAAACGTCGCCGTTCCCGATGTGATGGGGGCCTTCGGCATCGGGCAGGATCAGGCTCAGCTGATGGCGACGGCCTTCAACGTCGCGATGACCACCAGCCAATTGCTGAACGCCTGGGTGGTGGCGGTCATCGGTCAGCGCATGGGTTTCTGTATCACGCTGATCTTGTTCACCGCCGGCAGCTTCATCGGCGGTTTCGCCGAGGATTTCAGCATGATCGTTCTCGGACGGGTGCTGCAAGGCGCCGCGGCCGGCTGCATTCAGCCGTTGATCATGGTGACGATCTTCCAGGTCTTTCCGGCCGATCGCCGCGGGTTCGCGATGGGCATCTACGGCATGGGCCTGACCCTGGCGGTCGGCCTCGGACCGCCGCTCGGCGGCATCGCCATCGAATTGCTGGACTGGCGCTACATTTTCCTGGCGCCGCTGCCGCTGGTCTTTCTCGCCTTCGGGATGGGGATCTTCTTCATGCCGTCGGTCCGCAAGGAAGGCGGCCAACGGTTCGACTGGACCGGCTATGTTTTGCTGACCGTGGCCCTCTTCTGCATCATGACCGGGCTCACGGACGGCCAGCGAATGGGCTGGGTGTCGGATTACACGAGCGGTCTGTTCGCGGTCGCGGTTTTGTCGGGCGGCGCCTTTCTCTATTCGCAGCTGCGCGGCGGCGAAACCCTGATCGACGTATCGCTGTTCCGAAACCGCCAGTTTGCCCTCGCGTCGATCATCGCCTTCACCTTCGGGATGGGGAACTTCGGAACCGGTTATGCGATACCCGTATTCACCCAGCTGGTGCAGGGGGTGACGGCACTCGACGCGGGGCTGGTCATCCTGCCGGCGGCCCTTGTCGTCATGCTGGCCCTGCCGTTCACGGGCCGGCTGGCGGATACCATTTCGCCCCGTATCGGGATCATCGCGGGGCTGTTGCTGTTCGCCATCGGCACCCTGCCGATGGCCGATGCGGACGCGAACACGCCGTTTCTCTATGTGATCTTGTTCGCGGTGATCGGCCGCGGCGGCATGAGTT
>JAYPOZ010000113.1:0-11909 GCA_038131165.1 Rickettsiales bacterium | reverse complement strand
CCAAAAATCCTCCCTTACGCAGAGGCCTCAATCTGTCCCAAAGGCGCTGACGTCAAACATCCGATAGACGAACAGCACGCCAAACACGAATAACGCGAGACCGCTTAGATAGATGGCCGTGTCGACCGCCTGACTCGCCATAATCAGCCCAATCAGGCTCACCAGCACCATTGCCAAACCCATGACCGTACGTCCGCTTCCCATTCTTCTCTCCCGCTCCTCGGTCCCAATCGTACCGGCACATCAATGGGCGGAGCTTATTCGACCTCTTCCGACCGGTCCTTGATCTAGATCAAGAAATCCGATGGTTTGGGGAAGTGAAATTTATTGGACCGAGCCGATTTTCGGCTCGATATCCTGACGGAATGGGATAAATAGAGATTGGAATTGACGTAAATCCGGCCTGGAGGCGCCTTGCCTCTGTTGAGCCGAGGCTTCAGATGGGCCCAAGGAGAAAATATCTATGAGTGATTATGACGTGATCGTTGTCGGCGCGGGCAACGCCGCCTTTTGTTCCGCGTTCGCTGCCGCCATCGACCAGGGCGCGAAGGTCGCCGTCCTCGAGCGCGCGCCCGAGGACGACTTCGGCGGCAACAGCCGCTATACCGCGGGTGCCATTCGCTTCGCCCACAATGGCGTGGAAGACCTGGTGACGGTCATGGACCTGAACCCGGACGAAATCGAGAATACCGATTTCGGCGTCTATACCGCGGACGATTTCTACGACGACATGTACCGCATCACGAACTATCGCTGCGACGCGGATCTCGTCGAAGTTTTGGTCACGCAAAGTCTTCCCACCCTGCAATGGATGCGGGAGAAGGGCGTGCGCTTCCAGCCGAGTTACGGACGCCAGGCCTTTAAGGTCGACGGCAAGTTCAAGTTCTGGGGCGGCCTTTGCGTCGAAACCTGGGGCGGCGGGCCGGGCCTGGTCCAGAGCGAGCTCGAAATCGCGCAGAAGAACGGTATCGACGTCCTCTTTGAGACCCGCGCCCTCTCCCTGCTCTATGACGACGAGAAGGTGACCGGCGTCAAGGTGAAGGAAAAGGGCAAAGTCCGCGAAATCACCGCCAAGGCGGTCGTCCTCGCGGCGGGCGGATTCGAGGCCAATGCCGAAATGCGGACGCGTTACCTCGGCCCCGGCTGGGAGCTCGCGAAGGTCCGCGGTACCCGCTACAACACCGGCGACGCGATCCGGATGGCCCTCGATATCGGTGCCATGCCCTATGGCAACTGGTCCGGCTGTCACTCGGTCGGCTGGGACTTCAACGCACCGCCGTATGGCGATCTCGAAGTCGGCGACAATTTTCAGAAACACAGCTATCCGCTCGGCATCATCGTGAATGCGGACGGCAAACGCTTCGTCGACGAAGGCCTGGATTTCCGCAACTACACCTACGCCAAGTACGGCGGCGAAGTCCTCAAGCAGCCGAATCAACTCGCCTGGCAGGTCTTTGACCAAAAGGTGACCGACAAACTGCGCGACGAATACCGGATCCGGCAGATCACCAAGGTGACGGCGGACACCATCGAAGAACTCGCAACCAAGTTGGAAGGGGTAAACGCCAACCAGTTCGTCCAGACGGTCAAGGACTTCAACAACGCCGTCATGGAAGACGTGACCTTCAACCCGACGGTGCTCGACGGCCGCGGCACGAAAGGCTTGGAGCTGAACAAGACCAATTGGGCGAACAAGCTCGATAAGCCCCCCTACGAAGCCTATCAAATCACCTGCGGCATCACCTTTACCTTCGGCGGTCTCAAGATCGATCCGTCGTCGGGGCAGGTCGTCGATTCGGACAACCATCCGATACCGGGCCTCTATGCCGCGGGCGAGTTGGTCGGCGGAATTTTCTACTTCAACTACCCGGGCGGTACGGGCCTGACATCCGGCGCCGTCTTCGGCCGGATGGCCGGAACGTCCGCAGGCGCCGCCGCGAAAGGCTAGCCCTACAGAAACAGAGCGAGCGCGAGCACGGCTCGATTCTTAAAGCTCTCGTACTTCGTCGAATCGAAGCGGGACCTTATTTTCGAGACGATCTCGCGCTCTTTCTGTGTCGCCGGCAGTCGTCCGATCTTGATCCGGCACAACCCGTTGATGATCTCCTCCGCCCGCGACAACGGCTCGAAAAGGGCCTTGCTCTGTGCCTGCGAATAAAGCGTCTCCGCCAGATAGAGCCGCAGCTCGTGCATGCGGTCCGTCATGCGGGCCTCCGGGAAGACTCTGACGGCGAAGGATATGAACTGCCCCTCGTCATTGATCTTCCAGCGGTCCGCTATCCGAGTGTATGCCCGAACCGCCAGGCGTAGTCTGTCGATCCGCGGCAACGACGCGAAATTGTCGGACAGAAACGCGATGTTGCAAAAAAGCTGAACCGCGAGAACCAGATACGGATCGCTCCATTGGAACGCAGGCACGCCGAGCGTATCGGTCGGTTCCGACTCGTCCCCATCCGCGGTCGTTTCTTCCAGGGGTCCGCGGCGTTCGGACCATACCCCTTGCACGGACTCCATTTTTCCGGCGAACGCGACCTCGGCCAAGAACGCAAACTCGAAACCGATGGCATTCCGGAACGGGATCGAAGACACGAATGGCCGGCGGAACAGACCATACCAAAGGTCCAGTCCGACGTCCGATTCAAGAAAGCTCTCCACCCGCCGCACCGGATCGCCTTCCGAAATGTTCACTTCCGGTAAATACGCCTCGCTTTCGTCCACATTGGCGGTGTCAGAAATTTTCGACCGTCCGATCGCCAATGAAAGATCGGTTTTCTCTTCCATGCGGGCGACGCAACGGCCGAGGAACTCCGGAGAAAGCCGGTCTCCGACCCCCAGCCACATGAAGTAACTCCCCTTGCTGCGGGCCAGGGCCTCGGCGTGGGCGGGCAGGACACCGAAGTGACCCGGTGTCTTCACATAGCCGATCCGATCGTCGCGATCCGCCTCATTGATACAGACCGCGCTGCTGGCATCGTCGCCGGTATCGTCGACGAGAAACACCTCGAAATTGGAATGGGATTGATTCAACAAAGAATCAATCGTCAGCGATAAACCCCCAACACTGTCCGAAATGGGGATGCCGATACTAACTAAAGCAGACAAGAATTAACGCCCTTCCCGCAAACCGCCGTACAACCAAAACTCAATTGGCCGATATAACGGCAGTCCCCTCTCGCCCACAACGAAGATATGGTGTCAGACACTGGAATGTCACTTGAAAATTCGGTTATCGCCGAAAAGATCAGCTCTGCGAGGGCAGATTAGATTCGACGTCCGGATCGAGCGGATAAACCGGACGACGCAGATCCTTCCAGGGGAATAACGTGTAATCGGACGTGCACGTACCCGGCCCCGAGATCATGACGATCTCGCGGGCGATCGGCTCGAATCCGGCCCGGAAGTGCTGTCGCGATTTCAGCAACACATAGCTTTTCTTCGCCGGGTCGATCCCCGCATGCGTAAAACACCCTTGATCGAACGGTTCGTAGCGGCCTTCCGAAACGACAATTTCGACCTTCCCCGTATCGAGCACGACCGTGCGGCCGATATTCAACTTCACCCCCGTGAACATCGGACCGGTTACCGTGAAACTGCCGTCGGTAATGCGCTTTACCGTCCCCGTAACCGTGACGGGGTCTCCCGTCAGCGACATTGCCGGCATATCGACCTTGCCGCCCAATTTCACCGTCACTTGGGCACCGACGCCCGCGTCGATCATTTCCGCGACGGCCTCCGGATCGCTGAACGGCCCGGCGCACACGTTCTCCAGCCCCTGAGCGATGACTTCCGCCAGTACCGCCATCACATCCTGATTGCCGCCGGAGCCGCAATTATCGCCGTGATCGATCAGCATCACGGGCCCCTTGCCCGGCGCAATCGCCCGCGCGGCCGCAATCGACTCCGCAATGGGTTCGACCTCGAAGACGAACTCGTCGCGTTTGTCCCAGAGTTCCTGCATGAGGTCGAACAGAAACCGCTCCGCCGCATCCCGGTCTCCGTCGGCAACGACGACCCCGGACAATCCCACATGAGGGATATCCGACAGCGGAAAACATCCGAACAGCGACGCATTCAGGACGGCCCCGTCGGCCTCGGCCTTCATGGCCCGTTCCATCACCGACCGCATGGGCTGCATGGACGGCGCATGACGGTTCATATGCGTGAGCACCGGCAGCGAATGCCACGCCATTACCGGATCGACCTCGCCGCGCAGCGCGCGGATCAGGGTCTTGCCCGCCCGCATCCCGGTCTCGTACATGTCGACATGGGGATAAGTGCGGTAACCGCAGACGACGGTCGCATTCTCGACCATCGCCGCCGACATATTGGTGTGATAATCGAGAGCGACGGCAATCGGCAGTTCCGGGGCAACCGCACGAATGCGGCGCAGCAACTCGCCTTCACCGTCGTCAAAGCCTTGCGTGACCATCGCGCCGTGCAGATCCAGGAACAACGCTTCACAGCCTTTAGAAATCGACCCAATGATGGCATCGGCCGTGAGGTCGAGAATTTCATCCGGCGCCGGAGCGCTCGGATGGGCGTTTCCGGCGATGGGAAAATCGAGCGCGGCCCCCGCTTCCTCGGCAAGGTCGATATACGCAGCAACAGGATTGTTGGTACCGCGATAGTAACGCCAAGTATCCTCGCCGCGCGCCGGGCCGTCGGTCGGCCCGATCCGGCCGAAATCCCGCACCGGCGTTTCGATCGGCGAGAATGTATTCGTTTCGTGCCGCAAAACCGCGGCAACCCAACGCTGCGTCATCCGTATCGGCCTTTCACACTACAGACGGCGGTTTCAGCGTCCCATAAAGGCCGGCTTCCGCTTCTCCATGAACGCGCGTCGCCCTTCTTCCAGGTCCTCGCTCTTCGAGCAGTCTTCGACCAACTGCGCGCAGAGCGCCATATCGCGTTTGCTCTCGTCCTTGACCAACTCGTTCACGATCAAATTCGTGGCCCGCAGCGATAGCGGGGCGTTGGACGTCATCATATCGGTATACCCCTGGACGTAATCGTCCAGTTCCGCGAAAGGCACCACCCGGTTTACCAACCCCATCATTCGCGCCTCTTCGGCGTCGAAACGCCGGCCGGTGTAGAATATTTCCTTCGCGAAGGACGGGCCGACCAGGTCGACCAGTACTTTCGTATTCTCGGGGCCATAGCCGACACCGAGCTTCGCCGCGGGAATGCAGAAGCTCGAATTGTCCGAGCAAATCCGAATATCCGTGCAGATCGAAATCCCGGCGCCGCCGCCGTAGCAGTAGCCGCGGATCTTGGCGATGGTCGGCTTTATCGAATGCTGGACCGCGCCGTAGCCCCGATTAACCGATTCGCCGTATTCCTTTACCGCCTCGAGGTTCGCGCGCTCGTCCTGAAACTTGGAAATATCCGCGCCCGAAACGAACGCCTTGTCGCCCGCCCCTTCCAGCACGATGACCCGCACATCGTCGTCGGCGTCATACGCTTCCATCGTATCGCCAAGTTGGTCCCACATCGCCTTCGAGACCGCGTTATGCTTGGCCACGTTATCGAAAATGACACGGCCTACCTGACCGTCCTTCTGCGCTACAATTCTACCTTCTGCCATAGTCCCTAACTCTCTTTCAATTAGATCACCGTGCGGCTCTTGAAGTCCGCGATCTGATCATCCGTGTATCCGAATTCCGCTAGGATTTCGTCCGTATGCTGGCCCCGCTTCGGCGGTCCGACTTCGAGTTTGCTCGGCGTGCGGGACAATTTAATGGCCTGCGCCACCAGTTCGATATCCTCGTCGCGATCCGGCGAATGAACGGTCTCGGCCGCCCCCAAATGCTTGACCTGCGGATCGGCGAAGACTTCGTCGATGCTGTAAATCGGGCCGCAGGGTACGCCTGCTTCGTTCAGAATATCGACCCAAGTCTGCGAATCCTTGGTCTTGGTGATCGCATTGATCTCCGCATTCAAGGCGTCCCGGTTCTTCGAACGGGCACCGCCGTCCGCATAGTCCGGGTTGGTGATCAGATGCTCCGCATCGACCGCCCTGCAGAACCGCTCGTAGATCGCCTGCCCCGCCGACGCGATATTGATATGCCCGTCGATGGTCTCAAACACTCCGGTCGGAATGCTGGTCGGATGGTTGTTGCCGGCCTGGGGTGCGACCTCCTTATCGACAAGCCACCGCGCCGCCTGGAAATCGAGCATGAATATCTGCGACTGCAGCAGCGAGCTCTGGACCCATTGCCCCTTGCCGGACTGCTCGCGCTCCAACAAAGCGATCATTATCCCCTGGGCCGCGAACAAGCCCGCACAGAGGTCGGCAATCGGAATGCCGACCCGGACGGGGCCTTGCCCCGGCAGGCCCGTAATCGACATCAAACCGCCCATGCCTTGCGCAATCTGATCGAACCCGGGACGTCCCTTGTAGGGGCCGTCCTGTCCGAACCCGGAGATACTGGCATAGACCAGGCCCGGGTTGATCTTCGAAAGACTGTCGTAATCGATGCCCAGCCGGGTTTTGACGTCGGGCCGGTAGTTCTCGACGATCACGTCGGTCTTCTCGATCAGCTTCTTCAGAACCGCGACGCCGTCCGGATCCTTCAGGTTCAGCGTGATGCTGCGCTTGTTGCGGTGCAGATTCTGGAAATCCGGGCCGCCGCGCGGGCCGCCCAACGCGCCCTTGCCTTCGATCTCGGCCGGCATCTCGATCTTGATGACATTGGCGCCCCAATCCGCCAATTGGCGGACGCATGTCGGTCCCGCGCGTACCCGCGTCAAATCAAGGACCGTATAACGGGACAGCGCACTGGAAGCAGGTTGATGGGGCATATTTCCTCTCGACTGATACTCAAAGACACCGCCGAAACCGTCTCGACGGGATTTAACGACCAATTTAGGGCAACTGGCCCGTTAAGCGACCGCTCTTTTCGATGCCCGCTTGCGCTCGTGGGGATCCAGATGGCGCTTGCGCAGACGAATCGACTTCGGCGTCACCTCGACCAATTCGTCGTCCTCGATATAGGCAATGGCCTTCTCCAGGGTAATACGCTGCGGCGGCGTGAGATCGACGGAGTCATCCTTACCGGATGCCCGAAAATTCGTCAGTTGCTTGGCTTTCAGCGGATTGACCTCGAGGTCTTCGCCCTTGTTGTGCTCGCCGATGATCATGCCGCAATAAACGCTCTCGCCGGGGCCGATAAAGAGCGGTCCGCGTTCTTCCAGGTTCCACAGCGCATACGGAACGGCCTTCCCCGCCTCGCGGGAGACGATGGTGCCGACCCGGCGCCGCTCGATTTCGCCCTTGTACGGCGCATAGCTGTGAAACAGCCGGTTCAGGACTCCGGTGCCCCGCGTGTCCGTCATGAACTCTCCGTGATAGCCGATCAGGCTTCGGGTCGGAATATGGAAGACCAGCCGCTGTTTGCCGCCGCCGGAGGAGCGCATCTCGACCAGTTCGCCGCGACGGGCACCGAGTTTTTCGACCACGGGGCCGGAAAATTCCTCGTCGACGTCGATGACGACTTCCTCGATCGGCTCAAGCGTCTTGCCGGTCTCCGGGTCGTGCTTATACAGCACCCGGGGCCGGCTGATCGACAGCTCGTAGCCCTCCCGGCGCATCTCCTCGATCAATACCGCGAGCTGCAGCTCGCCGCGGCCCGATACGTCGAAGGCGCCCTGATCCGAGGTATCGGCGATCTGTATCGCGACGTTTCCCTCGGCCTCCCGCATCAGGCGGTCCCGGATCATACGGGACGTCACCTTGTCCCCCTCCTTGCCCGCGAGCGGCGAATCATTGATCGCAAAAGTCATCGCAAGCGTCGGCGGATCGATCGGGTCGGCTTCCAACGCGGTATCGACGTCGATATCGCAAAGCGTGTCGGCAACCGTTGCGTGCTGGAAGCCGGCGATGGCGACGATATCGCCGGCGGAGGCGGAGTCGACCGGAATCCGTTCCAGGCCGCGAAACGCCAACAGCTTGGTCACCCGCGTCTGCTCCAGCAGTTTGCCCTTGCGCGACAGCGCCTTGATGTTGGTGTTCGCATTGATGGTACCGGATTCGACCCGGCCGGTGAGAATTCGACCGAGATACGGATCCGCCTCCAGGATCGTCGCCAGCATCGCGAACGGGCCGTCCACCGTCACCGCCGGCGGCGGCACGTATTCCACGATGAGATCGAAAAGCGGCGTCATATCCGTGCGCTCGCCATCCGGCTCGGTCGCCGCCCAACCTTCCTTTGCGGAGGAGAAAAGCGTCGGGAAATCCAGCTGCTCCTCGTTGGCGTCGAGCGCCGCAAACAGATCGAAGGTTTCGTCGTGTACCTCGTGCGCCCGCGATTCCGGCTTATCGACTTTATTCACCAGCACAATCGGCCGCAGGCCGAGGCTCAACGCCTTGCCGACGACGAACTTGGTCTGCGGCATCGGACCCTCGGCGGCATCGACCAGCACCACGACCCCGTCGACCATGCTCAGAATGCGTTCGACCTCGCCGCCGAAATCCGCGTGTCCTGGCGTGTCCACAATATTGATCCGCACGCCCTTCCACTCGACGGAGGTACATTTCGCCAGGATCGTGATGCCGCGTTCGCGTTCTTGGTCGTTGCTGTCTAAGGCGCGTTCCGCGACCCGCTGGTTGTCGCGGATATTGCCGCTTTGCTTCAACAGGCAATCCACCAGTGTCGTCTTACCATGGTCGACATGGGCAATGATCGCGACGTTACGAAGGTTCATGGACGTCTTTCTATCAAAAATGGGGGTAATTGGGGTATTTGCCGCGCATCATATTCAGAGCGCGGCTCAACACAAGCGCGGCGAACGGCCTAGCGCTCCCGCATGGCTTCCTTGAAAGAGCCGAGAAACGGATCGAGCAGATATTCGATCACCGTGCGTGACCCGGTGCGGATACTGGCCATGATCTGAGTGCCGGGAAAGACGTCGTAGCGTTGCTCGTCGCGCAGAAAATAATTCCGTTCCGGCTCGATACGTACCTTGTAGTAGGGTTGGCCGTCCTCCTCGCGGATGAGCTTGTCGGGACTGATCCGCACGACCTTGCCCATGACATGACCGAACCGCTGCAGGCTGGGGGAGTTCAGCTTCAGGATGGCGTCCTGGCCGACCTGGACATAGCCGATATCCTGGGTCGGCAGCTGCGCTTCCACGATTAATTTGTCCTCTCCCGGGACGATATCGATCACTGTATCGCCCGGCTTCACCACGCCGCCGATCGTGGAGACATGGATGGATTTGATGACGCCGGCCACCGGAGCGCGCAGGACCGTGCGCTGCAGGCTGTCCTCGAACTTCTTCAAGCGTTCGCTGAGTTCGTCGATCTCGCGCTGCGCTTCCCCATAGTCGTTCCGCGCGTCCTCCCGAAAGGCGATTTCCGTCTGCGACAGGCGCGATTTCGCCTCGTTATACGCCGCCTGGGCGCCGGTGAAAGCTTCCGTATCTTCGTCGATCTGGCTGGTCATCTGTTGCGCGTCGCGCAGCAACTCGATGTGATTGTAGCGATTGGTCAGTTGATCCTTGAGCAGTTCTTCGCTGATCTTGATCTGTTCGTTCAGCAGCTTGAGGCTTTTCCGCGTGTTCTGCAGCCGCGCCTTGATCTCCCGGACCTCTTGCAGGCGTTGCGTGATCAACTCCTTCTGGCTGGCGATTTCCGCTTCGTAACGCTTGCGGCGCGTCTCGAACAGGTTCTGCGTCCGCTCGACCGTATCCCGGTGCCGTTCCGTCAATTGCGCCGGAATGACGAGCTCCTTGTCGCCGTTCGCCTCCGCCCGGTGGCGGATCGCTTCGATTGTCAGATTCGCCAATCGTATCTGCAATTCGTAGAGGTCGGCACCTCTGCTCGTCGTCTCCAGCTCGATCAAGGCCTGCCCCTTCTCAACCTTGGCGCCCTCGCGAATCAGGATCGCCGCCACGATCCCGCCTTCCAGATGCTGAACCTCCTTCACCTGGCTGGCCGGTTTGGCCTCCCCGGTCGCCACCGAGACGATATCCAGCTCGCCGAACCAGGCCCAAATGCCGAAGCCGAAACAGATGCCCGCGCACAGGCCGAAGAAAATATGCGTCGACAATTTGATGCCGTCATCCGGCTCGGGTATGCCGCCCTGCTGCATGCTCATCCGGCGCTCGCTCCTGCATCCGCCATTGACGCCGACGGTGCCGCCGGCGCCGCCTGGCTCTGTTCCGCGTTTCTATTCACCAGCCTCGGGACGGGTTTGTGGTTCAAATCGAGAATAAACCGAGCGGCGTTGACGATCTTGGGATCGTGCGAACAGGCGATGATGGTCTTGCCCTGGGAAGACAGCTGATTCATCACCTGATAGACCGCCTGGCAGCCCTCTTCGTCGAGCCCCCCTGTCGGCTCGTCCAGAATGACCAGCTTGCCGTCGGTGATGAGCGCGCGCGCGAAGGCCAGTCTGCGCCGAATGCCAAGCGCGAGATCGGCGCCGTTCTTCTCTATCACCGCTTCGAACCCGTCCTTGGTCTCGCTGATATAGCGCCGCAGGCCGACCGCATTGATCGCCGCGTTGACCGCCGCCTCGTCCGCCTTCGGGTTCGCTGTCTTGAGGTTATCCATGATCGAGACGTTGAGGAACGTCGGTTCCTGCGGCAGATAGGAGACTTGCGTGCGCCACCATTCCGGCGCCACTTGCTGCAATTCCAACCCGTCGAGCAGGATGCGGCCCCGCGACGGCTCGATCAGCCCGACGATCAGGCGGGCCAACGTCGTCTTGCCCGTGCCGTTGCCGCCGGCGACGATCAAAACCGCTCCCGGTTCAAGGTCGACCGTCAGGGATTCGAAGATCGGCGTTTGATTGCCCGGATACCCGAACGCGATGTCCTGAAACGAAATCCGGCCCTGATAGTCGGCCAGCGCGGAGCCTTCCTTGGGCTCCGTCGGCAGGCGCCCGATTTGCTGCGCCATTCCCATGGCCTGGCGGGCCTTGGCGAAACTTTCGCCCAGGAATGCGTAGCGCGACACCGTCATCAGCGCCCGCGCCGCCAGAATGTTGGAGCCGATCAAGGCCCCGGTATCGAGTTCCGCCGCCACGACATAGGTCGCCCCGACACCAATGATCGCAACCGTCGTCAAGGCGACGAAGGTTTGGTTGAGTGACTGCATCATGCCGCGGCTGGTGGCGACCTTGTGGAACAACGCATGGGCCTGGCGGATATGCTGTTGCCAAGCCTGGCGCAGATATCCGCCCGCGTTGAAGGCGCGCACCGTGTCCGCCGCATCAATGGCGGAAGTGATCAGCATGTTGCCCCGCGCCGTCGCCTGCTGCATCTCCTCCGCCGGCTTGCGATTGGTATACATCGCGATCAGACCGAGGAGCAGCATCAGCAGGACGAAGAAACTCGCGATCAAGGCCAGAACTGGGCTCAAAAAATACAAAGCGCCGAGGAACAGCAACGCGAAGGGGACATCGACCACGGTGCCGATATTTGGGCCGCTATAGGCCTGCTGGATGGCGTCGACGCCGGAAATCGCCTGCCGCCGCACGCCCGGAGGCACCTGATCGAGCGCCGTCGATTTAGCGGCCGTGATCGTGCCGAATACCGTCAGGGCCAAGGCCTCGTCCGGCTTGATCGCCAGCCCCTGCGCCAGCCGCATTCTGATCTCGCGAAATCCGAATTCAAGCACGATGGCGATCAGGACGCCGACGACGAGCGTGTACAGGGTTCCGTCGACGCCGAAGGTCACGTACCGGTTCAACACCTGTATGACGAACAGCGGCGAGGCCAACGCCAGCAGATTCGTAAAAAGCGTGGCCACCATCAATTCCCCGGTCACCCCGGGGCGCGTCGCCAATCGTCTGAGCATTTCCAACATCGGGTTATCCTATACCGAACGGGGCGGCACGGCCTAGAGATCGTGTCCGTCGTCAAAATTTTAGGGCCAGTTGATCGTCTGATTTAACGGAGGATCT
>JAYPOZ010000112.1:0-11968 GCA_038131165.1 Rickettsiales bacterium | reverse complement strand
AACGGCTCGTAGAACGGTTTTTCGACGAACAGCAATCCCGTGAAGAAGGCGTCCCTGGCTTGCTCCAGATGCGAACGGTCGTCTCGTGTAAAGGTATGATAGGCGGCCTTGTAGTCGCCGGCGACATAGTAGCTTTGGCCCAGCCATCGGCGAATCCACGCCAATTGCCCCTTGTTGTCGACCGTCGATTTGTCCATCTCATCGTAGATTTGCTGAAGCTGTTTGCGGAAAGACGCCGCTCTATCGAGATTGTTGCGTCGCATTTCGATAATGGACATCAGCGCATACGGTTCGATCTTGGAGATCGTGCGGTCGGCATCCGCCCGGAAGCCGGTATCCGAATTCGGGTTGTTGAGGCTCAGTGTCATGACCGACGTGTAAATCGACATAGCCTGGTTCAGAAGCGAGCGTGGATTGCGCTTCGTTGCTTCGTAGGCTTGCTCGGCGTGGCCGTGAGCCCGATCTAAATCCCCAAGCTCGATGAATTTTTTCGCTTCGATCGAGTGGAGCAGGATGTCGGTATAGTCCTTGTTATAGGTGAACAAAGAGCTGACGGTGAAATCTTCTGTGTAGGCGCGTCGCCAAAGTGGCGCCATGCATCTGTCGAGTTCGGAGAAGCGTTGCAGGCTGAGAAGCGCATTGCAGATATCGTAATGCTCGCCCACCGATAACTTTGTGTAGTCGCCGCTCGTGGCGGAGTCCGCCGCGCCCTTGAAGTCCCCTTGTATGGCCTGCCGGCTGGCACCGGTGGCACAGCCGGCAAGCGTTAGCGCCAATATTCCGAGCATGAGAAGCGGCCGCGGCTTCCTGTGTGTCAGCCTGTTCTTTCTCGTCTCGAAGCTCAATCGAATCATGAGTTTGCGTGCCCTCCCCATTTACGTCGGATGATAGTCAATGAATCTGATTACTTATGATGAGTCCAAGAAGCATTTTCCCGAAAACCTAGGGAAAACCCTTATGCCGTATGGGGCTATCCCGGATATCCCGCGAACCGAAGTCTGACAATACTGTACCCGAACAATACGGGGTACCGGCGATGCAATACCAATCACAGTTCGACGGAGAACAACTCACGCTCAGGCTCAGCGGAAATCTGACCTACAATGCGCATGGCGACATGCAGAAGATGGTTCAAGATATCCTGTCGGACCCGAAAAGCGCACAAATTATCGATATTTCCACTTTGGATATCCTGGATTCAGCCGGGTTGGGTCTCTTGTTGAGTGCCCGTGACCTTTGCGCCCGGGAAGGTATCGAGACAACTTTGCGCGTACCGTCGGAAGGGCCAGTTGCGAAAATGCTGTCGGTTGCCCGATTTGACGAAATAATGTCCCGTTCATGAGAAAATTTTCCGGGTTCGACGTTCGAAGGGATTCTCGCCCGCGCCGCTGAAGGCGCGGGTTTTTTGTATGCGTGGCGCCGCTGCAAGGCTGAATTGCGAGCGACGAGTTCGATGAAATTGCATCCCGTCACTAGAAGGTGGCGAGGGGTATTCAAGCAGGTTTGGCAAAACCTCCGTGGCTAGGCCTAAGCTCCACCGCTGCCGAATTGTGGCAGTTGGAGAACTACCCGACCGGTACCGATTCGGCCGACGCTCCGCAACGCGGGACAGCGTTTCCGGCCCTTCTTTGATTTGGATCATGACGGCCCTCCGGCAATTTCGCGAAACTTGAAGCAAGGCGGGAGGTGGATGTTCCGTCCGTCCTGCAGGGAAGGATGCGAAATCGTTATGGTCAATGTTTCCAAGATCGAGAAGGCCTCGAAACTGAACCGGGACGAGTTGTTCCGGTTCGGCACAGCGCTTTTGTTCATTGTCGGCATCATGCTGTTCACGGTTGTCCGGACGGAAAACAGTACGCATGGCATTCTATTGGTCGCCGCTGCCATGATCGGCGGATATATGGCCATGAACATCGGCGCCAACGACGTTGCCAACAATGTCGGCCCGGCGGTCGGATCGCGCGCGATAACGCTTGTCGGTGCCATCGCCATCGCTGCGTTTTTCGAAGCCGGCGGCGCGATCATCGCGGGCGGTGACGTAGTCGGGACAATCAAGAAGGGGATTATTGACCCGGCGCAGATCGGTGACCGCGATATTTTCATCTGGCTGATGATTGCCGCTTTGTTGGCGGCAGCCTTGTGGCTCAACGCGGCGACCGCGCTCGGCGCCCCTGTTTCGACGACGCATGCAATCGTCGGCGGCGTTCTCGGGGCCGGGATCGCGGCGGGCGGGCCGCTTATCGCGGACTGGACTCAGGTTGGCCAGATTGCGGCAAGCTGGGTCATTTCGCCCGTGTTGGGAGGCGTTATCGCTGCCGGGTTCCTGTATTTGATTAAGCGGACGGTGACTTATCAGGCCGATGTCATGGCCGCGGCGAAACGCATGGTCCCGATCCTCGTCGCCGCCATGGCCTGGGCCTTTTCCACCTATCTCATGCTTAAGGGCGTCAAGCATCTGTGGAAAGTCTCGTTTGGCACCGCGGCGTTTATCGGGTTTGTCGTCGCCGCCGCGGTTTATCTGTTGGTCAAACCGCGAATTGCAAGACAATCGACCCGTTTGCCGCAGCAGAAAGAGAGCGTCAACGAGCTCTTTACGCTTCCGCTCATCTGCGCCGCGGCACTCTTGAGCTTTGCCCATGGCGCCAACGACGTTGCCAACGCGATCGGGCCATTGGCTGGGATCAATGAAGCGATTGTCGGCGGCGCGGTTTCCGCCAAGGCGGCCATACCGATCTGGGTCCTTATGGTCGGGGCGCTCGGCATTTCCCTCGGGCTGGCGCTTTACGGCCCGAAACTGATCCGAACGGTCGGCTCCGAGATCACGGAACTCGACAGGATGCGTGCCTTCTGTATCGCCATGGCGGCGGCGATTACGGTGATCGTCGCCTCCCAGCTGGGGTTGCCGGTCAGCTCGACCCATATTGCGGTCGGCGGCGTATTCGGCGTGGGCTTCCTGCGCGAGCACCTAAAGGTGAGGTACGCTCAAATGATCGAGGAAATCCGCACCCACCACGAGAACGACAGCCCCGAAGCCGTGGAGGCCTTTCTGGCGCGCTTCGAGGCCGCCAACGTGACCGGAAAAGGCGAGATGCTGCGCGAGTTGAAATCCCGCACCGAGGACAGGCTGTTGCGTAAGGTCGAGCGAAAGAATCTGGGCAAGCTCCATCGCCTTGAGTTGGTCAAACGGTCGCTCCTGCTGCTGATCGTGGCCGCCTGGGTGATCACGGTGCCGCTTGCGGGGGTCATGGGGGCGATGTTCTTCTTCATGTTGCGGGGCATGCTGCTGCCATGACCGTGGCGCTGTCGCATGGCACTGGGCCGGTCCTCGCCGCGGTCGATTTCTCGGAAGATTCGAGGCTCGCCTTGGGGTGGGCGGCCCGCCAGGCGCAGCTCGAGGGCGTGGCGTTGGTTATTCTCCATGTCGTCCACGACCCTGCGGCCAGCCCGGGTTATTACCGGAAACCGGAAGAAAACTGGTTGCGTCCGATGATCGATGCCGCGCAGGCGATGATGCGGGATTTCCTGTCGCAGGCAAAGGCTATGAATCCGGACGTGCCCGAATTCGAGGCCGGAGAGGTCAGGCTGGTTTCCGGTCTGCCGGCGGGCCGGATCATTGAGGTCGCCGAGGATACAAAATCGGCGCTGATCGTCGTCGGCAGGCGCGGACGTACCGGACTGAAGGAAGTCCTGCTGGGCTCCGTTGCGGAGCGGGTGGCGCAATTGTCGAGTGTGCCGGTGGTTATTGTAAAGTCGCCCGCGCCTGGGCCGAGAAATTGAACGCGGGGCTGAACGGGTTTGAACTGAGCGCCGGACTTGTCGGCGGGCTTGCGCTGTTCCTGTTCGGTCTCGACATCCTCACACGGGCGCTCAAGATTGTCGCCGGCGACTTCATCAAGGTGCTGCTCGCCAGGATCACCAGCAACCGATTTCTGGGGATGGTAACGGGCGCGGCGGTCACCGCCATTATCCAGTCATCCTCGATCACAACGGTGCTGTTGGTCGGATTCATTTCCGCCGGCTTGATGTCCACATCGCAAAGCGTCGCGGTCATTCTGGGCGCGAATATAGGCACCACGGTCACGGCGCAGATACTTGCGTTCAAAGTCACCGAGGTCGCCCTGCCGATTCTGGCGCTCGGGTTCTTCGTCTCGTTTTCCGCCAAACGGGAAGAATGGCGGCAATACGGCTTGATGGTCTTGGGGTTGGGGCTCGTGTTCCTCGGCATGGACGTCATGAGCGATGCGATGAAGCCGCTGCGCAGCTACCAACCCTTCCTCGACTTCATGGTCTCCCTCGACCATCCGCTGCTGGCGGCATTGGGCAGCGCCGCCTTCACGGCGGTCGTTCAATCCTCATCGGCGACCACCGGTACGCTGATCGTCATCGCCGGCGAGGGATTGGTAGGATTGGAGGGCGCGATTGCCATCGCCCTCGGCGCCAATATCGGCACGTGCGTCACCGCGGTTTGGGCGGCGGTCGGCAAGCCGCGGGAAGCCGTCCGCGCGGCTTTGGTCCATACCTTGTTCAATGTGACGGGCGTGTTGATCTGGATCGGTTTCGTAAGCGAGCTGGCCGATATCGCGCGCCTGATTTCGCCGTCGTATCCGGAAGCGAGCGGGCTTGCCCGGGCCGCCGCCGAGATGCCGCGCCAGATCGCCAACGTCCATACGTTTTTCAACGTCGTCAATGCCGTCCTGTTCATCGGCTTTACGGCACAGATCACCCGGTTGGTCGAACGGCTTGTGCCGGACCGTCCGCTCGCCAGGGACGGGCGCTTCGCGCCGCGCTTTATCAACGACCAGTTTCTCGGAACGCCGGCCATTGCCCTGGATGCGGCCAGGCGCGAGACGGTCCGGCTCGGACGCCAGGTGCGGGATATGCTCGCCGCGGTCTTCCCGCCAGCGCTCACAGGAAGCCGGCTGCAGCTCGAGCATGTGCGGGCGATGGACGAACCGATAAACGCACTTCATCGCGAGATCGTCGGATACCTCCGCAAGATCAGCCTCACCAACCTGTCTTCCGAATTGTCGGACCAGTTGGTCGCGCTGATTAAGATCGCAAACGATCTGGAACATATCGGCGATCGCATCGTCAGGGACATCATCGCCTCCTCGGAAAAACGGATTGGAGAGAATGTTCTTATCAGTCACCCGACGGCGCGTCTGATTTCCGAATTGCATGGCAAGATCGTGGAGGCGCTGGACCAAGCCGTCGGCGCACTCGAAGAGGAAGACCTTGAGGCCGCTCGGCGGGTGCGGGCGATGAAACAGGACCTCGCCAGGATGCACGAAAGCATCGCCCGGCACGGCATAACGCGTCTGCAGGCGAATGAACCGAAGCGTCTTGCGACCTATACCCGCGAAATCGAACTGATCGAAACGCTTGATGACATTTTCAAGACGACGCGCCGGATCACCCGGACCCAGATCAAAGGCTTCGAGGCAGATTCCTCCGACGAGACGCCGGTGGAGTCGACGGACGCATAGCACGCTGGAACGGTTAGGTTACCGGACTTTATCACCCCCGTACGGCGTCAGTTACGTCAAACCGCCAGTTTCGCCCAGCCGAATGCGGACCTGTGCCGGACTGGGATAGAGCGGCGGCTTAGGCCTTAAAGGCAGCGTCGGTGCTGGGGGCCGGATGGCGTAACCGGTTGGTGACCATGCGGTCGTGCAGTTCGGTGATCTTACGGCTGCCGGTCTTCACGCAGAGAAACGGCAGGAAGGCGTGCGTCAGGCACGCCAAGGTGGCGATAAACATGTTTGCGGTGAAGGAAAGGGCGGAACAGAGATGCTCGAAATAGGTTTCGTTCACGCTCGCGGGGTGTTCGGTGAAAAGTTTGCTGATCATCAGTCGGGTGTCCCTGTCCGTTCGCCAAGTCCATTCGCCAAGTTCGGAAGGAATGGTAAGCCCATTTCACCAGAAATGTTTTGCTTATTGGGCTATGATTAAGAAAAATATTAGAAATAATTTCTAATAATTAAAAAATTTAGGAAATATTTCGTTGGATAAGTTTGATCGCAAAATTTTAACCTGCCTGCAGGCCGACGCGAGCTTGCCATTGGCGGAAATTGCGGAGCGGGTCGGCCTTTCGACGACGCCCTGTTGGCGCCGCATACAGAATTTGGAGAAGTCGGGTATCATCAAGGGCCGGGTCGCGGTCCTCGATCCGGTGAAGTTGAATGTCGGTGTCACGGTGTTCGTGGCGGTCAAGACCAGGGAGCATTCGCAAGCCTGGCTGGAGAGCTTTGCCGCGCATGTCGATTCGATAGACGAAGTTATGGAATTCTACCGCATGAGCGGAGATGTGGATTACATGCTGCGAATCGTCGTACCGGACATTGCGGCCTATGATTTGGTCTATAAGCGATTGATCGCAGTGGGCGGCCTTTCCGATGTGAGTTCCATTTTCGCCATGGAGCGGATCAAGGACACTACCGCGTTGCCACTCGCATATGCGTCCTAACTTTCACGCGCGAGCTTGACCGGCTTCGTTCCTGCGGTACTTGGTTAGACGCAAAATAATAGAGGATTCTCAGGCAGATGGCGACTTACGATTACATTGTTGTGGGCGCGGGGTCGGCGGGCTGTGTGATGGCGAACCGGCTGTCCGAGGATCCGAACACCAGCGTGTTGTTGCTGGAGGCGGGCGGCAAGGACAGCAACGTCTGGATTCATGTCCCGGTGGGATACATCAAGACGATGCAGGATCCGGGCGTGAACTGGTTGTTCGAGACCGAACCCGAGGAATATACCTATAACCGACCGATCCCGGTTCCGCGCGGCAAGGTGATCGGCGGGTCGAGTTCGATCAACGGCATGCTCTATGTCCGGGGACAGGCACGGGATTACGATGGGTGGGCGCAGCTCGGGAACCGGGGCTGGTCGTTTGAAGACGTGCTGCCCTACTTTAAGAAATCCGAGAACAACACCTCCAAAGGAACCGAGTTTCATGGTGTCGGCGGTCCGCTTCATGTCGACGATCTGAGCGAGACCTATCCCATTCTCGACGCCTTTATCGATGCCGCGGAGCAGGCGGGATATCCGAAAAACCCCGACTATAACGGCGCCGATCAGGAAGGCTTCGGGTATTATCAGGTCACGCAAAAGGGGGGACGGCGCTACAGCGTCAGCAAAGCTTTCCTCGACCCGGTGCGGGGCCGCAAAAACCTGCGGGTCGAGACGGACGCCTTCGCGCGTAAAGTCATTCTCGACGGCAAGCGCGCCGTCGGCATCGATTACGAGGTACACGGCTTCGCGCGCGAGGCGCGCGCCGCGAAGGAAGTCATTCTTTGTGCGGGGGCCATCCAATCGCCGCAGATTCTCGAGCTCTCCGGGATTGGGCAGCCAAGCGTCTTGAAAAAGCACGGTATCGAGGTCGTCCACGAGCTGCCCGGTGTGGGAGAGAATCATCAGGACCATTACATCAGCCGTATGGCATGGAAGGTGAAGCAGCCGGTGACGCTGAACGAACGGACGCGCGGCCTGCCGCTCCTGGTCGAGGGCCTGAAACTCATCTTCCAGGGCAAGGGTGCGCTCACCATGCCGGCGGGCATCGCGCATGGGTTCGTGAAAACGCGCCCCGAACTGGAGACCCCCGACGTGCAGTACCACTGCGCGCACGCGAGTTTTTCCGATCCGCACAAGCGCATCCTGCATGGTTTTCCGGGTATGTCGCTCGGCCCCTGCCAGTTGCGCCCGGAAAGCCGGGGCACGGTTCATATCGCCTCGGCCAATCATCGCGACGCGCCGGCCATTAAGCCGAATTTCCTGAAGGAAGAGCTCGACCGAGAGACCCATGTCGCCGGCCTCAAGATCGCACGGACGATTCTCGACAGTCCGGCCCTGGAGCCCTATCGCGACCACGAGATTGTCCCGGGTCCCGATTGCCGGACCGACGACGAGCTGCTCGATCACGCGCGCCGGGTCGGGGGGACGGTTTTCCATCCGGTCGGCACCTGCAAGATGGGAAACGACCCCATGGCGGTCGTGGACGATCGGCTCCGGCTCAGCGGGATCGACGGTCTGCGCGTCGTCGATGCCTCGATCATGCCGCGACTCGTCTCGGGCAACACAAACGCGCCCGTGATCATGATCGCGGAGAAGGCGGCGGACATGATCAAGGAGGATGCGCGCTGACCGCTTCGCCGGTAAAATTGAGCGTTGAATTGGCGGAATTCCCCTGCCATCATCCCGGCGCTCGTTGATACGGTGAAATGGGCTCTTGATTTGCGGCGGGATCGCCGCAGATTTGTAATCTGGGACGAACGACGCTTTTCGTGGGGGAAGCCTGAATGAACTGGAACGAAATCTCAGCCGCAGAAGCTGAAAAGCACCCCGCATACGGGTTTGGCGGCGGATTGTATATTGTCTATGCTATTACGTTGATCTGGGCGGTACACAGCGCCTACATCGTGTTTCTCGACACCAATTACGAGCTTACAAAATCGTATGGCTACGAGAACTTCACCATGGCCGACTTCACCAGCTTCATTCAGATCGTGTTGGCTTTGCCCTTCCTCTATTTGTCCATAAAGAAGAGCCCAATTATGCCGAGTGTTGCGGTCTCCATGTTATCCTTGAACTGGGCGATCTGGTTTACCTTCGGGATGATTCGCCCTGAAGTCATAGCGGCTTCGGTGGTGGTATCGGCAGCCTCGTTGTTCATGATCCTTTATTTGATGCTCTCGGTCAGGGTAAACGTCACGTATCGCCACCGGGTTCGTGCGTAACAGCCCGATCGGTTGTCTTAGTTTTAGGCGCTTGAGCGAAGGTAACTCTTCACGGTCTCGCATTTGTTGCGCAGATGCCGCCTAAGGACTTCTGCGAGGGTGGATCCGTCGCGCCGGGACAGAGCTGCGAGCATTTCCTCGTGTTCCTTGATGGCCTGGGACCAGCGGTCTCCGGACATGTTCGCGACATACCGGGCGCGGCGAATGCGCCCTGCCAGATTGCCGTACATCTGAAGCAACAGCGGATTGGCGGCGGCCTCTAGTATTTTCTCGTGAATTTGCTGGTTCACCCGAAAATAGGGGGCCAGTTCGCGCCGCGTGAAATGCAACACCATCTGATAGTGCAGAGCCTGAATCTCGGCAAACTGCTCTTCCGTAAGATGCGCGCAGGCCAATTCGCCCGAAAGCGCTTCCAACGCCCCCATGATCGGAAACATCTGGTCGACATCTTCCTCTGTGAGACGTGCCACCCGGACGCCGCGCCGGGGCAAGAGTTCAAGCAACCCCTCCGACGCAAGCGTCTTCAGGGCTTCGCGCAACGGCGTGCGAGAGACTCCGAAGCGTTCGCAAAGCACGCGCTCGGGGATCTTGGCGCCGGGTTCCAGGTCGCCTTCGATCACCAAGGTGCGGATCTCGCTCACCAGATCTTCATGCAAGGTGGAGGTGTCTGAGACCCCGCGTTTGCCGCGGATCGGCTCGGGCGGGACGGCGGTTTCGGACATTAGCGGATGCTCCCCTTAGCCTGCCGGCAACGCCGCGTCGAGGACTCGGGCGACATGGACGGCCTCGCGCGACGTGCCGTCCTCGATCTGGTGGCGGCAGCTGGTGCCGTCGGCGACGATGAAACTGTCGGCTTCTTCCTTCCGGACGGCGGGGAGCAGCGACGCCTCCGCCATCTTCATCGACACCTCGAAGGTTTCTGCCTGATAGCCGAAGGCGCCGGCCATGCCGCAACAACTCGACGTCACCGTTTCTACCTCCAACTCGGGGATAAGACGGAGCGTCTTCTCGACCGCTCCCATGACGGCAAACGCCTTTTGGTGGCAATGGCCGTGCAACAAGGCGCGTTTGCGACCGGTCGCGCGCAGATCGAGGGTAAGGTCTCCGGCGTCGGCCTCGCGGGCGATGAACTCCTCGAAAAGCAACGCCTGTTCCGCCAAGGCCTCGGTCGCTTCCCCCGGCAGGATTGCGGCGAATTCGTCCCGCAAGGTGAAGAGACAAGAAGGCTCCAATCCGACGATCGGCGTGCCGGCTTCGACGTGCGGTGCCAGCGCGGTGACCATCCGTCGCGCCTCCGCCCGCGCTTCGTCGACAAGGCCGGCGGCGAGGAAGGTTCGCCCGCAGCACAGCGGCCGCTCGCCGGCCGACGCCTGCGCCAAATGAACGCGATATCCGGCCCGGCTTAAGACACGTACCGCCGCGTGCAGGTTTTCGGGCTCGAAATAGGTATTGAAGGTGTCGGCGAGCAGGACCACCGGTTTGCCGTCCTCGGGTCCGACCGCAGGGGACTGGGAGTCGAACGCATCGCGGCGCCATTTCGGCAGGCTCCGCTCGGCGCTCAGTCCCGCGAGCATTTCCGATAGTTTCGCCAGGCCGGGTATCCGGTCGCGCAGGTTGGCGATACCGGAGAAACGGCGCGCCCAGGGTGCGTAGCGCGGCAGGTAGGCGACCAGCCGGTCCCGCAGGGAGAGGCCGTGGCGGCGATTATAGTGATAGAGGAATTCCGTCTTCATGCGCGCCATATCGACGCCGGTCGGGCATTCGCGCTTACACCCCTTGCAGCCAACGCAGAGCTTCATCGTGGCGTGCATTTCATCTGATGTGAAGGCATCCGCGCCCAATTGGCCGGAGAGCGCCAGACGCAGCGTATTGGCGCGGCCGCGCACCAAGTGCTGCTCGTCCTGCGTCGCGCGGAAGGAGGGGCACATAACGCCGGCATCGAACTTCCGGCAGGCGCCGTTGTTGTTGCACATCTCGACGGCACCGCCGAGACCGCCCCATTCCGACCAATCGAGCGCGGTATCGAGCTTGAGGGTTGCGTAGCCAGGTTTGAAACGGAGGAGAGAGCGGTCGTCGAATTTCGGCGGATGCACGATCTTGCCGGGATTCATGATCCCCGCCGGGTCGAAAAGCGCTTTCACTTCCTCGAAGTTGCCGATCATCCGGTCGCCGAACATGTCGCGGTGGAATCCCGAGCGCACGATGCCGTCGCCGTGCTCGCCCGAGTGCGAGCCCTTGTATTCTCGTACCATCGCAAAGGCTTCCTCGGCGATGGCGCGCATGGTCTTGGCGCCGTCCTCTTGCTTGAGATTCACGACCGGACGGACATGCAGGCAGCCGACCGAGGCGTGGGCATACCATGTCCCCTTGGTGCCGTACTTGGTGAAGACATTGGTGAGCCGGTCGGTATATTCCGCGAGGTCTTCCAGCGGCACCGCGCAGTCCTCGATGAAGGAGATCGGTTTCCCGTCACCCTTCATCGACATCATGATGTTCAGGCCCGACGCCCGAACCGTCCAGAATTCCGCCTGCTCCGCTGCCGCCGTCACTTCGACTACGGCGCCCGGAAAGCCGAGATCTCCCATCAGCTCGACCAGTTCGCGGAGCTTTCCGATCTGGGTCTCGCGGTCGTCTCCCGCGAATTCGACGAGGAGCAGCGAATCCGGCTCGCCCCGCACGAATTTTTCGATGGTTGGGCGGTAGATCGGGATATCGCGGGCCAGATCCATCATGTTGCGGTCGACAAGTTCGACAGCCGTGGGCCCGAGTTTCACGATATGCTGGGTCGATTCCATGGCGCTGAAAAAGGTCGGGAAATGGCAGATTCCCAGAACCTTGTGCCGCGGCACGCGGTGGAGCCCGAGATGGACGCGCGTCGAGAAGGCGAGGGTACCTTCCGAGCCGACCAGGAGGTGCGCCAGATTCGGCTGGCCGCCGCCGGGCTGATTCGAAGCGCCGGGGACCAGGGCGTCGATATTGTAGCCGCCCACGCGGCGCATCAGGCGCGGGAAGCGGGCGAAGATTTCCTCGGCTTCCCTTTCGCCGAGAGCCAGCAGCGTCCGGGCGAGATCGCGATATCCTGCCGGCAGGTTGTCGCCGTCGAGGTTGCCCGGCAACTCGCCGAACCGGTATTCCGAGCCGTCGGCCAACAGGGCATCGATCGCGCGGACGTTGTCGCGCATGGTGCCATAGCGGATGGAACGCGCCCCGCAACTGTTGTTGCCGGCCATGCCGCC
>JAYPOZ010000111.1:2523-12012 GCA_038131165.1 Rickettsiales bacterium | reverse complement strand
GCTGGATGATCTGGTTCAGCTTCTCGCGGTACTCGGCGGCCGGGCCGACGATCTGGTTGTACGCGGCGTCGAGGCCGGCCTGGCGGCCGCCGTCTCTCGCGGCGCCTTCCTGATCGGCCATGTATTGCAGGGATTTCGCGAGGTCGGTCTGCAGGAAGGCCTTGCCGACGACCGGCGGCGCGTCGTCGGGGAGATAAATTTCCGAGTTCTGCGGCCACATCCGGTAGACGTCGATATGCGCCTCGATATAGGCGCGCATCATCTCGTGCATCGGAAAGCCGTCGCGGGCGTAGCGGATCGCGGCACTCGCGACCTCGCCGAAACTCATGGTGCCCCAGCGCCCGAGCGCCTGGATATTGGCGTCCGGCGCCGCCGGGACGACCGTGCGCAGGATGCCGATCGGCACTTCGCCGAATTCCTGCACGAAACGGTCCAGCGAGGCGGCTTTCGGCCAGGGCCCGACACCGGTCAATGTCAGTACCTGATCGCTGTCCGCCAGATAGACCATGATCGGCGCCACGCCGGCGATATTGACCATTTCGGACTGCACCACCCCGAGCACGAGATTGGCGGCCACCCCGGCGTCGACGGCATTGCCGCCCGCGTCCAGAATGTCCATCGCCGCTTGCGTCGCGAGATAGTGGCCGGATGACACCACGTGCTGGGTGCCGGTGATCATCGGTTGGAATGCGGTCATCTTTCGGTCTCTCCTAATGCTGTCATCCCCGCGAAACGGGAATGACGGCGAAGTAAATCTCTACCAGCCCATCACCCGGGACGCGCGTCGGGCGTCGGCGCCTCCGGTCATGATGCCGGTCTCGTGGTCGGACTGGATGGCGCAGACGGAGCCGGCCTTCCAGGTCATGTCGGGCCAGCGCTCCACCTTGTGGCCGCGCGCTTCCATGTCGTTCATCACGCTTTCGTCCATCCGCCCTTCCATGCGCAGCACGTTCTTCTCGTAGCCGTGCGGCTCGAAGGAATTCGGGAAGCTGAAGGTCGAGAAGCGCGGCGCCTCGATGGCGTCCTGCGCCTCCATGCCCCAGACCTCCATGTTGAGGAAGACCTGCAGCATGGCCTGTGCCTGCACGTCGCCGCCGGGCGTGCCGAAGGGCAGCGACAGCTTGCCCTCCCGCATGGCGAGCGCCGGGCTCGGCGTCAGACGCGGGCGTTTGCCGGGCGCGATGGCGGAGGGATGCCCTTCGACAGCCCAATTCTGCGAGCCGCGCGAGGAGGGGGCCATGCCGGTCCCCGGGATGATCGGCATGCCGTAGGACCCGTCGCTCGGCGTGGCGGAGAAGATATTGCCGTACTCGTCGACGACCGCGACATAGGAGGTGTCGAGCGCCATGCGCGAAGGGGCGGCGGCGGCGCTGTTCGAGGCGGGGCCGGCACCGGCCCGGACACCGGGAATGACGCCCGCCGACGGCATTTCCGGGCAGGCCTTGGCCATGTCGATCTCGGCCCGGCGTTGGCGGCCGAATTCGGCGGAGAGCAGGGTCTCGACCGGCACGTCGACGAAGCGCGGATCGCCGATATAGGCCTCCCTGTCGGCGAAGGCGAGCTTCATCGCTTCCGTCAGGAAATGGACGTAATCGCTTGAATTATGGCCCATTTTCTTCAGGTCGACGCCCTCGATGATGGACATCATCTCCAGCATGGTCGGCCCCTGGCACCATGGGCCGCAGCCGTAGACGTCGATGGGCTCGCCGAACCCGTTGTAACGCCGTCCCACCGGCGCCTCGAAGGCGGAGGCGTATTCCGCCATGTCTTCCATGGTCAGCAATCCACCGTTGGCGGCGTGGTAGTCGGTGATGGTCTTGGCGATGTCACCCTTGTAGAAGGCGGCGCGGGCGGCTTCGAGCGCGGCCTCCCGGCCTTGCCCCGCCGCCGCTTTCTCCTGGTCGATCATGTATTGCAGCGAGCGGCCGAGATCGCGCTGCACCACCATCTCCCCGGTCCTCAGCGGCCGGCCCTGTGGCAGGAAAACCTCCGCGCTCGCGGGCCAGGAGGCGTAGCGGTCCTGATGGGTGTCGATGTTCTCCGCCAAGAGCGGATGGATCGAAAAACCGTCGCTCGCATAGCGCATCGCCTGCGTCGCGACGTCGCCGAAGGACATGGTGCCGTATTTCGCCAAGACCCTGATCCAGGCGTCGGGCGCGGCCGGGACGACGGCGCGGGCGAGTCCAACCGGAATTTTGCCGCCGTATTCGTTGATGTAGGTTTCCAGGCGCGCTGCCTTGGGCCACCAGCCGAGGCCGCTGACGGTGATCACTTCGCCCGACTCCGCGTGGTAGAGAATGATCGGCGCCACCCCCGCGACCTGCACCAGGTCCGGCTGCACCACGCCCAGCGCGATGCCCGCCGCGACCCCGGCGTCGAAGGCGTTGCCGCCCGCTTCGAGAATCTTGTATCCGGCTTCCGTGGCGAGGTAATGCCCCGCGGAAATCATATAGTGGTTGGCCTTGATCGTCGGTTGCAGCGACATGCCGGTATCTCCTCTAGCGCAGTGCCATGCGGGTCTTCAGGGTACTCCCTTGCGGTCGGCAAGGGGAGAAAAAATCATATAGAGCGTTTCTGTAAGTCCTTATGAATTTTTGCGGGTCGACCCCATGCACCCTCGATTTGTGGTAATAGCATACCGTTCCTGCTCTTCGGTCTGTTGTTGGGGGTGGTCGGGCGCAAAGTTTCATCATTTCACGTATAACACATAATTGACAAAATGTCGATGGTTCTGGCGCTACATAATCCTTTCCGCCCCGGCCCGGGGGCCTAACTGAAGAAGAGGACTTCAGTGCCTGCAGGAACGCCGCCATGTCCGAATACCGCCACTTCACCGTAAAGCCGCTGTCGCCGAGCGTGGGCGCGGTGATCGAGGGGATCGATATCTCCGGCGACCTCAACGCAGATCAAATTGCCGAAATCCGCCGTGCCTGGCTGGCCCATCTCGTGATTTTCTTCCGCGACCAGCATTTGAGCGACGAGCGGCTGATGATCTTCGGGCGTTATTTCGGCGATCTCTACATTCACCCGAATCTCGCCAAGAAGGGGCCGCACCCCGAGGTCATCCATGTGGTGAAGGAGCCGGGGGACACCCGGGTCGTGGGCGCCGAATGGCATACCGATACCGGCCACGTCGAATGCCCGCCCATGGGCGCGGTGCTGCACGCGCTGGAGACCCCGCCCGCGGGCGGCGACACGCTGTTCGCGAATCAGTATCTCGCCTACGAAACGCTGTCCGACGGCCTCAAGGCGGCCCTCGAGGGGTTGCGCGCGGTCCACGACGACAGCCGGGTCGCCGGTCCCAATGCCAACAAGGGCCGCTCGACCCAAACCCGCGACGACGATGCCTGGACGCCGACGGCGAACGCGCATCCGGTGGTGCGCACCCATCCGGAGACCGGGCGGAAGGCGCTCTACGTCAACGTTGCCTCGGCGCACCGCTTCGAGGGGATGACCCGGGCGGAAAGCGCGCCCTTGCTGCGCTATCTCTTCCGCCATGCGACAAGACCCGAATTCACCTGCCGCTTCGATTGGCAACCGGGCTCCGTCGCGTTCTGGGACAACCGCTGTCTCAAGCACATTGCCGTCAACGACTACCACGGCCATCGCCGCGACATGCGCCGCGTGCAGCTCGCGGGGGATCGGCCGGTCTAGGACAGACCGTTCCCCGGCCGGAGCGCCGGGGCCCGGTACGGACACGGGCCGACGTGGCTGGACGGGGTCCCGGATACCGCTATTGCGGTTCCGGGAAGCGATGAAATGGCGCGCTTGTCTCTCGTTCCGGGATGACAATTCCCGCCATTCGGGATACTCAACGCGCCATGAACGCTGAGCGACCCGAACATCCCCCGTTTCTCTATGGCACCGCCTGGAAGGAAGACGAGACCCGGCGGCTGACGCTTCTGGCGATCCGGCAGGGGTTTCGCGGCATCGACACCGCCAACCAGCGCAAACACTATCACGAGGCGGGTGTGGGCGCGGGAATCGCGGACGCGGTGGCGGAAGGTCTGGTGACGCGGGACGATCTCTTCCTGCAGACCAAGTTCACCCACATTCGGGGGCTGGACGAGCGGCTGCCCTACGATCCGAAGGCGCCGGTCGGCGAGCAGGTGCGGCAATCCTTCGCCGCCTCGCAGGCGCATCTTGGCACCGACGTGATCGACAGCTACGTGCTACATGGTCCGTCCACCAATAAAGGGCTGACGCAGGGCGATATCGAGGCGTGGCGGACCATGGAAGCGATCCATGGCGCGGGCGGGGTCCACCATATCGGCATCAGCAACGTGACGCTCGACCAGCTTCGCACGCTGCACAAAATCGCCCGGGTGAAGCCGCAATTTGCTCAGATACGGTGCTATGCGGCGCGCAGCTGGGATCGCGACATCCGCGAATTCTGCGCCCTCAACGGGATCGTCTATCAGGGCTTTTCGCTGCTGACCGCCAACCGGCAGGTACTGAACCACGCCGCCATGAAGGAAATGGCCCGCAAACGCGGCAAGACCCCGGCGCAGATCATCTTCCGTTTCGCGCTCGAGACCGGGATGCTGCCGCTGACGGGCACCAAGAACCCGCGGCACATGACGGAAGACCTCGACATCTTCGATTTCCAGCTCTCGGTCGCCGAAGTGCGGGAGATCGAAGGCATGGCCGCCGGCGCCGCGCGTCAACCGTTCAAGATCGCCATCAAGCGGCCGGGAGACTAGCGGCATCCCCTCGGCATCATGGTTCTGCAGGCTCATGGTTCGACAGGCTCGCCATGACGGCGAGAGGGTGGACGCGTCCCACCCCGTCGTCGTCCTGAGCCCCGTCGAAGGGCGACAAGCTCATGCTTCGGCAGGCTCAGCATGATGGTGAGGGGTTGGACGCGTCCCACCCCGGCGTCGTCCTGAGCCCCGTCGATGGGCGACAAGCTCATGCTTCGGCAGGCTCAGCATGATGGTGAGGGGTTGGATGCGGTCCACCCCGGCGTCGTCCTGAGCCTGTCGAAGGGCGGAGGTCTCCCCAATGATTTCCCTCGATACCCTTCGCGCGCTACCTTTGCTCTCAGGGGGTGTGCATGAGCGGCAGCGCGGAGCACGGGGTAGCGAACCGGGGGCTGATTACCGCCAGCGCGATCCTGGCGAGCATGATCTACGCGCTCGACTGGACCATCGCGTCCGTTGCCCTGCCGCACATGCAGGGCACGTTTTCCGCCACCCAAGACCAGATTTCCTGGGTCCTGACCTCTTATATCGTCACCAGCGCCATCATCATGCCGTCGACCGGCTGGCTGAGCGACCGGTTCGGCCGGCGGCGCCTGTTTCTGGTCTCCATCGTCGGCTTTACCGTGATGTCGTTCTTCTGCGGCGCGGTGGATTCCCTGGAGGCGGAAATCCTGATGCGGATTCTGCAAGGCGCCTTCGGCGCGGCGCTCATACCGGTCTCCCAGGCCATCATGCTCGACATCTATCCACCCGAGGAACATGCGAAGGCGACGGCGTTGTGGGGCATGGGGGTCGTGCTGGGGCCGGTCATCGGACCGACCGTGGGCGGTTGGCTGACCGAGCATTATACCTGGCGCTGGGTGTTCTACATCAACATCCCGGTCGGACTGCTCGCGTTCCTCGGCTGTTTTCTGTTCCTGCCCGACACGGAGCGGAAGCCCGGTCGGCGCTTCGACTGGTTCGGTTTCCTCGCGTTGGCAGCGGCCATCGGCGCGCTGCAGACCATGCTCGACCGGGGCGAGCGGCTCGACTGGTTCAATTCGGTCGAGATCATCGTCGAGGCCGCCATCGTCGGCGTCGGGTTCTATCTCTTCGTCATTCATGCGCTGACCGTGCGTCAGCCGATGGTCGATCTTCGCCTGATGCGCGACCGGAACTACGCCCTTGGGCTGATCATCGCGTTTTTGTACGGCGTGCTGACGCTGGCGCCGCTGGTCCTGATGCCGCCGCTGTTGAAGGAATTGAAGGATTATCCCGTCATCGATATCGGTCTGCTGCTGAGCCCGCGCGGTGCCGGATTGATGATCGCGATGATGGTGCTGGGGCGGACGGCGCAGCATTTCGACCCGCGGGTGCTGATCGGCGGCGGATTCGTTCTGTTGGCTGTGTCCAGCTGGGCGATGGCGGGCTGGAATCTCGATATCGGTCATTGGGAGGTGCTGTGGACCGGCTGCGTGCAGGGCGTCGGCGCCGGTATGATCGTGGTGCCGTTGGGGGCGGTCACCTTTGCCACCCTCGACCCATCGCACCGGACCGAGGCGGCGTCGATGTGGAACCTGATCCGCAGCGCCGGCAGCAGCATCGGCATTTCCGTCGGAATCTTTTTCCTGACGCGGATGGGGGCGACCAGCCGGGCGGAGCTGACCGAGCACGTCAATCCGTTCAATCTGATGTTCGAACTGCCGCAGGTCGCGGGGCGGTGGAGCACGGAGACGCTGAGCGATTTGGCGCGGCTCGACCTCGAGATTACCCGACAGGCGATGATGGTGGGCTATATCGATGTGTTCTACATGTTCGCCTTCGCGGCGGCGATCGCGCTCCCGGCGGTGTTTCTACTCGCCAAGCCGGCGCCGCGCGGATGAGCGCCTGTCGAAGGATGGCATAGGGACGGAAGGGAATACGGCATATGAAATACGGCGGCATGGTGGCGACCAAGATCGACGACTGGCGGATTTTCCAAGAACTGGAGGCGCTCGGCTACGACAGCGCCTGGGCGCCGGACAGCCAGATGATCTGGTCGGACTGCTATGCGACCCTGGCGCTCGCGGCGGCGAACACGTCGCGCATCCGCCTCGGCACCGGCGTCGCCATCGCGGGGACGCGGTTGGCCCCGGTGACCGCGCATTCCATCGCGTCCATCAATAAGCTGGCGCCGGGGCGCACCTTCCTCGGCATCGGCACCGGGCATACGGCGATGCGGATCATGGGACAGAAACCGGTCGGCCCGACCGCGTTCCGCGAATATCTCCGCGTGGTGCGCGGGCTGCTGGATGGGGAGGAAGTCGATTATACCTTCAACGGCGAGACTCGCCCGATCCGCTTTCAGGACCGGGAGCTCGGCTGTCTCAATCTCGACGACCGGGTGCCGATCTATGTGGGGGCCAACGGCCCGAAGGCGCTGGCCGCCACCGGCGCCTACGGGGACGGGCGGATCAGCGCCGGAACCGAGCCCATCTCGGTGATGCGGAACAACATGGAGAAGGTGCGGCGCGGCGCCGATGCGGCGGGAAGGGCGCTTCCGGCGGATTTCCACACCGCCGTCCTGACCTACGCCTGCGTCCTCAAGCCCGGCGAGACCCTGGAGAGCGACCGCGTGGTCGCGGAGACCGGCGCGCCGGTCGTCTCCTCGCTGCATTTCTGGTACGAGATCATGCTCCAGCGCGGCAATGACGGGTTCATTCAGGACTCGATCCGGGGCGAGTGGGAGGACTACAAGGCCCATGTCGAGGCGATGCCCGAAGCGCGCCGCCACCAGACCCTCCACACCGGCCATTGCGCCTTTCTGCCGGCGGACGAGCGAAAGTTCATCACGCCCAGCATGATCCGCGCCACCCTCGGATTGGTCGGCGAGCCGGACGAGATCAGGGAGCGGATTTCGAAGATGGAAGCCGCGGGACTAAAGGAAATCCTATTGCTGCCGCCGCAGGCCTGCGCACGCGAGAACTTCCGCGATTTCGCGGATGCGGTGATGAATTCGCGGGATTAGGGCACGGTTACCCGAGAGGTGCCTATGCGCGCTTCGGCCGCTTCGCCATGCGGATGCGGCGGCGTTCGCCCTCGGCCAGCAGCGCTTCCTTGTCCTCGGGCCGCACGCGGTTGTAGACCTCGCGCCAGTCCGGGGCGCCGTTCCATTCGAAGGGTGCCCGCACGGTCGTCTGCGGGCCGTCGGCAGAGGCCAACAGATCTACGGCCAACCGGGCGATCTCCAATTGCATGTCCCGGTCATAGGGGATGCCGCAGGGATTGCCGAGCGGGAAGTCGACGAAGAGGAAGCGCGGGACCGCGCAATGCTCGACGATGTCGCGCCCGGAGCCGAGGACGACGGTCGGGATGCCGTTCTCTTCAAGGTGTCTTGCGGTCAGACTCACGGTCTGATGGCAGACCGGTCATAACGGGACGAGAAGGGCCGCGTCGGCGCCGTCCGCCACCAGACGGCGGAGGATTTCCGGCGCATCCTGTTCCATCGTGCGGCGGTGGCTGTAGTCGGTCGGGACACCGCGGAAATGCTCGGTCAGGCCGCCGATGACGCCGTCCTCGGCCAGCCGCTGCAGCGCCAGAATCGGCAGGTAGCTCTCGCGGTCCTTCGTGTGGGTCGAGTCCTTGTCCCAGGCGAGGTTCTGGTTGTAGAGCCCGTCCGGCACGGACGCGATCGCCTGCGACCAGACCTCTTTTATCGGCGGGTTGTCGTCGCTGTAGTCGCCCGGCGGATACGAGGTCGTGATCAGCGCGATATTCGCCTGGCTCAACGGCCGCTTCAGGCGCGTGAAGGGTGCCGTCTCGTTGTGCGCCCAGCGATAGTCGCTCGGATAGCCGAGAGCGCGGTAATACAGGCGCTTCCGCTCCGTGTAGGGAATCGGCGCGCCGCCGGCGGGAGACGTGTCGTTCATGGAGAGCATTCTAACGCAATGCGCCGGAATTTCTACCTCATCGGCGCTTCTTTCGGGTCGCCGAGCGGGATTTCCATCAGATCCTCGCCGAAGAAGATGTTGCCGTCGTAGATCTCCGCCATCTCGGCAATCAGCCGCTCGCGCACGCCGGGGACGTCCATCTGTTCCAGCACGTGGCTGACGACGAGGTTCTTCACGCCCGCGCGCTTGCCGAGTTCGGCGAGTTCCAGGTGCCCCATGCAGCCCTCAGTGTATTCCTTCGAGGGTTCCGTGCCGGAGATGTACTGGCACATGTGGACCAGCACGTCGACACCCTCGGCGAGCTTGTTCATGCCCTCGCAGGGGCCGGTGTCGCCGGAATAGGCGAAGGACCCTTCGGGCGTGTCCAGCCGGTAGCCGTAGCAGACGAGATAGGGCTGCACGTGGATGACGCTCCGCACGCTCACCTGCCAACCGTCGCTCGCCACGGTGTCGCCGGAGCGCAGCTCCGTGACGTCGGGATTGGGGCGCGGACGCGGGATGACGCCACCCCGCCATTCGAACGTGTCGATCGAGAGCTGATGGTTGCAGCGCGCGTCGATGTCCGGCCCGAAGACGCCGTCCTCGCCGATATAAAGCTCGGTCATGCGCTCGATGTGCGGCGGGCCGTAGACCTTGAGCTCCGGCAGGCGGCCGTCGGACTGGTCCCACCGCGTCATCAGCAGGCGCGCGTAGTCGAGGCAGTGGTCGTAGTGGAGATGGCTGAAGAAGACATGGGAGACGTCGACCGCCTTCACGCCCGCTTCCATCATCCGGTGATAGGTGCCGGGGCCCTGATCGAACAGGAGGATGTCGCCGCCGATCTCCACCATGTAGCCGGAGCTCATGCGTTTCAGCGACGGGGTCGGGGTGCCGGTGCC
>JAYPOZ010000111.1:0-2423 GCA_038131165.1 Rickettsiales bacterium | reverse complement strand
CCGCCTTCGCGGGAATGACAACGAGCGAGGTTCTATCGCCGCCGTTGCTCTCCTAACGACCTAGACCAGAATTTCCCTCGGACGAATGCGAACCCGCCCGAAACCGCTTAGAGCGTCTGGCGGCGAATGGTCAGGGGCTCCTGACGTCCCTTGACCCGGATCTCCTCCGTCGGCCCGAAGGCGTCGTCCGCGAGTGCTGCGTCGGTCACCAGCTGTCCGAGCCCGGCCTCCGAGCACAGCCGCGCCGCGATGTTCACGGCGTCGCCGATTACCGTGAAATCGCGCCTGTCTTCGGGGCCGACGGCGCCGGAGATCACCTCGCCGCGGTAGACGCCGATGCCGATACCGCGCGGATAGTGGCCGTCCCTTACGGCCGCGAGTATGTCCCGCGCCGCGGCGAGCGCCCGGGCGGCACCGTCATCGCCGTCGAAACGGCCAAGCACAGCGTCGCCGATCATCTTGTCGACATCGCCGCCATGCTCGGCAATAGTGCGCACTTGCAGCGTCATCAGATTGTTCAGGAACGCGACCACGTCTTCCGGCGGATTCTGCTCTGCAAAGCTCGTGAAACTGCGGATGTCGGAAAAGAACAGGGTCGTGTCGATCTTGCGCGAGCGGATGGCGCCGCCGGCATCGGCGGTGCGCGCCGCGTCGGCGGCACTGTTGGAGACGAAAGTTTCGATCCGGCGCCGAAGCGCGTTCAAGGCGTCGGTCCGGCTGTCGATATGGGATTGGGCGCGGCTCACCAACATACCGAGCGCGGCGATCAGGACGATCAGCAAGAGACCCGGCATGGCGACCACGGGTATCGCCGCCTTGGCAAGGATCGCGTCGAGATAGCCGACCGGCTCGTAGAGCTCGAAGACGGCGCGGAGCTCTCCCGCATCGTCGAAAACGGGGACGTAGAGCTCGTATTGCCGGGCGCCGTCGGGCAGGTTCTTGGAGGCGATTTCCGGTGCGGCGTTCCGGATCACCGCGAGCAGCGCCGCGCCGCTCTCGCGGGTGCCGATTTCTTCCGCATGCGTCGCGAACAGGACCCGCCGATCGAGGTCGTAGACCTTAAGTTCCGAAAGGTTCAGGTTGCGGACCTCGCTGTTGAACGCCTTGGCGAGGGCGGTGCTGTCATCCTGCAGCTCGGCCAGCGTTTGCCCGGACATCAGGCTTTTCCAGGCAGCGGGTACCCGGTCCGCCACCGCCCGCGAGAGGCTTTGCGCGCGGTGTTGCGCCAGTTCGAGATAGATCGACTCCGTGACGCGCAGCGCCGTCGTCCCGGTCAAAATCAAAAGGACAACGATGAAACAAAAGAAAGCCGGCACAAACCCGCGCAGAAACCGCCGTTTCAGCGGAAACGGCTCTTCCGACGGTGCGGCGCTTCCTTCGGGGCTTAATGACATCGTATGTCCTTTCGTCGAATGTTCCGGCGTCCCGGCCATTGCCGAGCCGGGGAATTCGACCATAATCCCCTCCGTTAAAACCCCGGAAAGGAATGCAATGCCCAAGTTCCCCTTTGAAATGGTGCCGCTGCCGGAAGAACGCAGTATGACAAAACCGCGCAAGACCGGCATCACGATGATGGTCGATTTCGGCCTGCCGGTGGGCAAGCTGGAGGATCTGTTGGGTCTGGTCGGCCCCTATGTCGATCTGATCAAGATCGCCGTCGGCTCGGCGCGGCTGTATCGGGAGAGCTATCTCGGGCAGAAGCTGCGCCTTTGCGAGGGCTACGACGTCACCCCCTTCATCGGCGGGCAGTTCCTCGAATACGTTGTGGCGACCCAGGGATTCGAAGCGGCCCCGGCCTTCTACAAGGAGGCGAAGCGCATGGGATTCGGCGCGGTCGAAGTCTCCGACAATTGCGTGCCGCTGTCGGCCAACCAGCGCAAGACGCTGATATCGCAGGGCGTAGACGCGGGCCTAGAAATCCACGGCGAGATCGGCTCGAAGGACATCAAGCAGACGGCGGAGACGCTGGTCGGGCAGGCGCGGGATTGCCTGGCGGCGGGCGCCGACGTGGTGCTGGTCGAGGCGGCGGAAATCGTCATCGACGGCGAGGTGCAGGAACATCTGATCGAGGCCATCCGCGCCGAGTTCCCGCCGGAGAAGGTGATCTACGAACTCCCGGGGCCGTGGATCAAGGGTATCACGCTGTCGGATGTCTACGTGCTGAAGAAGTTCCTGATCGAGACCTTCGGGCCCGACGCCAATATCGCCAACGTGATGCCCGACGACGTCTTCGAGACCGAGGCCTTGCGCTGCGGCCTGTCCGTCATCGGGCCGAAGGAATTCGCCTTTCCGACGGAATAAGGCGTCGACTTTCAGCGTGGGAGCGAAAGTCCGGCCTTTGATGGCTGTTGCGCTTGCGCCCCGTAATTCGCGACAGGTAGTATTTGGAGCAAATGCCGATTTGCCCGCCGATGGAGGCGAGC
>JAYPOZ010000110.1:5979-12117 GCA_038131165.1 Rickettsiales bacterium | reverse complement strand
GAGCAACTGACTTTTAATCAGTAGGTCACAGGTTCGAACCCTGTCGGGCTCACCATTGCCAAATGCTTCCTATCTTTCGGATAGTTATGCCGCCGAGTGCGGGAAGCGCGCGACAATGCGGTCTCTCAGCCACGCAGTTCCCTAATCGGGCAAACAACGCATAACCGCCTCGCGCAGGATATCCGTATCAACAATTGGTTTTGCAACGTAGGCCTTGCAGCCCATCTCGTATGCTTGATCGCGATCTTCAGCGGTATTGTTTGCCGTCAACGCAATAATCGGCAGCTCCCGTGTCTGCTGATCGTCGCGCAGGCGCCCGATCGCCTCATACCCGTTGGTTCCCGGCATATTGATATCCATCAAGATCAAGTCGGGCATTTCCAAGACCGCCATCTCAATACCCGAATCGCCATCGCCGCTATCGATCATCTCGTATCCCCAATCGACGAGGCACGCCTTGATATAGTCGCGAACCAATTCGTCGTCATCGATCAGAAGGATTTTTTTCATGTATGTGCACCGCCATTGATAAAACCACTCAAGAACCGTATGGCCGACGCCTCGAAATTAGCGACCTTCGCTCGTCATAAGATGTTGTCGCGGTAATTCCATATGTTAGTTTAATAGCATGAAGCGATCGACGAGAGCATTAATCAAATTTCCGATTTGCGGGCTGCTCGTCGTACTGAGCGGCTGCGCTCAAAACGAGCCGTTGCGGCCGACACAATCTTCCCAGACGCCGGCAGGCCGGATCGAGATGTTTCGCCCGGTTGCCGACGTGCCGATTCCGAAAGACGCGGAACTGAACCAGGAAAGGTCCCTCATACTGAGTGGCCGCGAAGATTGGACTGGCCGCCTGGTGATGGTCACGAGCATTTCGTCGACCGAGGCATATAGCTTCTTCAGATCAGAGATGCCCCGCTTCGATTGGTCGCCCGTCATGACCGTTCAATCCGCCATCAGCGTCCTGACCTTCACGCGCGCCGGCAGAGCGGCAACGGTACAAGTAGAGCGCCGGGCGCTCGGCGGGTCTCTCATTACCGTCACCGTGGCTCACGCACAGGAATCGGTCGGATTTCCAAACGCCGCCGTCCAGCCCGCTCCCTTGAGAAGCCAAGAGCGCGGGAACTAGCCCCAAGGCCGCTTATCGGCCCGCTAAATCATAAACTGAATTGCGACCAATACGCCGAGCGTCATAACCGCGGGAAGCGCTGGCCCCATCCCATGACCCATGACAGGAATCAATCCGGTTTGTCGCAACATTCCATAGCGCGTCGCCTGACCGGCGAGGGCCGAAACGGCCGTGGCGCTCACCGCGGCAATCAACGGATCCACCGAGAATTGCCGGACCAATACAAAGGTCAGGACCCAAACCGTCAGGGCTACGAGGTTTGCGTGCGCGTCGCGGACGGTAAAGCCATTGCTGACCAACATTTCATGATTCGGCCCCCACAAAAGGTCGATGAACCGAATCAGCACGAAAATTCTGAATATATTCGCAACGTCGACAAAGCGCTCGCCGAGCAACCCCAGCAACGGTTCCGCAAATATCCAAAGAACCAAGAACGCGGTGCCGGCGACCGCAAGGAGCGACCTCTGCTGCAGGCTTACCCAGGCATACCCCGGTCCCGTCTCCTCCCCTTGCGTGGTACGCCGCATCTGCCAGGGTAAGCTCAGAAATACAAAGTGCTGAACAACCATAAACCCGATGGCGAACTGAGCTGCCGCGCGATATTCGCCAACCGAGGCTATGCTGACCAGATGGGCAAGGACCAGGACGTCAATGTGAATGGAAAGGCGCGAGCCGAAATTACCGTAGATCAAACCGGCGGTATGCCGGAACATGCTGCGCCATCGTTTTGCGCTTATCGCGATCACCCGAGGGAATACGCCAAGCAGACGCTTGATATAGATGAGGGCAATCAAGAATACGCCGCCCCAGACGGCACAGTAGAGCGACATCATTTCAATCGCGCTGGCAGGCTGCAGCACTACGATCAAACCAAGGACGACGACCGGCGTCGTTAAATCTCGAAAAGTGAAGAATTCCGTCACCCGATTGGCCGAGCGGAGAATCGCCAATTGTGCCTCGAACAAGCCGGCAAAACAGGCACCCAGAACCGCCAGCATCGTCGCATATGGGAATTGAGCCAGAAAGACTGCCAACTCCGGCGCCAAAGCATTCAACCATCCGCCGATTGTGCTACTGGTCGAGAGAGCGAAGACAATGGCCATCCCGCCCGCCACGACGGTCGCGAGGGCCACACAAATCGCGAGATAGGCCGGGCTGATCCTCGGGGCCAAGCCGGTCTTGCGAGAGACGCTGCCCGTAAAACTGTTCAACCACATGTCGCCGCCGCCCGAGACGATGGCATTCACGACACCGACGAGCGCGGTCAGAACGGCAAATACGCCAAACTCCACGGGTTCAAGCATTCTCGCCGCGGCAATCAAGGCGCCAAACGCCGCCAGACGCGACACGACCGCGCTGCTGATCGCCAGCATCGGTCGAGAGCGAGTGGCCGCATCCGCCTCTCCTGTCCGTTTATAGACATCGTCGAACGCCGATACCGCGCGATCCAAGGCATATTCCCGGGCGACCCGCTCGCGAGCCCGAGCGCCGATCTCCGCCACTTTCTCGGGCCCCTGATCAATTAACTTCCGAATGGCGCCCGCAAATGCGCCGACGTCCCTCGGCGGCACAATCTCGCCGAGCTCTCCCACGATCCGGGCGCAGTCACCGACATCGGTTGCCAAAGGCGCCAATCCTGCTGCCATACCCTCGACAAGCACATTGGGAAAGCCTTCGCCGAAGGCCGAACAAAGGCAAACAATGTCGCACCCGGCATAGATCCGCTCGATGTCCTCACGAACACCGAGACGCCGCAAATTCGGTTTCTCCGGGAGCTCTTCCGTCCCTTTCCCGGGAAGAACTCCGATGGCGCCAGGAATTAACTCGATCGCGCGGATAAAGGTTTCATGGTCCTTCATCGGATCGCGGCGCGCGACCATGGCAATCGCAAATGCGTCGTCCGGAATGCCTAGTTCACGGCGAACTTCTTTTTTCAGTTCCGCATTCGGCGCAAAGCGCCTCGTATCAACGCCGTTCGGAATGACGAAAAAATTCTCGGGATCGTAACCAAGGTCCTTATGAATCTTCATCCCCGCATATGAATTCGCGATGATTCCATCGGGTATCCACGACAACCACGAACAAGCCCAAATCGCAAACTTCAAGGTCAGCCGATACTTGCTGGTATCCATATCGGAGCACCGAACGCCCCAATAAAGCCGGGTCTTGCGGATTCTTCCCGACAACAATAACGCCAATGTCGAGACAAGGTCGGCATGGTACATCCAGCTCTGGATAACGTCCGGTTTTTCGCGTCGGATCGTAAGCGCAATCCGGAAAAGCGAAAGCAAATTGCCGATCATACGGCCCATGCTCATCTCATCGACACGCAAGCCGGAATTACGCAGCCACTTCGCAAAATAGCCGCCCGACAACAGACTGACGACGAAGCTTTGCGGCGCGGTCTGACGCTCGGCCGTCAAATAGGAGACGAGCATCCTCTCCGCGCCGCCGACATCCAGGTCCGTAATGACATGCATGACCTTGAGGGGACGCTGTGCCGTCGCGGCGAGGGCCGGAAAATCGGCCTGGCCTTCTGAGACTGCGGCTCCCGTCGTCATTCTAAAGTTTCCCCAATTCTAAGCGATGCCCGGCACGCAAAGCCGTAGCGAAGAGAAGTCTATGAATCGCAAGGCAACACACAAGAACTCTCAATCGGACAGGGAATCGATCGAATCTTGATCAAGCCCGCCTGCCTCGTCGTTCTCACCCGCTCTCTTTGTCGGCTCCGCAACCAAAGGCTCGGGAGCCAGGTCGTTCACGGTCGATAACAACTGATCGATTTCGCCCTGGGCCAATGTGCCGAGTTCGCCGTTGACGATGCTCCGCATGGTACTCATCAGAGCTTCCAACTTCGCGCTCAATTCGCCGGATGCGATTTGAATTCGTTCCCGATCCGCCGTCGAAATCGCCGTCTCAAGTTGAGCGATCGACTCTCGGATCGTTTTTACCGCGCGGAACATCGCCCCTTCAAAGGCAACCAAATAGGGCGTCGGGACGCAGTCGTAGGCGGCGATGGCCAAGTCCTTATCCGAGAAACTGCTGTCGCGGAAATGCTCCTTATAGGATTTCGGAGACCAGTATTTTACGTCTTCGATGAAATCCGGCATATCCGGCAACATCTCAACGATCATCGCCACTTCATTGAAATGGTTGAGATAGTCGGTCGCGAGAAGACTTTGGCTGTTAATGTTCGCGGTCGCGATGCGATCGCGCATTTCGTCGATAGACGGCGTCGATCGAAATGCCTCGTAGACCAATTGCGAATAGTCTTTCCAATTCTGCAAGTCAGGCCTCATTCGGCACGATCAAAAATAAACTATCGGGAGGCGGAAATCTTCCTCCCAAAAATATCGACACGCGCCGCGAACGGCGCCGAAAATCATTCGAACCCTGTCCTAGAGCGACATTAAAGACAAGACGGGCGACATTGTTCTCCGCCGCCGCGCGGCACCTAGATACCGCGAATGGGTATAAAACGTAAATCACGGATTCGCGATTGCCGGCACAATTCTTAGAAAAACCGGCGTTTTACTTCGTCTTTCCCGTCATCGCACGGAAATAAGTGCGAAATAATCACGCCTGCAACGACCCATCAGGTCATTTCGGTGAGTCATATCCGGTCTAGCATTGGCCGTATGTCTTCTCAAGGATATCCGCGATGCCTTCGGGCACGAAATGCCGGACGTTGCCGCCAAGCGCACCGATCTCCTTCACAAATCGCGAAGAAATGAACTGATTGCGGTCGGATGCCATCAAGAAAACGGTTTCGACATCCGGATAGAGGCGGCGGTTCATCGCCGCCATTTGAAATTCATACTCGAAATCGGAGACGGCCCGAAGACCGCGAACGACGACATTGGCGCCGACATCCGCCGCGAACTTGACCAGCAGGTTGTCGAAGGTCCGCACCTCTATGGAGCCGGGCTTGATCTCCTTGGATTTCGCCACTTCGTCCTCGACCATCTTGCAGCGTTCCTCGACCGTAAAAAGAGGACCTTTTCCGGCATTCACCGCCACGGCGACAATCAGATGATCCACGACATGCGTCGCCGCACGTACGATAACATCCAAATGGCCATTCGTGATCGGGTCGAAAGTCCCAGGGTAAACTCCGACCTGCTTGTTCGCCATCACTCTTATTCCTCTTCTACGTCGGTCCCATCGCTTGCATCTTCGGCAGCGGGCAGCGAAGCGTCGTCGATTTCCGGCTCGGCGTCATCCTCGCTCTCCCCGCCTTCGTCGTCGTTCACTTCACTGAGATGCGCAACCGATACGACCCGCTCTTCGTTTTCAATTCGGAACAGCGTCACCCCTTGGGTCCGCCGTCCTGCGATCCTTATTTCATCGACCGACGTGCGAATCAATTGTCCGCTATCCGTCACCAGCATAATCTGGTCCGCAGAGGCCACAGGGAAAGAGGCAACGACCGGACCGTTCCGATCGGTCATCTCGATATTGGCGATTCCTTTGCCGCCGCGACCCGTTGTGCGGTATTCGTAGGCAGAACTGCGCTTACCGAATCCACGTTCGGTAACCGTCAGGATAAACTGCTCGCGCTCCGCAAGCTCGTTGTACAGGTCGTCGGAAAGCTCACTGCCTTGCACATCCACGTCGCCCTCTTCGTCGTCGCCGGAGCGGCGCATTGCGGAGGCGCGGCGTAGATATTCGTCCCGGGTTTCCGTCTCGACATCGTTGTGCTCCAGAATGGACATCGAAATCACTTCGTCGCCGCTGGCCAGCCTGATGCCGCGGACACCCGTCGACGTTCTGCCGCTGAAAACCCGGACATCGGTCACGGCAGAGCGGATGCACATGCCCTTATCGGTGGCGAGCAGCACGTCGTCTTCCTCGGTACATACCTGCACGTCGACCAGCGCGTCGCCTTCTTCCAATTTCATCGCGATCTTGCCGTTCGCCTTGATGTTGACGAAATCGGACAGCAGGTTCCGCCGGATATTGCCAATCCGCGTTGCGAACATCGCGAACAAATCGCCCCAGCTTTC
>JAYPOZ010000110.1:0-5969 GCA_038131165.1 Rickettsiales bacterium | reverse complement strand
GCAACGGCATCACCGTGGTGATGAATTCCCCCTCTTCCAAAGGCAGGAGATTCACCATCGCCCTGCCGCGAGCCTGCGGACTGCCAAGCGGCAGCTTGTAGACCTTCAACTGGTAAACGATGCCTTTCGAGGAGAAGAACAGCACAGGCGTATGCGTCGATGTCACAAACAGCCTGCTGACGAAGTCTTCGTCACGGGTGTTCATGCCGGAGCGGCCCTTGCCGCCCCGCCTTTGCGCGCGGTAGGTCGACAGAGGGACCCGTTTGATATAGCCGCCGTGGGTGACCATGACGACCATATCCTCACGCTGGATCAGGTCCTCGATATCGTGCTCGAACTCCATGTCTTCGATCGTCGTGCGGCGATCCTCGGCGTAGGTGTCGCGCATCTCCGCTAATTCTTTACGCATGACCTCCAAGAGGAGTTCGCGGGAGGCAAGAATATCGAGGAATCCGCCGATCCTGTCGGCCAGTTCCGCCGTCTCCTCGGTAAGCTTGTCGCGCTCCATGCCGGTCAGTCTTTGGAGCCGCAACTCCAGGATCGCCCGCGCCTGCGCTTCGGAGAGCCGGTAATGCCCGTCAACGACCTTATGGCCCGGATCGTCGATCAACTGAATGAACTCAGCCACATCGCCGGCCGGCCAGTCTTTCGCCATCAACTTCTTGCGCGCCGTCGCCGGGTCGGAGGAATACCGAATCATCTCGATCACCGGATCGAGATTCGAAATAGCGACCAGGAGGCCCGCCAAGACATGCGCCCGTTCGCGCGCCCGACGCAATAGATAGATCGTCCGGCGGGTGATGACCTCCTCGCGGAACTCCACGAAGGCGGCGATCACCTGTTTGAGGTTCATCAATTCCGGCCGCCCGCGGTTCAACGCCAGCATGTTGACGCCAAAGGTCGACTGCAGTTGCGTATGGCGGAACAATTGCGCGAGTACGACGTCAGAAATGGCGTCACGCCGGAGTTCGATCACCACGCGCACCCCGTCGCGGTCCGATTCGTCGCGCAGATCCGAAATGCCTTCAATCTGCTTTTCGCGGACCATAATGGCGATCCGCTCGAGCAATCTGGACTTATTGATCTGATAGGGCACTTCGGTGACGACGATGGCTTCGCGATCCTTGCCGATTTCCTCGACATGCGTGCGCGCCCGCATCACCACGGAACCCCGCCCCGTCAAATACGCGGAGCGGATGCCGGCCCGTCCCAAAATCGTACCGCCTGTCGGGAAATCCGGCCCGGATATGAAATCCATCAGGTTTTCGATTTCGATCTCGGAATCGTCGATATAGGCAATGCAGGCGTCGATCACTTCGCCCAGATTGTGCGGCGGGATGTTCGTCGCCATGCCGACGGCGATGCCGCCCGCGCCGTTGACCAGCATGTTTGGGAAACGCGCCGGCAGAACCATCGGCTCTTCGACGGTCTCATCGTAGTTCGCCTGAAAATCGACCGTTTCCTTGTCGATATCGTCGAGTAGCGTCTCGGCGGATTTTGCCAACCGCGCTTCGGTGTACCGCATGGCCGCCGGTGGATCGCCGTCCATGGACCCGAAATTACCCTGCCCGTCGATCAACGGAAGCCGCATGGAGAACAATTGCGCCATGCGGACCATGGCGTCATAGATCGCCTGATCTCCGTGCGGGTGATACCGGCCCATGACATCGCCGACGATACGGGCGGATTTGCGGTACGGCTTCGACGAATCGTAGCCGTTCTCGTGCATGGAATAGAGAATACGGCGGTGAACCGGCTTCAGCCCGTCGCGCACGTCCGGAAGCGCCCGACTCACGATGACACTCATCGCATAGTCGAGATAGGAGCGCTTCATTTCCTCTTCGATCGATATCTCACCGATGTCGAAGGAGCCTTCGCTGGGGGGTGGGCTACTCACGATTTAGGTCGCGCATTCCGGAAGATGAAAAAAGACCGTGTGTGCGACAAATACATTCCGCCGCTATGTCAAAATCTAGCAGATAGAGACCCTGCTAACAACTATATAAGGTGTGTTTCTCCGCTGAGAGTCACGCCGAATCCCGCGCGCTAGAACGGAATCTCGTCATCGAGATCGTCACCGCTCGGCCCCATCGGAGCGCCGCCGCCGCCGCCCATGTAACTGTCGGAAGGCGCACCGTAGTCGGAAGGCGCGTCGTAACCGCCGCCACCGCCCTCGTTCCGCGAATCGAGCAGCACGAGCTGGCCCCGGAAGCGGCGCAGAACGACTTCCGTCGTATACTTGTCCTGACCCGATTGATCCTGCCACTTTCGAGTCTGCAATTCGCCTTCGAGATAGACTTTTCGGCCCTTTGAGAGAAAACGCTCCGCAACATCGACCAGCCGGTCGTCGAAAATCACGACACGATGCCATTCGGTACGTTCCTGCTGCTCGCCGGAATTCCGGTCTTTCCAACGCTCGGAAGTGGCAACGCTGAGATTGCACACCTTCCCGCCGTTCTGCATCGACCGGACTTCCGGATCGCGGCCCAAATTTCCGACCAAGATAACCTTGTTTACGCTGCCTACCATGGATGTTCCGATCGATCTCTAGGAGTTATGAAATGTCAGGCCCGAAATATACAAGCTCGCCCGAGGGACCGCCAACGCTTAAGCGACATTTGAACGACTCAAATCGATTCATCTATCGCTTCCTCCGCATCGTATATCTATATTAAGCGACTTCTCTGGGAATCATCCAAAATAGGGCTCATGGCCGATAAGATCTAAGTTCGCGGCGCCCGCGAACATAACCTGAAGAACGTCGACGTCGACATTCCGCGCGACAAGCTTGTCGTCTTTACCGGATTGTCGGGTTCGGGCAAGTCGTCGCTGGCCTTCGATACCGTCTATGCGGAAGGTCAGCGGCGCTATGTCGAAAGTCTCTCTGCCTACGCAAGGCAGTTCCTGGAGCTCATGCAGAAGCCGGACGTCGACTCGATCGACGGTCTGTCTCCGGCCATTTCCATCGAACAGAAGACCACCAGCCGGAACCCGCGCTCGACCGTGGGGACCGTCACCGAAATTTACGATTACATGCGGTTGCTGTTCGCCCGGGTCGGGGTTCCATTTTCGCCGGCGACCGGTCTGCCCATCGAGAGCCAGACCGTCAGTCAGATGGTCGACCGGGTCGCCGCCATGCCGGAAGGGACGCGCCTCTATCTCATCGCGCCCGTGGTGCGCGGCCGCAAGGGCGAATACCGGCGCGAACTCAAGGACTATCAGAAGCGCGGCTTCCAGCGGGTCAAGATCGACGGCGAATTGTACGAGATCGAAGACGCCCCCAAGCTCGACAAGAACAAGAAGCACGACATAGAGATCGTCGTCGACCGGGTCGTCGTCCGCGCCGGAATCGAGACGCGGCTGGCCGATTCGATCGAAACAGCTCTTGAACTTGCGGACGGCCTCGCGATCGCCGAAGAGGCCGACGGCGGCGCGCGCACTGTATTTTCCGCCCGTTTCGCCTGTCCGGTCTCCGGTTTCTCCATCGACGAGATCGAACCGCGACTGTTTTCCTTCAACAATCCCTTCGGCGCCTGTCCGAGCTGCGACGGCCTCGGCACGACCATGTATTTCGATCCGTCCCTCGTGGTGCCCGACGACTCAAAAAGCATGGAAAAGGGGGCCATCGCGCCCTGGGCCAGCAGTTCCTCGCCCTATTACCGTCAGACATTGACGAGCCTCGCCGAGCATTACGGCGTGAGCATGAAGACGCCCTTCGCCGACCTGCCGGAGGACGTCCGGAAGGCCATTCTACTTGGCAGCGGCAAAGAAGAAATCACCATGGCCTATGACGACGGGCTGCGGACCTATAGCACGACAAAACCATTCGAAGGCGTCGTGCCGAACATGGAGCGGCGCTGGCGCGAGACCGACAGCAATTGGGTACGCGAGGAGCTGGAGCGCTATCAGAGCATTCATCCCTGCGACCGATGCGGCGGCAATCGCCTGAAACCGGAAGCCCTGGCGGTCAAGATCGGCACGCTGCACATCGCGGAAGTCTCGCGGATGTCGATCCTGGAAGCCCGCAACTGGTTCACCGCCCTGCCCGCCGTCCTCGACCGGACCCAACTGCAGATCGGCGAGCGTATCCTGAAGGAAATCAACGAACGTCTCGGCTTCCTGGTCGATGTCGGCCTCGATTATCTGACCCTCAACCGCGCCTCGGGCACGCTGTCGGGCGGCGAAAGCCAGCGTATCCGCCTGGCGTCCCAAATCGGCTCCGGCCTGATGGGCGTGCTCTATGTCCTCGACGAGCCCTCGATCGGATTGCACTCCCGCGACAACGCGCGCCTGTTGGAGACGCTGCGGCGGCTGCGGGATCTCGGCAACACCGTCATCGTCGTCGAGCACGACGAGGACGCGATCCGGACGGCGGACTATCTGGTCGATCTCGGCCCCGGCGCCGGCGTCCATGGCGGTCATATCGTCGCCCGAGGCACGCCCGACGAGGTCATGGCGTCACCGGAAAGCCTGACCGGGCAGTACCTGACCCACATGCGTCAGGTCCCCATCCCGGCCGAACGCCGCAAGGGCCACAAGAAACAGCTCCTGACGGTGCGCGGCGCCCGGGCCAACAACCTCAAGAACATCGACGTCGATATTCCGCTCGGGACCTTTACCTGCGTGACCGGCGTATCGGGCAGCGGCAAATCCACCTTCGTCATCGAAACCCTTTACAATGCCCTCGCCCGACGCCTGAACGGCACCCGCGTCGTGCCGGGCGAATTCGACAGGATCGAAGGTATCGAGTTTCTCGATAAGGTCATCGATATCGACCAATCGCCAATCGGCCGGACGCCGCGTTCCAATCCGGCGACCTATACCGGCGCCTTTACGCCGATTCGCGAATGGTTCGCCGGCTTGCCCGAAGCGAAGGCACGCGGCTATGCGCCGGGCCGCTTCTCCTTCAACGTGAAGGGCGGCCGCTGCGAGGCCTGCCAGGGCGACGGCGTCATCAAGATCGAGATGCATTTCCTGCCGGACATCTACGTCCAATGCGACACCTGCAAGGGCAAACGCTACAACCGGGAGACCCTGGAGATACGCTTCCGCGACAAGTCGATTTCGGACGTGCTCGACATGACCGTCGAAGAAGGCGCCAATTTCTTCCAGGCCGTGCCGTCGATCCGCGACAAGATGGTCACGCTGCAGAAGGTCGGTCTCGGCTATATCAAGATCGGCCAGTCCGCGACCACGCTGTCGGGCGGCGAAGCGCAACGGGTGAAGCTCGCGAAGGAACTTTCGCGCCGGGCCACCGGCAAGACCCTCTACATCCTCGACGAGCCGACCACGGGATTGCATTTCGAGGACGTGCGCCGCCTGCTGGAGGTTCTCCAGGCCCTGGTCGACCAGGGCAATACCGTCGTGGTGATCGAGCACAACCTCGAAGTCATCAAGACCGCCGATTATGTCGTCGACCTCGGCCCGGAGGGCGGCGAAATCGACGGCGGGCGCGTCGTCGCCACTGGCACGCCGGAAGACATCGCGGCGTCCCCGAAGAGCCACACCGGCGCCTTCCTCGCACCGCTGCTGCCAAAGAAAGCCGCGAAGAAAGCGCGCAAACGGGCTTGAGAGAAAAAATGACACTGTCCCTACGCCCCATCCACATCATCGGCGGCGGCCTCGCGGGATGCGAGGCTGCTTGGCAATGTGCGCGGCTCGGCGTGCCGGTGGTGCTGCACGAGATGCGGCCGGTGCGCGGGACGGAAGCGCATCTGACGGACGGTTTGGCGGAGCTGGTATGCTCCAACTCATTCCGCTCCGACGACGCGGAGTACAACGCGGTCGGGCTGCTGCACGAGGAGATGCGACGCTGCGGCTCTCTGATCCTGGCTTGCGGCGACGCGCATAAGGTTCCGGCGGGCGGCGCGCTGGCGGTCGACCGGGGCGCCTTCAGCGATGCGGTGACGGCCGCGATCGAGGCCGAGCCCTTGATCGAGGTCCGGCGGGAAGAGGTCGACGGCTTGCCG
>JAYPOZ010000109.1:1890-12415 GCA_038131165.1 Rickettsiales bacterium | reverse complement strand
GTGCTGGGCCTGCCGGTCGCGGCACTCGGCGAAAGCGAAGCGCCGCTCGCACTGCTCTATCGGGAGACCACGGGCGCGTCTTCGGGACTGATTGCCGGCATTGCAATCTTCTCCATACTCAACGGGGCGCTGATTCAGATGATCATGGGCGCGCGCGTGCTATATGGAATGGCGGCGCAGGGATGGTTGCCGGCCGTTTTGGCGCGCGTCGGTACATGGACTCAAACGCCGGTTACCTCAACGCTTTGCATCGTCGTCATCGTCACTGTCTTCGCGCTGTGGCTGCCGCTTGGTGAACTCGCCCGGATTACCTCGTTGCTGGCGCTGCTCATCTTTACTGCCGCCAATCTTTCCCTTTTGCTTATCAAGCGGCGACTCGGGCATGTCGGGAGCGGTTTTTCGATACCGGTTTGGGTGCCCGCCATCGGAATGGTTGCATCGATCAGCCTTGCTTGCTACCAGGTCTTAGGATTCATCGGGTTTCTCGGCTAGAGTGCGCCATGTTCCCGGGACAGAGGCGGAGGGAGCGCGGTGTTGGGCGCACATTTCTGTTGTGCTGAATTTGGACAGTCTTTACCTTCGGCGAAAGGGCGGATGCAGGGTGAACAAAGCTGTCTGCCGGATTAATAGGGACGGCCTTTTGCGTTATTCGAGAAAAGTCATAAGAGCCTTCGTATGAAGTTGGGGATCAACTGGCCCGAATGGCAGGGCAGGGAATTCATACAGGATAGTGCGCGCTGGGTTGGCGCTGTCTTCGATGCCGTTTATCGCGAGCGGGAGCTTATTCTTCGGAGCGACGGGAAGGTGCGTTATCTGCGCCTGACGCAACGGCTTCAGGTTGTCGCCTCGGTTTTTGTGATCGGTGTCTTTTCCTGGGCGTTTGGGATGACCGCGGTATCGGAAATCCAGCGCGATATGATTGATCGAAAGGCGGGCGAGATTAAGGATGCGGAAGTCGCATATGGCGATCTGCTCGACGAAATTCTGACATATCAGGAGAAAGTAACCGATGCGACCGGCAAGCTGCAGGAGAAGCATGCTTATCTGCTGCGCGAACTGACGGACGGGGCCGGCGGTCTCGCAGCAGAGGCGAACGGCTGGGCACAGGACGGACAGTTGCCTGTGCGGGCGCCCTTGCTGGACGGAGAATCCGGGCAATCGCTGCGTATTCATCTGGCGCAGGTCGAGATCGAACTTGAACAGATAACCGAGACGACGAATCTCTTGGACACGTCGCTCTCGAAGGTCAAAGCGCGGCTGGCGAAGGCGGAAGAAGGGCGCGAACCGGGTACGCAGCGCGGCGATTCCGCTCAGGACCAGATCCGCGATTTACAGGACCAGTTGGTAAAAGCGCGCGCGCGCGCAGCGCGTCTCGACCGCATGAAGAAAGACCTTGCTCAAAATCTGCACAGCGCGCGCGACAGCTATGCGCAAATCGTTCAGGAACGGGGCGTTCTCGACCGGCGCAAGCGCGAATTGGAGAATGATCTTGGCGCATCGCGGGCCCGCGGCGACAGTTTGCAGTCGGAGGTCATTAAACTCACGCAGGCCCTCGACAGTTCGCGGGAGAAAATGGAAACGGTGGTCGGGCACCGCAGCGCTCTGCGGGCTCTCGTCTCCCGCATGGAAACGCAGCTGCAGTCCACAGAAACGCGAATTGGCTCTCTTGAGACCGATTTCAGTAAGGTCATCGCAAAACTTGAAGAGACGACCGGCGACCGAGACGGCAATGATGGGGACGTGCTTCTATCGGAAGTATCGTTGCATGACCGGGCTAATATCCTCTTGGGGCGATTGGCCGAATTGCACAGTTCGCAAGAGACGGTACTCGATCAACTGCGCCTTCGAACGCTTGGAAATGTGGAAGAAGCCGAGCGCGTGGTCGAAATGGCCGGTTTGGATTTGGCAAGAGTCCTCGAACGCGCGGGCGGCGCACCATACGGAAAGGGCGGCCCGGTAGTCGGAAGCGACGGCGCCTCGACGGCCAGCCCCGCGCTGGCAACCACCTTATCCGATGTCGAAGATCACATCTCGCGATGGGAAGCTCTCAAATCCGTGCTGAAATCGCTGCCGCTGATCTCACCCGTCGATTACTATCATCTGGCGAGTCGGTTCGGGAAACGCCGTGACCCTTTTACCAACCGTTGGTCGATGCATCACGGTCTTGACCTCGCGGGCTGGAAGAAAGCGCCGGTATTTGCGACGGCGCCCGGAAAAGTGGTCTTTGCCGGACACAAAGGCCGCTACGGCAAGATGGTCGAGGTCGACCATGGCAATGGCCTTCGAACCCGTTATGGACATCTTTTCAAGGTTTCGGTCCGTAGAGGCGAAGTCTTGGGACATCGCCATAAGGTCGGGCTGCTCGGGAGCACGGGGCGCAGTACAGGTCCCCACGTCCATTACGAAGTGTTGTTCGACGGCAAACAAATAGACCCCTTGAAGTTTATAAAGGCAGGCAGGCATGTTTTCAAAAGCCCGAAAGTCGGAAATGAAGCCAAGGCCGCAGACGGAGAAAAATCCGGATAAGCCGAAAATTCCGTCGATTATCAGTGCAGACTTGCGGATTTCCGGGAATTTGAAGACCGATGGCGAAGTGCAGATTGACGGAATCGTCGACGGCGATGTGGAAAGCAACCTTTTGACCATCGGCGACTCTGCGACCGTCAACGGCTGTGTGGTAGGCGAAGTCATTCGCGTCGCCGGGACCGTCAACGGCGAGATTACGGGCCGTGTGGTCGAACTGACGCGCAGCGCTCGGATCACCGGCGATATCAATCATCATAGCCTGGCGATCGAGGCGGGCGCTTTCGTACAGGGGCTCTGCCGACGGATCGACCCGAAACAGATCGATGCTCGCCCGGTACTTAAATCGCCGAAGCCGAGTCTTGTCGTCGGCGGTTCGGATGCGAGCAAGCCGGAAGCCGACGGAAAAGACGGGCCGGCAAAATCAGCGGCCAGCTAACGGGGCCGCGCTTTATATCTCTTCGAGAAACGCGTCGATTGCGACACGGGCTTCCGGTTCGTTGAGACTGGGTGTATGACCCGCGCCCGGGATCGTGACCGCGGTCATTTGCGGATGTTGTTCGCGCATTTCCTCGAAGGTTGCGGGTTCAAGTATTTTCGAGACTTCCCCCCTGAAGGCCAAGACGGGCTTCCGTCGGAGAGAGCGAAATAGCGGCCAAAGGTCCATTTGGCGTTCCCGGTGGTTCATCGACCGGACGATCTTCGGATCCCAATCGATGTGCAGCTTCCCGTCCGCTCCCTCTCGGAAGGTCCCTTCCGTGGCGGCTCTCCAATCGTCCGGTGTCCGCAGGTTCAGGCCCGGCATCATCCGGCGCAGCGTGGCCTCGGCGTCCTCCCAGCTCGCTTGAGGATTGTCGCGCCCGATATAGGTCAAGACCGTCTCCAGAGCCGAGGCGCCGACTTCCGGTCCAATATCGTTCAAGATCGCGCCCTGCAACGCGCTGGGAGCAACGGCGCCAAAGGCCATCGCCAGAATGCCACCCATCGATGTGCCGATCGCCACGAATTCGTCGAGACCGCTCGCCGTTAAAAGATGCCTCAGATCGTCAAGGAGCACTCGGGGATGGTAGTTGGCAGGGTTGCCATCGTAATCCGAGCGGCCGCGGCCACGATAATCCGGGCAGACGATCCGACGCTTTTCCGAAAGATGGCAGGCGAGCGTGTGAAAATCGCGGCTGTTTCGGCTGAAGCCCGGCAAGCAAAGGATCGATGGACTCGGTGCGAGTGGATCGCCGTATTCCCGATAATACAGCGACCGGCCGTCGAAAGCCGAGTATCGCCGTTCTCGATACTCGATCACGTCAGAGGCCGAGGAGCGGCGGCAGACCGTCTAGCGTTTTCAATTCCGCTTTTGGGCCACCGGGCAAATTTTCCTTCGGTTTTCCAAACCGGTTTACCCAAGCGACCTGAAAGCCGAAATGAGAGGCTGCCCAGGCATCCCAGGCGTTCGAGGACATGAAGCAGATTTCCGCAGGCGAGCAAGAGAATTGTTTCGTCGCCATTTCATAGACTCGCGGATCGACCTTGAAGACCCCGACGTCGTCGACCGACAGCGAGGCGTCGAGAACGGATGACAAGTTCGAGTTGGAGACGGCCGAATCCAGCATATCGCGTGATCCATTCGACAGAATGCCGGTTTTCAGACCGTTCTCTTTCAGCGTCTTGAGAACACTCGGGACTTCCGGATAGCAGTTCAGTTGCAGGTAGAGATTCATCAGCTTCTCGCGCAGAGCCGCATCCTCAAGGCCGGCTTCGGCCAGCGCGAAATCGAGGGCGTCCCCCGTGACCTGCCAGAACGGCACGAATTCGCGCATCAGGCTTCTCAGCCAGCTGTATTGCAGCTGTTTCATGCGCCACGTATTCGAGACTTGATCGGCTTTTCCGCCGAGGTCGTCCCGGCATCGCTCCGCGGCGGAATGCACGTCGAAGAGCGTACCGTATGCGTCGAATACACAGGCGACGATCCCGTTGATCTTTGGCTCAGCCATAAGTTATCACTTGGTCCGATGATGGTGTTTAGGGAACGATGGCCCGAGGCGGAGGGGAAAGCGGAACGGAGGGTGCAAGCGTCAATTCCGTGCCGCCGCCGCGTCCTCGGTAGACTGTGAAATTTTCTAATACCCGTTGGACGTAGTTACGGGTCTCGTAGAACGGGATCGATTCGATCCAGTCGACGGCGTCCTCGACGGATCGATTAGGGTCTCCGAAGGATTTCAGCCATCGCGCGACCCGTGCGGGTCCGGCGTTATACGCGGACAGCGCGAGGATCGGTGAGCCGTCGTACTCCTCAAGCAGCTGCAAGAGATAGGCTCGGCCGATGGTGACATTATATTGAGGGTCCCGTGTCAATCGGGCTCGCGAATAAGGAATGCTCAACCGGCGCGCGACACGCGAGGCCGTGGCCGGCATCAGCTGCATCAGACCGCGTGCGCCCGCATGACTTATGGCTTTCGGGTCGAATGCGCTTTCCTGCCGAACGACCGCTTTGACGAAAGCGGGATCCGGGGTCTCCGTCATCGGCAGCAAAAGATCCGGATACCCCAGCCGGCTCAACACCACGCCATCGCGCAGTGCCTTCTTCGCGACGTATATCGCCAGGTCCTGCCGCTTGTGGTCGCGGGCGATGTCCGCGACCAAGGTCCAGCCCACGGCCGTATTCGCCTCCTGCGCCAATTGCCGGACGAACGGGTCGATCTCGTCACTCAAGCCCATCGCGGCCATCATGCGCACAAGGCGAACGAGTTCCATTTGCCCAAAGGCCTGCTGATCGGTTTCCGAAGGATTGGGCTCCGCCGGAATTTTGGGGCGCCCCTCCACCGGCAGTTTCGCGGCTGCAAGTTGCCCATAGAATGAAGTGACGTGGGTCGCGGCAACCTCGTACCATTGTCGCGCTATCTCCAGCTTGCCGCCGGCTTCCGCGGCCCGTCCGGCCCAATAGGCAGCCCGTGCCTTGCTGACCGGGTAGGAGACGTTTTCGAACATACGTCGGAAATGATCGAACGCATCAACATAACGATGCAGCGATCGGAGCGCGATCCAACCGGCGAGCCACTCGCCTTCCGCCAAAGGCAGGCCGTCGCTTTGGCTGTGCGCTCTGACCAACTCGTAAGCCTGCTCCGGTCGACCTTGCCGCAGCAGCCAACGCGTCAGGATGCGCCTCTCGGTCCACCATTTCTTATGCGCTACTTTGGGCTCGCCCGCTTCTTTCAGCAGATCGATGGCACTTTCATAGAGACGGTTCTTTCGGCGCCAGCGGACACGCTCGTAGATGATGCCGGGATCTTTCAACAGGCGTTCGGGAACCTTGGAGACGGCATAGTCGACGCCAGCTTCCCGGCGCATCAACGCAATGCGGGCGAGGCCCAGCCATTGGTAGTCGTGCGACATGCGCCGAAGCTGGCGCCGGGCGCTCGACGTTCTGCGATCCCAGAGCAGCCGGTCGAGCCGCGCGATGTGGTCCTCCTTGCGCAGAAGTTTGCCGTATCGTTTGCGGAATTTCTGTTCGGTCTGGTAGCCCATGTTGATGTGAACCCAGGCATGCCGGGCGGCCGCGGTCGCTTCGGGGGTTTTCTGATCCTCCAATAACGTCCGCACGAGATGGTAGGCGCCGATTCCCGTTGCCGGCGGCCGGTTCTGGAACCACGCGAGAATCTCGGCCTTGGGCGTCTTCTCGTCGATCGCTTCTTCCGCGCGAATGCGAAGCTTCGTCTGTTGCGGCCAATGCGGATTTGCATCCGCAAAGGCGACAAGATCGGCAAAGGGGATTTGGGAGCGGCCTTCAATAATTCGCATCCATTGCAGGGCCTTGCGCGGCAGAGGATCGGTCGCTTTCATGGCCCTGGCCATGGCGATGTCCCATTTGCCTTTTTCCGCAGATTTGAAGGCGCGCTTATAAGCAGCGGTATCGCCGGGCGTCAGCACATCCGCCTGGCCCGGCGCCGCGAGCAGAACGAGCGGCGCGAAAAGGCTTGCAAAGCGCAGTATTGCCTTTAGAGACAAGGTGTTAGTCCGTACCTCTGGCGATTCGGAGTTTAGGTTACTTGAGTTGGACTCGCGCAACAAGTGGGGGAATGATGACGACTCTTCTTTGCGCAACATCGGAGTTGGGGGTATTGTGCGCAAAATAATCCATAAGCCGCTCAGGGAGTGAGGCCATGTTTAAGGGATCGATGACGGCGTTGATTACGCCGTTCAAGAACGGTGGGGTCGATGAAGACGGCTTTCAGTCCTTCGTCGATTGGCAAATTAACGAAGGGTCGCACGGGGTTGTTCCGGTGGGAACGACGGGCGAATCCCCGACCTTGTCTCATGAAGAGCATAAGCGGGTCGTCGAGCTTTGCATCGATGTGGCCAAGGGCCGGGTGCCGGTAATCGCAGGTGCCGGGTCCAACTCGACCGAAGAGGCCATTGATTTTACCAAGCACGCGAAGAAAGCGGGCGCGGACGGCGTTTTAAGCGTTTGCCCCTACTACAACAAGCCGACGCAGGAAGGCCTATACCTGCATTTCAAGGCGATTGCGGAATCCGCCGATATTCCGATCATCATCTACAATATTCCGGGGCGCTCGATCGTCGATATGTCGGTCGAAACGATGGCCAGACTCTCAAAGCTGCCGAACATTGCGGGCGTGAAGGACGCGACCTGCGATCTGGCGCGTCCGCTGAACAGCCGGCTGGCCTGCGAAGCGGGCTTTGTCCAGCTTTCCGGCGAGGACGCCACCATCGGCGCTTTTCTCGGGCAGGGTGGCGACGGCTGCATCTCGGTGACATCGAACGTCGCGCCGAAGCTGTGCTCGGAGCTTCATGAAGCCTGGCAGGCGCGCGATTTGGATACCTTTGCCGAACGCCGCGACCGGTTGGCTCCGTTGCATGACGCGCTGTTCTGCGAAACCAGTCCGGCGCCGGTCAAGTTTGCAGCCCACTTGCTCGGCAAGTCGGCACGCGAATGCCGTCTTCCCATCGCCCCCCTTTCAGCCAAAGGGGAGGAGACGGTGCGGAACGCCATGGTCAAGGTCGGCCTGATTAACTAGCGGCCCGGACTGTCGCCGGGAAAGATTCGGAGCAAGCTCAATGCCGGCGAAATACGAGGCTGACGTGACGGTGGCGCAAAACCGCCGCGCGCGTTTCGATTACTTCATCGAGGATACGCTCGAGGCCGGGATCATCCTGACGGGCACCGAGGTCAAATCCCTGCGTGCCAACAGCGCGAGCTTGAACGAGGCTTATGCCGGGCCGCGCGAAGGGGCGATTTGGCTGATCAACGCCCATATTCCCGAATACCAGCAGGCCGGCGTAAAGATGAACCACGAGCCGCGCCGGCCGCGCAAATTGCTCCTGCATAAGCGCGAGCAGGAGCGCTTGATGGGGCAGGTCCGCAGGGGCGGGTACACGCTGGTGCCGATCCGGCTGTATTTCAACAAGCGCGGCATCGCCAAGTGCGAGCTCGGTCTGGCCAAGGGCAAGAAACAGCACGACAAGCGGCAGACGCAAAAAGATCGCGACTGGAAGCGCCAGAAATCGCGGCTGGTGAGCCGGTCTGATCTGTAGCGAACGTTGGCGCTTTCCGCCTACTTCACGGTAATGCCGGAATCCACCGGGAAGACCTGGCCCGTAACCAGGCGGGATTCGTCGGCGGCGAGATAGACGGCCATCTGCGCGATATCCATGGCCTCGCCGAAGCCGAGTACGTGCATCTTCTCCAGCTTGGCCATGGCACCGCCGGTCTCGAACAGTTTCCTCACCCGGTCGGTCAGGATGACGGTCGGCGCAATGGCATTGACCCGGATCTTGTCCGGCCCGTACTGGACCGACATCGAGCGGGTGAGCGCCGCGATGCCGCCCTTGGCGGCGGTATAGGCGTCGCGTCCGGGAAAAGCCATCAAGGCGACAATCGACGACATATTGATGATCGAACCGCCGCCGGCGGCCCGCAATGCCGGGATCGCATGGCGGCAGCAGACGAACGTCCCGTATAGATCGAGCTTGATGGCGCGCCAGAATTCCTCGTCCGGTACCGTTTCGACCGGTCCGTCGTCGCTGGTGGAGCCGCCGGCGTTATTGTGCAGGATGTCGAGGCGGCCGAAGGCCTCCAGCCCGGCTGCAACGGTGGCCGCGACGCTGTCGCTTTCGGTGACGTCCGTGCGCACGAAGATCGCTTCGCCGCCACTGTTGCCCGCCTTGGCGTTGGCGGCGTCGACGGTCGCCTCGCCCGCGGCCTCATCGATATCGGCGACCACGACCTTGGCTCCTTCCTCCGCAAAGCGAGCCGCGGTCGCCCGGCCGATTCCGCCGCCACCGCCCGTAATCAATGCCACCTTCCCGTCGAGCCTGTTCATGCCGTTGTCTCCCTGATGCTGTGCTGGAGAGGGAATTGAAGCGATTCTCGGGCCTGTGTAGGGGCGCATTGTTATCTCGCCATTTTGACGGAATGACGTATTATTAGGCAGGAGGAGATTTGCCATGCCCGATGAAATTCGCAGCGCCGTCGAGAGTGCCGACGATCATCTGATCCGCGACGCGGCTTATCAGACGATTCCGCGCGAGGCCTTTCGCGAGATGATGGATGTCGACCGCTACGACCGGCGCTCGAGCGATTTCGATGGGATTATCTCGGCGACGCACGATCATTTCTGGGATCCCAACGATCCCGCGTATGTGGATTTCGACCAGCCCTTCGATTTGGCGCGCGACTACATCATGCCGCCGGAGCGCATCCAGGAACTGCGGGGCGCGGTGCTTGAGCGGCTAGATGAAGGCGATCAGATCAGGCTCGGCAACGAAATCATGCGTTGGCAGATATCCAATATTCTGCACGGCGAACAGGGCGCGCTTAATCTTTCGACCAGTCTTGCCGACATTCTGCTCGATCCGGGCGCGCAGGAATACGCGACGAACCAGGCACGCGAGGAAGCGCGCCACGTGACGGGTTTCGCGCGCTATATCAAGACGCGTTGGGGCATGGCTTATCCGGTAGGCGACGTGTTGGGCGACACGCTTGAGGACCTGGTGAAGACGCCGGTCGTCTATAAGAAACTCGTCGGCATGCAGATGTTGCTCGAAGGCCTCGCGATGGGCGCCTTCGCGAACCTGCACAAACACACCCGTGATCCTGTGCTCAAGCGATTGGTGCAGTTGGTTATGACGGACGAGGCATTTCATCATAAGTTCGGCAAGATCTGGGCCGATAAGACGATCACCAAGCTCTCCTCCGAAGAGCGCGACCGGGTCGAAGATTGGGCCGCCGAGATATTCGAAAGCTTGCTCTTCAATCTCGTCAATATTCGTCAGAAGCGGATGATCTACGGCCAGTTCGGCCTGGAGTGGGAATGGGTCCGCGATGCCGTGCGCGAAACCTATAACAACGACGAGCGCCGGAACGAGCTTAAGGACGGCAACAATGTCTTCCGCGTGCTGGCGAAAACCCTGATTTCCGCCGGGATCATCACCGACCGTACGGCCCATGTGTATGCCGAATGGGTAAACATGAAGGAATTGGCGGCGGAAGAGCACGAGATCCCCGGGGCTGCCGCGGTGATCGAAGGGATCGACGACCTCCGCCGGATCAATGCCGAGCGCAAGGTGATCGGCCAGAAATTCTGACGGCGCGATCCGATTATTCGAGGCGCGCGCGGACTTTCCGAAAGACGTCGTGAAACATCTTGGTCGTCAGGCGACCGGTGTTCGTGTTGTAGCGCGAGCAATGGTAGCTGTCGACGAGCGCCGGCCCGCCGGGCAGCGCATGAATGGCGGCGTGTCCGAACTTGTAGGCGCTTTGTTTGTATCCGAGAGTTCGCAGGACCGAATTATGGGCAATTGATCCCAAGGCCAGGATGATCTCAAGCCGGGCCATGGCTTCGATTTCAGCGACGAGGAAGGGCCGACAGGCGTTGATTTCGCTGCCGACCGGCTTGTTTTGCGGCGGCACGCAGCGGACGGCATTGGTAATGCGGCAATCGCGCAACACCAAACCGTCGTCGGGCCGGGCGCCGTAGTCGCCTTCTGC
>JAYPOZ010000109.1:0-1790 GCA_038131165.1 Rickettsiales bacterium | reverse complement strand
GATCAAACCGTCTCGACGATCGGTTCGTCGTCGTATTCCTCGTCGTCGTAATATCCGTCGTCCATGTCATCGTCCTGAAGGGAGTTCCGATGATCGTTACGGACGTCGCTGCGCGGCTGATGTGCCCGGCTGATGTCCTTGGCGATATCTTGCAACTCGATGAACTGATCCGCCTGCCGGCGCAGTTCGTCGGCCCCCATCGGGGGGGAGGATTTAACCGTGCTGACGACGCTCACCTTGACGCCCTTGCGTTGCACGACCTCGACGAGCCGTCGAAAATCGCCGTCGCCGGAGAACAGAACAATGTGATCCAGGTGGGGCGCCATCTCCATCATATCGATGGCGAGTTCGATATCCATGTCGCCCTTGATCTTGCGGCGCCCGAAGGAATCGGTGAATTCCTTGGTCGGCTTCGTGATCATCGTGAAGCCGTTGTAATCGAGCCAATCGACCAGCGGCCGAATGGGTGAATATTCCTGATCTTCGACCAGCGCGGTGTAATAGAGCGCGCGCACCAAACGCCCTTTTTTGCGAAACAGCTCAAGAAGCTTCTTGTAATCGATGTCGAACCCCAGCGCGCGGGCCGCCGCATAAAGGTTTGCGCCATCTATAAATAGAGCAAATTTTTCGTCATCCCGAATATTCATAGCCATCGACTATTACCTATTAGATTCATGTTAATATTGCTGGCGATTCTGCTTATCTACGGAACAGCAGAAGCGTTTCTTTTTATCTATCATAGTACTTAGGAACCGTCTTATTGCGCTGCAAGTGCGAAGCCGTAAAAAACGCGCGAATTGCGATTTGCCGGACGGCTCGGTCCGCGAGGGGCCTCAGCCGAAGGCGCGCCACCAGGGAGTTTATGCTTGTATAAGGGGTGCGGCTTCCTATATTCACGCCCTGTCTTATTCAAATACCGATGAGAGCGAGCAGATAATGGCCCGTGTTACCGTCGAGGATTGCGTCGAGCGCATTCCCAACCGATTTGAACTCGTGATGCTGGCGGCAAAGCGCAGCCGCGAGGTTTCCTCCGGCTCTTCGATCACCGTGGAACGCGATAACGATAAGAATCCCGTCGTGGCACTTCGGGAGATCGCGGACGAGACCGTTTCGATTGACGATTTGCGCGAAGAACTGGTGCGTGGCCTGCAAAAGCATATCGAGGTCGACGAGCCTGAAGAGGACGACGAGATCGAGATGATGACAGCGGCCTCGCTTGCCAATGAGATCGGTATGGACGTCAGCGGCGCGAGCAGCGGTGCGAATTCATCCGACGGCGGCGATATCGACTATGGCTCGGACGACGTCGTCGAGGACTAGTTGTCCGAGTGGCCGGCCCTGAGGTATCCTCGATAGGCGCCACGGCGTCATGCCGAAGGAGATGGCCGGCATGATGCGACAATATCAATTGGTGGAGAAGGTGCGGGGGTATGACCCCAGCGCGGACGAGGACGCCCTCAACCGCGCCTATGTGTTTTCCATGAAGGCGCATGGCACCCAACAGCGTGCCTCCGGTGACCCGTATTTCTCGCATCCGGTAGAGGTCGCCGGCATACTCTCCGAAAAAAAGCTCGACACGGCGTCTATCGTCACGGGCCTGCTGCATGACACGGTCGAGGATACCGTGGCGACGCTCGAGGATATCGAGCGGCTGTTCGGCCAGGAGGTCTCCCGGCTGGTCGACGGCGTCACCAAGCTGGGTCAGCTCGAGCTACAGTCGGATCAAACGAAGCAAGCCGAGAATTTCCGCAAATTGCTGCTGGCGATGTCGGAAGATATCCGCGTCCTGT
>JAYPOZ010000108.1:0-13002 GCA_038131165.1 Rickettsiales bacterium | reverse complement strand
CTACAGCCGCGCATTCGCCGGTACGATCTTGGCGCTAAAGGCGTTCGTTATCGCTTGCGCGTTGTTCCCTTTGTTGACGAGAAGGCGGCCAGCGCTATTTGCGAACGACTTGAGAAACGCGGGAAATTTTGCCGCGTGACCTTGGAATAAGTAAAACTAGTCTGGACTTCGCTGCCGCCGCGTTATGCAAATTATTGCCGCGGTTGAGTGGGCAGCAATAGTCCGGGTGGCAATTCCTGAACTTGCGGTTGTTGCGCCTCGACCGCAGGGGAAAGCGGCGCCTGAACATTTTCTGGAGGGAGAATCCCGGCCCCTTGGAGACGTTGCGGCGCAACAGGTACTGCAGCTGGAGCCGGCGCGACAGGCGCGGGTGAAACCTGCGGAACCGCCGGACGTTGATCAAGGATGCTCGTTCGTGGCGCTGCGGCGGGCACTCCGTTTTTCTCGAACATCTCTTCGATCGGGACAGGGATTGCCGTATTTTGGAGAGCCCCTTCCTTGATCAAGAGCCAGGCGACGATGACGAGAATACCAAGCGCAAAACTCAGACTCATCCCAAAGGTCAGGAAAATCACGCGGCCGAACTTGCTCTGACGGTTGAGGGAGCTCACCTCCGCACCAAGGCGATCAATCTTAGCCGAAAGGTCCGTTGCCGACCCGTTCATATCTGCCTGCAGGCGGACGAGGGCGGATGATAAGTCTGCGCGCAAGGCGGAATGCGCTTGCTGAGTTCCCTTTGATTCCGAAGCAATAATACGTAATGCGGATTTGATCTGGGATTCCACATTAGCGAGATGAGCCCGCAATTCATCACGAGAAAGGTCTGCCCGAGGCGGACGCGTCTGTTGCGGCGCCGGCGGGCGGGCTGCAGGTTTGGGTGGCTGCTGCAATGCGCCGGTTTGCTGGGGAGCTTGCGGTGCTCCGGGACGCGTTTGTTGCTCGCTCATCGCTTACCTTGCTCCGGTATCGGACAAGTTAAGTAAAAATTCGATTAATTATTACACATAAGCCATCTTGCGGACGTTTGTCGAATAAAACTTTGCTGCTATTCATTTACGTATTTAATCTGAATTAAGCGAAAGCGTGAGGATTAGCTCAAATAATTTCAATAATTTTGTAGATATATTTAAGTAATAAACAATATATATTATATTTGGGTGGTATATTCAGCGATCTGAAATATTAATCAAGCAAGAATCGGCCTTGGTTTTCTGGACGGGAGCGATGCAGAAGCGAATGTTAAGTTATCTTTTTTGGGGTATTGCCGCATACGTCTTGTTTGGGGGCATCTTATTCGGCTGTCAGCGTTCGTTGATGTACCATCCGAACCAATCGGTTCCCGAGCCTGCCGACTATGGCATGCCGGATGTCTCTTTAGAACGCGTTGAGACGGAGGGACCCTATAAGCTGCTTGCCTGGTGGAGACGCCCAAGGTCAGCCGACATGCCGTTGATTGTCTATTTTCATGGGAATGCGGGTCATCTCGGCCACCGAGCAGAGAAAATTCGCCCTCTCTTAAAGTCAGGATACGGCGTCTTGCTCGTCTCTTACCGTTATAATGGCGGGGCTGGAGGGTCGCCAAGTGAAGCCGGGCTCTATGCGGACGGCCGTGCTGCCATGCAATTTGTCAACCGGTCGGGAATCGCGTCCGATCGTATCGTCCTCTATGGCGAATCTTTGGGGACCGCAGTCGCCGTAAAGATGGCGAATGAGCATAATGTGGCGGCGGTTGTTCTAGAAGCTCCCTATACCAGCATCGCCGACGTCGCCCAGAAACACTACTGGTATCTGCCGGCGAAATTTCTGGTTCTGGATAAGTTCAATACAGCTGCAATGATCGGCGGTGTCGGGGCCCCGTTGCTGATCGTGCATGGTGATCGGGACGCCATAATTCCGGCAGCCTTCGGGCGTGCGTTATTTTCGATGGCGGAGGAGCCGAAAGAGGCGGTGTTTCTTCCCGATGCAGGCCATAATGATTTACATCAGCATGGCGCTGCCGGTTACGTAGACGCGTTCCTGAAGCGACACGAAATCGCTCGCTAGTCAGCGATCCGCGCGAGAGCTTCCGGGGTGTCGATATCGAGCAGAACCGCGTCACCCTCCATTGCAACTTCGTATACGAGGTCGGGATAGGCACCGATCAGATAGCGTGCCCCCGCATCGCCGGAGACGTCCTGTATTTCGGCGAAAAATCGTCGCCCCAGCAAGACGGGATTACCCCTTTTGCCCCGGTATGTCGGTACGCAAATGGCGTGGCCGGCATTGGGGGCAAACGCGTCGATCAGGAGGTTGATCTCGTCGGCCGAGATGCGCGGCATATCGCCAAGGCAAATCAGCACGGCATCGGAATCATCCGGAATGGCAGCGAGGCCCCGTTTCAAGGAAGTCGATAACCCGGCTTCAAAGTCCGGATTATCTGTGAACGTGACCCGGCGGTCGGCTAAGACCGCGCGCACTTGCTCCCCCTCATGTCCGAGGACCACGGTCACGGACGCGACGGCGGACTGCATGACGGCGTCGAGCGTCCGCGCGACCATGGGTTTGCCGTCGATATCCGCCAACAGCTTGTTCTGGGCGCCCATGCGGCGCGATTGACCGGCAGCAAGGACTATGGCGGCTACGCGGGGGGCTAGGTGCGCCACGGAACCAACGGGAGGACTCGCCTCGGCGCGCGGCATCGGCCGTCCGGGAATTTCCTTGAGCAGGCCTCCGGCGCCCATTGCGCGAATATCGTGTGCGGTGACACTTAGGCCGGCGACCAGCCGTTGCACGATCCAATCGGAACCATGGAGCCGCGGCGACCGGGCAGAGCCAGGTAGGCCGACGACGGCCATTTCGCCGATATGCGCGAGCAATGTCAGATTGCCAGGGTCGACCGGCATGCCGAGTTGCTCGATCCCGCCGCCCGCGTCAATGATCGCCGATGGCACGACATCTCGGCGATCCGCGATGGCGGAAGCTCCGAGCACAAGAACCAGATCGCATCCACGACTTGAAAGGTCCTGCAAAGCGTCCTGAATCGCTTTCTTGTTGTGTTCGCAGACTCGTTGTTCGTCCAACGTCAAATCCATAGCGGCCAACCGGGCCGATGTGACTTCAACCCCTTTCTCCAATAGCGAGGCACGGAAATCGGGCAGAACTGTTTGCAGCAGTCCGACGCGCCAGTTCTGGAAAGCGGAGACCTTGAACAGGCCACCGAAGTCACGCGCGGCCGCCTCGCAAGCGGTAAGTATTTTGTCTTCGACAGCGAACGGAATGATCTTTACCGTCGCGACCAGTTGACCCGGATCGCATGCGGCAAAGGGTTCGATGGTGGCAAGTGTGACAGCTTCGTCAATCTGATTGATTGCGTCCAAGCGTTCTGCCGGAAAGACGAATACACCCCGTATCGCGGCATAAATGTTCACGCGGCCCGTCCCCGCCGTTCCTAACGAGACGCTGTCGTCGATGCACACCGCTTCCGCCATGCGTTGCGCCGCCGTATCTTCCGGCACATCGCCGGCTTCTAGCCGGACTAGAGTGGCCTCTTCATATCCTGCAGCCCGCAGACGCTCGACATCGCCGCTGCTCAGCTCGCGGCCCTTACGCAAGGTGCCTTCCGGTGTGCGCAGGCTATGGACCAGTAACGCGCCTTCGGCCTCATTCAGAGGGAAGACTCCGAACTTCACGCGGCTTCGCGCTGCGCGGGCGCGTGCAGAATGGCGGTTATTTCCGCCATAATCGAGATGGCGATCTCCGCCGGAGAGACAGCGCCGATATCGAGCCCGATGGGTGCCTCAATGCGTGCCAACTCGGCCTCGCTGAAGCCGGCTTCCCGCAGGCGCTCCAGGCGACGCGCATGGGTCCGCCGGCTGCCGAGGGAACCAATGTAGAAGGCGGCTGACTTGAGCGCGACGGAGAGGGCCGGATCGTCCAGCTTGGGGTCGTGTGTCAGGGTGACAATTGCGGTACGGCGGTCCGGGTCGAGCGCCGCCATCGCCTCATCCGGCCAATCATGCTTCAGGGTAACGCCTGGAAAGCGGGCTTCGCTTGCGAAAGCCTGGCGCGGATCGATGATTGTAACGTCGTAGCCTGATAGTTTCGCCATTGGCACCAACGATTGTGCGATGTGAACGGCTCCTACAATGATCATACGCTTCGGTGGCGGGAACGGTTGCAGAAAGTATCGCTTCCCGCCGTCATCCAGCGTTTCGCCCTTATCGCGGCGTATCGTGCGTTCAATCGCCTCGCCAATCTCGGGGGTGATCGATACGTCGCCGTCCGTCTCCCCGTCCGACCATAGGGTCTGTGCGCCCGATGCGAGTTCGGTGATGACGACCGTTGGCCGTTTTGCATTCTTGGCCGAGATTAGTTTGCTGAGAAACGCTTGTTTCATTCTCCGGTTCTCCGAAAGGAACTCTGGTTTCGAGTCAGTCGAGCTTTTCGACGAAGACTTCAACCTCGCCGCCACAAGCCAAGCCGACTTCCCACGCTTGCTCGTCGCTCACGCCAAAGGAGAGCAGTCGCGGCTTGCCATCCCGCATTACTTCCAGCGCCTCGTGCACGACGGCATTCTCGATACATCCGCCGGAGACAGAGCCGATCATGTTGTTCTGGGTATCGACAACCAGTTGGCTGCCGATCGGACGGGGTGACGAACCCCAGGTCTTGACCACCGTCGCTATGGCAACGTCGCGACCCTCGGCGCGCCAATTCGCGGCTTGCTCCAGGATATTTTCGTGAGCGTCCAATGTGACATCGTTCATGCAGCCATCTCCTGCCACTGTTTTAGGGCCGAATCTCGTGCCGTGGCCCCGTCGCTTAATATGTGGGACAACTGCGCCAAGCTTTCCAGATTGTGTACCGGGCGAAATTCGTCCACATGGGGAAGTATAGCGCGAATACCCTGAGATTTGGGCTGAAATTGATCGTATCGCAATAAGGGGTTCAGCCAGATGAGACGCCGGCTGGAACGGTGCAATCGGTCCATTTCAATGGCCAGACCTTCGCCCCCGTCCCGGTCCAGCCCGTCGGTAATAAGGATGACGACCGCACCTTGCGTTAATACGCGCCGGGACCAATACCGATTGAAGTCGTGGAGACATTCGCCAATTCGAGTGCCGCCGGACCAATCCACCACTGCATCGGAGACTTTCTCCAGCGCAATATCGATATCGCGATAACGTAAGTATCGGGTCACATTGGTCAGGCGCGTGCCGAACAGAAAGGTATGCACGCGGTCTCGGTCGTTGGTGACCGCATGCAGGAAATGCAGCAGCATGCGGGCATATCGCTCCATGGATCCGGAAATATCGCAAAGAACCACCAGCGGTGGATGGCGATGCCGCCGTTTGCGCCAACGCAACGGGATGATGTCTCCGCCGGACCGTAGCGCTGCCCGCAAAGTGGCCCGCATGTCGGCGCGGGCACCGGTCTTGTCAGCGCGGAATCGACGGGTGGGAATTTCCACGACGGGGAGGCGCATATGCCGCATCGCCGCTTTGGCGGCGTCGATTTCCGCGTTCGACATTTTTTCGAAATCCATCTCACGCAGAACTTCGTCCTGGCTGAATGTCAGAGTCGCGTCGAACTCAACCTCTTCGGTCTCGCGCGTCTTGATATCGTCCTGCGGCGAAGCGCCGGCGGTCAGAGCTTCGGCAATCCGGCGCGAAAGATCACTTTTACCGGCGTCTTCCTCACCTAATTGCGAGGATGGAAGGACCATCGACATCATGCGCTCCAGGATTTGAGGATTCCGCCAGAAAACGTGGAAAGCCTGGTCGAAGAGTTCGCGTTGATCTCGTCGGTTCACGAAAACTGCGTGCAAGGTCCAATAGAAATCGTCCCGCCGAGCGATACCCGACGTTTCCACCGCCTGGACAGCGTCGATCACTTTACCCGGGCCGATCGGCAGCCCAGCCGCCCGCAAGACGCGGGCAAAATGCGTGATATTGGTGGCGATGCGGCCACCTTCCTCGTCGATAGGTGTCATGCGCCGTCAGCCAGCAGCATTTCATTCTTGATTTCAGCAAGCAGGCGGCTGGCTTCGCTGCCGCGGATCTTCTCGATATCGTCCTGATATTTCAGCAAGGTGCCGAGTGTGTTGTTGATCGTATCCGGATCGAGAGTCATGCAATCGAGTTGAGTGAGCGCGTGGGCCCAATCGATGGTTTCGGCCACACCCGGTTGCTTGAAGAGATCCATGTCCCTCAGTTTCTGGACGAAGGCAACCACTTGGGCGGAGAGGGTCTGGGGGGCGCTCGGCGCTTTCACCTTGAGAATCGCCAATTCCCTTTCCGCATCCGGATAATCGATCCAGTAATAGAAACACCGGCGTTTGAGGGCGTCGTGTATCTCGCGCGTGCGGTTTGACGTGATGATGACGATGGGCGGTTCTGTCGCCTTTATCGTCCCGATCTCCGGGATGGTGATCTGAAAGTCGGATAATACCTCGAGCAGATATGCCTCGAAGGGTTCGTCCGTGCGATCCAATTCGTCGATGAGCAGCACAGGCGGTCCGTCAAGGCCCGGCTCCAAGGCTTGCAGGAGAGGACGTTTGATCAGGAAACGTTCGGAGAAGAGATCATTCTCCAAAGTATCTCTGTCCCGATCCCCGACAGCCTCTGCAAGGCGGATCTCAACCATCTGCAGGGAATAGTTCCACTCATAGACAGCGGAAGCGACATCGAGACCTTCGTAACATTGGAGCCGAACCAATCGGCGTCCCAAAGTTTCGGACAATACCTTGGCGATTTCGGTTTTACCGACTCCTGCCTCGCCTTCGAGAAAGAGGGGACGTTTCAATGCGATGGCGAGATGCAATGCGGTGGCGAGGCTCCGGTCGGCGACATAGTTGCCCGTTTCGAGTAAGTCGATGGTTTCGTCGATGGTTGTCGGGGCCGGTTTTGTCATTGCTCGCCTTATCCTATTGGGTCTTCGGGCTTGTGTGTTCTTACATCCGATTGGTGGATCGTCAGTTCCATATTTAGCTTGGTTCAGATGCACTGACGAGGAAACACAATTAGAATCTTGGTGATCGTTTATATCTCAGCAGTCGTTCTTCTTATGTTCGAATTTGAGGTTGCTTGCGGTAAAATGGTATGAAAATATCTGGACATAATAAGATCAAATGTCCAGATATTCTGCGTAACTCTTGAGACACAAAGAAAGAACCCGGCCATTTAGACCGGGCTCCCAACTTGCGGTAATGGAAATAAACGGCCCAGCAGATCGGTGTCCTAACCGGCTTTAGCCACTGCCCGCTTAGCCATTACGGTTACCAGATGTGCCCGATATTCGGAACTCGCGTGGATGTCGGAATTCAAATCGTCCGGCGAGACCGAAATGTTTGCCACCGCATCGGCAGAGAAGTTGGCACCAAGTGCACTCTCCATCTCGGGAACGCGGAAGACGCCGTCCTGGCCGGCACCCGTCACTGCAACGCGGGCCGCGCCACCGGTTTGTGCCACGAAGACGCCGACAATCGCATAGCGAGAGGCTGGATTAGGAAACTTCATATAGGCGGCCTTTGCCGGCACGGGAAATTTGACGGCGGTGATCACTTCGCCCTCGTTCAATGCCGTCTCGAAGAGGCCTGTGAAGAAATCATCCGCGGCAATTTCGCGCTGATCGGTGACGATGGTCGCACCCAAGCCGAGGCAAGCTGAAGGATAATCCGCCGCGGGATCATTGTTGGCGATCGAGCCGCCGATTGTCCCGCGGTTGCGGACCTGAGGATCCCCGATACTTTCGGCCAGATCGGCAAGTGCGGGAATTCTGGCTTTAACATCTGCCGAGTGGGCGACTGTGGCATGAGTCGTCATCGCACCGATTGTGACCGTATCGCCATCCACGGAAATGCCGATCAAATCTGCAATGCCGCCAAGGTCCACAACGTCGCTCGGTTGCGCCAAGCGCTGTTTCAAGGTCGGAATGAGGGTCATGCCGCCGGCCATCAGTGTACCGTCATCCGCCGATTTGACCTTCGATACGGCGTCTGCGACGGAGTCTGCGCGTTGATAGTTGAAGTCGTACATCTCTTGCTCCCTTAACTGATGGCGCTGGCTATGCCGCCGCGTCCTGTATGGCCCGCCACACCCGCTGCGGGGTGGCCGGCATATCCACTCGTTCGACACCCAATGGGCTCAGCGCGTCGATAACTGCATTGATCAAAGCCGCCGGTGACGCAATCGCACCGGCTTCGCCGCATCCTTTGACTCCTAAGGGGTTCAAAGGGGATGGAACGCCGGCAAACCCAAGCTTCAGGTCCGGAATGTTGTCTGCGCGCGGCATTGTATAGTCCATGTACGATCCGGTGACGAGTTGTCCTTCGCCGTCGTAGACGCAGCCTTCCAGAAACGCTTGCCCGAGGCCCTGGGCGATGCCGCCATGAACCTGACCTTCCACAATCATCGGATTGACGACGGTTCCGAAATCGTCGACGGCGACATAGTTCACGACTTCGGTGACGCCCGTCTCCGGATCGATTTCCACCTCGGCGATGTGAGTTCCGGCAGGGAAGGAGAAATTCAACGGATCGTAAAATGCGGTCTCGTCGAGACCGGGCTCCAGTCCTTCGGGGTAATTATGCGGCACATAGGCGGAAAACGCGACTTCGGCAATACTCATCGACTTGTCCGTGCCGGCAACCGTGTAATTGCCGCCCGCGAACTCGATATCGTCTTCCGAAGCTTCCAATGTGTGCGCGGCGATCTTTTTGCCCTTCTCGATTACCTTTTCGGCGGCCTTGACGATGGCCGAGCCGCCGACGGCCAGCGACCGCGAGCCATAGGTCCCCATGCCGAAGGGGACGCGTTCGGTGTCGCCGTGGATGACTTCGACATTCTCCACAGGCACGCCAAGTTTTTCGGAGACCAGTTGCGCAAAAGTCGTCTCGTGACCTTGTCCATGAGAGTGCGAACCGGTCAGCAACAGCACATTGCCGGTCGGATTGAAGCGAATTTGCGCCGATTCCCAAAGACCGACGCCCCCGCCCAATGCCCCGACCGCCGCCGACGGCGCGATGCCGCAAGCCTCGATATAAGAAGAGAACCCGACACCCCGGACCTTTCCGCGCGATTTCGCCTCTTCTTTGCGCGCGGCCATGCCGGCGTAATCGAAGAGTTCCAGTGCACCATCGAGAGCCTTATTGTAGTCCCCGCAGTCGTATTGCTGGATCACCGGTGTTTGATAGGGGTAGGCGTCGGCCGGTATCATGTTCTTGCGGCGCAGTTCGGCCGGATCCATGCCGATCTCGCGCGCGGCGGTTTCCACAAGGCGTTCCACCACGAAGGTGGCTTCAGGACGCCCGGCGCCGCGATACGCGTCGACCGGTGCGGTGTTGGTGAAGACACCCAGTACGTCGCAATAAATCGCGGGCGTCGTGTACTGCCCAGCCAAAAGAGTGGCATATAAGTATGTCGGGACCGCAGACGCGAATGTCGAGAGATAGGCGCCGAGGTTCGCGACTGTATGGACCCGCATGCCGGTGAACTTTCCGTCCGCATCGAGCGCCAATTCCGCTGTCGTGACATGATCGCGGCCATGAGCGTCTGATTGGAACGATTCCGACCGGTCCGCATTCCATTTGATGGGGCGTCTGATCTTGCGCGACGCCCACAGGCAGACTGTTTCCTCGGCATAAATGAATATCTTGGAACCGAAACCGCCGCCGACGTCCGGCGCGATGACACGCAGCTTGTGTTCGGGCGCGATCTGATTGAAGGCGGAGAGTACCAACCGCGCGACATGCGGATTTTGGCTCGTCGTATGCAGCGTCAGGCAATCCATTCCGGCGTCGTATTGGGCGATCGCAGCCCTCGGCTCCATCGCGTTCGGAATCAACCGGTTGTTGATGAGTTCCAGCTTGGTGACGTGATGGGCGTTCTTAAAGGCTTCGTCCGTTGCGGCGGCATCGCCGATTTCCCAATCATAACAAATGTTTCCGGGAGCATCGTCGTGTACCTGGGGCGATGAAGAATCGGCTGCCGTGGCCGTATCGGCGGCGGCGGGCAGAACCTCGTAGTCGACATTGACTTTCTCGCCGGCGTCTCGCGCCTGTTCGGCGGTCTCGGCGATGACGATCGCCACGTGATCGCCCACATACCGCACTTTATCGACTGCGAGGGCAGGGTGCGCCGGAGCCTTGTGCGGCTCGCCGTCCTTGCTGTGGATGGCCCAGCCGCAGATCAGCGGGCCGATCCCGTCGTCGGCGAGTTCCTGGCCGGTCAAAATCGCGACGACGCCGGGCGAAGCCTCGGCCGCGCTTTGGTCGATTCCTTTTATTCTAGCATGGGCGTGCGGAGAGCGCACGAAATAGGCGTAGGTTTGACCTTCAACATTGATGTCGTCGAGATAGTTGCCATTCCCCGTCAGGAACCGCCGGTCTTCCTTGCGGCGCACCGAGGCGCCAATTCCGGTCTCGGACATGGTTCGTTCCTCCCCCTGAGGCATAGTCGCGTGTTGTTGATTCTCCCTATCGCATGCTGGCGGCGCCGGCCTTAATTGATTTCACGATGTTATGGTAGCCGGTGCAGCGGCAGATGTTGCCTTCGAGCCATTCGCGGATTTCCGTCTCGCTCGGGTCCGGGTTGTTCTTAACCAGATCGAGCGCGCTCATCACCATGCCCGGCGTGCAGAAACCGCATTGCAGGCCATGGTTCTGGCGAAAGGCCTCCTGCATTGGATGCAGGGTATCGCCGTCGGCCAGGCCTTCGATGGTGGTGATGTCCGAGCCATCGCACTGTGCCGCAAGAACAGTGCAGCTTTTCAGCGACTGTCCGTCTTTGTGGACGACACAGGCGCCACATTGACTGGTATCGCAGCCCACGTGGGTGCCGGTCAGACGAAGATGCTCCCGCAGAAACTGGACAAGCAAGGTGCGCGGTTCGACATCACCGCTGACGGTCTTCCCGTTCACGGTCATGGAAACAGCAATTGTCATTGATTTCTCCTCCCTGGACTTGGGCCGCGCTCCGCGGCGCCTAAATCGATCTCCTCGGTTTCACCGGATACTCTCTTCGGGCCGGCGGCGACCGATTGTTAACTAGACTCTGGAACCGGCGGTTTGCAAGGTCAAGCGGCTAACGTGATTCACCGCAATTAATTCACCCTTGAGCCTGTATGGCAAAGACCAACGCGAGAACAACGATGACGAGACCGGAAATCCAAATGACCGGACTCAGCCCTTTATTCTCGCTCTCCGTAGTTAACTGCTGCGTCTCCGAAGCGACGGCTTCCGGTTCCGGCGGGGCAGAGGATGAAGAAGCCTCATCGGCCTTGGACGTGGCTTCCGCTGGCGAGGACCCACTGGGCGTCTCTGCGGCAACGAGTTCTGCGAACTTTCCGAAAAAATCGTTGGCCATCTTTTTCGCCGTCGAATCGATCAGCCGACTGCCGATTTGGGCCAACTTTCCGCCGACGGTTGCATCGACGGAATAGTTCAGTTTTGTACCGCCGGGATCATCAGAAAGCGAGACCTTGGCGCCGCCCTTTGCAAAGCCAGCCGCTCCACCCGTGCCTTCGCCCGAAATGGTATATCCGTTTGGGGGATCAATGTCGGACAAAGTTACTTTGCCGCTGAATTTGGCGCGGACAGGACCAACTTTTGCCGTCACTTTAGCCTCAAAGGTAGTGTCGGAAGTCTTGTTGACCTCTTCGCAGCCTGGAATGCACTGCTTCAATAGTTCCGGATCGTTCAACGCTTCCCAGACCGCCTCGCGCGGGGCCGGGATGACGTATTCGCCAGACATGTCCATAGAAGGTCTCCACGGCGTTGGGATGGAATTTGTGGCAGAATAAGCCTGCCCGCGCTAGTGTCAACGCGCGGAAAGAAGTGAAGGGCGGCGTGGTTGGGGACACGCCGCCCTTCGTACCCGCGTAATTCGGATCACGTGCCCGTGTTGTCCGTATCGTCGCGGATATTGATTTTGGCCATGATGTTTCCACCGTCGTCAAAGTAGGTGAAGCTGGTGGAGCCATCGTCGTTGAGGTTTTCGACCGGCTGGTTTGCGCCATCGCCGAAGTCCACCTCATCGCCTTCGCCAAGAATGATGTCCAATTCGTTATCGTCATCGGTAAGTCTGATGACGTCGTCGGAGTCGAGCCCCAGCGTAATGTTGCCGTTGCTGCCGCTCAGGTCGATTGCCTCGATATTCTTGATTGAGTCGACCATGTATTCATAGTTGCCTTCACCGAGATTAATTGTGGTATCGGTGGCGGAGTTGAGCCGTAGAGTGTCGTAACCGCTGCCGCCATCGATCCCAGCATTGTTGACATCGTCGAGGTCGATCTCGTTGCCGTCTGCAGCATTTGCTGCTGCGGCGGCCGTCGCATCATAACCAGTGGCGTCGACGCTGTTGCCCTGGTTCCAATCCGCGATGTCGTCAGTGTCGACCTGGAAGAGGTCGTCCCCCGAGCCGCCATGGGCATAATCATCGCCCTCCAGCTCAAAGGTGTCGTTTCCGGCACCGCCGAAGAGGACGTCATCCTCGCCACTCGTCTCAAGGTAGTCGTCACCATCGCCGCCGATCAGGAAATCCCTGCCGCTACCGGATATCAAGGTGTCGTTACCGTCTCCGCCATCGAGCAGATCGTGTCCGCTGTCGCCGAAGATCGAGTCTTCGCCAAGGCCGCCATAGATTATGTCGTTGTTACTACCGCCCTCGACCCAATCGTCACCGTCGCCGGCATTGATTTCGTCATCGCCTCCATCGCCGAGAAGGGTGTCGTTTCCGGCACCGCCGTCGAGTAGGTCGGCACTGCCGCTGCCGTAGATCTGATCGGCACCATCCTGACCGTAGATCGTATCCTCGCCGCCTTCGCCGGTGATGGTGTCGTCTCCGGCGCCACCGTAAATGAGGTCGTCGTCGCCACCACCTTCGATGGTGTCATCACCGGCGCCGCCATCGATGATATCGGCACCGCCGCGTCCGTCGAGGAAGTCATCTCCGGAACCGCCAACCAGCGTATCGTCGCCACCTCCGCCGATGATGGTTTGAGGTTCGGCCTCGAAGGCCGCGTCGC
>JAYPOZ010000107.1:0-13081 GCA_038131165.1 Rickettsiales bacterium | reverse complement strand
GCGAAGACGGAAGAGGCCGAGCAGATCCTCTCCAATCCCTCGACGCCGATCCATCCCTTGCGCCTCTGCAAGGAAGTCCGCGATTTCATCGACCGCGACGGCATTCTGTGCGTCGACGGGCAGGAAATCCTGAACTACGGGCGTCAGGCGATGCCGAGCTTCGTGCCGGGCCACCGCCTTAACTCGGGCGTCTTCGGGACCATGGGGGTCGGCATGCCCTTCGGCGTCGGCGCCAAGGCGGCGAAGCCGGACAAGCAGGTCGTCGTGGTCCATGGCGACGGCTCTTTTGGCCTCAACGCGATGGAGCTGGACACGGCGGTGCGGCACAACCTGCCGATCACCGTGGTGATCAGCCTCAACGGCGGCTGGACCGGCGATCCGGACGGCTCCAAGCCGGGCCGCGATCTCGGCTATACGCGCTACGACAAGATGGCCGAAGGGCTCGGCTGCCACGGCGAGTATGTGGAGGAGCCGGACGAAATTCGGCCGGCCCTGGACCGGGCCCGCAAGGCCAACGAAGAAGGCAAGGTGGCGCTGGTGAACGTCAAGACGGACTACAAGGCCCGCGCGACGACGACCGCCTTCACCAACTACGCGACGTAAGTCTCGCCGCCCTCTCCCTTCGCGGGAGAGGGCACTGGCGAGAGGTAGCGCCCCGATATGTCCCTGCCGAGTGAAATCGCGGACAAGCTGCGCCTTCCCCTGATCTCGGCGCCGATGTTTCTGGTCTCCGGCCCGGACCTCGTGATTTCGGCGTGCCGGTCGGGTGTGATCGGGTCTTTTCCGACCGCGAACTGTAGGACGCTGGAGGAACTGGACGACTGGCTCGGCCGGATCGTCCGCGAGACCGAGGGGGCGGCGCCCTTCGCGCCCAACCTGATCGTTCACAAATCGAATGCCCGACTGCTGGAGGACGCCGGCCTCGTGGCCCGGCACAGGGCGCCGCTGGTGATCGCGAGCGTCGGCAGTCCCGCGCCGATCATGGAGACGATCCATGATTACGGCGGCAAGGTCTTCGCCGATATCGCGTCGATGCGCCATGCGGAAAAGGCGATCCAGACCGGCGTCGACGGATTGATTCTATTGACGGCGGGGGCCGGCGGTCAGACCGGCTGGGCCAATCCGTTCGCGTTCGTCCGCGCGGTGCGGGAGATCTATGACGGGCCGGTGGTCCTCGCGGGCGGGATCAGCGACGGCACCGCGTTGCGCGCGGCGATCGCGCTCGGCTGCGACCTCGCCTATATGGGGACCCGCTTTATCGCGACGCGGGAAAGCATGGCGGTTGCCGGATATAAGGACATGCTCGTGTCGTCCACGCTGGACGACATCATGCTGACAAGCGCCTTCACGGGATTGCCGGCGAGCAAGCTGCGGCCGTCGATCATCGCCGCGGGGCTCGACCCGGATGCCTTGCCGGCACGCGGCACGATCAACGTGTCGGAGGATATCAATCCGGAAAAGCGGCCGAAGCGCTGGAAGGACACGTGGTCGGCGGGGCACTCCGTCTCGGGGGTGAAGGATGTCCCGAGCGTTGCGGAACTGGTGGCAAGGCTGGTTGGCGAGTACGAAAGTTAGTCCTGGCTGTCATTCCCGCCCCCGCGTCCGCGAGGGCAGGCTTCGGGAATCCAGCAGGTATCGATGAAATATGGATTCCCGCTTTCGCGGGAGTGACAAAACGGGAGACGTGAATCATGACCGGACGGCTGGACGGCAAGGTGATCATCATCGCGGGGGCGGCCTCGCGGGGCGAAGGCGTGGGGACCGGCAAGGCGATGGCGGTGCTCTCGGCGCGCGAAGGGGCCAAGGTAGTGCTGGTCAACCGGACGCCGGAGCGGGCCGAGGAGCTGCGCGCGGAGATCGAGGCCGAGGGCGGCGACGCCATGGTGTTCTGCGGCGACGTCAGTCGGGAAGCGGATGCCCATGCCATGGTCGCCGCGGCGGAGGAACGCTACGGCAAGGTCACGGGTTTGGTGAACAATGTCGGCGGCGGCAGTCCCGGCACGGTGGTCGAGATCGCCGAGGAAGACTGGGACCGGGTGGTGCGGGTCAATCTCAAGACCGCGATGCAGGGCACCAAGGCCGCCATTCCGGCGATGCTGCGCGCCGGCGGCGGCTCGATCATCAATATTTCCTCGATCGTGGGGGCCGCCGGCATGATCGCCGATCAGGGCTCCGCCGCCTATGCGACGGCGAAGGCGGCGCTGCACGGTCTCACCCATTCGACGGCGGCCAATTTCGCCACCCAGAACATCCGCTGCAATTGCATCATCGTCGGCACGGTCGAGACGCCGATGGTCGCGCATCTCGGCGCAGAGGCGCTGCAGCGCCGCGTGGACATGGTGCCGATGCAGACCAAGGGCACCGGCTGGGACATCGGCCACGCGGCGGTCTATCTGCTCTCCGACGAGGCGCGCTGGGTGACCGCCGTCAACCTGCCGGTCGACGGTGGGCTCATCGGCTTGCGGACCTGGCCGCGATAGCGGTTGCCCTCACCCTGGCCTTCTCCCGCTTGCGGGAGGGTGAGGGCCGTTATGCGCAGGCGACCGCGTAGACTCCCTGCACGCCGCCCGGCAGGTCCATCTGGGTCCAGGTCCGGCCGCCGTCCTCGGTGCCGAAGACCTGGCCGCGACGGGCTCCCGCGAAGACGCGGTCGGGACTCGCGGCGCTCTGGCCGATATGCATCATCGTGCTGTCGACCGAGGTGTCGTGATCGAACCGGGCCCAGGTCTCCCCGAAATCCGTGCTTTTGTAGAGCGACCCTGCGTCGCTGACGGCGGCGACGCTGAGCGCCGCGTAGAGCGTGTCCGGGTCGTGGACCGAGACCTGCACGTCGCGGGCGTAGGTCAGCGGGGAATGCTTGCCGATGCCCATTTCGGCCCAGGTCTCGCCCTTGTCGTCGCTGCGGAACAGGCCCATCCGGGTCGCGTGAATGAGCGTGCCCGGGCGTTTGGCGCTGATCGTCGTCGCGTGGGTGTCCATCATACCTTCGGTCTTGGTATCGCTGCCGATCTGGCTTTTGAGGTGCTCCTGCTTCGCAAGGTCCATCAGGCCGCCGCCGATATCCTCCCAGGTGTCGCCGCCGTCGAGGCTGCGCACAAGTCCGCCCACTTCGACGCCGGCATAGACCTCGTCCGGATTGCTCGGGTCCAGGCACATGCGCACGGTGCGGCTGGGAAATCCCATGCGGCAGAGGCCGGCGGGTTCCGGCACCTCCAACTGGGTCCAGCTCTTGCCGCCGTTCTCGGTGCGGAAGACGCCCTGATCCTGGGTCCCCGCGTAGATGATATTGGCGTCGCGCGGGTGCAGCAGCAGCGACCAGGTGACCGTGTTGTCGCTCGGCAGGGTGAGCGCGGTCCAGCTGTCGCCGCCGTCCTCGCTGCGGTAGGGGCCGGCCTGGGTCCCGATATAGACGCGGTCGGTGTTCTGCGGGTCGACGACGATGGCGCGGACCTCGCATTTGTCGGGCAACCCGCCGTCGGTGATGTTCTCCCAATCTTCGCTGCCCGCCTTTAGACGGAAGAGGCCGAAACGATGGTCTTTCTTGTCGGCGGCGGTCCAATTGGCGGCGCCTGCGTAGATCGTTGACTTCATGATCTCTTCCCTCGAATTGAATAATTTCCTGCTAATGAACTAGGTCGCGCCCCCCGGCATGTCTCGTAGCGCGGAGGCAAGCGCTTGCGGGATCGTGACGCCGTCGCGCTCGGCCGCCTCCCGCAGGTCGTATCGGCGCAGACCGGGCAAGCGCGCGCCCGGCTGATCGGTGATCGCGGCGGCGAGCGTGTCGAGCCGGGCGCCGAATCCGCCCGCCGAAAACGGCCCCGGATCGATGGCGATCAGGAACTGGCCGACATGAGGCGGCGCGCCCTCGCCGTCGAAAAAAGAGCTCGCTTCGAATCCGAACCGGGAGGCCGTCAACGCCGCCGCGAAGATTTCCACCATCAGCGCCAGCTGCGCGCCCTTGGCGTCGCCCATCGCCAGCATCGCGCCGCCGAGCGCGGCCTCGGGATCGGTGGTTGGCCGGCCTGCGGCGTCGACCGCCCAGCCTTCGGGGATCGGCTCGCCCTTCTGGGCCGCCGCGTTGATCCGGCCGCGCGCGACCTTCGAGAGACTCATGTCGATGACCAGCGGCGGCGCGTCCCGGCGGGGGGCGGCGAAGGCCAGGGGATTGGTGCCGAACAGCGGGCGGGTGCCGCCCCAGGGGGCGATCGCGTGCGGCGTGTTGCCGAAACTGAGAGCGACGAGGCCGGCCCTCGCGAGCGCCTCCACCGGGTGGCCGGCGACGCCCGAGTGATGCGAGTTGGCGATGGCGGCGGCGGCAATGCCGGTTTGCGGCGCCAGAGCCCGGAGCCGTTCGACGGCGAGGTTGAGCGCGGGGAGGGCGAAGCCGCTCTTGGCGTCGATTCGGATCGCGGCGGCGCCAACCTGCTCGGCCACGGGGCGGGCATGGCCGTCGACCTTGCCCGATTTCGATTGCGCGGCGTAAGAGGGAATGCGGGAGGCGCCGTGGCCCTTCTGCCCGTCGGCCTCGGCGAGCGCCAGGCCCGCGGCGACTTGGGCGGCGTTCTCCGCGCTGGTGTCGTGCGCGGTCAGGATGCGTGCCGTCATTCGGCGGAGGTCTTCGAGATTGATGACAAGATCGCTCATGGCGCGGCATTCTCTCCCATTGGCAGGTTCGCTCTCGCGGGAGAGAATAGGCGAGCAGAGCGGCAAGGGGTATGAAAATGAGCGAAGAACGCTGGATCGGCGAGCGCGCCCGGATCGGGATCGCAATTCCCTCGACCAACATCGCCGTCGAGTACGACTGCCAAAGGGTACTGCCCGAAGGGGTCACCTGGCATTTCGGCCGGTTCTACATCGAGGTCCGCGATCTTTCCGACGACGCCGGGTTCCTGCGCTTCGTCGAGGCCATCCAGGACACCATCCCGCTGGCGATGCGCGACCTGGTCACCGCGGAGATCACGCACGCGATGATGGGCATGTCGGCGGAGACCTTCTGGGGCGGGCGTGCGGGGAACGACGCGTTTCAGGCCCGCATTCGAGAGATCATCGGACCCGACATGGGGCTGTCGACCGGGGCCGACGCCGCCGCCGCCGCGCTCGACGCGTTCGGGATCAAGACCATCGCCGTCTTGACCCCCTACCAGCCCGTCGCCGACGATCAGGTCCGCACCTTCTTCGGCGAATCGGGCTACGAGATCAAACGCCTGCACGGGCTCAAATGCGGCAGCGCCCACGGCATCGCCAATACGCCGCGCGAGCGGGTGCTGGACGTGGTGGTCAACGAGCTCGACGGCGACGATGTCGACGCCATCGTGCAGGTCGGCACCAACCTCAGCACCATCGACCTGTTCCCGGCGCTGGAGCATCAGCTCGGCAAGCCGATGATCGCGATCAACGTCGCGTTGATCTGGCACGCGCTGCGGGGGGCGGGGGTCGAGGATAAATTTTTCGGCAGGGGCCGGTTGCTGGAGGAATTTTAGGGCATACTGGTTCTTGTAGAACTTAGCGGGGAGCAAGCGAAGATGTTGACGGCGGAAGAGAACGACCTGCTGACCCAGACCGGGGCCGAGACCCCGATGGGGCAGTATTTCCGGCGCTTCTGGCAGCCGGTGGCCTTGTCGAGGGAATTGCCCGAGCGCGACGGCCCGCCGATCCGGGTGACCGTGATGGGCGAGGAACTGGTGGCCTTCCGCGACTCGCAAGGCCGGGTCGGGTTGATCGACACGCTCTGCCCGCACCGGGGGGCGGATATGTTCTACGGCCGCAACGAGGAATGCGGGCTGCGCTGCGTCTATCACGGCTGGAAGTTCGACGTGGAAGGCAAGGCGGTCGATCTGCCCAACGTGCCGCCGGGCGTGCGCCATCACGAGACCGTCCGGATCAAGGCCTATCCGACGCGCGAGTACGGCGAAATCGTCTGGGCCTATATCGGCCCGGAGATGCCGGAACTGCCCGAGGTACCGCAGCTCGAATTCGGCCTTGTCGGCGATGCCCACCGCTACGTCTCCAAACAGCTCATGGAATGCAACTGGGCGCAGTGCATGGAGGGCGATCTCGACACGTCGCATTTTTCCTTCCTGCACATGCCGGCGCCGAGCGTGCCGACCGGCGACGACCCGAATTCGCCGGCCGATGCGCGGCGGACGCACTGGATTCGACGCGACCCGATGCCGAAATTCTCGATCCTGGAGCACGACGTCGGCTTTGTCGTCGGCGGCGCCCGCACGACCGATGAAGAGAACGAGATCTACTGGCGGATGACGCAGTACACCCTGCCCGCAAACGGCACCGGCCCCTCGACGATGCCAGGCGAAACCTATTTCGGCTTCACGCTGGTGCCCGTGACCGACACTTCCTGCTGGATGTACGTCTATGCCTGGAATCCGGAACGGCCGCTTGGCGAGGCGGAGCGCGCCAAGCTGGCCAACCAAGGCCATGCGATCTTTGCCGAGGTCGGACCCGACTATGTGCCGGTGCGCAACCTTTCGAACGGTTTCGAGATCGACCGCGAGGCGCAGAAGCATGTCAGCTATACCGGCGTCAAAGGCTTCGCCGAACAGGACATCATGATCCAGCAGAGCCAGGGACCGATCGCCGACCGCACGCGGGAAACCCTGACCGCAACAGATGCGGCGATCGTCCGCTTTCGCCGCGTCGTCATGGAGGGCGCGCGGGCCTTGGCCGAGCAGGACGTCGAGCCGGAAGCGCCCTGGCGGCACGAATCCTATACCACGCGACCCGGCAGCTGGTTCGCGTCGGAGGGCATGGAGTTCGAGGAGGTTCTGCTGGAACGCTTCGGCCACGAACGCGGCCGCGTCGTCGCGGCGGAGTAGGGCAGATGCTGACAGCGGAGGAGAACGACCTGTTGACGCTGACGGGATCCGAGACTCCGATGGGGCAGTATTTCCGCCGCTTCTGGCAGCCGGTCGCGCTCTCGGAAGAATTGCCCGAGCGCGACGGCTCGCCGATCCGCGTCACCGTCATGGGCGAGGAACTTGTGGCGTTCCGCGACTCGCAGGGCCGGGTCGGCCTCGTCGACAACCGCTGTCCGCACCGGGGCGCGGATATGTTTTTCGGCCGCAACGAGGAATGCGGGCTGCGCTGCGTCTATCACGGCTGGAAATTCGACGTGACCGGCACGGCGCTGGACCTGCCGAACGTGCCGCCCGGCGTGCGCCATCACGAGACCGTCCGGATCAAGGCCTATCCGACCCGGGAATACGGCGCGGTCGTCTGGGCCTATATGGGCCCGGCGGCGGACGATCTGCCGGAGGTCCCGCAGCTCGAATTCGGTCTGGTCTCCGACGCCAAGCGCTACGTGATGAAGCAGCTGATGGAATGCAATTGGGTGCAGGCCATGGAGGGTGACCTGGACACCTCGCATTTCTCTTTCCTGCACATGCCGGCCCCCCATGTGGAGACGACCGAGAACCGCGACGTCAATTCGCCGAACCGGCATCTCGAATGGATGCGCCGCGACGGCCGTCCCAAATTCGATCTGCTGGACCACGACGTCGGGTTCGTCGCCGGTGGCGCGCGGGCGACGGACGACGCGGACAAGCTCTATTGGCGCATGACCCAGTTCATGCTGCCCTCGCACGGCACCGGGCCCGCGACCGTTCCGGGCGAGACCTATTACGGGCTCACCCTGGTCCCGATCGACGACCATTCCTGCTGGATGTATTGCTATGCCTGGAATCCGGAGCGCGACCTGCACGCGGCGGAGCGCGAAAAGCTCCGCGAGGGGCACGGCGTGATCGCGAAGACCGGGCCCGATTATATGCCGGTCCGCAACCGGGCGAACGGCTATCAGCTCGATCGCGGTGTCCAGAAGCGCGAGACCTATACGGGCGTTAAGGGGACCGCCGAGCAGGACATCATGATCCAGCAGAGCCAGGGCCTGATCGCCGACCGCACCCGCGAGACGCTGACCGCGACCGACGCGGCGATCGTGCATTTCCGGCGCCTGCTGATGGAAGGGGCCACGCGTTTGGCGGCGGACGGGAAAGAGCCGGAAGCACCCTACAAGCACGGCGCCTACCGAACCCGTCCGGGCGCCTGGGTGGCGAGTGCCGACAAGGAATTGCCGGAGGTTCTGGTCGAGCGTTTCGGGCACGAGCGCGGCCTCGTTCCCTCGTCGTGACCGGCCGGCCGTCGAGCGGCGCGGAAGGGCGCTCACCCTGCCGCCGCTTGCGGGGGAGGGCCGGGGCGAGGGAAAGGTGAGGGAAGAGTGTAGGGATATCTGGTGCATGGGGGAGGTTAGCTGTGGCGGACCAATCTGATGTCGTTTTCGACGTCGTGGTCGTCGGCACCGGTGCGGCCGGGCTGAGCGCGGCCCTCGCCGCATCGGTCAAGGGCGCGCGGGTGCTGGTGCTGGAGAAGGCCGATGTCGTCGGCGGCACGACGGCGATGTCGGGCGGCTGCATCTGGGTTCCCCGCAATCATTACGCGGTGAAAATGGGGATCGAGGATTCGCGCGAAGCGGTTCTCGACTACATCCGCGCGGTCTCGCCCGAGGGCTGGCACAATACGGAGGAGCCGCTCTGGGCGACCTTCGTCGACCGGGCGCCGGAGATGCTGCAATTCGTCGAACGGCATAGCCCGACCCGGTTCACCCCGAACAACGAACCCGACCCCTATGCCGAGGCGGAAGGCGGGCTGGAGAAGGGCCGCAATGTCTCCCCGGCACCGCTGCCGCTCGGCATTCTCGGTGCGTGGCAGGACAGGGTCCGAAAGCCGACGCTGTCGCTCTGGCTGAACTACGAAGAGATCGTCGATACGTATTTTTTCGCCAATCCGAAGAAATGGGCCATGCGATATGCGCCTCGGCTGCTCTGGCGGACGCTGCGGCGCAAGCGGACGCGCGGCAATGCGCTCAGCATCGGTTTGCTGAAAGGCTGTCTCGACGCGGGGGTCGAAATCTGGACCGGCGCGGCGGCACAGCGCCTGCTGCAGGCGGACGGCGCCGTGACCGGTATCGAGGTCGCGCGCGACGGGACCACGGTCTCGGTCGAGGCGTCCCGAGGCGTCATCCTGGCCAGCGGCGGGTTCGAATGGAATCCGCAGATGATGGCCGAGTATTTTCCGGGGCCGGTCGAATGGACGGCGAGCCCGTCGACCAATACGGGCGACGGGCAGCGCATGGCGGCCGAGGTTGGGGCGCAGCTCGACCGCATGGATCAGGCGTTGATCATGGGCACGACGCCGGTGCTGTATGAAGGCCGCCTGCAGGGGCAGCCGGCGGCCGACTATTTCCTGCCGCATTCGATGATCGTCAACCGGCACGGCAAGCGCTTCGTCAACGAGAAGCAGATGAACGTGGGCCTCGCCTTCGCCGAGCGCGACCCCGAGACCGGCGCGCCGCTGCATCTGCCGGCCTGGCGAATCTATGACGGCCAGTTCGCCGCGAAATATCCCCACGCGTTGCCGAACAAGGGCATCGAGGGGAATCATTTCCGGGCCGATACGCTGGCGGCGCTGGCGGCGCAGATCGATGTCGACCCGGCGGGACTGGCGGAAACGGCGGCACGGTTCAGCGCATTCGTCCGCGCCGGCGTCGACGAGGACTTCGGTCGCGGCGCCAATGTATGGGACCGCAAGCGCGGCGGCGACCCGTCGCATCTCCCCAACCCGACGCTCGGCACCATCGAACAGCCGCCCTTCTATGCGATGCCGTTCAAGGCGAGTTTCCTTGGCACCAAAGGCGGGCCGCGCACCAACGAGAAGGCGCAGGTGCTGCGGGAGGACGGCAGCGCGATCCGTGGCCTCTATGCTGCGGGGAATGTGATGGCGAATTGCTTCGGCTCGAAAGGCGTGGGCGCCGGCACCACGTTGGGACCGTGCCTTACCTGGGGCTATGTCGCGGGATTGAGCGCGGTCGACGCGGCTTAGAGCCTCTATCCGGGCTTCCGGTCGCGCTCCGCTTCCGTCAGCAGCCAGTTGCGTAACGCGACGATGGTCGGCCTTTCGGCAGTCGCGCGCGGGCAGACAATCCAATAGGCGAAGGGAGCGGGTACGGATTCAGCCATCGGACGGATCAGACGCCCTGCCTTGATGTCCAGCGCCGCCAGCGCGCTCCGCGCGAGCGCCACGCCTTGGCCTGCAACGGCGGCGTCGATGGCGAGACTGGTATCGGAGAAGATCGGCCCTTGTTCGGAGGGCGCGGCCTCGACGCCGAAGGCCGCCAGCCATTCCCGCCACCGCGCCCGGTTCTGGTCGTGCAGAAGCCGAACGCCGCGAAGGCCGACCGGCGCCGAGAGCGAATGCGCTTCGGCATAGGCCGGGCTGCAGACCGGATAGAACCATTCGGGGCAAAGCCGGCTGACATGCAGATGTGGCCAGTCTCCTGCGCCGTGCCGGATGCCGAGGTCGATGCCGTCCGCCGCGAAATCCACGTGACGGCGCGCGGCGCTGATCCGCAGGTCGATTTCGGGATGGGTTTCGGCGAAATCGCCAAGTCTCGGCACCAGCCACTTGTTGGCGAAGTTCGGCGACATGGTCACGGTCAGGATATTCTCCCGGCTCTCGCGGGACAGCGCGGCGCCCCCGGTGCGCAGCCGCTCCAGCGCTTCGCGCACGAAAGGCAGGTAGGCGGCGCCCGCGTTCGTGAGGGTCAGGCCGCGCGCCTGGCGCTCGAACAGCTTGGCGCCGAGTAGCGATTCAAGCTCCCGCATCTGGTGGCTGACCGCCCCTTGGGTCAGATTCAGCTCTTCCGCCGTTCGCGTAAAATTCAGCTGGCGGGCCGCCGTCTCGAAGATGCGGAGTGATTGCGTCGAGGGAAGATGCATCGCTGCCAAGGCATTAATTATTTTAATGGCTATAGCAGAATGATTCGGTTCCATATAGGCCGGTATTCAGACATGTTTCCGCAATATTTGCCTGTTAAGGAAATTAGAAATGTCATTGGTTCCCGTCTCCATCACCGCTGCTGAACTCGTCGATAGGGTAGGCACGCCGAACGCGCCCCGAATTTTGGATACGCGGCGCCGGGAGGTGTTCGACGCCGCCGAGCGCATGATCCCGGGGTCGAAATGGCGCCATCATCAGGCGGTCGACGACTGGCGGGCGGACTTAGCGCCGGCGGAGGAAGTGGTCGTCTGCTGCGTGCACGGCCATCAGGTCAGTGAAAGTGCCGCCGCCCGCCTGCGCGCCAGCGGGATCAATGCCCGCAAACTCGCGGGCGGAATCGAGGGTTATATCGAGGCCGGCGGGATGACGATTCTGAAGTCGGAAGGTCTCCCTGGATATTTCGAGGGCGGCACACGCTGGATCACGCGGCAGCGGCCGAAAGTCGACCGCCTCGCGTGCCCGTGGTTCATCAAGCGGTTTGTCGATCCCGCCGCCGAGATCCTTTATGCTGAGGCGGATTGGGTAAAGGAGAGTGCCTTGGAACTGGATGCCGTGCCGTTCGATATTCCGGAGACCGCTTTCGGTCACGAAGGGGAGAAATGCAGTTTTGACGTTTTCCTCGACCGCTTCGACGTGCGGGATACGGCGCTGCGCCGTGTCGCGGAGATCGTACGGGGAGCGGATACGGACCGTCTCGATCTGGCGCCCGAAGCCGCCGGGCTGCTCGCGATGTCGCTCGGCATTTCGGCGGCGAACGACGACGATCACGCGGCGCTGGCGCAGGGCATGGTGCTCTATGACGCGCTCTATGCCTGGAGCCGAAAGGCGACAGCGGAGACACATAATTGGCCGTTGGCGGTGATCCGATGACCGCCGAACAGGGACAGGCGACGGAGCGCGGTCTCGATCGGCCGGCGCCGACGCAGGGCCAGGCCTTCGCGGTCTGGCTCAAGATCGGCCTTCTGAGTTTCGGCGGCCCGGCGGGGCAGATCGCCCTGATGCACAAGATGCTGGTCGAGGACCGGCGCTGGATCGACGAGTCCCGATTCTTGCACGCCTTGAATTACTGCATGCTGTTGCCGGGGCCGGAAGCTCAGCAATTGGCCACTTATATCGGATGGTTGTTGAACAGGACGGTGGGCGGGTTGGTCGCCGGGCTTCTGTTCGTCCTGCCGGGCGCCGTTGTCATGCTGGCCTTAAGCATCGCCTATGCGTTGTACGCCCAGATTCCTCTCGTGGCGGCGGCTTTCGTCGGGGTCAAGGCGGCGGTGATGATCGTCGTCGTCGAGGCGGTGCTGCGCATCGGCAAGCGGGCGCTCCAGACGGCGCCGATGTATGTCATCGCCGGCGCCGGTTTCGTCGCGATCTTCCTGTTCGGCGTTCCCTTTCCGCTGATCATCGCAAGCGCGGCGCTGGTCGGTTGGATCGGCGGAATGGCGCGGCCCGACCTGTTCGTCGTCCTCAAGGGACAAGCGGCGGCGGAGGACGGCGGCGCCAGCGTCGTCGACGCAATGGCGGCCCGCGGCGAGCTCGGTCATGCCGCACCGTCGACACGGCGTTCGATCTGGCTGCTGATTATTTTCGGCGCGCTGTGGGGCGGTCCCGTGGCGGCGCTGTTTGCCGTGCTGGGGCCGGGCAATGTATTCGCCCAGGAGGCGGCGTTCTTCAGCAAACTCGCGGTCGTGACCTTCGGCGGCGCTTACGCGGTTCTCGCCTATATGGCGCAGCAGGCGGTCGAGACCTACAACTGGCTGAGCGGCCCGGAAATGCTCGACGGATTGGGGCTTGCCGAGACGACGCCGGGCCCGCTGATCATGGTCACCCAATTCGTCGGATTTCTCGGGGCCTATCGCTACGCGGTCGGGGTCGATCCGCTGGTCGCCGGCGTCCTGGGTTCCGTGGTCACGGTCTGGGTGACCTTCGCGCCCTGTTTCCTGTGGATTTTCCTCGGCGCTCCTTATATCGAGCGGCTCCGCGACAATCTGCACCTCGGTGCCGCCCTCTCCGGCATTACCGCTGCCGTCGTCGGCGTGATCCTGAACCTCGCCGTCTGGTTCGGCCTGCGGGTCGCCTTCGGAGAGGTCGGTGAGTTGCCGTGGGGCGGGCTGACATTGCCGCTGCCCGTCGCCGAGACCGCGAACCTGAAAGCGATCGCCCCCACTTGCGTCGCGGCGGTGGCGATGTTCCGCTTTCATTGGGATGTCCTGCGCACCCTGGCGCTTTGCGGCGGCCT
>JAYPOZ010000106.1:6058-13763 GCA_038131165.1 Rickettsiales bacterium | reverse complement strand
TCGTGCGCTTTCGCCATCATCTCCCGACCGTCGCTTCCGGGCGGGCGGCTGAGGTTGAAATGAATGTTGCCGTCGCCCATATGGCCGAACGGGATCACCCGGACCCCGGGGATCATGCGCTCGGCCGTGGCGGTGGCGCGCTCCAGAAATACCGGCACGTTGGTAAGCGGCACCGAAATATCGTGCTTTAGCCCGGCACCTGCGAGTTTCTGCGCTTCCGGTATGGTCTCCCGCAGCCGCCAGAGCGCCGCCGCCTGCTGCCCGCTGGACGCGATGACCGCGTTCGAAATCTCCTCGGCCTCGAAAGCCTCGCCGAGCGCCTCTTCGACCAGTACGGCGAGCCCGGAATCCTTTCGCCCGGCGCTGCATTCGATCAGGGCGTAATGTTGGTAGGTCTCGTCGAAGGGATCGCTCGTGACCTCAACATGCGCCAGGACGAGATCGATGCATTTGCGGTGCACGTATTCGAAGGAGGTCACGCTGTCGCTGGTCGCGGATCGCATCCGGGAGAGAAGCTGGAGCGCCGCGCCGGCGCTGGGCAGGGCGACGAAGCTGGTCGCGGTCTCCTGCGGGCGCGGGAAGAGCTTGAGGACGACGGCGGTGACGATCCCGAGCGTGCCCTCCGCGCCGAGAAAGAGCTGCTTGAGGTCGTAGCCGGTATTGTCCTTGCGCAGGCGGCGAAGCCCGTCCCAGACGGAGCCGTCCGGCAGCACGACTTCGAGGCCGAGCACGAGGTCCCGCGTGTTGCCGTAGCGCAGGACCGCGACGCCGCCCGCATTGGTCGAAAGATTGCCGCCGATCTGGCAGCTGCCCTCCGCCCCAAGGCTGAGCGGGAACAATCGGTCGGCCTCTTCGGCGGCCTGCTGCAGGGCCACAAGGATGCAGCCGGCCTCCGCGGTGATCGTATAGTTATGCGGGTCGACATGACGAATTCTGTTCATCCGCGCGAGGGAGAGGACGATCTGCTCTCCGGTCTCGTCCGGGGTGGCGCCGCCGCAATAGCCGGTATTGCCGCCTTGCGGCGTGAGGGCGATACCGGCCTCTGCGCAAATGCGGACGACGGCGGCCACTTCCCGAGTGTCGCTCGGCCGCAGCACCAGCGGCGTCTTGCCATGGTAGAGTTCCCGCGCGTCGACCGCATAAGCCGCCGTATCCGACGGCGCCTCCAAATAGCCGGCGGGGCCGACGGCTTCCTTTAAGCGCTCGAGAACCTCGTTCGTCATCCGGGACATCGCCATCACCAATACCGCATTGCATCTTTGAACAATTGAGTGAGTTCCGCCTCACCGACAGGGGTGGGCGACATGACCAGAAGGCGCTGCTGGGGCAGGGTGCCTTTCACGAGGCTTGGAATGTCCTCCTCGCCGTATCCGACCCCGCCGATGCCGTTCGGCAATCCTGTCTCCTTCATCATTTCGATGATCCGGTCGGCGAGGAGATCGCCGCCCTCCGCGGCCTCCGCGCCGCGTATGTCCGCGCCCATCGCTTCGGCGGCGGTGAGGTGGCGCTCCGGGCAGGCGGGTCCGGTGAAGCGGAAAGCCGCCGGCGCGTTGACGATGACCGAGGTGCCGTGCGGTACCATCGGGTGATTCGATTCCCAGCCCCGCGGATAATAATCGCGGACCAATCCGGCCACCGCGTAGGCCATGGCGTGCGGGATATGGACGCCCGAATTGCCGAAACCGATGCCGGCCAGCATCCCCGCGAACATCAGCTTTTCGCGGAATTGAGAAGCGCCCGGTTGCTTCACGGCCTCGACCAGATTACCGCCGATCAGCCGGATCGCCTCGAGAGTTGACAGGTCGCTATAGGGATTGGCGCCCTGATAGACAGGTCGCGCCGAGGGGGCATCCGGCCGGGCGCGGCTGGTGTAGGGAATGGCCGTATAGGATTCGCAGGCGTGGGTGAAGACGTCGAAGCCGTTGGCGGCAATCACCTCACCCGGCAGCGTTGCCAGGGTGTCGGGGTCGAGGACACCGAGGGCCGGCCGGAGATGGGCATTCGAGATGCCTGTCTTCACCGCCATCTCCAAGAGGTCGAAGATCGCGACGGCGGTGCATTCGCTCGCGGTGCCGAAAGTGGTCGGGCAGGCGATATGGGGCTTCAAGGGGCCGGGTACCGGAAGCGCCTTGCCGATGGGCGCATTGACGTAATCGAGGAAGTCGGCGGGCGGATATGTCGTGTACAGGTTTGCCGCCTTGGCCGTGTCCATGCTGGAGCCGCCGCCGACGGAGAAGAAGCCGTCGAAGGCGCCGGCGCGCGCGAACTCGATGCAGGCCTTGAAGGATTTGTCGGTGGGCTCTACCTCGACTTCGTCGAAGACGGCGACGTCGATGCCGGCGGCGGTCAGCGCGGCCTTGACCGTTGCAACGGAATCGAGCCGCGCGACGGTCTTGTCGGTATACAGCGCCACCCGCGACATGCCGAGGGCCTTGGCGTCGTGGCCGACCTCGCGCAGCGAGCCCGGGCCGAACTTGATCCGGGGCGGGTTTACCGTGAAGGCGGATTCGCGGCCTTCCGCATGTGAATAGTAAGGCGATAGCGTCATATGCGCGGCGGCTCCCTGTCCCGAGTCTTCACGATCGTATATGTATTGTGACGGGACTTTATAGAATTCGACGGGCTGCGTCAGCCCAAGTGAAAGGTCATCGAGATGATTGTTGTCGGCGAAGAGGAGACGCGGGAACGGTTGGAGTGGACGGCGCTGGTCGAGGCGATCAGGGCAGCCTTCCGGGGCGGCATCGAATCGCCCGCGAAGCATCAACATTACGTCGAAGTGCCGGGCGAGCCGGAAGGCAAGATCATGATGATGCCGGCCTGGCGCGCGGGCGAGTATGTCTGCGTGAAACTGGTCAATATGTTTCCCGGAAACGCTGCCCGGGACATGCCGGCGGTGAACGGAATCGTAATCCTGTTCGACGGTAAGACCGGCGAGGCGCTGGCGCAAATCGACGGCGGCGAAGTGACGGCGCGGCGGACGGCGGCGACCTCGGCGCTGGCGGCGGATTATCTGGCGCGAAAGGACACTGCCACGCATCTGGTGGTGGGCACCGGGCGGGTTGCCTGGAACCTGCTGCTTGCCTATCGCGCCGTGCGTCCGATCGCCAAGACTATCGTGTGGGGCCGGAATGAAGCCAAGGCGCGGCGCCTTGCCGCCGCCGCCGGCGATCTCGGCCTGGAAGCGGAAGCGGTCACGGATATCGAGGCGGCGGTGCGCGCAGCGGATGCGGTATCCTGCGCGACCTTTTCGCCGGACCCCCTGGTGCGCGGCGACTGGCTGCAACCGGGCGCGCATCTCGATCTCGTGGGCGGTTATCGACCGGAAGTGCGGGAGACAGACGATGCGGCCATCCGGCGCGCGAGCGTTTTTTGCGACACGTTGGGCGGCGCCCCGAAAGCGGCGGGAGACCTGACGCAGCCCTTGGCGTCGGGCGTCCTCAAGCTCGAGGAGATCGTTGACCTGTACGGTCTTGTCCAGGGCGCGCATCCCGGCCGACGTTCGGACGAGGAGATCACCTTGTTCAAATCCGTGGGAGCGTCGCTGGAGGATTTCGCGGCGGCGGTCCTGGTCTACGAACAAGTCAGGAAAAGCAAAGCCTAGGCGTCTTCCTTCGTCAGGCTGAAATCGCCGCGGAACAGCGGGGCGGCAAGCTCGTCGAAACTCGTATCCACCAGCATGTTGTAGGCGATGCTGACCCGAAGTTCGGCGCTTTCGTTTTCGCGGACCGAATGGCGGAGCCAAGCGGGGAAGACCAACAATCGACCGGGCGTGGTCTCAAGTGTAACGCTGTTCGCGAGCGACGCCGCCGGCCGGTCCATTTTCGGAAGGATCACGCTGGCCTGAGGGCGGGGGTCGGAGAAAGTAATCGAATTGGCGCCAGGGTCGGCATTCACGTAATACACGGCACTTAGGAAGTTATTAGGATGACTGTGTTCTTTGTGAACGCATCCCGGTTTTCCTATATTTAACCAGCATCCAGTAATTGTTAAGTCATTACATTGCAGTTTAAGGCCGTCGCATATGTTTTTTCCTGCAGTTAGAATGTATTTATTTAGTATGGATAAATAATCATCTTTATGAATATTTGTTTCGCTTTGAAGCGCGTAGGTTTGGGAAAGCTCGGCGATATCGGGGAGCCGTTCCGTCACCTGCTCCATGATGCGCGTGTTTATCGGTTCGAATTCGTCGGCTTCGAGATCGAACACCCATACATGTGTAGGAAATAGAGTCAGCGCTTCCGCGGCGCGAAACATGGTGACCTCCCCCTTCACCTGTTTGCCAAACGTCTTTGGTCTCTCGCGCATCCCCCAATGCGCTCGATTTTACATTAACCGAATTGTGAATTATTTGCAATGAACCCGGTCAGTCGTCGTAGGCGACGACCGTGGACGCGGGGACGTTCAAGGCTTCCAGCCGTGCCCGTCCGGGCAGGAAGGTGAGCTCGACGATGAAGCTCGCGGCCGCCACTATGCCGCCGACCTCCCGGATCAGGGTGGCCGCCGCGGAGGCTGTCCCGCCGGTCGCCAAGAGATCGTCCATGATGACAACGCGCTGTCCGGGAGCGATCGCATCCGCCTGAATTTCGATCGTGTCGGTGCCGTATTCCAGATCGTAGGTATGAGCGATGGTGGCGCCGGGCAGTTTTCCCTTCTTGCGGATCATCGCGAAACCGCAGCCAAGTTCGAGCGCGAGCGGCGCGGCCGTCAGGAAACCGCGCGATTCGATGCCCAGAAGCAGATCCGGCTTATGGGGCGCGACATCGGCGGCCAGTTTGTCGACGCAATGCCGCCAGGCGCCCGGATGTGCGAGCATGGTAGAAATGTCGTAGAACAAAATACCGGGCAGCGGGAAATCCGGGATGCTTCGAATGTGATCTTTCAGGTCCATTGTGCTCTCGCGCTGTTAATGCCAGCTCAAACCGGCGGAATAGAGTTGCCTCGGTCCAGGGCCGAGGCATCCGTTAATTTCTGGAAGATGTCCCTAGTGCCGACGGGGCCATGAGGCTTTTCCTTGCCCAAAACAGGCGTGTGGCGGAACCGGCCACGGTTCGTGCAATCCAATACATCGGCGCAAAAGTCGTTCGGCGAGCCGGTTCGAATCTCCCGGCCGGGCCGTCAGGATTTCGGAAACTCGCATTTAATCCTCGCTTGTCCACACGTCTCGCCCGGTGCCACAGGCGGCAATCTAACCGCCGGATGTTCCTCCTGCAACGTGGCAACGCTTTCGGCATCAGTGGCTTCGTGCTATTCGGTGCGGACGATAGGGGGCTGTGTTTCGTCACGTTCGCGAATCTCTTGCGGGGAGAAACAGGCGTGGAAGAACGAGGTTGTTGGCTCGAAACCTCGATCAGCGGGACAACGCTCACGGCGCGCGCCGGGGGCGCGTGGACGGTCGAACATGCGGGAGAACTCGATGCGCTGGTATTGGCGCTCGATCTCGGCGGTGCCAGATCCGCGCGTTTCGACGTCGCTGCATTGACCGCGCTCGATACGGCCGGGGCGTGGATTCTGCGCCGGACCCTGCAGTCATGGATGGCGGCCGGCATCGCGGCCGACCTCTCCGGGCTTGATCCCGCATATTCTCCCCTGCTGGAGATCGTGAAGGAGGCCGACGAACAACCGCACGAACCGCTGAGCGAAGAGCCGCATTTCATCATGGCGATGTTCGAGCGGGTCGGACGGGCTCTGTTCGAGGCGTTGAACGAGGCCAAACTGCTGGTCAATTTTTTCGGCCTCACGATTGCGACATTGATCGCGGCCATTCCGCGCCCGCGGCGGCTCCGGCCCGTGGCGCTGATCAATCAGATCGAGCAAACCGGCCTGAACGCGGTCCCGATTGTCCTGCTGCTGAATTTTCTGATCGGTATCGTGATTGCCTATCAAGGCGCGGTACAGCTTCGAAAGTTCGGTGCGGAGATTTTTACCATCGATGGGCTGGCCTTCGGTATTCCCCGGGAAATCGCGGTGTTGATCACGGCAATTGTCGTCGCCGGACGTTCCGGGTCGGCGTTTACCGCCCAGATCGGAACAATGCAGGTCAATCAGGAGGTCGACGCGCTAAAAACCGTCGGGCTCGATCCGATCGAGGTCCTGGTGCTGCCACGGATCAATGCCCTGCTGATCACTTTGCCGATGCTTGTGTACTTGGCGGGTGTCGCCGGTCTCATGGGGAGCCCTCATGTCGGTCCTCGCGCTCGACATCAGTTTCGGACAATTTCTGCGCCGGCTCGAGGATGTCATCAGCCTGACGCATTTCCTGGTCGGTTTGGTCAAAGCTCCGGTTTTCGCCTATATCATCGCCATTGTTGGGTGTTTCGAGGGGTTGCGGGTCACCGGGAGTGCCGAGAGTGTCGGCAAGATGACCACAAAGGCGGTTGTCGAATCGATCGTTTTGGTCATTCTCGCGGATGCCTTATTCTCAATCCTCTTCAGCGCGCTGGGAATTTAGACGATGAATGCGGCGGACGAGAGCGTCATCAAGGTGCGGGGATTGCGGACCCAGTTCGGGGCGCAGGTCATCCATGAGGGCCTCGATCTCGATGTCCGCAAAGGGGAGGTCCTGGGCGTGGTCGGCGGCTCCGGGACAGGTAAGTCGGTCCTGCTGCGCACGATCATCGGGCTGAACCAGCCGCGCGGGGGGACGATCGACGTCCTCGGCACGGACGTGCATGGATCCAGCGAGGCCGAGCGGCAGACGCTGCGAACCCGGCTCGGTGTGTTGTTCCAGGACGGTGCCTTGTTTTCCTCTCTCACCGTTTGCGAGAACATCCAGGTGCCGATGCGCGAGCATCTGAAAATGCCGAGACGTGTCATGGACGAACTTGCCGCGCTCAAGATCGCGATGGTGGGATTGCCGGCCAATGCCGGGCCGAAGTTCCCGTCGGAACTCTCGGGCGGCATGCGTAAGCGCGCCGGTCTCGCGCGGGCGCTTTCGGTCGATCCGGAGATTATCTTTCTCGACGAACCTACCGCGGGGCTCGATCCGATCGGTGCGGCTGCGTTCGATCGGCTCATTCGGGAGTTGCAATCGAGCTTGGGGTTGACGGTTTTCATGGTGACGCACGATTTGGATAGCCTCGCCGCGATCTGCGATAGGATTGCCGTATTGGTGGAAAAGAAGATCCGGGTTGCGACAATGGCCGAACACATGGACGATCCGCACCCTTGGATTCAGGAATACTTCAAGGGCCCGCGCGCCCGGGCGGCATTGAACGCCAAATCCGAACGAATGGAGACGGTGTAGACTCATGGAAACGCGCGCCAGTTACATTCTTGTCGGCATCTTCACGCTGCTCGTCTTCATTGGCGGTGCCATCGCCGTGATCTGGATGGCGGGTGTTCAGTTCGACGAGGATATCGCGACTTACGACAGTTATTTCGAAGGGTCCGTCACGGGGTTGAGCCCCGGCAATCAAGTCCGCTATCGAGGCGTGCCTTTCGGTGTCGTCACGGCGATGCGGGTCGATCCGGATAATGTCGAACGGATCAAGGTAACCCTCGAAGTGCCGCGTAAGCCTCCAATCAAGACGGATGCGGTCGCGTCCTTGGAGTATCAGGGCATTACCGGCGTTGCCTATGTTCAGATTTCCGGCGGCACGCAGGATGCGCGGGTTCTGGTGCGGAAGAGCGGCGAAGACCACCCGGTGATCCCCGCGAAGGCCTGTCTGCTCGCCGTCGTCATGGTACAGGGTCCCGAGCTGGTGAG
>JAYPOZ010000106.1:0-6048 GCA_038131165.1 Rickettsiales bacterium | reverse complement strand
ACAACGTAGAAGGGTTCACCGGCGCGCTTTCGGAAAGCTCCGGCGACATCCGAACGATGATGAAGAATGGCGCCGTGTCGCTTGGCGAGGTGCATGCGGCGGCGGCGGAAGCGAAGGCCGCCCTAACGCAAATACGGGGCAGTACGGACCGGATGACGGGGGATGCGGAAATTGCAATGCGCGAAGCGCGGGAACTGGTCTCCGACCTGCGCCGGCAGGTCGACGCGCTCAGCGGCGAAGTCAGCGGCACATTGGGTGAAGTGCGGGGGAGCATCGGCGAAGTCGCTGCGGGTGTAGGCCGCGTTTCGGACGAGGCCGGCGCCACGCTGGTTGAAGTCAAGAGATTGGCGAGCGAACTTAGGGTCAGCGCCCTGGAGTTTACCGGGGGGATGAGCAAGGCGCTCGACTCCATTCAGCGCGAGATGGACGGCGTTGGCGGCGAGACGCAGTCGGCCATTAAGACCTTGAACGTGGCCGCCGGGCAGGTTGGCGATGCGGCCGAACAACTCGCTGCGTTTATTAAGGAAAATCGGACTCCCGTGGAAGATTTCACGGGTTCCGGCCTTTACGAACTCACCCAGTTGCTCTCGGAAGCGCGTGTTCTCGTCGGTGCATTGTCGCGAATATCGGCACAATTGGAGCAGAAACCGGCCCAATTCCTGTTCGGGGAAACGCAGCGCGGCATTGAGGTAAAGTGATGAAAATAGATATTCGACTTTGGCCGAAGGCAGTTCTGGCGACGGCGTTTGCGGGATTTTTGGCGGGCTGTTCGATACCTATTCCGGGCGGTGGAGAGCCGCCGCGGCTTTACGTTTTGACGCCAAAGAGCACATTTCCCGGCGAGGTTCCGCGAGCGGAATGGCAGGTATTGATTGAAACGCCGATCGCGGCTGCGGGACTGAGTACGGCGCGTATTCCCCTTCAAGACAGTCCGATCGAGTTGCGTTACTACACCCGCGCAAAATGGACGGACTTCGCGCCGAAGATGGTGCAGACCCTGATGGTTGAATCTTTCGAGAACTCGAGGAAAATCGTCGGCGTCGGGCGGGAGCAGATAGGCCTGAGAGCCGACTTTATCTTGAAGACGGAATTGCGGGAATTTCAGGCGGAGTACAAGGAGCGCTTGCCGCAGGATGTGTCGACGATGAGCGCAAGCAGCGAGCCGCCCGCCGTCCGCGTTCGAATAAACGCGAAACTCGTGAAAATGCCGCGCCGCGAAATCATCGCGTCCGAGACGTTCGAACGTAAGATCGTCGCCGAAAGCAACACGATGGAAGCGATCATCGGCGCGTTCGACGAAAGCTTAGGCAAAGTCTTGAAAGCGATCGTCATCTGGACGCTGGAGAACGGGGAAAAGGACAAGCCCGAACGACTGACCTCCGCGGCGAAATCCTGAAACTGAAACGGATCGGAAAACCGATGTCACATGTGTTTTACCGTCAAGCCAAGGCGAAACCGCCGGTCGCGGTCCGTGGAGAAGGCGTCTATATCACCGATAGCGAGGGCAAGCGGTATCTGGATGCCTCAGGCGGAGCTGCGGTCTCCTGCCTCGGGCATAGCCATCCCAGGGTCCTGCAGGCGATCCGCGACCAGATCGACGCCATTCCTTTCGCCCATACGGGTTTCTTTACGTCCGCGCCGGCGGAGGCGCTGGCCGACAAACTGATCGCGTCGGCGCCCGGCGACCTCGACCAGGTCTATTTCGTCTCCGGCGGATCGGAGGCGGTGGAAGCCGCGCTGAAGATGGCCCGGCAGTATTTCCTGGAAATCGGCCAGCCACAGCGCCGGCACATCATTACCCGGCGCCAAAGCTACCACGGCAATACGCTGGGCGCGCTCGCGGCGGGCGGAAACATGTGGCGGCGGGAGCCCTTCGCACCCTTGTTGATCGAGACGCACAGCATTGCGCCGTGTTTCGCCTACCGAGAGCAACGCCACGACGAGAACGAAGAAACCTGCGGCCTGCGCGTGGCCAACGAACTCGAAGCGAAGATTCGGGAGCTTGGCGAAGACTCCGTGATCGCGTTCATTGCCGAACCCGTCGTGGGCGCAACCGCCGGCGCGGTGACCGCGGTGCCGGGATATTTCAAGCGCGTTCGCGAAATCTGCGACCAATACGGCGTCCTGTTGATTTTCGACGAAGTCATGTGCGGGATGGGCCGGACAGGAAGCCTCTATGCTTACGAGCAGGAAGGCGTCGTTCCGGATTTGCTGACCTGCGCAAAAGGGCTCGGCGCCGGCTACCAGCCGATCGGCGCGACGCTGCTGTCCCGCAAGATTTTCGAAGCCATCCGCGACGGATCCGGTTTCTTCCAGCACGGCCATACCTACATGGGGCATCCCGTTGCCTGCGCGGCCGCGCTGGCGGTGCAGAAGGTCATCGAAGAAGAAAACCTTCTGCCGCGCGTCCATGAGATGGGCGAGCGTCTGAACGAGGCGTTAACGGCGCGCTTTGGTAATCATCACAATGTGGGCGATATTCGGGGGCGGGGCCTTTTCCAAGCTATCGAATTCGTCACCGACCGGAGCACCAAGCAGGTCTTCGACCCCGCGCTGAAACTGCATGCGCGGGTAAAGCAGGAAGCGATGAAACACGGACTGATTTGTTATCCGATGGGCGGGACAATTGACGGAGAGCGCGGAGATCATGTGCTTCTGGCGCCGCCCTTTATCGTTGAAGGGACGCATTTGGAGGAATTGGTCGAGAAACTCGGTGATTCCGTCGACGCCGCCATCGCTTCGACGCGGGCCGCATGATCCGCGCCCTCTTCGTTTTTTTCGCAGTGGTGATCGCGGTTTCCATGGCCGGCGGGGGGCGCGAAAATGACACGACTCTCCCTACGCCGATGATCGTCGGTGGCGGAACACCGTTCGGATACTATTTTGGCCTTGCCGGTTCCATATGCGCAGCGGTCAATCGCACGACAGATACCGGGATTCGCTGCCTGACGGTTTCGAACGACGGTTCGGCGCAGAATATCGCCGATGTCGATAGCGGGAAAATCGATTTCGCGATCGTACAATCGGATTGGCTCTATCATGCCGCCAACGGTACGAGCCGGTATCGTTCGACAGGCGCGAACGATGAATTGCGGTCTGTAGTGGCGGTTCCTTCCGAAGCGCTGACGATCTTGGCGCGGCGCAGCATCGGAGCAAAGATACTGACCCACCTGGGCGGGCGGCGAATTGGATATGGCGCACCCAACAACTACGCCTATTTGCTGATGCGCGCCGCCGTCGAGGCGGCCCGCATCTCCTTAAGCTCGGAGAATGGGGAGGATGGCAGGGCGATCGATAAGATCTGTGCGGGCGACATCGACGTGTATGTTACGGTCGAGCGGCATCTGAATGCCGGGATAGCCGGCCTGATGAGCAAGTGCGATCTTAACCTCGTCGCGCTCGACCGCTCGACGATCGAAACCGTCACTTCAAAACGGCCGGATTTCGCAGCCTACGAAATTCCCTCCGGAAGCTATGCAGAGGCCCAGCCGGCAATCTCGACCTTCGGCCTGCAAGCCATTTTGATTGCCCAAAGCAGCGCACCCGACCAGAAAGTGACGGAAGTACTGGGCGCGCTTTTCGGTCCCGGGAGCGAGGGGAGCCAGAACCACCCGCCAATCCGCCCCCCGGCAGCGAAGCACATCGAATGGCTTAAGGAGGTCGCGCCTTTACATCGGGCGGCATCGGACTTTTACAGGAATAAAGGCTGGGCAAAGTAGGTCCGGCTTTGCCCGCAGCATGCCGTCTTTCCGGACCGCCTATTTAAAATATCCCGAAATTTCCTGATCTTGAATGGGCAGTTCCGGATCGGCCAGATTGCCCTTTCGTGACGTACCAGAAAGGGCTGGTTGGCGGGTTGGGCGCGGCGCGGCGGCACGACCTTGCGTTGGCGCCGGAGCAGGTGCGAGTCCGGCAATTGGGCCGCTTCCCGCAGTGATGGGAGCGTCGGGATCGAGGAGCGGCGCCGCGCCTGGGGGCGGCACCGGAGCCGGCGCGGCTGCGGCGGGCGCTTTCGGCGGGACGAAGGGATTGGCCTGCGCGGTAACAGGGGCATCTGGGTCGAGCAATGGCGCCGCGCCTGGGGCCGGAGCCGGCGCGGTTGCGGCGGGTACTTTCGGCGTGGCGAAGGGATTGGCCTGCGCGGTAACAGGGACGTCGGGGTCGAGGAGCGGCGCCGCGCCAATCGGGAGCGCCGGCGCATTTGCGGGAACGGATGGCACGCTTTCTTCGGTGATCGGCCTTTCGGCTTCCGGCGCCGGTCCCATGCTTTGCTCACCAATTGGCGCTTCGGGATCGAGGAGAGTCCCGGGTAGCGCCACCGTGGGCGTTGGACTGGTTAGGGCGGAAGAGGCCGGATTTGGCGGAGGCGCGTTGGGGTCGAGGATGGGCAGGGTCGGATCAGGCGATTTGCCGAGGCGCGCCTGCGGCGTCAGAACGGGCCCTGTGGGCGCGGTAAACGTGGGACCGCTCGGCGGCGCGATGATCGGTGCGTTTGGATCGAGGGCTGGTGCTGTCGCCGCTGAAGGAGGGGTGCCGGGATCGAGGACCGTCTTGGTCGGATCAAGGACGGCACTTGCCGGGTTGAGCGCGGGCTTCGCCGGGTCGAGGACAGGCGCGGTAGGATCGAGCGCGGGCTGCGTCGGGTCAAGCACGGGTGCTGTCGGGTCCGAGACCAGGGCCGTTGGATCCAGGACGGATGTCGCGGGCCCGGAGACCCCGACCGGTCCTCCGACGGGCGCGATCGGAGCCGCACTCGGTATCGGCGGTGCGTTTAGCACGGCCGCCGGCAGACCCGCCCCACCGCCCTGGAGCGGCGCATTGGGGTCGAGAATGGGCATGGTCGGATCTATCCGCTCTTTGCTGGGGTCGAAGCTTTGCTGAGCGCTTCGTGTCACGATTTCGGGCGGTGTCTGGCCGCGCAAGAGCGCCAGATAGACGGCGTCCGCCGATTTGCGCGAACAGTCGGCGCAGAAAGTGATATCTTCGCCATGCTGGCCCTTGGTGACACCGATGATATCGCCTTCCGGTCCGATCAGCGTGTATCGCCAGTTCCCGGAAGTCGTACTGAAGCCTTTTTGCATCTTCTCCAGAATGAAGAGCGGTCCGGGCTCCAGCGTGCCGTCTTCCGTCAGGCTGAAAGTCGGAGTCGCCAGGGCGACGCCGCTGTGAATCGGCGCTGCGGCGTCGGCCGAAAGCGTCGTCAAGGCACGGTCGTTTGCGTAGACCGCGACATAGCGATTGCCATGAACCTTCGAGAGAAAGGGCGCACTGTCCAGACGGGACCAACTCTGAAACTGCTCGGCGAGAGGATGGCCAGATTTGGCATATTTCATCTTATCGCGAAGGCAATTGTAGGCGCTTCCGGCAACGGTCGGAGGCAGCGCGCGCCCGTTGCGAACCTTGCAGATGGTCTCGGTATAGAGAGTGGGCTCGGGCGGCGTCTTTGCCGGCAGAGCCGCGGCCAATGTCGACGGCGCGGCGGGCCCGGCGCCGGTTTCGGCGGAAACCTCGGTGGGAGGCTCCACACCCTCCTTGGCGCAGCCCAGCACGAAAAAACCCACGCAGATCGCAAACGCTGCAGGCAATATGATTCGTCCCCTTCGGGACCGATCTTCCATTCGGATGGTACGCCCCTTGTTTGCGCTAGTGCCCTATTTCTACATCCATTATCGCAACGAAACAATTTCGTTCACGTCTCCGGGAGAGCGGGCCCCCTCGTCTGGTTCGTCACCCCGGCGAATGCCAAACTATGGGATCAACGAGCATCGCGGAAAGGCCATTGCAATGTCGGTTGGCGCAAAGCGGTTTCTGGTTTCGCTGTGGCTGGCGATGTCGAGCGTGCATCCGACCACCGCACAGCAGCCCGCGCCCTTTATGCCCGAGACGAGATCGCCATTGAAGCCGGCGCCTTCGTCACGGGGTCGGACCGGGCCGAGCGCGAGCACGCCTATCTTCTGGACGAGGCCGCCTACGGCCATTCCCGGACCCGCGAATGGAAATGGTACGAAAGCGAATTCGATCGGCAGGATAAGTATCTGTCCGCGTTCA
>JAYPOZ010000105.1:0-13826 GCA_038131165.1 Rickettsiales bacterium | reverse complement strand
ATGACTTCCAGTTCGACATCCGCGGAAATCCGCGCCCAGCTTTCCCATCCGGTGATCGATGCGGATGGGCATTGGCTGGAGCCGGTGCCGATCTTCCTCGATTTTCTGGAGGCCGAGGCGGGCGCTGCGATGGTCGACCGATTCCGCGAGAACAAGAAGCGCGAGGACGGCTGGTACGGTCTGTCTGGCGAGGAACGGCTGGCCCGCCGTTCCCGCCGACCGACCTGGTGGGGCGAGCCGGCGAAAACCCGCGACCGGGCGACGGCGATGGTGCCGGGGCTGATGTACGAACGGCTCGACGAATTCGGCATCGATTTCGCCGTCGTCTATACGACGCTCGGCCTGGTGCAGGGCTCTCTGCCGGACGCAGACCTGCGGCGCTCCGTCTGCCGCGCGCTGAACAAGATGAACGTCGAAATGTTCCGGCCGTATGCGGACCGCTTGACCCCGGTCGCGACGATCCCGATGCATACGCCGGACGAGGCCGTCGCCGAGTTGCGCCATGCGGTGGGCGAGCTCGGCATGAAGGCGGTGATGGTCGCCAATCACGTGCGCCGCCCGCTCGACCCGGACCGCGAGAAGGGTGCCGCGACCGGCGGCTATTATCCGGCGGGAGGCTATTACATCGACTGCTTGGCGCTGGAGAGTCCCTACGACTACGATCCGGTCTGGCAGGCCTGCGCCGACCTTGGCGTCGCCGTGACGTCGCACTCCAGTTCCATGGGGTGGGAAGGCCGGTCCTCGGTCAATAACTTCACCTTCAACCATATCGGCCATTTCGCCGGCGCCAGCCACGTCTTCGCCAAGGCGCTGATCTTCGGCGGCGTGCTGCAGCGCTTTCCGCAACTGCGCTTCGGCCTGCTGGAGGGGGGTGTCGCCTGGGGCTGCAATCTGTTGGCGGACATGATCGGCCATTGGGAGAAACGCCACGAGGCCTCGATGCGGGCGCATCTCGATCCGGCGAACATCGATCTTGCGGAACTCGCCGATCTCGTGCGGCGCTATGGTGGGCCGGCGCACCGGGCGAAGGTCGACGAGATCGTCGCCGGGCCGAGCACCCTGAAGCCTTTCTTCTCCGCCGGAGAGCTGACCGCTCGGGAAGAGGATGTGGGCCACCCGTTCGACGATTTTGCCGCCGCCGGCGTGGAAAGCGCCGAAGACTTGCGTCGCCTCTTCCGCGACCGCTTCTTCTTCGGGTGCGAAGCGGACGATCCGACCGCGGCCTGGGCCTTCGGCGACAAGATGCGGCTGCATCCGATGTTCAGCTCCGACATCGGCCATTTCGACGTCATCGACATGAGCGGCGTGCTGGAGGAGGCCTTCGAACTGGTCGACGACGGCGCGTTGGACGAAGACCAGTTCAGGAGTTTCGCCTTCGGAAATGCCGCGCGGCTGCACACGGCGCTCAATCCGGATTTCTTCAAGGGCACGGTCGTCGAAGCGGCCGTGCAATCGCTCTGAGCAAGCGAACGGCCCGCGAAGGTCTCTCCGCGGGCCGTCGATCTCGGTTTGAAGACCTTGACGCTGTCTAGGCGCGCAGGTCCCCCGTGATGGCCGTTCCGTCCGGAGCCAGTTTCTCATCGGATGCGGCAACGGCGGAGGAATCCTCCTTCAACGACTTACAGAGCCCGTAGGTCATCGCCAGCATGATGAAGCTGACCGGCAGAGCCGCTGCAATGGACGCGGTTTGCAGAGCCTTGAGTCCGCCCGCCAAAAGCAGCACGGCGGCCACGAACCCTTCGCCGAGGCCCCAGATGATGCGGAAGCGTTGCGGCGGATTGTCGTCGCCCATGCTCAGCATCGTCGTGATGACCAAGGTACCGGAATCCGACGAAGTGATGAACCACGTCGCCAGCAACAGCGTCGCCAGGGCTGACATCGACCAGCTCAGCCAGGAGATTTCCGTCAGCCGGTCGATGGTCCCGAACAGGGCCGAAGGCAGATTCCAGGCCCGGACCATGTCCATCAGCCCTGCCGTGCCCCCGTCGTCGCCGGCGGAGGCCTGTATTTCCATGAACAGCGCATTCCCGCCGAAGATACAGAGCCAGAAGAACGCGATGGTGGTGGGGACGAACATGACCCCGACCATGAATTCCCGGATCGTCCGGCCGCGCGAGATGCGGGCGATGAACATGCCGACGAACGGCGCCCAGGAAATCCACCAACCCCAGTAGAAGATCGTCCAGCCGCCCTGCCAGGATTTGTCGCCGGTCTCGCCCGCGACCCAGAAGCCCATCGGCACGGCGTTCCAGAGATAGTCGCCGATCGTGGTGACGAAGAAACCCATCAGCCATTCCGTCGGCCCGGCAAAAAGGAAGTAGGCCACCAGCAATATGCTGAGATAAATGTTCCACTCGGAGATGATGCGAATGCCGTTACCGACACCGGAGACCGCCGATAGGGTCGCGACCACGGAAATCGCCGCGATCAGGATGATCTGCGTCGTGACGCCGGGGTCGATCCCGAACAGCACGTTCAATCCCGCTGCCATTTGACTCACCCCGAGGCCGAGAGATGTGGCGACGCCGAAGACCGTGCCGAAGACCGCCAGCAGATCGACCGCATGGCCGATCGGGCCATAAATACGGTCGCCGAGGAGCGGATAGAGCGCCGAGCGCAGGGTCAGCGGCAGTTTCTTGCGAAACGCGAAATAAGCCAGGCACAAACCGACCATCACGTAGACCGCCCAGGCATGGAAGCCCCAGTGGAAATACGTGACCCGCATGGCGAGGACGGCACGTTGCTCGTCGAGTTCCGCGATACCGGCTTGGTCGGCAAACGGATTGTTCGGATAATCCCAGGCGGCGGTATTGTCGAAGTAGAACAGCGGTTCCGCGATAGAGAAGAACAACAGGCCGATGCCGACACCGGCGGAGAATAACATCGCGAACCAGGAGAAGTTCGAAAACTCCGGTCGCGAATCGTCGTCGCCGAGCCGGATGTTGCCATAGCGGCTGCACATCAGATAGATGCAGACCGCCAGCATCACGCAAAAAGCGCTGACATAGTACCAGCTCAACGTCGTCTCGATCCAACCCCGCACGGCCGAGTAGATGCCGTTGGCGAAGTCCACGTTCAACGCGGTAAAGACCACGAAGGCGATGACCATGCCCTTGGCGGCCAGGCCCATGCCGCTGTGTAATCCGTTGAAGAATCCCGATTTCGCAACCATATCGGGCGCGTTACCGCTATCGTCGGCCATTGCCGATCCTCCCCTTGTTGTTGTCAACGCGGGATCGGCAAACCGAGCAAATCGACCAGGCCCCTAACGGGCTACCGCTAACCGTACCAACCCCTAACTCGCCGGCACCTTATCAACTGCAAGGGGATTTGGGCAGTTTCGGCCGTTTCCATGCCAAATTTGGATGGGAAGGCTTTCCGATCTAGCCGTCCAGACGGACCGACAGCGTCCATTCGATCGCGCCCGACTCGTGCAACTTCTTGAAGCCGGCGGGCGTCCGCCGCAGTTTCTTGCGGGCGTGTTCCAGCAATCCGTCGCGGAGATCAGCGGGGAGTTTGTCGAAATCCAGATCGAGATCGATGGGGCCTTTGGCCTTGGCTTTCGATGCGGATTTCTTTTGCGATTTCTTGCCCCAGATCGCGTCCCATCCGGAACGGTATTCCGGCGTGCGCACGCTGGAGAAATAGCCGTAATGCACGTCCTTGGAGCCGCCGACGGATTCGCGCGCGGACTTGCCGCCGCCATTGCCGCTGGAGGAGGACGAAGAAGCGCTCTTGCTTTCCGCCGGCGCCGCGCTCTTGGCGCTTTCAGACTTTGAGGAGGTGGAACCGCTGGATGGGGTCGTGCTCATATCATTTCCTCGAATTGGACGATCTTGGTCGCGATTATGGTGCGCGCTTTTACCGAAAAACGGGACGGCTATCAATATTCGCATTGGGGCGCTGCCGGGTCTTCCGCTATACCTCACGCATGCAGGATTTCGACGTTGTCATCATCGGCGCCGGGGCGGCCGGTCTCATGTGCGCCGCCGCGGCGAATCGGCGCGGCCGTCGCACGCTCTTGCTCGAGCGCAATGCCAAGGTGGGGCAGAAAATCCGGATCTCCGGCGGTGGGCGCGCCAACTTCACCAATCTTCACGCTTCGCCCGCGGATTTTCTGTCGGAGAATCCGCGTTTTTGCGTCTCGGCGCTCGCGCGCTATGACCAGCACGACTTTATCGCCCTGGTGGAGCGCCATGGCATCGCCTACCACGAGCGCGAACACGGCCAGCTCTTCTGCGACGGCTCGGCCCAGCAAATTATCGATATGCTGCTCGAGGAGGCGCACGGCGCCGATATCCAAACCGCGGTCTCGGTCGGGGAGATATCGAAGTCCGGCAACCGTTTTAGCATTGTGACAGACCGCGATATCTATCATGCGGAATCGCTCGTGATCGCGACCGGCGGCCCGTCGATTCCAAAGATGGGCGCCAGCCGTTTCGCCTATCGGGTCGCCGCCCAGTTCGGGCTCAATGTGATCGAGCCCCGCCCCGGGCTGGTGCCGCTGACCTTCGCGCCGGACTTGCTGGCGCGCCTTCAAGGTCTGTCGGGTGTCTCGCTCGACGCGGCGGTCTCCCTCGGCAAGACCCGCTTTGAAGAGGCCCTCCTTTTCACGCATCGCGGTCTCAGCGGCCCGGTAATTCTGCAGATTTCCTCCTATTGGCGCGAAGGCGATACCCTTAGCGTGGACCTGTTGCCAGTCCGGGACGCGTTCGGAATTCTGAAGGAGCTCAAGACTGCGCAGCCCCGCCGGGAAGTGCAGACCGCGCTCGCCCAGTGGTTGCCGAAGCGCTTGGCCGTAACCTTAGCGGATTGGAGCGGCTGCAGCGGACGGCTGGCGGAGCTTTCCGACAAGAAGCTGCGCGCGCTCGGCACGCAGATCAACGATTGGCGGATCACCCCTGCCGGCTCCGAGGGGGAGCGGACGGCCGAGGTTACGGTCGGCGGCGTCGACACGCGCGCGCTGTCCTCCCAGACGATGGAGGCCCGCGCGGTGCCCGGGCTTTATTTCGTCGGCGAGGCGGTTGACGTCACCGGCCATCTCGGCGGCTTTAATTTTCAATGGGCCTGGGCGTCCGGGCACGCCTGCGGGCAGGTCGCGTGACCCAGGCCTAGGGCCGGAACGCCGGAATGACGTCCTTGGCCAGCATCTCCAGGTTTCGGTCGATATAGTCGCCGGGGCAGGCCGAGGAGACGAAGACCATGCCGGCGCCGGCGTCGACGTATTCCTGCAGACGCGCCTGGCAGGCCGCGGGATCGCCGGCGAGCGCGTATTTGTGCACCAGCTGGCTGAAGTCCTGGGCGTATTGCACGCTGAGCCGGTCGGCGGCGTATTTCACGCCCGTATCGTTGTCCTCGTGGACCGCGCTGAAGATATACATGCCGAAGGTGAAATCGGACATGTCGCGGCCTTCCTCCGCGCCGTAAGCCTTGATTTTCTCGATGCTCTCGGCCAGATGCTCGGGCGTGTACATATAGGGAATCCAACCGTCGGCGTATTTGGCGGCGCGCCGCATGGCGGCATCCGACCGGCCCGAGACATAGATCGGCGGGCTCGGTTTTTGAATCGGCAACGGCTTCAGGCTGAAATTCTTCAGCGTCGTGTATCGGCCCTCGTAGGTCACGTCCGTCTCGCTCCAGACGCGGGTGAGCACTTCGAGCGCGTCGTCCGTGCGCGAGCCGCGCTGCTTGACCGGCACGCCGCAGGCCTCGAACTCGTTCGGGAACTCGCCGCCGACGCCGACCCCCATGGTGTAGCGTCCGCCGGAGGCCACATCGAGGGCGGCGCCGAGCTTGGCGAGGAGGGCTGCCGGATAAAGCGGCACCAGGGTGATCGCGCTCATCAGCCGGATATGCTTAGTGACGCCGGCCGCGACCGAGAGCGAGACGAATCCGTTCGCGGTCTCGCCGTGAAAGCTCACGTGTTCGCCGCAGCCGATGATGTCGAAGCCAAGCGCCTCGATCTGTTGCGCCAGTTCGGCGACGTTATAGGGCGAGCGCAGGGTGGTCCCGAACTCGATCTTCTTGTCTGCCATCGTACCGCCTCCCGCTATTCCGAATACTCTTGAGAATAGTCCGGGAAGCCGTGCGGGCGAGAAGGTTTAGGCCGCTTGCTCGGCCTTCGCCTCGACGCGGCGGCCCTGCAGGATCAGTTCCGTATAGCCGTTCGGCTGCTCCCGGCCCTTGAAGACCAAATCGCAGGCCGCCCGAAAGGCGATGCTGGTATCGAAATCCGGCGCCATCGGCCGGTAGAGCGGGTCGCCGACGTTCTGTCCGTCGACCACCGCGGCCATGCGGCGCATCGTCTCCATCACCTGCTCCTTCGTGCAGATACCGTGATGCAGCCAGTTGGCGATATGCTGGCTCGAGATGCGCAAGGTCGCGCGGTCTTCCATCAGGCCGACATTATTAATGTCCGGTACCTTGGAACAGCCGACCCCCTGATCGACCCAGCGCACGACATAGCCCAGGATTCCCTGGGCATTGTTATCGAGCTCCTGCTGGATCATCTCCGGCGTCCAGTTCGGCCGCTCGGCAACGGGGATCGAGAGAATTTTCGCGAGCTCGGCCCGGGGGCGGGCTTTCAGTTCCTCCTGGCGCGCGGCGACATCGACTTCGTGATAATGGAGGGCGTGCAGCGTGGCCGCCGTCGGCGAGGGGACCCAGGCGGTATTCGCCCCCGCCGTCGGATGGGCGATCTTGGTCTCGATCATCTCCGCCATGCGGTCCGGCATCGCCCACATGCCCTTGCCGATCTGTGCCTTACCCTGCAATCCGCATTCGAGACCGATATCGACATTCCAATCCTCGTAGGTCTGGATCCAGGGGGCGCCCTTCATGTCGGCCTTTCGGATCATCGGGCCGGCCTCCATCGAGGTGTGGATCTCGTCGCCGGTGCGGTCGAGGAATCCGGTGTTGATGAAGACGACCCGGTCCCGGGCGGCACGGATGCATTCCTTGAGGTTGACCGTCGTGCGACGCTCTTCGTCCATGATGCCCATCTTCAGGGTCAACGGGGCGAGATCCAGCGCCTCTTCGACGGCGGCGAAGAGCGCGGCGGCGGCGGCGACTTCCTCGGGACCGTGCATCTTCGGCTTCACGATATAGACGGACCCGGCGCGGCTGTTGCCGCGGTCGCCGACACCGACGAGATCGTGTTTGGCGATGAGCGCCGTGATCATCGCATCGAGGATGCCTTCCGGGACCGGGGCCCCGTCGGCGTCGCGCACGGCGGCGCATTTCAGAATGTCGCTGACGTTGCGGACCAGCATCGTGCTGCGGCCCGGTAACGTCATTTTCGAGCCGTCCGGCGCGGTATAGCTGCGGTCGGGATTCAGCGACCGTTCCAGCGTCTTGCCGCCTTTCTCGAACGAGGCCGTCAGATCGCGCTTCATCAAACCAAGCCAGTTCCGGTAGACGAGAACCTTGTCTTCGCCGTCGACCGTGGCGACGGAATCCTCGCAATCCATGATCGTCGTGACGGCGGATTCGAGGAGAATATCGTCGATACCGGCCGGGTCGCTTTGGCCGATGGTGCCGGCGCGGTCGACCGCGATTTCGAAATGCAGATTGTGATTGGCGAGCAGGAGCGTGGCGGGCGTGTCCGCCTCGCCGGTGTACCCCTTGAATTGTGCGGGCTCCGCCAAGGCGGAAGACCGGTCGCCTTGGAGCGCGACGATCAAATGCTGGCCCTCGATTGAATAGCCGATGGCGTCGCGGTGCGAGCCGGCGGCGAGCGGCGCCGCCAGATCGAGAAAGCTGCGCGCGAAGGCAATCACCCGTTCGCCGCGGGCGGGATTGAAGGCGCCGCCGCGCTCGGCGCCGCCGCTTTCCGGAATGGCATCCGTGCCATAGAGCGCGTCGTAGAGGCTGCCCCATCGCGCATTTGCGGCGTTCAGCGCATAGCGGGCATTCGACAGCGGCACCACCAGTTGCGGTCCGGCAATGGCGGACAGTTCGGGATCGACATTCTGCGTCGTGATGCTGAAATCGTCTCCTTCGGGGACCAGATAGCCGATCTCCAAGAGGAAGGCGCGATACGCGTCGAGATCGAGGGCGTTGTCCCGGCGGGCGCGGTGCCAATCGTCGATCTTCGATTGCAGGGTATCCCGCTGGGCGAGCAATGCCTTATTTTGCGGTGCAAACTCGGAAATCAGACGATCCAGACCGGTCCAAAAGGCCGCTTCCGTGACGCCCGAACCGGGCAGCGCTTCGGTATTGACGAAGTCGAACAGGGTGCGGTCGACGCTGAGATTTCCGGTTCTTACATAGTCAGTCATGGTGGTTCCGAGTGCTTTGTTCTGTTTTGAAGGGCCGCGGTCCCGGCAGGCCGGGTCTGGAGAGACCCAGCTGTCTCGGGGTGAGGGCCGAGTTTTAGGAAGCGTTGTTAAAGCATTTTATGCTGCAGTGCAAAATAATCGTCACATGCGGTATGCATTGAAACCGGCCGGCTGGTCGCGTAACTCCTTGTGCAGACGCAAACAGAAGGAATTGAACGCCATGACCACGACCGTCGACGCCAAGACATTGAAGAGCCTGCTAAACGACGGGTCGGAACTCGCGCTGCTGGATGTACGCGAGGAAGGTCAGTTCGGCGTCGCACACATGCTATATGCGATCCCGCTACCCTACAGCACGCTGGAAATGCGCCTTGGCCAATTGGTGCCGCGGCGGTCGACCCGGACCGTGCTGGTCGATGCTGGCGACGGGGTCGGCGCGCGCGCGGCCGCCCGGATGACGGCGCTCGGCTATAGCGATGTCGCTGTGCTCGACGGCGGCGTGGACGCTTGGGCCACTGCCGGTTACGAGGTCTTTAAAGGGGTCAACGTGCCCTGCAAGGCGTTCGGCGAGGTCGTGGAGCACGCGGCGCATACGCCGTCGATTCCCGCCGAGGAACTGCATGCCCTGCAGGCGGCAGGCGAGAAATTGGTCGTTCTCGACGGCCGCACGCCGGCGGAGTTCAACCGGATGAGCATTCCGGGCGGCATCAGCGTGCCGAATGGGGAGCTTGTCTACCGCGTACATGACTTCGCGCCCGATCCGGACACGACGATTGTCGTCAATTGCGCCGGGCGCACGCGGTCGATTATCGGCGCGCAAACCCTGATCAACGCAGGTCTGCCGAATAAGGTCGTGGCGTTGCGGGGCGGTACCATGGGGTGGCGGCTGGCAGGCTTCGAGCTGGATCATGGTAGCGATCGCAGTTATGGCGACTTGAGCGCTGCCGCGAAATCGCAGGCCCTCGCCTATGCGGAGCGGATGAAAGCGCATTGGGGGGTGAAAACCGTCGACCGCGCGACGCTCGACGCCTGGCGCGGCGACGGCAATCGCACGACCTATCTCCTGGATGTCCGCAGCCAGCAGGAATACGAGGCCGGGCACATGCCGGGCGCGGTTTTCGCGCCGGGCGGTCAATTGGTGCAGAGTTCCGACCAATGGTGCGCGACAAAAGGCGCCCGTATCGTCCTGCTGGACGACGAGACCAACGTGCGCGCCGTCACGACGGCGCATTGGCTGGTGCAAATGGGGTGGGAGGTCTATGCCCTCGACGGCGGAGTCGGCGATGACGCGACGGAGACCGGCATGCCGGCGCGCCAGACCCTGGGCCTCGATACGCTCGACCTTGAGGAGATGGATGGGGCGTCGGTCGCCGCGGGACTTGCCTCGGGGTCGCTGGCGCTGGCGGATGTCGACGTAAGCGCGGAATACATTGAATCGCGATTGCCGGGCGCCGTCTGGGGTGTGCGGCCGCGCGCCGAAGCTCTGCTCGCCAAGCTGGCCGAAGCGCCGAAGATTGTTCTCTACTCGATGCACGAGACCCGGGCGCGGCTGATCGCTTTCGATCTGCAGGCCTTGTCCGACAAACCCATCGCGATCCTGAGTGGCGGGCGCGAGCGTTGGGTGGCGGAAGGCCGTCCCGTCGAGGAGACGCCGGCCGGGACGTTGACGGAGGCGGACCGCATCGATTTCCTGTTTTGGGTCCATGACCGACATCTGGGCAACGATCAGGCGGCGCTTGATTACCTGGCGTGGGAGGAACAACTCCCGGCCCAGATCGAAGCCGACGGCGACGCCACATATAACGTCATCACGCCATGACGGGCGATATTGACGAGATTTACATCCCGGGAGTTTTGCGGCGCCGGGAGCCCGCGTCCAACGGCGCGCCTCTGGTCTTCGACATTCCCCGCAGCGGCGCCGAGTATCCCCGCGACTTCAGGTCGCCGGCATCCTTCAACGATGTGAAGAGTTCGATCTCGACCTATGTGGAGGAACTGTTCTCCGCGGCGCCGGACCTGGGCGCGGGTTGGCTCTATGCGTGTTTTCCGAATGCCTATATCGATGCCAACCGGAACGAGAACGACATAGACCCGGACTTGATCGAAGGGGCGGGACCCGGGGATTTCGCGCCGACCCAGAAGTCGTCACTGGGCGTCGGGCTGATTCACAGCGTCACCGACGCGGGCGGAATGCCGTTGCAGGAAGTACCGATCTCGCGCGCGGATCTGGCACGACGCTTGGACCACTTTTATTGGCCCTATCACAACACCCTTGCGGATATGCTCCAGGCGCGCCGCGAGGCGGCCGGCATGGCCTTCCATGTCAGCTGCCATTCGATGGCATCGGTTGCGCGGAAAGTCTCGGTCGATGCCGGCGCTCAGCGGTCCGATTTCGACATCGGCGACGGCAACGGGGCGACGTGCGAACGCGGGTTTGTCGATGCGGTTGTCGAGTGTCTCTCCGGGCTCGGGTATCGTGTGACCGTCAACAAACATTTTGCCGGCGCCGAATGTATCCACAAACACGGCGATCCGCAGGCGGCATGCCATTCCCTGCAGATCGAAACGCGGCGCGGTCTGTACATGGATGAAGAGACCTATGCGAAGAAACCCGATTTTGCGAAGATACAGGGCGACATCGGGAAACTGATCGGCGCCCTAACCGAATACGCATCCACCCGGTCTCGCTAAGGAGCGCGTGTCGCGCATGTAGCGGGAGCCGCGCCACGTCACAAGTTTACGGCGATGAGGATTCTCGTGTTAAGGGAAGTTAACCATAAGCCGTTCAAATATATCAAATTTTAGATAAATTGATTGAAATTCCTCTCGGCTTGTTGCTAATCTGAAAACAGACGGTCAATGGAGGGGAAAATGAAGCCATTGAAGGAACGCTCGGGTGGGAAGGCCAAGTCGAGTTCAGGACGACCGCCAAATCGAAGCGCCCGCCTCGATATGGTCATCGTGGCACTGTTCGCGATCGCTATCTTTGTCGTTTTCTACTGGCTGGAGTTCGCCGAACTCGTCTTTGCCTGGACGCGCAGCCACGAGGCGTTTCAACTGGACGAGTTGATCCTGACGGGTTTCGTCTCGATGTTGGCGGTCGCCTGGTATGCACTCCGTCGTTGGCGCGAAGCGGAGCGGTTTCATCATGCGATGGCACTGGCGGAGGGGAAACGGACGGAAAGTGCGCTGCGGGCGGCGGCGGAACGCACATTGCGCGCCGGCCGTCGACCCATTTGGAATTTCTCCGATGGCAGTACCGAGAATTGCGAACGCAATATCCGGATGACCAATGCCGCTCTAACAAATTTGGAGGCCGTCATCCTGAACGGACTTTCCGGACAGACCGAGAAATCCGCACGCGACATCACCGGACTCTTGGACGGATTGAAACAGAATCTTGAAACCGCCATGCGGCAGACCCACCGGACCGGCCTGAAGCAGCGCGACAATTCCGAGAATGCGCCGGCGCAATCACGCCCCCAAACCCGCCGCAAACGCTTTCTCCTGCGCCTGGTGGCCTCCAAGGTTTCGAGCCAGTTCGAGCGTCCCGGCAAGGCATTGGACGGACTGCCGAGGGATATGGTGGCGGGCCTCGAGATTTTTATGAGACAGACGCTCGGCGATGTCCTCTATCAGCGCCTGGAGCAGGAATCGCGGGAAATAATCCAGGAGTTCCCGTCCGAGGTCGATGCCGAGCTCTGGGGCCATCTCATTTCCGACCGGCGATATCGAAACTACAGTCTCCGCCTGATGATGCGGTTGATTGCCGATTTCCGCGAATTCGAGCGCGGACGCTCCCATTTCGTCACCTTGGTCGGAAAACATCAGGGTGCCGCCGCGACAGGCCGCGGTGTGCGGATCGAGTTCACCGATGCGCAGTTTGTCAGGGTCTTTGCCGCAATTTTCGGAGACGTGTTCGAGTTCGTCGAATCCTCGGAGAATCGAATCTGGCTCGACTATCTGTGCGGCGACGGGTCGGCGCGGCTTGTGCAGGATGTGTACCGTCAGTTCGCGCAGATGCGGGACCGGACGGAAATCATACAGGAACCCGAGCCGTTGCTGCTGCAGGACAGCGCCTAAACGTCGGCGCCTCACGGCTTAAAGGACTGGCCCCCTTGCTTCCCGCCGCCTAGATAGAAGATCACGGATCATTAGGCTGCTGCCGGGGCGGCGGCGAACAGGTGGAGTACGGACATGCTAGTTGCCGGGGAATGGGGCGAAAGCCGCAGCGGGAAAACCTTCAACGTCACAAATCCGGCGACCGGGGACGTTATCACGGCCGTTCCGGACGGCGGCCGCGAGGAAGCGGCGCGCGCGATCGACGCCGCCTATGACGCGTTTCCCGTCTGGGCCGCGGCGACGGCTTATGACCGCTCCGCCATTCTGTATCGCGCCTGGCAGCTGATGATCGAACGCAAGGATCATCTCGCCCGTACGATGACGGAGGAGCAGGGCAAGCCGATCCGTGCCGCGACGACCGAGGTCCAATATGCCGCCGATTTCCTGCTGTGGTTTGCGGAAGAAGCGAAGCGCGTCTACGGCGAGACGATTCCCTCGGCGCGCCCCGACCAGCGCTTTATCGTCCTGCATCAGCCCGTCGGCGTCGTGGCGGCGGTGACGCCGTGGAATTACCCGGTCTCGATGATCACGCGCAAGGTCGGCCCGGCGCTGGCCGCTGGGTGTACGGTTGTCTTGAAGCCGGCGGAAGCAACGCCGCTCTGTGCGATTGAAACCTTTAAGATTCTGGAAGAAGCGGGCGTGCCGAAAGGCGTCATCAATCTGGTGACGGCACAGGATCCGAAACCGGTTGGCGAGGAGTTCGTGACCAATCCGAAAGTCGCCAAGCTGACCTTCACGGGTTCCACCGCCGTCGGCAAGATGCTGGCGGGGAAGGCGGCGGCGAACATGAAACGGGTGTCCTGCGAACTCGGCGGCCATGCCCCCTTCATGGTTTTCGAGGATGCCAATCCGGTTCACGCGGCCAAAGGCGCGCAGCTCGTCAAATTCTTGAACACCGGGCAGGCCTGTATCAGCCCGAACCGGATGTATGTCGCGGAAAAATTGGTCGACGACTTTGTCGGTACGCTGCAGGAGCGGGTCTCGAAAATGAAGGCCGGCAATGGCTTCGAGGAAGGAGTGACGATCGGCCCGTTGGTCAACGAAGCCGCGGTCGCAAAGGTCGAAGCGCAGGTCAACGATGCGGCCGCGCAGGGGGCGGAGATCGTTTGCGGCGGGGCGCGACTGACCGACGGCGCGCTCGGCAAGGGGCATTTCTTCGCACCGACGGTCCTCAATGGCATCACGCCGGACATGCGCATCTACCGCGAGGAAACGTTTGGTCCCGTCGCCCCGATCATTCCGTTTGCCGACGAGCGCGAGGCCTTGGCGCTGGCCAACGACACTCATTACGGATTGGCCGCCTATGTCTACACGCGCGATATCGGCCGCGCGATGCGGATGTTCGAGGGTCTGAATTTCGGCATCATCGGCATCAACGATATCAATCCGGCATCCGCGGCCGCGCCTTTCGGCGGCATGAAGGAC
>JAYPOZ010000104.1:0-14223 GCA_038131165.1 Rickettsiales bacterium | reverse complement strand
GATACACCTTAATCAGGCCGCCAACCTGTCCAAATTACCGGGACCACTTCAATCGCCGACCTACCGCCGCCGGATACAAAACGTTGGGTCGTCCGCCGGAAAGCAAGTGTGGTCTATGCTGTCGAACACGGTTTGATCGAGTTAGACGACGCCTGCAGACGCTATGGCATCTCCTTGGAGGAGTATGAATCATGGCGTCGCCTCCTCAAGCGCCACGGTATCGGAGGTCTGCGCGTAACCCGTCTCGGGGACTATCGGGACGATGCCGAGGGAGACACGCAGCAAACGTAATTACTTTACCGATTCAAAAACAGCAATTGGCGATTCTGCACGATTCTCAATCCAGCGAAGTAACTGACTCTCTCCATTTTTGAATATTACAGTGCTTTAAATCGATTATTTATTTCGGCTCGGTTTCAATTTATCGTTCTATGCAGAGGTTGCTCTACTGTCACTTTCTTTGATGGGCAAAAATTGCCGTGTTTTGACTTCATTTTTATTGCGAAAGCAATTAATATGTGAAGTTGGAATCTAACCTGCATTGCGTAATCTGAGAAAATTCAGTGGCGGGGAGGTTCTCGACTGGTCTTTGCAATAAAAATATTGCTGATAGACCAATGCGTTATGACAGCACATTGTTGCACGAGGAAGACGGCCGTGAATCCATTAGTCGATACACTGCGAAATCTCGGGGGCACCCGGCTTGCGATGATGGGCGCCGTTTCGATCGGCCTCGTCATCTTCTTTATTTTCATTACGACCCGGCTTTGGACGCCCAGCCTGTCGCTGCTCTACGCCGATCTTGATCCAGCGGAAGCATCGCAAATCGCGAACGAGCTACAAGGCATCGGCATCAGTCATGAATTAACCGGCGGCGGCACCCAGGTTCTCGTCCCGGCCAACAAGGTCGGCGAAGCGCGCATGGCGATGGCCGAGCGTGGTTTGCCGGCAGGCGGCAACATCGGCTATGAACTCTTCAACAAGGAACAAGGGCTCGGCACGTCGAATTTCGTCCAGAACATTAACCGCTCGCGGGCGATGGAAGGCGAACTGGGCCGAACCATCAGCTCGATCTCGTCGGTCAAGAGCGCACGCGTGCATTTGGTACTGCCGCGGCGCGAGCTGTTCAGCCGTCAGCAGCAGGAACCGAGCGCATCGGTAATTCTCAAGATGCGCGGCGCGGCGCGGCTCGACCGCAATCAAGTGCAGGCTGTACAGCATCTTGTCTCTGCCGCGGTGCCTAACCTGAAGACGAGCCGGATATCGATAATCGATGATCGCGGCACCTTACTGGCCCGCGGCGGCGAGGAAGACACATCGGGCGCCGGCATTTCCGGTATGACGCCCGACGAATTGCGGCTGTCGATCGAAAATCGCCTCGCGCGTAAGATCGAACAATTGCTTGAGGCCCTGGTCGGCATCGGCAACGTCCGCGCGGAGGTCTCTGCAGAGGTTGATTCCGAACGGGTCGTAACGAACGAAGAAAAATACGACCCGGAAGGCCAAGTCTTGAGATCATCTCAGTCCGTGACGGAAACAAGTCAGAGCGCTGAAGGGCAAGCAGACAACATTTCTGTCAGGACAAACCTGCCGGACGCACCGACAGGTGACGGGTCGACTAACGCATCGCGCTCAGAGCGAACCGAAGAAGCAAGTAATTTCGAAATCACCAAGAGCATCAGCAATACGATTAAGGAGGCAGGCACCGTCCTCGGCCTTTCCGTCGCAGTAGCGATCAACGGGATAGAGACACCTAACAAAGACGGGCCAAATACCTATACGCCGCGCACGCCCGAGCAGTTGCAGCAGTATGAGCGAATCGTGCGCTCCGCTCTCGGTATAGACGATGCCCGAGGAGACAATATCGAAATCATTAATCTTCGCTTTGCTGGAGCTCCGGTTATTGCCGAAGAAGGCGGCCTCGGTTCCGAGCTGTTCGGCTTCGACCCCAGCCAGTTGCAGCGACTGGTGGAAATCGTCGTCCTTGCCGTCGTCGGCGTATTGATCATCTTGTTGGTTGTCCGCCCGCTGATCGCAAAAGTCCTAGAAGTGACACCACAAGCGATGGCCCGGGCGGCACCGACGCCGCCCCCGGGGATGGAAGGCATGCCGCCCATGTTGCCGTCCGAAGGCGGAATGCCACCGCCCATGCCGGGTGATATGGCGCAACTTTCCGGCCCGGGCGGGATGGGCAGCAATGGCGCACCAGCACAGCAACAAGAAGAATCTCTGATCGATATCGGTCAGGTCGAAGGCCGCGTCCGGGCTTCTTCGTTGCGGAAGGTCGGTGAAATCATCGAGAAACATCCGGATGAAGCAGTGTCGATCATTCGGAACTGGATGTATCAGGAACAATAAACCGAGAGGTCGCGTAAATGCGCGTACGTGACGATTATCGCAGCCTTTCCGGGCGGGAAAAGGCCGCGGTTTTAATGCTCTCGGCAGGTGAAGAACATGCCGGGAAGCTCTTTACCAATATGGAAGATGAAGAAATCCGCGATCTATCGCAGACAATGGCTGAACTCGGAAACGTCAGTTCGGTTATCGTCGAGCAATTGTGCGTGGAGTTTACCGAAAAGGTAGCTTCTACCAGCGATTTGGTAGGAAATCCCGAAATCACCGAACGGTTTCTCAAGAAAGTATTGGGCGAGGAACGCGGCGCTGAAAAAATGGACGGAGTGCGGGGCCCCTCCGGCCGTACGATGTGGGAGAAACTGGAGAGCGTAAACGAACAATTGCTCGCAAATTATCTGAAGAACGAATACCCGCAAACGGTCGCCGTCGTCATGTCGAAGCTTAAAGCGGAACATGCCTCGCGCGTGCTCGCCTGCCTGCCGGATTCATTCTCCATGGAAGTCATCAACCGGATGCTCAACATGGACGCAGTCCAAAAAGAAGTAGTCGACGACGTCGAGCAGACCTTGCGCAAGGAATTCATATCCAATCTCGCCCAGACAGAGACGCGAGACAGCCATGAAGCCGTTGCGGAAATCATCAACGGTCTTGACCGCTCGACGGAATCGCGTGTCATGAACATGCTCGAAGAACGCGACCGCGTTTCAGCGAACAAAATTCGCCAGCTCATGTTTACGTTCGACGATCTCGCAAATGTGGATTCTGCAGGCATTCAAACCCTGCTCCGAGCCATCGAAAAGGAGAAACTGATCGCCGCCCTCAAGGGAGCATCCGAAAATCTCCGCGGCGTTTTCTTCGAAAACATGTCGGAACGCGCCGAAAAGATCATTCAGGAGGATTTGGCGGCAATGGGGCCGATCCGATTGCGCGAAGTCGACGCGGCGCAGGCCGAAATTGTCGCGCTCGCAAAGGACCTTGCCGCCAAGGGTGAGATAACATTCAGCGGCGGTGCCACTGACGACGAACTGATTTACTGACGGGGCGCTCTGAGCCCCGGAGATTGGAATGACGAACTCACAACAAAAAACAATCCGTCCTTTTGTTTTTGAGGAATCCTTCGACGTCATATCGACGCCCGAAGAGATAGCGGAAACAAAGAGAAAAGAAATCGAGGAAGCTCCCCCCACCTTTTCCGAGGAGGAACTGCAGGCAGCGCGCGACGAGGCCTATCAGATGGGGCTTCAAGCAGGCTTGCAGGAAGCCGGTTCAAGTATCGAACAACAGGTGGCTACGACGCTCGAAGTACTGACAGGCACACTCAACCGGATCGACGAACAGCAGAAATTGGCCAACGAAATTCTCACCAGAGAATCGATAGACCTTGCAATCTCCGCCGTTCGAAAACTACTTCCGGATATGGCGGAACGCGGCGCCTTGGCGGAAATCGAAGCCTTTGTAGGCGATATCATGGCCAAAATTTCCGAAATGCCGAATTTGATTATCCGCGTGGCCGAAAACCTTGTGCCCGACGTTGACCAACAGGTCTCCGATCTCTGCTCCCGCATTGGATTTAGCGGCTCTGTCTCGGTCGTCGGAGACGAGGAACTCGGCGCCGCCGATTGCCGCATCCGTTGGAATGAAGGCGAAGCGTTCCGAAAAATGGAAATTACGCTCGCGGAAATCGAAGGCCAAGTGGCGGCGCTACCGAGAGCGACTTTCCCTGACACCGATATAGCAGCTAATATTTCGCCACCTGTTGAGGATGCCTCAGCTCAGGTGATTGACACGGATATGGAGACAACCGGCGCGCCGGCACCGGACCGCCCACCGACCTCGCTCGACGAACTGCCGCCAGAAGAAATGTCGGCCGACCAACCGACGGCCGAAATATTGCCACCCCTCGACACCGCAGGGGGGGCAGGTCCCGAAGGGCCCCAACCCTTACCGGAAGAGCAAAACGACGACGCAATTGATACCGTCCCGGCAGAACAGCAGCCCGGCGATAATTCTAGGTAGACGAGTCAATTCCAGATAGGAGGCCCAAATGGCCGATGACGACAATCTGCAACTGAACGAACTCGAAGCCGAAACCCCGGAACCGACTCCCGGTGGCGATGCCATGGACATGATGGACGACATGGATTCGGGGCTGCCTCAAGGCGCACAAGACCTTGAAGCGGTTTACGATATTCCGGTGCAGGTCTCAGCCGTCCTTGGCAAAGCGACGATGCAAGTGAGCCAATTGCTTAAGCTAGGCCGCGGCGCCGTTGTCGAGCTTGACCGTAAAGTCGGCGAGGCCATCGACATTTATGTCAATAACCGGTTGGTCGCACGCGGCGAAGTCGTTGTCGTGGAAGACAAGTTGGGCGTAACGATGACGGAAATCATCAAGTCCGACCAATCCGAGTAGCGACGCGGAATCAGGATTAACGATGTCTTCGGAGGCCAAATCCAAGCAGAACGAGACAACGGATTACGTACGCGCCCCGTCGGTGCGCTCCATTGTGGATGTCGCGACGGTGTTCGGAATTGTGGGCGCATTCGCACTGATCATTACGGCCATTGTTCTCGGCGGCAGCCCATACGCCTTCATAGACATCCCATCGATCTGCATCGTGATCGGAGGCACGCTCGGAATTACCACTGCTTGTTACTCCTTCCGTGACCTTGGAACCGCTTTTCGAATCGTGATGTCGACTGTCTTCTATCATTCGAGAAACCCTTCCTCAGCCGCACTCCATGTGCTCCAACTGGCCGAACTGTCGAGACGCAAGGGCTTGCTGGCGATGGAACCTTATGTTCCTCGATTGATGAACGAGGAAATGCTGCACAAAGGACTGAAGATGTTGCTGGACGGCTCGACCGGGGACGAAATCGAGCGCATTATGCACGGCGAGATACAGGCCGCGATGAGACGTCATGTGCGAACGGTGAATGTCTTGCGCAAGGCTGCCGAGGTTTCCCCGGCGATGGGACTGATCGGCACGTTGGTCGGATTGGTTCAAATGCTTGGAAATCTTAGCGATCCAAGTGCGATTGGACCCAGCATGGCCGTGGCCCTCCTCACCACATTTTACGGAGCGATCCTTGCGAATATGGTTTTCAGTCCGCTGGCAGCGAAGCTGGAACGCAACTCCAGCGAGGAAGCGTTAATCAATCAGATTCATGTGATGGCCGCCACTTCGATCGGTCGGCACGAAAATCCACGGCGTCTCGAGATGCTACTCAATACGATCCTACCGCCGGATCATCGGATAGAATATTTCGGCTGAGACCGAACAATGCGCAAAAACAGGAAGTAAGATGAAAGTTTTGATCGTCGGCAGGCTTGAAGGTCACATCACGGAAGCAAGCAAGATCGCCATTGCTAGGGGCGCGAAGGTATTCCAGGTCAACACGATTTCGGAAGCCATGGCCGCGCTGCGCTCGGGTCAGGGAGCGGAAGTCGCCATGGTCGACGTAAATCTCGATGTCGGCGATATGGTCAAACAACTGGCCACTGAGCGGATCAATCTTCCCATCGTTGCTTGTGGCATCGGCAATGACAGCAATGCGGCAGTAAATGCTATAAAGGGCGGCGCCAAGGAATATGTTCCGCTCCCGCCGGACCCCGAACTAATCGCGGCGGTCCTCGAGGCCGTCAGCCAAGAGAACAGCTCAATCATTCACGCGGACCCGGCCATGAAGACGGTGCTCGCGTTCGCCGACAGAATCGCTCCCGCCGATGCATCGGCACTCATCACCGGCCAATCCGGAACCGGTAAGGAATTAATGGCACGCTACATTCACGGCAAGAGCAAACGCTCGACCAACAACTTTGTTGCCGTAAACTGCGCCGCCATCCCGGAAAACCTTCTCGAATCGGAGCTTTTCGGTCACGAAAAGGGCGCATTCACGGGTGCCGTCGCCCGCCGCATCGGGAAGTTTGAGGAGGCCAACGGCGGCACCATACTGTTGGATGAAATCAGCGAAATGCACACGCGGCTGCAAGCCAAGCTGTTGCGCGCCATCCAGGAACGCGAAATCGACCGGGTGGGCGGCACCCAACCGATCAAAATCGACGTCCGCATTCTCGCGACCTCCAATCGAAATCTGGAGAGCGAGGTTAAGAGCGGCGGGTTTCGGGAGGACTTGTTCTTCCGTCTCAACGTTATCGAAATAAAATTACCGTCGCTGCGTGAGCGTCCGTTGGATATTCCTGTGCTTGCGAATTTCTTCGTCGAAAAATATGCCGCCGCGAACGGCGTCGACCGGCTCCCCATCAGCGATGAAGCAATGAAGATGCTGCGGGCTCATTCCTGGCGCGGAAACGTCCGTGAATTGGAGAATACAATGCATCGTGCCGTCCTCTTGGCGCAAGGCAACGAAATCAGCTTGGACGCAATTCTGCTGAGCGGCGCGCAAGACGAAGTGGCTTCCGTCGCGGCGACTGCCGCCGCCTCGGTGATCGAAAGCACCACGGTGGCCGAGACCGATGAAAACGCCACCAAGGGATTGGTCGGCCGCACGGTCGCCGAAGTGGAACGTGACCTCATTATCGACACGCTCCAGCATTGTCTGGGCAACCGCACCCACGCCGCAAACATTCTCGGCATCTCGATCCGCACGCTGCGGAACAAGTTGAAGCAGTACAACGACGAAGGCATGGCCGTTCCCATGCCCGGCGAAGGTTAACCGGGACTTGTGCCCTGAGGCAGCCTAACGGCAAGGATTTCAAATGAGCGACGCAGCGCCTCAAGAATCGTCGAATGCAAATGGTGCGTCGACACCGCAGGGCGGCGGTGGCGCGCCTTTTCAGATTCCGGAGCTTCTGAAACGCGGCGATATTGCGCTGGCGCTTGGTGTCATCGCGATCCTAGTCGTGCTTCTGCTGCCCATGCCGACCTGGCTGCTCGATTTTTCGCTGGCCATTTCGATCACCTTCTCGGTCGTAATCCTGATGACCGTTTTGTTCATCAAGAATCCGCTCGAACTCAACACTTTCCCGACAATTCTGCTGATTGCCACGATGCTCCGGCTATCGCTCAATCTTGCGTCGACACGCCTAATTCTGGCTGAGGGTCACACTGGGCCCAGCTCCGCTGGCCGGGTGATCGAAGCCTTCGGCAATTTCGTCGTCGGCGGTAACTACATTATCGGCATCATTGTCTTCGGCATTCTGGTGATCGTGAATTTCGTGGTGATCACAAAGGGTGCAGGCCGCATCGCCGAAGTTGCCGCCCGCTTCAGTCTCGACGCGATGCCAGGCAAGCAAATGGCCATCGATGCCGACCTATCGTCCGGCCTGATCGGAGAAGAAGCCGCCCGAAAACGCAGGAGCGAGCTGGAACAGGAAAACTCGTTCTTTGGCGCCATGGACGGCGCTTCGAAGTTTGTCAGGGGCGACGCCGTCGCAGGGCTGCTCATCACATTCATCAATATCGTCGGCGGGATTATCATCGGCACCGCGCAGCAAAACATGAGCCTCGCCAACGCCGCGGAGACCTATACGCTACTGACCGTCGGCGACGGTTTGGTGACGCAAATTCCGGCGCTGATCGTCTCCACCGCCGCAGGTATGCTGGTCACGCGCTCCGGTGTACAGGGTGCCGCCGACGAAGCGGTCCTGGGACAATTGACCAACTATCCGATCGCACTGACCCTTGCGACGGGCCTCCTGCTGACGATCGCAGTACTGCCAGGCATTCCTGCCTTCCCGTTCCTCATGATTGCGGCGATTACCGGCGTAACTGCGTATATGCTGAATGCCAAGATACGCCGTGAAGAAGACGAAGTGGCACTTGCCGAGGTCGAGAAAAAAACCGCGCCGCCACCCGAAGAGCCCATCGGCGCGGCGCTCCAGATCGACAATATCCGCCTTGAGCTGGGCTATGGTCTGCTTTCCCTGATCAACAATCCGAGCGAGCGTCGCTTGACCGAACAGATCAAGGCCTTGCGCCGTCAACTCGCAGGTGAAATGGGTTTCATCATGCCGGCGGTCCGGATCCAGGACAATCTGCAACTTCCCCCGAACAATTACATCTTGCGGGTCAAGGAAATAGAATCCGGCAATGGCGAATTACGGCCGAACATGCTCTTGGTCATGGACCCGCGCGGCGAACAGATCGCCCTCCCCGGCGAGACGACGGTCGAACCGACATTTGGTCTGCCGGCAATGTGGGTCGGCGAGCAGCACCGCGAAGAGGCGATGTTCCGAGGTCTCACGGTCGTCGATGCTCCGACTGTCATCACAACACACCTCACCGAGATCGTGCGCGAGAACATGTCGGAATTGCTCTCATACACGGAAACCCAGAAGCTGCTGGATGAATTGGATGGTGGCCACCAGAAGCTCATTGCCGATTTGGTACCGAACCAGATTTCCATCGGTGGAATACAGCGAATACTGCAGAACCTTCTCGGAGAACGTGTATCCATACGCGACCTGGCGACAATCCTGGAAGGCATCTCGGAGGCTTGCGGCTACACGCGCAATATCGGGCAAATCACCGAACACGTCCGCGCGCGCCTCGCGCGCCAACTTTCCGACGATGTCGTGAACGAGCAAGGTTTCATCCCACTGGTGACTCTTTCTCCGGAGTGGGAGCAATCGTTCGCCGAAGCAATCGTTGGGCAAGGCGACGACCGACAACTTTCGATGGCGCCGAGCAAACTACAGCAGTTCATAACAGCCGTCAGGACAGTGTTCGAACGGCATGCCATGCAGGGAGAGACTCCGGTCCTTCTCGTCAGTCCCGGTATCCGCCCCTTCGTTCGCTCGGTGATCGAACGGTTCCGACCAGTTACTATCGTAATGTCACAAAATGAGGTACACCCTAAGGCGAAAATCAAAACCTTGGGGCAGGTCTGATGAGCACTCCCCTGATTGGATGCAAACCGAATGCGACTTAAGACGATTCACGCCCAAACGATGCAAGAAGCGATGGAATTGGTGCGCGAACAAATGGGTGCCGAGGCAATTATTGTCGCAACTCATGAAGACGAGGGCACGCGGGGCGTACGGGTCACGGCAGCGTCGGACGACGACGATCGACACATCCTTGAAGAAGATCGTGCGGTCACCTACGAGATCCTTCAGATGGTCGGCAACGCGCTCGACGATCACGGAACGCCTCCGGAATTGACCGACCGCCTGCTCAACAGCGTCGCCGCACAGGCCGCCTCCGATGCTCATTTGGCGCTCGCAGGCGCCCTCGGAGATGTTTACGAATTCATGCCGCTACCCGAATCCGGCGTTAACCAGAGACCCCTAATGTTGATCGGCCCCCCGGGAGGCGGCAAGACAGCAGCCGCTGCAAAATTAGCGGCACGTTCCGTCATAGCAGGTCACTCGGTCCGACTCATTACCACAGATACCGTTCGCGCACAGGCATACGACCAATTGCAAGCCTATGCGACCCGAATCGGACTTGAGACAATTGTCGCACCCGATCCGCTCGCGTTGATAGAAGCCATAGAAAACGCCCAGCCGGATGATCTGATCGTGATCGACACGATGGGCGTCAATCCGTATAGCCGTGAAGACATGGAAAAATTAGTCGATTTGACGGATGCCATCTCCGTGGAACCGATTCTGGTGCTCACGGCCGGTCGCGACGCAATCGAAGGTTCGGAGATTGCCAAGGCCTACTCGGAAGTTGCACCGACCCGAATGCTGGTTACCGGCCTCGACATGGTACGGCGGCTTGGAAGCGTTCTCGCGTCAATCTATGCGTCGGGACTGACGTTTTCCGACGTCAGCCCGTCACCGAATATCGTCAATGGGCTACGTCCGGTCAATCCGATGTCGTTGGCGCGCCTATTGCTGCCAAACGTCGCGAACGAGCGAACGCCGCAAAGTAAGAATACGAGCGCAATGACCGAAGACACCCCGCCCGCCCCCTCTTTGACCTCCGAAAGCGGACAGGAGATCCAGGACGATGACGCATTGGCACCGACAGGGTCGAACTGAAGCGGTCCTCACCGGTCGGCAGAGCGCGGTTCCGGAATGAATACCCCGGTTCCGCCAGCGCCGCCTTCGAATGCAACGGTTCAAAATATCCCGGTCTCTACAACCTCGACCGGCACTCTTGTTCCAAGCACAGCAGGCCCTCCGCTACCACCACCGGGACAAACCTTAGCCGCGACGGTTCTAAGCCGAGTGGCACCAGGCCAATTTCTCATTCAAACCGATAGCGGAACCCTCACCCTGCAAACGGCGGCGGTGCTGGCCAATGGTCTAAAGCTCAATCTTCAGATTCAAAGTCTCGGTGCCCGCCCCCAGGTCTTGCTTGTGCCGAACTCCGGACAGAGCCCCACGACTCTTCAGTCAGGGACGGCATTACCACAGCCGTCCCCGGTGGTGACCGCGACACTAACACAAGGCAGCACCGCGTCCGCCATTCTCTTGCGACCGGCGGCGTCCGGAAACGCACCAAGCACAACTGCGTCTACGGCGAATAACACGCCCGCATCGATATCATCCACCAATGTCTCATCTGTAACCTCAACGCCGACTGTAACACAGCCAGTTTCCGTCGGAGCAGGAGGCACAAACATCGCCACTGGCAAAGTATCTGTGCCCGTACCCGCAAGCGCCGGAAGTAATATCACCAACAATCCACTCCCCGCTGGCACTACATTCACGGTCCGTATCGTTGCTGTATCGCCGCCGGGCACGCCATTGTCTCCGACGGCGGTATCTGGGCCCAACGCCATGCTCGGATCCGTTACCGGGACAACCCCCACCGGGCAAACGATCGTGCAGACATCACTTGGTGAGATCGGAGTGTCCGCGCGCTCGACTTTGCCACGAGGAAGCCAAGTCGCGTTGCAGCTCGCCGGCGCGCCGGTCCTTCCAAGCCCGCTCGGTGATTCATCATCGCTTTTAGTGTCCCAGCATTGGGAGACACTGAGGGCCGCGATCGCAGCGCTTCAGTCCAACGATCCCGCCGCGGCCAGGACATTGACGCAGCAAGTGTTGCCTCAGGGCGGCGGTCCCATCACCACAGGCATGCTGTTCTTCCTCTCCGCGATACTGACCGGCGATGTCCGGCGTTGGATGGGTGAAGAATCCATGCGCGTTCTCCAACGTACCAGCGGCAACCTGCTTGACCGTCTTCGCCAGGACTTCGGTGATATGCGGCGCATGGCGACCGAACCGTCGGGGCAAGAATGGCGCTCCTATCTTATTCCCATCCTTGTAGGCGGCGAGTTGGAGCAGCTGAAACTCTTCATTCGCGGCGAGCGCGATCAGGAAGACGAGAAAAATAGCGATAAAAAGCGCGGCACCCGCTTCGTCATCGAGGTCGAATTCAGCCGGCTCGGTCCCTTCCAATTCGATGGCCTAACGCAGGAGAGGACCATCGATTTGATGGTACGGACGCGGGCTCCCTTGGTCGAAAAAATGCAGGACGATATCCGGCAAATATTCACCAACGCGGTCTCGGCGCTGGGTTTCAGCGGTGTCATCAATTTCCACCGCAGCCAAAGTTTTGAACTCAATCCAACACAGGAAATGTATGCCCAACAATCGGGTCTAACCGTATGAGCGAGCCAACGCCGAAGGAAGCATTCTTGGATGATCCGATCCTGCAACGGCGGCTACGGCTGCGAACTTTCGCCAATCCTGACACAAAAACTGACTATCTCTCTCTTCACGAAGGAACGCTGCTACAGGATAAAATTGCCGTTTCGCTTGCCTACGTGCCGGACAAACTCCTTCTCCAATCACATTCCTTCGCTGCATATCTCGATGGACTGGTGACGCCTGATCTACTATCGCTCGAAGCGCTTGCGCTTATGCTTAAGGAGGATTTTAACAATGAGGTCGTGCCACGGTGGGTGCAAATTCGCTTGGTCCACAGTGCCGACAGGACGCACGGCGTGATTGTCGTCGACGAACAACCACGCTGGAGCAATCCCGCTCTCCTTTCTAGATTAAGCGTGATCTAATTCCGGCGTCTTAGGATCCGCTGGTATTACGCCGATGGCCGGTCAGTGCGATCTCATCCATTTCGATTTGATCCTGCCGTTCCGCTTCCAGGAGAGCTCTATGATCCTGTTGGTCCTTCGTGATCTCATACTTCTTGAGTTCCTCAAAAGCCTGAGTGACCACTTCGCGCGCGCCTTCAACCTGATCACGCGCCTTCCCTAATTCGACTTCCAGCGCTTCTCGCCTCACCTTGGTACGCGATGCATATCCCCCAAAGTAAGGCGCGAAATCTGCCGTCCCCCGCGAAAACGTCTGCTCCGATCGGACTTCCGCATCAATAGCATCGATCGCCACCTGAATTTTCGCTTCCTGTTCTTCCAATTCCCGAAGCAGCCGGCGTTTTTCATCGAGATCGAACTTGTGAAAGCGTATCAGCTTTTCGATGACACTCATCGGCTCTAGGTTCCGAATATCGCAGCGAGTTGTGTGTAGCTTTCGTCCAGCGTAAACGATTCGTTCTTGTTCTGAGACAGAAAGGCCTCGAGTGCGTCGTGGTATCGTATGGCTTCGTCCACCGCCACGTCGCTGCCAGTGCGGTAAGCCCCGAGACGAATCAATTCCGACATATCTTCGTAAGTTACCATCAACGATCGGGCCTTATTGATCAGAATGTTCTGATCCTCCGTGTTGCAGTCAGGCATTGTACGCGAGACACTCCGCAAGATATTGTTCGCCGGATTGCGATTGCGCTGCGCTATGGTGCGGTCGAGCACAATATGGCCATCGACGATCCCCCGGACAGCATCGGAAATCGGTTCGTTGTGATCATCGCCTTCGACAAGAACGGCGAACATCGCGGTAATTGTTCCCGTGCCCGTCCCCGGTCCCGCGCGCTCCAGAAGTTTCGGGAGTTCTGCAAATACGGTCGGCGTATAGCCTTTGCTAGCCGGAGGCTCTCCGGCCGATAGTCCGATTTCACGCTGCGCCATGGCAAACCGAGTGACGCTATCCATCAGACAGAGAACGTCTTTCCCTTGGTCACGGAAATATTCCGCAACCGTCATCGTCATATAGGCGGCTTGGCGGCGCATAAGTGGCGATTCGTCCGACGTCGCCACGATAAGGACCGAACGGGCCAATCCCTCCTCGCCGAGGTCCTCTTCCAAGAATTCCTTCACTTCCCGACCACGCTCACCAATCAATCCGATAACAATGACGTCTGCGCGCGAGTACCGTGCCAGCATCGACATCAAGATCGATTTGCCGACGCCGGAGGCTGAAAAGATTCCCATCCGCTGGCCGCGGCAACAGGTCACAAAAGAATTCAGCGATTTGATACCGAGATCGATCTTGCCTTCCACACGACCGCGCGCATGTGCCGGAGGCGCTGGCCGCTTCACGGGATAGCCGACGGTGCCCCGACCCACAGGCCCTTTCCCGTCAAGCGCCTCGCCGAATGCGTTAACGACGCGGCCCAGCCAACTATTTTCGGGATAAGCTACGGAGTTGCTCTCTCCCACTTCGGCGGCAGAGTCGAGACCTATTCCATCCAAGGCGCTAAACGGCATCGCGAGTGCACGATCATCTCTGAATCCGACAACTTCGCATTGGACCCGCTCGCCCCGCCGGCCAATCAAAGTGCACCGATCGCCGACAGATAAGAACGACTGCACACCGCCGATTTCGACAAGCATGCCTTGAATTGCTTTTACTTTTCCGAAAACTTTTCGATCGGAAAGACGCGAAATATCATCCGCTAAATTGGCGACAACTTCATGCAATGCCTGGAATCCCTTAGCTGAGTCAGACTAGCACAATTTCCCGCCGAGATGCGAAGACAAACCCGATACGATTTGTTAACCTTTTTCCGACACTATAAAACATAGTTAATGTCGTTGGGGATCGTATTTTCTTATCAAGGCAGCTGGCGAATGAGAATTCTACTCGTTGAAGAC
>JAYPOZ010000103.1:0-14256 GCA_038131165.1 Rickettsiales bacterium | reverse complement strand
TGGAAATGCCGATGCCGCGCAGCTTGCCGCGCGCCTTGGCTTCGCTGCGGCGGGCCTCAAAGCCGTCGTAATCGGCCATCTTCAGGGCGATCTCCATATTGGCGCCGAAATCGCCGCTGTCGTAGGTGAAGACGAATCCAGTGTCGTAGGGCTCGGCAATGGGGGGAATGGTATTGCGGCGCCGCAGTTCGGCGGGATCGATGCCCATCTCGTCGGCGGCGATGTCGAGCAGGCGTTCGATCACATAGGCGGCTTCCGGCCGCCCGGCGCCGCGATAGGCGGAGGTCGAGCCGCTGTTGGTGAAGACCCCGGTCACCTCGACATGGATCGCGGGCAGGACGTAAGTGCCGCTCAGCGATCCCAGATTGGCGATGCCGGAATGCGGCCCCCGCGAGGAGAGTTGCCCGCCGACATTGACGACCGTCTTCACGCGCAGCCCCAGCACCTTGCCGTCGGCGTCGAGCGCCAGTTCCGCCGAAGTCTGGTTGTCGCGCGCGTGGTTGTCGGTCAGCAGAGCCTCGGCGCGCTCGGAGAGCCATTTCACCGGCCGCCCGGTCTTCCTAGCCGCCCAGAGGACGAGCGGCTGCTCGCGGTAGGTGCCGCCCTTCATGCCGAAGCTGCCGCCGACATCGTTGGCGACGACGCGGAGCTTGGTCTCCGGAATGTGCAGGATGTTGCCGGCGATGTCGGCGCGGTTGCGGTGCGGCGTCTGGAGCCCGGAATAGAGCGTGTAGCGGTCTTCGAAGGCATCGTAGACGCCGAGGGCGCCCCGCGGCTCCATCGAGTTGGCGGAGACCCGGTTGATCCAGAGATCCTGGCGCACGATATGCGCGGCCTTCGCAAAGGCGGCATCCGCGGCGGCCTTGTCGCCTTGCTCGAAGAAATAGCAGATATTGTCCGGGTTCTCGTCCCAGATCGCGGGCGCGCCGGGCCGCAGGGCATCGGTGGCGCAGGCGACGGCGGGCAGAGCCTCGTAGTTGACGTCGATCGCTTCCGCCGCGTCCTTGGCCTGGGCGAGCGTCTCGGCGACGACGAAGGCGATATAGTCGCCGGCCATGCGGGCCTTGTCCGCGACCAGCGGATAGTTGGGCGGACTGAAGAAGGGCGAGCCGTCCGGGCGCTTCAGCGGCATGTCGCAGGCGACCGGCCCAAGGCCGTCGGCCAGCCAGTCGGCGCCGGTGAGGACCGCGAGCACGCCCGGCATCGCCTTAGCCGCGGTAGTGTCGACGGACAGGATGCGGGCATGGCCGTGGGGCGAGCGCAGGACGTAGCCGTGCGCCGTGTTCGGAATGTTCAGATCGTCCATATAGCGCCCGCCGCCTTTCAGCAGACGCGGGTCCTCGAGGCGCGAGACCCCCTGGCCGATGGCAAAGCGTTCAACCATTGTCACCCTCCTTCAAGGCGGCGCGAACTTCCGCCGCTGTTGCAAGCTCCCCGCCGGCGGCCCGGATGCGCTGCGCCGCGTCCTCGACCCACCAGAGATTACCGCGCTCCGACAGTTTCGGCGCGTCCTCCAGGCCGACCCGGACGTGACCGCCGCGTTCCACCGCGGGCGCGATGAGCTCCCTGATATCGACCATCAGGCCCGCGACCATCCATGGGGCGCCGGGGGTCACGTCGTCGAGCAATGCCAGATAGGCGTCAAGGCCGTATGGCTTCGGCGGGAAGCTGAACGTATAGCCCTCGGAAAACATCAATCTGTAGATCGGCGTCGGCACGATCGGAAAACGCTCCGCCATCGCCGCCCCCTGGCGCGCGAAGCCGGGCTCGTAGATGGCGAAGCTCGGATGCAGTCCGAAGCGTTCGGACAGAGCCAGGCCGTGGCGGATATGGGCGTCCGGGTTCTGGTAGACGAAACCGTCGCGGTCGGCGGCGATGCCGGTCATGGCGGCGAAATTGACCGAGCCGGGATCGACCACCGTCCATTCCAGAAGCTTGCGCTTGGCCAGTTCCTCGACGGCGGCGTGACGTTCCTTCACCTGCGCCGCCGTCCGGCATTGCGCCGTGCCGATGGCGGGCAGGGTGCCGTAGACGATGGCGTCGACCCTGGCACGGATACCTTCGATGACGCGGGCATAGAGGTCGGCCTCGTCCCTCTGGGTCTCCGTCGCCTCGTCATAGGCGTGGAAATGCACGATGGCCGCCCCCGCCTCGACGCAGGCGATGCCTTCCGCGATCAACGCCTCGGCGGTAATCGGCATCAGATGCTGGTGCGCGTGGCCGCCGCCGCCGTTCAGCGAGACTTCGAGCCAGGTCTTTTCGGTCATATGCTTATCCTGCTGCGATAAACCCTAGCGCCGGTTTTCCTCGATAAACTTCTCGATCTCTTCGCGCGTCATGGCATCGCGGAACATCTCCGCGCGCATCCAGACCCGCTGCTCGCTGATTTTGGCGATGGCGTCGGTCATGCGCTTCAGGTCCGCTTCGGACTTGATGTGGCTGAGCGCTTCCTTGGCCTGCACCATGTAATGGTCGTGCTCGTCGTCGAAGATCGTCTGCATCGCCTTGGCGGTCATCTCGTTGACGGTATTGCCCTTGAGCTCCTTGCCTTCGCGAAAGAGCCGTGCGCCGCCGCCTTCCGTAAAGCCGACGGCGGCGTTCAACAGCGGATCGTTCTGCTCGACATAGGCGCGCCGCACGTCGCCGAGTTTCTTTTCCTCCGCCAACTGTACCGTGTCGTCGGGCGAGATCGGCCGCCCCATCAGATGCTCGAAGATGTCGGCCAGCACAACATAGTGGTTGAACTCCTGCACCAACTGGAGGAGCAGGAAGTGGTAGTCGTGGCGGTTGATTTCCTTGTCGACCTTGGGATAGAGCGCCACCGCGTCGGAGAGCTCCTTATGCAGCCCGTTGAAAAAACCGTCGACCGGGTTGAGCTCTTTCCAAAGCTGGGCACGCAGGTAGAAGATGTGATCCTCGTCGCTGGCTTTCGCATAGAAGCGTTTGGCGATTTCGGCTTCGGCTTCCCAATAGGGCCAGGCCGCATCGATTAGTTTCTGCTCTGTATCCTGCATGTTTTCCTCGGAGCTCCAATCTGGACGACGCGCCATTGCGCCTCACATACTGTATAATGTTGTTTCGAACCCGGTTGCGTTAAGGGCCGGCACGACACAAACGGGGCGAAAGGGGCTATAACGATGAGCGCGCTGCCCGAGACAGGATATTCGTTTGCATCGAACGGCGCCACCGATGAGCGGGCTCCCGGACCTATCGGCGGGCCCGGCGCGTGGCGCGGCGTCGATATGGCGGGCCGCCAGGACGAGTGGCTCCACGAGTTCTCCGCGGCAGAGCTAACCGAACTTGAGAATGCGCTGCAGGGGTGCCGGAAGACCGACATCATAGATATTCGCCGCGGGAATTTCGTCCTGCCGGCTTTGGGGCAAGCTTTCGATACGATGCGCCGCGAGCTTCTCGAAGGCCGGGGTTTTCTCGTCCTGCGCGGCTTGCCGACGGACAAATATTCGATCGAAGAGACCGCGCGAATCTATTTCGGGCTCGGAAGCTATTTTGGAAACCCGCGCTCGCAGAACGCCAAAGGGCATCTTTTGGGCCATGTCTGCGACCTTGGGGCGCGTTACGACGCCTTTAAGAGACCGGGCTCGACGCGGGTCTATCAAACCCATATCCGCCAGCCGTTCCACACCGATTCCGTCGATGTGGTCAGTCTGTTGTGTCTGCAGAAATCGAAGTCGGGCGGCGAGAGCAGCATCTGCAGCTCCTATACCGTTCACGATCAGATGTGGGCGCAGGACCGCGACCTCTGGGCCGAGCTCTACAAGCCCATGTGGCGCGACCGGCGGGGCGAGATTCCGCCGGGCAAGATCGGTTATTACCCGATGGCGGCCTTCCACTATTTCGACGGCCGGCTCTCGACCAATTACGGGCGCGACTATGTCGATTCGACGACGCGCTTCGAAGAATTGCCGCCCATACCCGAGAAATTGACCGCGGCGATGGATATGTTCGACCGTCTCGCCAATGATCGGGACAATCGGCTCGACATGCATTTCGAGCCGGGCGATATCCAGATTTTGCACAACCATCAAATTCTGCATGCCCGCGCCGATTTCGAGGATTGGCCGGAAGTCGAGCGCAAGCGGCATCTCTTGCGGCTGTGGCTCAGCCCCGAGGACGGCAGGCCCTTGCCGCCCAGTTTTCTGGAGCGGTATCTCGGGACGGAGATCGGCAATCGGGGCGGTATCGTGGAGCCGGGCACGCGGCTGTGCTGCCCGCTGGAACCGGAGTGAATGACAGTGAGCGCTGAATTGAAATCGACCGAAGAGTTCGTCTCTCCTGGCCATACGGACGAAAAAGCGCCGGGACCCGTCGGCGGTCCGGGGGCGTGGCGCGGCGCCGAGCTGGCGAAACGGCCGCAGGAATGGATCCATGCCTTGTCGGCGGCGGAGGTGAGGGAACTCGACGACGCCATGCGGCGGACGCGGGACCGGGATTTTCTCGAGATCGACAAGACGGCCTTCGCGCTGCCGACGCTCGGCCCGCTGCTGGCGGAGATCAAGCGAGAACTGCTGGAAGGACGGGGCTTCGCGTTGATCCGCGGCGTCCCGGTCGGGGAGTATTCGCTGGAAGAGTCCGCGCGCGTTTATTGGGGCATCGGCATGCATCTCGGCACGGCGCGCTCGCAGAACGCCAAGGGACATCTGCTCGGTCATGTCTGCCATCTCGGCGACCAGTACGACGCCTTCGGCAATCCGGGGAAGGCCCGCATCTACCAGACCCGGGTGCGCCAAAGGTTCCATACCGATTCGACGGATTTCGTCGGATTGCTCTGCCTGCAGAAATCGAAGTCCGGCGGCGAAAGCAGCATCGCCAGCTCGGTCAGCGTCCACGACGAAATGTACCGCCGAGACCGCGCATTGTGGGCGGAGATGTACCGGCCCTTCTGGCGCGACCGGCGCGGCGAGATACCGCCCGGAAAGAAAGACTATTATCCGATGGCGGCGTTCCATTATCACGAAGGACGGCTGTCGACGATTTACGCGCGGGACTATATCGAATCCTGCGCGCGGTTCTCCGAATTGCCAGAATTGACGGAGACTCAGGTCGCGGCCCTCGATCTCTTCGACGAGATTACGGAAAGCGCGGAATTCCGTCTCGACATGGCGTTCGAGCCGGGGGACATCCAGATATTGCACAACCATCAGATTCTGCACGCGCGTGCGGATTTCGAGGACTGGCCGGAAGTGGAGCGGCGGCGCCATCTGCTGCGCCTGTGGCTCTGCGCACCGGACGGAAGGCCGTTGCCGCCGAGCCTGCTGGAGCGCTACCTCACGGTCGAGATCGGCGACCGGGGCGGAATCGTCGGGCCGGACACGGAACTCAATGTGCCGTTGGAGCCGGTATAGACGAAATTTGCGCCCTCGGCGATGCGCTCGGACCGAGTGCGGACACGGTCGAGCCGGCCCGAACCAGGTCCGGGATGCCGACTGCGCGGTTCCGGGAAGCGATTGCGCTTCCGTCATTGACGTTCGGGTTCAAAGGCCCCACTATCTGTTTGTTCCAAGGGGGGTCCCGTGAAGGGGCTGAGAGTCCGCTAGGCCCGTTCAATCGGGTGACGCGGTGACCCTTAGAACCTGATCCGGGTCACGCCGGCGTAGGGAACTGGAACGAGGTGCACGTTGCGCCCTCCCACCTAAGCCATCCCGGGTCTCCGTAATTTGCATGGAGGAGATCCGCAATGCCTAAAGATTCAGATAGCATCATCATCACGACGGGCCCGATTCCGGGCTCCGAAAAAGTCTACGTCGAGAAGGGCGATCTGCGGATTCCGTTCCGCGAAGTCGCGCTGGAGGAATCGGCCAACGAACCGCCTGTCCGCCTTTACGACACGTCCGGCCCCTATACCGACGCCAATTTCGCGCCGGCGGTCGACCAGGGTCTGCCGCGGCTGCGGGAGGAGTGGATTCGCGCGCGCGGCGACGTCGAGGAGTACGAAGGCCGCGACACCCGTCCGGAGGACAACCACCGCGACCCCAACGACCCGAACGCGTTCCCGGACTTTCCGAACAAGAGCCGGCCGTTGCGGGCCAAGGCGGGCGCCAATGTCAGCCAGATGCACTACGCGAAGAAGGGCATCATCACGCCCGAGATGGAGTACGTGGCGCACCGCGAGAATCTCGGCCGCTCCGAATTCGCCGGCGACGGCGAGACCTTCGGCGCCAATATTCCCGATGTCGTGACGCCGGAATTCGTGCGCAAGGAGATCGCGGAAGGCCGCGCCATCATCCCGGCGAACATCAATCACCCCGAGGCCGAGCCGATGATCATCGGCCGGAACTTCCTGGTGAAGATCAACGCCAATATCGGCAACTCGGCCGTCAGCTCGTCGGTCGCCGAAGAGGTCGAGAAGATGGTCTGGGCGACCCGCTGGGGGGCCGATACGGTCATGGACCTCTCCACCGGCAAGGACATCCACAACACCCGCGAATGGATCATGCGCAACTCGCCGGTGCCGATCGGCACGGTGCCGATCTATCAGGCGCTGGAGAAATGCGACGGCGTCGCCGAGGACCTGACCTGGGAAATCTACCGCGATACCCTGATCGAACAGGCGGAGCAGGGCGTCTCCTACTTCACCATTCACGCCGGCGTGCGGTTGCACTACATTCCGATGACCGCCAAGCGCGTCACCGGCATCGTCAGCCGGGGCGGCTCGATCATGGCGAAGTGGTGCCTTGCGCATCACGAGGAGAGTTTCCTCTACACGCGCTTCGAGGAAATCTGCGAGATCATGAAGCAGTACGACGTCAGCTTCTCCTTGGGCGACGGCTTGCGCCCGGGCTCGAACGCGGACGCCAACGACGAGGCGCAGTTCGCCGAGCTGGAGACCCTGGGCGAGCTCACCAAGATCGCCTGGAAGCACGACGTCCAGGTCATGATCGAAGGCCCCGGCCACGTGCCGATGCACAAGATCAAGGAGAACATGGAAAAGCAGCTCGAGGTCTGCCACGAGGCGCCGTTCTATACCTTGGGCCCGCTGGTGACCGACGTGGCGCCGGGCTACGACCACATCACCAGCGCCATCGGTGCGGCGATGATCGGTTGGTTCGGTACCGCGATGCTGTGCTATGTGACGCCGAAGGAACATCTCGGCCTGCCCGATCGCAAGGACGTGAAGGACGGCGTGATCACCTACAAGATCGCGGCGCACGCGGCGGACTTGGCGAAAGGGCATCCGGCGGCGCGTCTGCACGACGATGCGCTCAGCCGGGCGCGCTTCGACTTCCGCTGGCGGGACCAGTTCAAGCTGGCTCTCGATCCGGAGACGGCGGAGGACTTCCACGATCAGACCCTGCCGGCGGAGGGCGCGAAGGTCGCGCATTTCTGCTCGATGTGCGGGCCGAAATTCTGCTCGATGAAGATCACTCAGGAAATCCGCGACTTCGCCGACCAGGGCATGTTCGACATGTCGGAGAAGTTCAAGGCGGGCGGCAGCGAAATCTATCGCCCGGCCGAAGAGATCGAGGCGGAAAAGGCGGCCAGCGCCGCCGAGTAAGGATCCGCTCGACGTGAGAACGAAAGAGACCTCGTCCCGAAAAGGGCGGGGTCTTTTTCTTGTGCGGTGACGTCATCCTTCGACGGGCTCAGGATGACGCGCATGTTTGGGCACCGACGCGGCCCTTCGTCATCCTGAGCCTGTCGAAGGATGACAAGGCACCTCGATGCGGGCCAACAACGGAGACGTTTCATGAACCTCAAGCTCTACACGCGCTATCAAAACTCTGCCGGGCAGCGGGTGCGCACCGCGCTCAACCTCAAGGGCGCCGACTACGAGTATGTCGGCGTGACCATGGGCGTGGAGCCCGGCTGGTCGGAATACCGGCGTACCGTCAATCCGCAGGGCCTGCTGCCGACGCTCGAGGTCGACGGGCGGCGGGTCGTCCAGTCGACCGCGATCATCGAGTATATCGAGGAGAACCTGCCGGGCCCCTCGCTCCTGCCGGAAGATCCCGTGTCGCGGGCGCAGTCGCGCGGGTTCGCCCAGGTCATCGCCTGCGAGATGCATGCGGTCGTGGTCAGCCGCCTCCGCGCGCTGCTGGGATCGCGCTACGAACTCTCTGAGGAGCAGGTGCTCGATTGGCGCGACTACTGGTATGGCGAGGGCTTCGGCACGCTGGAAGAACTGCTGCGTCAGCGCGAGACCGCAACGCCGTTTTGCTTCGACGACAAGCCGACCCTGGCCGACATCTACCTCGTGCCGCAGATGTATAATTTCCGCCGCGACGGGGCCGACCTTTCGCCTTATCCGCTGCTGCGGGAGATCGACGAGCGCTGCCGCGCCCTGCCGGCCTTCGAGAAGGCGATGCCCGAGAACCAGCCCGACTGGCCCGGCTAGGTCGCGCCGCGTCGTCGCGAGCTTGTCGGAGGGCGGCGGCGCACCAATCCTTCCTGAAGGGCAACAGGAGGAGGCGTGCCATGAAACTCCAACTCTATTCGCGCTACCGCAATTCGGCCGGGCAGCGCACCCGCACGGCGCTCAACATCAAGGGCGTCGAATACGAATACATTCCGGTTTCGCTCGACGGCGGCGCGCCGGACGAGTACCGCGAGGAGGTGAACCCGCAAGCGTTGCTGCCCTCGCTGGTGGTCGACGGCGAGATCATCACCCAGTCGACGGCGCAGATCGAGTTCATCGAGGAGACTTTCGAGGGGCCTTCGCTGTTCCCGAGCGATCCGATCGACCGGGCCCGCTCGCGCGCCTTCAGCCAGGGGATCGCCTGCGACATCCATCCGGTCATCGGCCCGAAGCTGCAGCGTAAATTCCTCGCCGACCACCGTTTCACCAAGGACGAGGTGAAGGACTGGTACCGCTACTGGATGCATCACGGCTTCGAGGCGCTGGAAAAGCTGCTGCAGCGGCGCAAGCGGCAGACGCCGTTCTGTTACGACGACAAGCCGACCGTCGCCGACATCTATCTCGTGCCGCAGCTCTTCAACGCGCGCCGGGTCGACGTCGATCTATCCGCCTATCCGCTGCTGGTCGAGATCGACGAACGGTGCCGCGCCTTGCCCGCCTTCGACCGGGCGATGCCGCAGAACCAGCCGGACTATCCGGGCGACGAACTGGCGCGCTGACGGCACAGCCGCCGGGACGGCCGCGAACGGCTATCCCTTGGCCAGCCGCCACTGGACCAGCGTGTAGGCCGGGTCGGCATCGTCGTGGGGCTCGAACACGGCCTCCACCTTGGCGCCGATTTCGACCTCCTGGCGCGGATCGCCCAGCAGGTTGCCGATCATCCGCACATTGCCGGCATGGGGTATCTCCACCAGCACGACGATATAGGGGCCGTGGTCCTGTAGGGCCGGATGCACCGGATGCCAAGGCCGCTCCCAGCTGTAGATCACGCCGTTGGGCTCGATCCGCTCCCAGGTCATGTTCAGCGAACGGCAGTTGTGGCAAATCCACTCCGGGCCCCATTGCCAGGTCCCGCAGTCGCCGCATTTCTGGATCATCAGCTCGCCGCGCCGGGTTGCCTCCCAATAGGTCTTGTCGAGGCCGTCGCTCTGGGGCACCGGGATGGGCATGCCGTCTGGCAGGTAATGCTCGCTCATAATGTCGCCTCCGATCCCATGATGACGCTGCTGACGTGATGGACCATCGGGCCCGCGATGTTGATGGCGACGTCGGCGCCCGGAACCTGGTTCACCGATTCGCCCCGGATCTGGCGCACCGCCTCGATCTGCAGGCCGAACCCGTGCATATAGCATTCCGCGAGATTGCCGCCGCTGGTGTTGAGCGGCATCCGCCCGCCCGGTGCGATCAGGTTATCGAGCTGGAAGAACTCGTTGCATTCGTCCGGCGCGCAGAAGCCGTGTTCCACCACCGCCATCATCACGCCGATGGTGAAGTTCTCGTAGCTCTGCACCACGTCGACGTCGCCGGGGCTCACCTGGGCCATCTCGTAGAGGCGCGGCGCCAGGCTCGCGAAGCTGGAGGAGGGAAAGTTGGAGGCGTTCATGACCGGCGCCCCGCAGCGATGGTCGGAGCCCTGGACCGCGCCGAGGACATAGGCGGGCTTCTGCTTCAGGTCGCGGGCCTTCTCCGCCGAGACGATGATGCAGGCCGCCGCGCCGTCGTTCTCCTGGCAGCAGTCGAACAGCCGGCAGGGCTCGGCGATCCAGCGCGAATCGTCGTATTTCTCCTCGCTGAGCGGCCGGTTGTACATGACCGCGCGCGGGTTGTTCTGCGCGTGATGGTAGGAGGCCATCGAGATCGACCGGAGCACGCTGTGATCGACCTTGTTCTCGTGCATGAAGCGCATCGCCCGCATGGCGTATTTCTGCAGCGGCGACATGACCCCGTAGGGCGACATATAGGCGGCATCGCCGCTGACATGCGGGTCGGGCGCGCCCTGGCCGAAGCGCCGGAACTGCCCTTGCGCCAGGCCGCGGAAGGCGACCACGCAATCCGCATAGCCGCAGGCGACCGCCGCCGCCGCATTGCCGATCGCCGCCGCGACACCGCCGCCGCCGCCGCCCCAGTTCATGTTGGAGTATTTCAACTCGTTGATGCCGAGCGCCGCCGACAGGCGGGTCGGCTCGTTGCGGTCGTTCGAATAGGAGGCGAAGCCGTCGATCTCCTGCGGCGCAATGCCGGCGTCCTCGCAGGCTGCCAGGATCGCCTTCAAGACCAGCACGAATTCGCTGTCCGGCGATTGCCCGTGTTTGTAGTAGGTGGTCTCGCCCACGCCGGCGATGGCCGTCTTGCCTCTGATGGTGCGTTCGCTCATCCGCCTGTCCAAATCCCGATGTCGTTGTCCGATAGGTCTGGTGGGCCCGGTAGGTCCAATAAGCCCATTAGGCAAAGTGCGGGGAAATCGCCGTTCGGCAAGGGGAAGCGGTCAGCGGCGCAGCAGCCCGGCGTTGGCGGCCAGCCCCGCGGCGACGGCGATCGCGATGGCGAGCAGTCCGTAAAGTTCCGGGTACTGATGCGCCAGGCCGTAGACTTCCGCTTCGAGGCCGCTCTTGGAGACGTACAGCGGCGTTTTCTGGGCGCTGACCATCTCGCCGTCGCGGACCAGGAAAGCTTCCAGGATATAGACGCCCGTCGGCACGTTCGCCGGGAAGAAGATTTCGGTCCGGAAAAGCCGGCCGCCGAGGACGGTGACATTGCCTTCCAGCGTGCCGTAATGGCCGAGCCGCTGCTTGCTGCGGATCAGGGCGGTCTGGAAATCCGCCCGCTGCGCCGGGCCGATATCCCCGCGCGGCGTGAAATTCAGATACTCGACGCCGATTTGGTGCTGTTCGCGCAGATCGAGGGAAAGCCACTCGTCCAACTCGGCGCTCGCCATGACCTGGTAGAACGAGATGGCATTATCGAAGGTGACGGACGCGTCGTTCGCCCAGACCCCGGCGACGCGCGCCTTGCGGCGGATCGTAATGGGCGCCCGCGGCCCCTGCACGACGACGACGACATGTCCGTCGCCCTGGATGGCGCCGTAGAGCAGGACCTTCTTGCCGGTGAACCCCATGTCGATCTTTACGAGATGCTCGGAAAGGTCGGCGACCAGATCGTCGGCGAGCGCCGCGCGCCAGGATACCAGGAGAAGCGCGATACAGGCGAGCCGGAGGGCGAGGCGCCGCATGGTCAGTGTCCCCCCGTAAAGCCGATGCTGTAGAGGTCGGAGGGCGTCGCCACCAGATCGAAGCCGATCTTGGCGCAGACTGCGAGCACGATGAGCGCCAGCAGGCTGCGCAACTGCTCGCCCCGCAGCTTGGCGCCGACGGCCGTGCCGACCTGGGCGCCGATGACCGCGCCGAGCAGCAGCAGGAAGGCCAGGATGACGTCGACCGTCTGATTGAGAGAGGCCTGCCAGAAGGTCGCGTTCGCGGTCACGAAGATGATCTGATAGAGCGATGTACCGACGACGACGTTGGTCGGCATGCCGAGCAGATAGATCATCGCCGGGACCATGATGAAGCCGCCGCCGACACCCATGATCGCGGAGAGAATGCCGACGAAGACGCCGATCACCAGCGGCAGGAGCGCGCTGATATAAAGTTTCGACTTCCGGAACCGCATCTTGAACGGCAGGCCGTGCAGCCAGTTGTGCTGGTGCAGCTTGCGCCGGGCGCCGCCGGGGATGCGCGAGCGCCGCAGCGCCCGCAGGCTTTCCACCAGCATCAGGAATCCGATGATGCCGAGGAAGACGACGTAGGACAGCTTGATGACCAGGTCGATCTGGCCGAGGTCGCGCAGTTCCTTGAACAGCCAGACGCCGAAGGTCGAGCCGATGATGCCGCCGACGAGCAGGACCGACCCCATCTTGAAATCGACATTGCCGCGCCGCCAGTGCGCCATGACGCCGGAGACCGAGGAGGCGAGGATTTGATTGGCTTCGGTGCCGACCGCGACCGGCGGCGATATGCCGAGGAAGATCAGCAGCGGCGTCATCAGGAAACCGCCCCCGACACCGAAGATGCCCGAGAGCATGCCGACACCGGCGCCAAGCCCCAGTACGAGGAAGATATTCACCGAGAGTTCGGCGATCGGCAGATAAATATGCACGTCCCACCCTCGTTACCGCTCCGCTACCGGGAATCGGTCAGCGGCCTGTGACCGCTCGTCATCAGGCCGCCATTGGAATAGGTTGCGAGTGTGTCGCACTATGCGCCTCGTTCGCAGGCGACGCAAGCGGTTGGCCGAAAGGGAAGCCGGAATTGCGGCCCGCGCATCGACGCCAAAGGGAGGAAAGATGCCTTACGAATCCATTTTCAGGCCCGGCCTGTTTGCCGGACAGGTGCATGTCGTCACCGGCGGCGGGAGCGGCATCGGCCGCTGCACCGCCCACGAGCTGGCGTCGCTGGGCGCGCTGGTCGTGGTGACCGGGCGGCGCCGGGAGAAGCTCGAAGCGGTGGCCGCCGAAATCGCGGAAGACGGCGGGCGCGCCGATTGGCTGGCCTTCGATATCCGCGACGACGCGGCGGTGACCGAGAATATCGCGGAGGCCCTGAAGCGCCATGGCCGTATCGACGGGCTGGTGAACAACGCGGGCGGGCAGTTTCCGGCGCGGCTCGAGGATATCAGCCGGAACGGCTGGAACGCCGTCGTCGCCACCAACCTGACCGGCGGCTTCCTGGTCGCCCGCGAGGTCTACCGCCAATGGATGAAGGCTCATGGCGGCGCCATCGTGAACATCATCGCCGACATGTGGCGCTCGATGGTGGAGATGGGCCATTCGGGGGCGGCGCGCGCCGGCATGATGAGCCTGACCGAGACGGCGGCCGTAGAGTGGGGCCCCGACGGCGTCCGCGTCAATGCGGTGGCGCCCGGCTGGATCGCCTCCTCCGGATTCGATAGCTACGACGACCCCGAGACCCGGCGGCGCTTCGCCGAGATGCACAGGTTCGTGCCCCTGAAGCGCATCGGCACCGAGGCCGAACTCTCCGCCGCCGTCGCCTTCCTGCTCTCGCCGGCGGCGGGCTTCGTCACCGGCAGCTGCATCCGCGTCGACGGCGGCGTGCCCAACACCTGCGTCAACATCCCGCTCCCGGAGACCGAGAGCCGGAGCCGACCCTTCGAGGGCTTCCACCGCGCCGTCCGCCCAAGCGTCCTGGACGAGGGGTGAGGGATTAAATACGCGTTCGCCGTCATGCCCGCGCCGGCGGGACACCGGGTCGCGGGACGGTAAGCTTCTGGATTCCCGCGCCGGCGGGAATCCAGCAATCCGGCGCGCCTGATTCTTCGATTTGAGAGTCCCGCCTTCGCGCATCACCCGCCGAGCCGGTCGCGGGAGGCGGCATAATCGGCCTCCGAAATGAACGTCGGCTGGCGTTGGTTGCCGCGCTGCGTGACATGATGCGCGACGCCTGGCACGACGATGCGAGGTAGACGGGACATGCTTCGGTTATGGACGAAAAAGGCCGGGTTTTCCGGGGGGCGGATCCTATGGCGGCGGTTTTAGTTAATGACGAATCCTGTCACCGAAACTCTCATAGAAGTCGGTAACTGCACCGATATCCAATAAACCCTGCATATGGTCGATCTGGGATTGCGTGAAGACAGGCGTCGTCATCGGGCAAGGTCCTTTTCAAGCTCGTTGATTCGTTCTGGGTCCGAGATCACGAACGATTGAAAGAGCGAAAGTATCTGGGAATTGATTTCTTCGGATTCAGTGATGAATTTTCGTGAGAATGAATAAGTGAGTAGCAAGTCACTCGATATTTTTTCATGCTTGCGACAACTAGGCATTGGAAAAGACTTATGTTTGTTACATAAAATAAAAAACTCGATTAAAT
>JAYPOZ010000102.1:0-14275 GCA_038131165.1 Rickettsiales bacterium | reverse complement strand
ATCCACTCCTCGGTATCCGACACATTGAGGTCCGGGAAAATCTCCTTGGCCATCTTGGCGAAGACCCTGGCGCGGCGGTAATCCGGCGCGGCATCCACTCCAGCGAATTCCGCAGTCCCGGCGCAGCGCACGCCAGCGTTCATCGAACTCGCAACGAACTTCGCCTCGACATTCATGATGGCATTGTTCAAGGTCACGCCCGGATTTTTGAACACCAAGTGATATCCCCGCTCCGCCTCCAGCGCCACTTTTACCCCCAGATCGCCGAGCAGTTTGCCGGACCAGGCGCCGATCGCGACCACGACCTTCTTCGCCGCCAGGGGGCCGGCCTCGGTCTCGATGCGCCAGCCGCCCGCCGCCTCCGGAACCAACCGGTCAATTCGGGACTGCCGGAACTGAACCCCCATCGATTGCGCTTTCTCCGCCAACACCTTGCCGATGCGGCCGGGGTCGAGGGCGCGGCCCTGCTGCTTGATCAGTACCGCGGCCTCGTAGTCAGGCGACAACGCGGGCTCCACTTCGCGCAGCTCAGCACCTTTCACGACCTCGAGCGGAACCTGCCGGTCGCGCCGCATGCGCCACGCCAATGCCGACAGATCGGCATCTTCCGCCTTGCGATAGACATGCACATAGACCGAATCCTTCACCAAGTCCTCGTGGCCGGTGCCGGCGAGATGGTGGCGGTAGAGCCCCACCGTCGGGCGGGTCAGCGCCATCATGGCGTCCGCTATCGTGTCCAGCCCTTCGACCCGGCCCGCGCGCAGAAACTTAACCGCCCAGGGCAGGAAAGTGGCGGCATATCCCAGGCGCAGCGCGATCGGCCCTTCCGGATCGAGCAGCCATTTCGGCACACTCTTCCAAAGCCCCGGCATCGACTGCGGGACGCAGGCCCAAGGCGAGAGCGAGCCCGCATTGCCGTAGCTCGCACCTTCCGCCGGTGCGTTGCGATCCAGCATCATGACGGAGAAACCGCGTTCGCGAAGTGAAAGCGCAGTACAAATTCCAACTATTCCTGCACCAAGCACAGTAACGTCTGGTGTTTTTTCTTCATTTATTTCCGACATGACAAATACCTTTTAGAAATTATAAATATATTATCGTTTTTCTTCTACAGTGAACGTTCTGATCTTTCCGATGATCAGCGCGCCGTCCGCGTATAAAGCCTCGGCCTCGGGCGAGCCACTGGAGCGTTCCAAGTTTTCCATACTGTCGTAGCAAAGCTCCGCTATACCGTCGATTTCATCCTCCTGCGGTGGGATATCGGACCGAAAATGCTCGTCGGTAATATGGCTTTGCCCATTGCGGCGAATACCTGGGACTTCTATGGCCACGGGCCCGTGCACATTCTCCCAATGGTCAACGCATTCCGCGTGCGATGGCTCGGGCCGCCGGGTCAATAGAGAAAGACGTCGGATCATGTCACGCCCTCGTCGGTCCGGGTTGGGAAAATTGCCTCCACATAATTAACTATTATATCCCGTTCGTCAGGCTTCCATGTTAATTGAAAGTCATGCGCTTTCTGTTCGCCGCCACCGTCGCCTGTCTGCTTTTCCTCGTCTCCGCCGCACGCGGCGCGGAGAAGGAACTGGTCATCGGCATCAGCCAGTTCCCCTCCAACTTCAACCCGCTCATCAACAGTATGCTGGCGAAATCCTACATGCTGGCGCTCGCCCGTCGACCGATTACGGTCTATGATCAAGATTGGAACCTGATCTGCCTGCTGTGCACCGACCTTCCGAACCTTGAAAAGGGCACAGCGGTGAAGGAGACGACGGCAGACGGCAAGCCCGGTATCGCGGTGACTTACGAACTCGATCCGCAAGCCGTTTGGGGCGACGGCACTCCGATCACCACACGTGACGTTCTCTTCACCTGGGAGGTTGGCAAGCACGAACTCTCCGGTGTCGGTGATGCGGAATCGTTCCGCCGCATCACTGAAATAGACGTCCATAGCGACAAGAAGTTCACTCTACACGTCAACAAGCGGACTTGCGACTATGCCGGCATCAACGGTTTCGAATTGCTGCCGGCGCATCTCGACCTCCCGAACTTTGCAGAGCCCCGCGAGTACCGCAACCGCAGCGCTTACGAACGAGACACCACCAACCCTGGTCTATGGTTCGGCCCCTACCGCGTGAGCGAGGTCGTCTCCGGCTCCCATGTCGTCTTTGAGCGAAACCCCAGATGGTGGGGGAAACAGCCCTATTTCAACCGCATCGTCATCCGCGCCATCGACAACACTTCGGCAATGACCGCGAGCCTGCTTTCGGGAGGCCTCGATTACATCGCCGGCGAGTTGGGACTATCCATCGATCAAGCCATGGCGTTCGAGAAACGCGCGGCCGGCCAGTTCGATTTCACCTACAAGCCTGGACTGATCTACGAGCACATCGACGTCAATCTCGATCAACCGGCCCTGCAGGACCGCCGGGTCCGCCGCGCCCTCCTCCATGCGGTCGACCGCGAGGCGATCAGCAAAATCCTCTTTGGCGGCCACCAACCCGTGGCGCACGGACAAACAAATCCATTGGACCGCGTCTACAACCCGGACATTCCGAAGTACGCCTTCGATCCGGACACCGCTGAGAAATTACTGGAAAGCGCCGGCTGGACGCGCGAAGGCGCGCGCGACATTCGGCGCAATGCCGAGGGCGCGCCGCTTCGTTTTGCCTTCATGACGACGGCCGGTAACAAAACACGAGAGTTGATCCAACAGGTGCTGCAAAGCCAATGGCGCAAACTCGGAATCGACGTCCGTATCCGCAACGAACCGCCCCGCGTCTATTTCGGCGAAACCGTGACGCAACGGAAATTCCGTGGCCTCGCGATGTATGCCTGGCTGTCGGCACCGCGCAATATTCCCCGCTCGACGCTGCATTCGGAGATGATCCCGAGCGCGGACAACGGCTGGTCCGGCCAGAACTATCCCGGCTACAGCAATCCCGAACTCGACAAGGTGCTCGACGAGGTCGAGACAGTCTGCGAGCCAAAGGCCAACCAGGCGCTCTGGGACCGTTTGCAGACGATCTATTCAAGCGACCTGCCCGTCCTGCCGCTCTATTTCCGGGCGACACCCTTTATCCTGCCGAAATGGCTAAAAGGCCTGCGGCCGACAGGCCACCAGTATACGACCACCCTCTGGGTCGAGGAGTGGTACGCCGACGGGCGTCCGGACTCATGAGGCACGCACATTGAGCCGATTTCTGATCACCCGCCTGTTCGAGGCGCTCGCAGTCCTCGCCGTGATGTCGTTCGCGATCTATGGCTTGATCGGGCTGATGCCGGGCGATCCCATCGACCTGATGATCAACTCCGACCCGAAGCTGACACCGGCGGATGCTGTGCGTCTGAAAGCGCTCTACGGTCTCGATCAGCCGATAACAGAACGCTATTTTAATTGGCTGATGGCGGCGCTGGGCGGGGACCTGGGTTATAGCCGCGTACACACGAAACCCGTGCTCGAAATTCTCATTCCCAGGCTCGGCAATACGGTGCTTCTTCTCGGTGTCAGCTTGATCCTGGCGCTCGCGATCGCAATCCCGGTCGGCATCTATGCCGCGCTGAAGCCTTATTCGAAGATCGACTACGCGGTGAATATGTTCTGCTTCGCGGGCATTTCACTGCCACCGTTCTGGCTGGCGCTGCTGCTGATCCTGTTGTTCGCCGTGGTCCTGGGTTGGTTGCCGGCGGGGGGTATGGAGACGATCGGCGATGCCGGATATTTTGGCCGGATTCAGTATATGATCCTGCCCGTACTCACCTTGACCATTCATTCGGTCGGCGGCTTTACCCGGTTCATGCGGGCCAGCATGCTGCAAACGCTGCGGCAGGATTTCATTCGGACCGCCCGTTCGAAAGGCCTGAGCGAGAGCCGCGTCGTAACCAGTCATGCGCTCCGGAACGCGCTTACCCCCCTTGTGACCGTCGTAGCGCTGAGTTTTGGCGGTCTCTTCTCGGGCGCTTTGATTACAGAGACGATGTTCGGCTGGCGCGGCATGGGAAAGACCATCTTCGATGCCATCATGGGCAACGATTTCAACCTCGCATTGGTCGGCCTGCTCTTCGCGACCGGGTTTACCCTGCTGGGAAATTTCCTGGCCGATATCTGCTACGCCTGGCTCGATCCGCGCGTCAGCCTGACCGAGGAGCGCGAAGGATGAGGGCCAGCGTCTCTCCCCTCAGCCAAAGCGTGGGCGCACGGACGTGGCGGCGTTTCCTGCGGCACCGGCTGGCCGTGGCCAGTCTGCTGGTACTAGCAACGCTCGGCGTCCTCGCCGCGGCCGCCCCCCTGGTCGAGCGCGCCCTGGGCGTAGACGCCTTTACCGCTGACCTCTATCAGCGATTGCAAGGCCCTTCCCTCGCCCATCCTCTGGGGACCGACGAGATCGGCCGTGACCATCTCGTGCGTCTGCTCTATGGCGGCCAGGTATCGCTCACCGTCGGTCTGATCGCCGCCTTCTTCTCGGCCGTCATCGGTACAGTTGTCGGCATCCTGGCCGGCTATTTCGGAGGCCGTCTCGATGCTCTGCTGATGCGGATGACGGATAGCGTCATAGCCCTCCCGCTGCTGCCTTTGTTGATCGTACTGGCCGCCGTCGATCTCGAGAAGCTGGGACTTCCCGCGGCCATCGCGGATTCCGAAGACGCCAGCCTCTACCGCATCGTCATCATCGTCTCTCTCGTCGGCTGGACCACGGTCGCACGGCTCGTGCGAGCAGAGACGCTTTCGATGCGAAAACGCGAGTTCGTCCGGGCAGCGGTGGCGCTCGGCGCCCGAACCGATCGCATTCTACTGACTCACATCCTTCCCAACGTCGTCTCACCCATCGTGGTCGCAACCACGCTGTCGGTGGGCAATATCATACTGTTTGAATCTGTACTCAGCTTTCTGGGTCTCGGCATACAGCCTCCGGTCGCCAGCTGGGGCAATATGCTGAGCAACGCGCAGGATCTCGTCTGGTCGGCACCCGAACTGGCGACCTGGCCCGGGATTTTCATTTTCGTCACGGTCATTGCTTTTAACTTCCTTGGCGACGGATTGCAGGACGCTCTGGATCCCCGCGCCGGCGACTAAGCCAATTTTGAGGCCTGCAGGACAACCATTCCGAGTCGCATTGACTCCCGATGCGATTCCCCATTATCCTAACGGCGCCAGAATTGACCGTTAACGCTCGCAGAATGCGGGGGATACAATGACTGAAATCGCGGGAGTCGGCGCTGCCAGCGCCGGTGTGTTTCGCATTGCCTCTCCGGTCGGAGAGCAACAGCAAAATCAGCAACAGCTGCAATTAGACCAGGACGGCCAAGACGTCGCCCAACGTCGGATCGAGCAAGCGCAAGGTGGCTCGGGCGATAATGGAGTGGGTAATCCGGGCAACCAGAACCTCGATTTCTCCGCGGACGACGTCCAACAGGAGCAAGTTAATGCTCAGGTTGACGTCGAATTGGAGCGCGAAGGCGTCGTCCAGGATAACGTCCAGCAACAGTTGGCGTCCGCCGATCGAGCTGTAGAGGTGACTCTCAGCGATGCGGCTCGGCAAGCGCAGAATCAGGCCGTCAGCATCGCCACACAGGATGTCGAGGCTGCCGAGACGAGCCTTCAGCAGGGGATCGCGCAAACGGATGCATCACTGGATTCGGATGATTTTACCCGAATCATTGACGAGAACCGCGAGCGCGATGACGCCTCAAATGGTGAATCACGAGCCGACCGGGAACTCGGGCGCGTCCTCGATACCTTCGCATAACCGCTTTAAGATTGGCGTGATTGATTGGGCTCACCACCTACGGTGTGGGCCTCTTGCCTCTGGGAAAGCCGGCCTGTGCACAAACTCAGGCGGCGCTGGATCGATGATGATCGACGCCATTCTCACCATCGCTTGACCCAAATAACTCATACAGTGCCAAAAGCATCGCTTCGGCGGTCTGCCCGTTCAATGAATAGAAAATGGTCTGCGCTACGCGTCGTGTCTTCACGATCCTGACAGACCGGAGACGCGCCAAATGCTGCGACAGCGCCGATTGGCTGAGATCGAGCAACCTTTCCATCTCGCCAACCGATTTCTCGCCGTTGAGGAGATGACAGAGAATTATCAGTCGCTTTTCATTCGCAATCGCTCTCAACAGATTGGCGACCTCATCGACCTCCCCGATTAGTTCTGTGGCCATCTTCCGCTGACCCGAAGTATCCAAGAAATCCATCCCCTCATCGAAATCGGCATATGTAGCGATAAGGGATAATAGGCCGGCAGCGGCTCTCAGGTTCACACAACGGAACACATTGATGTGACCCGTTGCTGCTAATATTCGAAAGACCGGCTGGGGCTTAGATCGGATTCGGAGACACCCGCCACCGAGAAGCTGCATGGAAGTGCGCCATGAAGGATCAAATGGGCGGCCCCCTCGCCCATGGCGGGCGAAGTTTCGATCCCATAGCCACCCTGGCCCGCCAACCAGAAGAACCCCTCCGCATCTGGCGCAAAACCGACCACGGGCGTCTTGTCCGCAGTAAAGGTCCGCAATCCCGCGCGCCGGTGCGAAATATGAGCCACCGGCATCGTCGTTACACGCTGTATCGCATCCGCGATGATCGCAACATCGATCTCTTCTGCCTGGGCATCGTATGGCGCCACGGGGGTCTCGTCGGCAGGCGACGCCAGGATTTTCCCTGCATCCGGCTTGAAGTACCAATTCTCGTCCGCATCGATCACCAGCGGCCAGTCGGCAATCTCCACGTCATCTGGCGCGTCGAACAGAATAACCGTCCTGCGCTTCGGGATCAGCCCAACCTTCGCGACACCAGCGCGTTCGGCAACGACATCCGCCCAGGCACCGGCTGCGTTGACCACCACAGGCGCCTCGAAAGCGCCCGCCGGCGTTTCCACCCGCCATACGCCGCCTTGGCGCTCCAGCCGAAGAGCCTCCGCATTGGTAGCGAGCTCGCCACCCCTTTGGCGAAACCCACGCAGGAATCCGCCGTGCAACGCGTCGACATCCATATCCGTGGACTCTGGCTCCAGCACCGCACTGTCGAAGGTTTCGGGCCGCAAGACCGGTACAATTTGGCACGCGGCCACCGGATCCAGTTCCTGGATCGGACAGTTCTCGCGCGCCGCCATGGAGACGATCGCATCGATGGCAGGGCGCTGCGCGGTCGTCGCCAAGAACATGGCCCCTCGCGGTGTCAAAATCGGCACTTCGCAAAATCCGTCCGGCGGCGTAAACAGAAAATCCTTACTGAGCCGCACCAAAGCGCGAATGGGCCCGTTACCGTAGAGTTCGGTAAACTGCGCCGCCGAACGTCCGGTGCTGTGATAGCCGGGGCGCTCCTCCATCTCGAGTAAGGCCACGCTTCCATGCTCGGCCAGACGATAGCCGGCCGAAGCGCCGGCAATGCCACCGCCGATGACGATAAAATCATACATCCGAGGGACTTTCCTATTCTGCCGGTTGTTTCCCAACCGCGGATTCGGGCCGCACACCGTCACGGCTGCCTTCCAGCACACCGACGAATACGCTTAACAACGGCGGTATAATAGCGAGCGTGAGAACTGCCGAGAGCGATAGACCGCCTACGACCACGGAGCCCAACCCACGATAAATCTCCGAACCCGCACCCGGAAACGTGACCAGCGGCAGCATGCCGCCGACGCTGGTTAGCGTCGACATGAAGATCGGGCGTATCCGATTGCGGGTTGCCTCCACAATCGCGTCGGCATGGGCGTATCCCTCTTCGCGGATATGATAGAGCGTCTGGTGAACCAACAGGATCGCATTGTTCACGACAATGCCGATCAAGATCACGAACCCCAGCAGCGTCAGCATATCCAATGCCTGGAAGTGGAATAGGTTGAGCAAATTCAATCCGATCACGCCGCCCGCTGTCGCCAGCGGGACCGAAAGAACAATGATCAACGGATAGACGAAGCTTTCGAACAGGACCGCCATCACCAAGTAGACGATCGCCAGTGCAATCAGCAAATCCCATTTCATCTCCGCCGCCGTCGCCACAAGTTTGTCGGCAGTTCCGGACAGACGGATACGCACGCCGGGCGGCAGCCCGTCGTCCTGCAATTTCTTAATCACATCGCGTTGCAGAATTTCCATCGCCTCCCCTAGAGCCAGGGTCGGCGCAGGTCGTATTTGCAGCGTGACGGTTCGCGCATTGTCCACGTGCCGGATTTCGGTCGGCCCCGCCGTCACCTGTACGTCGGCGAGCGACGAGACCGGCAGGATCGTGCCGGACGGCGTCACAACCGGAAGAGCGGCGATCCCCTGAGTTTGCGAAATGCTGTCCTCCGGTCCCATCAGCATCAAATCGATCTGCTTTCCGCCTTCGGTAACTTCGGCAACCCGCACCCCGTCATTGAACGCATCGACCGTCACCGCCAAGTCCTGCGCGGACAGGCCCGCATCCGCTAGGCGAACGCGATCCGGAAGGATACGAATCTCGGGCTCGCCCAATTGCAGACTCGGTTGAGGCCGGAAACTCGTTCCGTCCTTGCGTGGCAGGATGGCGCCGATCCGAGCTCCGGCCCGCCGCGCCCCATCGAAGATATCCGTCAGCGCAAGACCTGTGATGTCCATGTCAATGGACCGGCTGCCGCCGATACCGCGGCCGAATATGGAGGGCTGAAAACTGTGGACGAACGTACTCGGCTCCTTGAAAACAGGTCCCTCAAGCAAAGGAATAATATCCTTCGCCCGGGCAGGGTCCGTGCCGCGGCCGCCGAGGAAGACCTGCTGGCGCCATACCACGAAGAAAAAATACTTCAATTTAAGGGGCATGTCTTCGGCGGCGATGTCATTCTCGTCCTTGGCGACGTGCGGCAAAACCTGAGCTTCAACCCGATTGGCCAGTTCGCTCATTGTCTTCAGGTTATAACCCGCCGGCGGTTGTACCACGCTTATGACAAGATTTCGATTGCCTTCCGGCAGATATTCGAGTGGCGGCAGCAGCCAAATCGTCAACGCCGTCGTGCAGGCCATCAACGCCGCGACCAAGCCAAGCGCCAGTTTCTTACTGCGTACGATCCGCCGCGTTAGCCCGACAACCTGATCGATGAATCCGCGCGCGAACGCGTCGGCAAAAGGGACCGTGATCCCCGCTCCCGGCGCCTTCACATCACCGACCAGTAGACGCTTCGCCAACGCCGGTATGACGGTCACCGAGACGATCAAAGACAAAACCACCGAAACAGAGATCGCCACCGCGATATCGCGGAACAACTGCCCGACCTCGAGATCCATGATGAGCAACGGAATAAAGACCATGACCGTGGTCAAAGCGGAGACAAGGATTGCGCCCCACACTTGTTGCGCGCCCAAGAGCGCGGCCAACGAGGGCTCCTTACCTTGTTGGCGCATCCGGTAGATATTTTCGAGCACAACGATCGCGGCGTCGACGACCATGCCCACCGCAAAGGCGATCCCGGCGAGCGAGACCACGTTTATCGAGCGGCCCAAGAGCGCCATCGCCACGAAAGAGGCGATCACCGACACCGGGATGGCGAGACCGACCACCAATGTGGCCCGGATCGATTTCAGGAACAAAAGCAGGATCGCGATCGCAATCGTGCCGCCGATCCAGATGTTCTGTATCACCAGATCGATGGCGGAATCGATGTAGACGGTCTCGTCGTAAAGCTGACGGAATTCGAGACGTTCCTGGGCAATCGGGCCGGCGTTAAGTTCTTCGACGGCTTTCCTGATTCCCTTCATCGTCTCGATAACGTTGGCTCCGACCTGCCGGGTTGCATTGATTGCAATGGCTGGCTTGCCATTCGTACGCACCCGCTCGGTCGGCTTCTTATAACCATACTCGACAGTGCCGATATCTCCGACGAGAACCCGCCCGATACTGTTCGTGCTGCCAGCTTCTTCGGTGCGCAGCACGACGCTGCGGATGGTCTCCACGGTATTCAACTCGGCTTCCGTCCGTACGACGTAACGGCGCTTTCCTTCCTCGACATCGCCGCCGGTCACCGCCACGTTGGCGGCGCGCAGACTCGCCAAGACCTCCGGCACAGTCAGACCATAGCGCGCCATTTGAGATGGGTTGACGGTAACGCGGATCTCGCGGGCACCGCCGCCATAGTAATTGACCGTGGAGACGCCGGGGACCCGCTCCAAACGCTCGCGTATAATATCGTCGGCGAAATCACCGAAATGGTGGATCGGTGTCGTATTGCCCGGAAGGCGCGTCAGATGAAACCAAGCGATTCGATTATCTTCGGGCCCGGCGATCTTCAACCGCGGTTCGTCCGCTTCGTCCGGATAACTCGCCACTCCATCGAGCCGGTTGGAGACCAACAGAAGCGCCTTGTCCATGTCGGTTCCGACAGCGAATTCGAGTTTGAGCCGCGCCTGGCTCTGCAAAGCCCTGCCTTCGATCCGCTCGAGCCCGGACAAGCCCTTCAATTGCTCTTCCTGGGGATTCACGATCTCGCGTTCGACCTCGGCCGGGGCCGCGCCGAGCCAGTTGGTCTGAATGTCGATGACCGGCCGAGCGACGTCCGGGGCGAGCTGGATCGGTATCGTATTCAGTGCGACCGCGCCAAAGAGTACCGCCATGATAACGGCGGCCATAACAGCAGTGGGACGATCGATCGCGAACTTAATGAGATTCATCGTACCGGCGCCCTCGTTCTAACCGGAAGGATCATCATACGTGACCTTCTGATTCGGGCGCAGTCCTTCGTTTCCTCGAATAACCACGATGTCACCATCCTGGAGCCCCGAGAGAACGGTAAAACGGTCGCCCACGGCCTCTCCGACCCTAACGCTCCGGGGTGTCGCTTCGTTTTCGATAACCACAATGACGACTTTGTCCTTGCCCCGCGTCGTGACGGCGTCCTTATGCACTGTCAAGACGCGCTCGGCGCTTGCAACCGGCAGTAAGACGGTGACGCTCTGATTGGCGGCTACGGGCCGGTTCATCTCCCCTTCCGTTGCCCGCAAAGAAAACCGGACCGGGCGGGTACGGGTCTTGGCATTCTCCGACGGTACGAGGGCGCGGATAGTCGCGGAAAAGACTTCACCGTCGTCCAGGCGAATTTTCACCTCGCGTCCGGGCACCGCCCCTGCAAGGCGTTCGGCAGGCACGTCGGCCTCGATCTCCATCTCCCGATCATTAACCAAGGTCACGACCGGGTCCCCAACCGCAAGATACGCCCCAGCCACCGCATGTTTCTGGACCACCACGGCATCATAGGGCACGCGAATTTCCGAGTTGTAGAGATCGATGGAAGCCAGCCTAAGATTTGCCTGGGCGCGCACGACGGCAACTTCGGCTTCCGTCACTTCGCTGCGCACCTTCGCGACCTCGTTACGCTTATCGCTATAGCGGGCTTGCGAAAAAGCGGCCGACTTGCGCAGCCCATCCAGCCGCGCCATCTCGCCCATTGTCAGCTTAAGTTGGGCTTCCGCCGTCTGCAGGGCCGCCTGCTTCTCGCTTAACTCGGCGGCAAGTAAATCACGGTTCGCCCGTATGCGGTCATCGACCAGGCGCGCCACGATCGCACCGCGATCAACCCGATCGCCGACATCCGCGGCCACTTCCTTGACGGGACCATTTGTCAGCGCCGCAACGACGCCGAACTGGCGCGCCACGAACCGTCCGATCACCGGAAAAGTCTGCGATACGACGGTCTGGCGCACTTGATCGACCACGACTTTAGTTGGGCCGGCCTGCGCCATTGCAAACGCCGGCGCCGCGAGGAGGAACCCAAGCGCCAAGGCGCACCGGATTGTTCGATGCTGTCGGCCTAATTTTCGCTGTTCGGCAGGCATTGTATATCCGTGTCTCGCATCTCATTTAGACGCAAAATTACATATAACTGGTTGGCGCTATGCAATCCTATCGCGGTGCCGCAAGTCAAACGAATTCGCCTAGAGCCGCTCCGTGTGGCGGATATTTTCCATGATCGAGCGAGCGCCCTTTCGTGCCCCCCGAATTTCGTGCGAAATTGTTTGCGATTCAAATTCCTCGACGAGGGCTAAATGACGACGTTCTATTTTACCCATGACGCTTGTATCGGACACGATCCCGGGCCGATGCATCCTGAATCGCCGGCTCGACTGAAGGCTGTCCAAGAAGCACTCGCACAACCTGAGTTCGACGCGCTGGTGCGGCGCGAAGCGCCGATAGCGGAGATCGAGCAGATTGCACGCATCCATCCGCCGGAACTCGTCGAAAGAATTTTGGAGGCCGTCCCCACAGAAGGGCGCGTAATGCTGGACGGCGATACAAGCATGTCGCCAATGTCGGGCGAGGCCGCACGCCGGGCTGTTGGAGCCCTCTGCAGTGCCGTCGACGCGGTCGCGAGTGGCGAGGCGAAGAACGCTTTTTGCGCGATTCGCCCACCCGGTCATCATGCGGAGCCCACGGTTCCCATGGGATTTTGTATATTCAACAATATCGCGGCCGGTGCCGAACAGGCCCGTAAGGTGCACGGGATGGAACGGATCGCGGTCGTCGATTTCGATGTCCACCACGGCAACGGTACCCAGGCAATGTTCTGGTCGGACCCCAACCTGATGTTTGCCTCGACACATCAAATGCCGCTCTATCCGGGCAGCGGCGCCGAGAGCGAACGGGGAGAACACAACAATATCGTTAACGCGCCGCTTGCCCCCTATTCCGGCACCAAGGAGTTCCAGCACGTCATGAGCGAGCGTATTCTGCCCGCTTTACGAGCTTTCGAGCCCGATTTTCTGATGATTTCCGCGGGATTCGACGCGCATCAAGCCGACCCTTTGGCGCAGCTCAATTTTGTCGAGTCGGACTATGCCTGGGCAACGGCAGAGCTGCTGGCGGTTGCAGAAGAGTTTTGCGAAGGCCGGTTGGTCTCCACCCTGGAGGGCGGGTATGACCTTAAAGCCTTGGCGGATAGTGCCGCGGCCCATGTCGGCGTCTTGATGGAAGCCTAATTCCGCTCGAAAGACAGCCATTTGCCGCGACATAGGCTTGGACAGGGCCCAATCCTGAATCTAAACTCCCGCCTAACGGAGGCGGTATGACCGACAACGAAATTCCCAAAGAAATCAGCGAAATGACGTTCGAAGATGCGTTGCAAGCGCTGGAAGAGATCGTCAAAGGCCTTGAATCCGGCGATGTAAAGCTGGATCAGGCAATCGACAATTATGCCCGCGGCGCGGCTTTGAAGCGCCATTGCGAGAACAAGCTGCGCGAAGCGCAAGCAAAGATCGAAAAAATCTCGCTCGATGCCGACGGCACGCAGAAAACTGAACAGGCCAATTTGGAATAGATTTGATGGTAGACCTGAACGAGGCCCTTGCGGATACCGCCGCTCAGGTCGAGCAATTTCTCGATCAGCTGCTGGCCGTCGAGGATGCAACAGAGCACCAGCTGCACGAAGCCATGCGGTATGCCACATTGGATGGCGGCAAGCGGCTCCGCCCGTTTCTGCTCATGCAAAGCGCCAGCCTGTTCGGCGTCAGTAAACGCTCCGCTCTGCGCGCCGGAGCGGCGTTGGAATTAATTCACTGCTATTCCCTCGTGCACGACGACCTGCCCGCAATGGACGACGATGACTTGAGGCGGGGCAAACCCACGGTTCATAAGCAGTTCGACGAGGCCACCGCCATTTTGGCCGGCGATGCCCTTTTGCCCTTAGCATTCGAAGTTCTGGGACACCCCGAGACGCATCCCAATGCGAATGTCCGCATCAACCTCGTGAACGCCTTGGCTCGAGCCTCCGGCGCGCATGGTATGGTCGGGGGCCAAATGATTGATTTGCAGGCCGAAAACGAGACGTTCGACATCGGCCAAATCACCCGACTGCAGCGCTTGAAGACCGGCGAATTGATCGCCTTCGCCTGCGAAGGAGGGGCCATCTTGGGCCAAGCGTCGGAAAAAGCGCATGAAGCATTGCGCGGCTACGCTCATGACCTGGGGCTCGCTTTTCAGATCGCGGACGATTTGCTGGACGTTGAAGGGAATGTCGAAGAAGTCGGCAAGGCGGTTAACAAAGATGAAGATGCGGGCAAAGCGACGTTCGTCTCCATCTTGGGAGTTGAGCGCGCGCGGGCGCAAGCGAACCGGCTCGCGGATCAAGCCATTGCGCACCTTGCAATTTTTGCTGAAAAAGCTGACCTTCTGCGCCAAGCTGCCCGGTTCGTCGTTGAAAGAAAAAGTTAGACCGAGTTTACGGCGTGGGTTTTGTCGCGCCGCTATTGGAGGACGCCTTGGAAGATTCAAAGACGCCACTGTTGGATGGGATCAAGTATCCGTCGGATTTGCGCGCGTTGCCTG
>JAYPOZ010000101.1:0-14304 GCA_038131165.1 Rickettsiales bacterium | reverse complement strand
AACCGGCGTCAGGCCAAGGCCATCCGCTTTCCTATCGGCAAGCATAGGTCGTGCCAACCGCATGTCTGCACTCTGAGATCGAACGGTCTCCGACTTCTTGACACCCATGGCGCCGACGATACCTTCATCGATGCCTTTCAGCGACAATAACAAACCGTAAGTCACGGGAGCAAAAAGATGGCCGGCATTCTGTCCTATGGAGCCTACATTCCGCGCAAGCGCTTGCAGCGCCAGGCCGTTGTGGAGGCAAACTCCTGGTTCAATCCCGCGCTCAAGGCTTATGCGAAGGGCGAGCGGTCGATGTGCAACTGGGACGAGGACACGGTCACCATGGCGGTCGAGGCGGCCCGGGATTGCCTTAAGGGCAAGGCTCCGGAAGCCCTTGCAGGCGTGATTCTGGGGACCACCTCCGCGCCCTTCAAGGACCGTCAGAACGCGGGAGTCCTCGCGACGGCACTCCATCTCGGCGACGACCTGATGACGATGGACGTCACCGGGTCGCAACGCGCCGGGACGACGGGTCTCGTCAACGCGCTTAAACTCGCCTCGAATGAGGGTCGTATCTTATTCGCCGCCTCGGAAAAACGCCGGACGAAGTCGGCCAATGTGCAGGAGTTGCTCTATGGCGACGGCGCCGCGGCCTTTACGGTCGGACCCGACAGCGGCATCGCGGAGTTCCTGGGCTCGAAACAGATTTCCGTCGATTTCGTCGACCACTACAAGGGCGACGGCGAGGATTTCGACTATCACTGGGAAGAACGGTGGATTCGCGACGAAGGCTACCTGAAATTGGTGCCGCGCGCCCTCGATGGTCTGTTCGCGGAGACCGGCGTCGCGGCGGACGCGGTCGATCACTTCATCATGCCCTGCCTCATTCGCCGGGTCGGCGACATGGTCGCCAAGAAAGCGGGCATCAAGGCCGACGCGATCCGCGACAATCTCCACGCAGCAATGGGTGAGTCCGGCGCGGCGCACGCGCTGGTGATGCTGGCGCAGACCCTGGAAGACGCAGAACCCGGCCAGATCATCGTGGTCGCGGGTTTCGGCCAGGGTTGCGATGCCTTGATGTTCCGCACCACCGACGCCCTCGCCGAAGGGCGTCCTGAAATGGGTGTTTCCGGTTTCCTCAAGCGCCGGGTGGCCGAGACGAATTACAACAAGTATCTCGCTTTCAACAACCTCGTGACCCTGGATCACGGGCTGCGCGGCGAGGTCGACAAGCAGACCGCGCTGACAGCGCTTTACCGCAACAAGGAGATGCTGACCGCACTGATCGGCGGCAAATGCCGGAAATGCGGCACCGTCCAATTCCCGAAATCCAAGGTCTGCGTCAATCCGAATTGCGGCGAATTCCACAGCCAGGACGACCACCCGTTCGCGGACACGCCCGCGACCGTGCAGTCTTGGACCGCTGACAACCTGACCTACGCGGTGGAACCGCCGCAGCATTTCGGCATGGTCGTCTTCAAGGAAGGGGGCCGGCTGATGTCGGATATCACGGATGTCGATGCCGGTGGCGTCGAGGTCGGCATGGCAATGCGGATGATGTTCCGCATCAAGGATCACGACTACCAGCGCGGCTTCACGCGGTATTTCTGGAAGGCCGCACCCGACTTCACGGCAGGCGGCGATTGAGGTAAGTTTGATCCAAAGGGACGACGTCATTCCCGCCAATCCGGGAATCCAGTCCGAAACGACACGGTAGTCTGAGTCCCCGCCTTCGCGGGGATGGACAGAGCGAAAGGAACGCTGACATGGCAACGGGCATCAAGGACAAGGTGGCGATATTGGGCATGGGCTGCTCGAAATTCGGAGAGCGCTGGGACGCTGACGCGGAGGACCTCATTATCGAGGCCTACGAGGAATGCATCGCGGACGCCGGCATCGAAACCAGCCAGATCGACGCCGCCTGGTTTTCCACGGCCATCGAGGAAGTACATGTCGGCAAGTCCGGCCTGCCGCTTTCCATAGCGCTCCGCCTGCCGAACATTCCGGTCACCCGGGTCGAGAATTACTGTGCGTCGGGCACGGAATCCTTCCGAGGCGCCGTCTACGCCGTTGCTTCCGGCGCCGCTGATATCGCACTCGCCTGCGGGGTCGAGAAGCTGAAGGACACGGGATACGGCGGCCTGCCGCAACGGAGCCGCGGCGCGGTCAATTCCATGTACTGGGCCAATGCCTCGGCCCCCGGCAGCTTCGCCCAGCTCGCCACCGCGTACAGCTCAAAGCACGGCGTCTCGATGGACGAGATCAAGCGCGCGATGGCGCAGATTTCGGTGAAAAGCCACGAAAACGGCGCCAAGAATCCGAAGGCGCACCTGCAGAAAGCCATCGACATCGATACGGTATTGAACGCGCCGATGGTCGCGGCCCCGCTTGGCCTGTTCGATTGCTGTGGCGTCTCCGACGGTGCGGCCGCCGCCATCGTCACCACGCCAGAGATCGCCCGCAGCATGGGCAAGCACGACTTGGTCTCGGTCAAGGCGCTGCAGCTCGCGGTCTCGAACGGTCAGGAAGCCAGCCATAACTCCTGGGACGGCAGCTATTTCATCACCACCCGCAAGGCTGCCGAGCGCGCCTACAAGGAAGCGGGCATCGAGAAGCCGCGCGAACAGATTTCCATGTTCGAGTGTCACGACTGCTTTTCCGTCACCGAACTGGTGACCATGGAAGACCTCTATATCTCGGAGGAAGGCCAGGCCTGGCAGGACGTGCTCGACGGATTCTACAACGCCGATGGCCAGGTTCCCTGCCAAATCGACGGCGGCCTCAAATGTTTCGGCCACCCGATCGGCGCGTCGGGCCTGCGGATGCTCTACGAGATGTACAACCAGGTGCTCGGGCGCGCCGGCGACCGCCAGCTCGACAACCCGACCATCGGCATGACCCACAATCTGGGCGGCTTCCCGCACCAGAACGTGTCGTCTATCGCCATCGTGGGCAAGCACGGGGCTTAAGGGCAAACCGTCGCTGAACGAAAATAAGGGGCGCCAGAGCGCCCCTTTTTCATTTCCACTCCATTAACTGGATTCCCGCCTTCGCGGGAATGACAGGAAGGAAATATTCGCCCGCCATTCCCGCGAAGGCGGGAATCCGGATGCACGCGGACTACCCCTTCACCGGCTCCAGCCCCTCTCCCGCGCGGACTTCGTTAATGATCTGCAACACCCGTTCCGGCCAGGGACGGAACTGCACGCCGTACTCGTCGACGAGGCGGGAGTTGTCCATCAGGTAGACGCCGGACTCCTGCTTGCCGCCGGTCTCGTTCTTGAAGCGGATATCCGCATCGGGCAGATATCCCCGCACCATTTCGGCCAAATCCCCCATGGAAATCGTCGTGCCGCCCGAGTTGTAGATCGAGTGCTTCGGCGCGTCCGACATCAGGACCCGGGCGAAGACCTCGGTGATGTCGTCGACATGGATCGGCAGGCGCGTGTAGTCCGCATAGGGGAACTCCGCGACCTCGCCCCGCGCGGGCTTTACGATGCATTGCACGTGATCGACCGAGCCGAAGATTTTGTCGGGGCCCGAAACATTGGTCGGCCGAACCCCCGTGATCGACATGCCGTGCTTGTCGATATAGTCCTGCGCCTGCCATTCGTTGAAGATCTTGTGCATCGAGTATTGGTTCTCGCCGTGCTTGAAATCCTCCTCGTTCACCGGCCGTTCGCCATAATTGCGCTGGAACCCGTAGACCGCGAGCGAACTGGCGTAGACGACGCGCTTGGCGCCGGTCAGCCGCGATGCCTCGAAGAAATGGTCCATCCCGATGACGTTCAGCTTCATCGCCATATGCGGCGGGTGATGGCTTCCGATGTAATAGGCGAGATTGATCGTCCGGTCCGCGCCGGCGGCCGCCATCTTATCCATCACGTCGTCGAAATGCGTAATGTCGCCCCGAACGACCCGGACCTTGTCGCCGAAATCGTCGAAGTCGCCGTCTTGCGGTGCGATATCCATCACCGTGACATCCTCGCCCTGCGACACCAGCGACCGCGTCAGACGCCGGCCGATGAACCCGGTTCCTCCCGCTATGAAAACGGACATGGCTTCTCCTCCCAACCCTGCAATTATTCCTGCTATTGAAGTAGAGCCCTATTCGACAGACCAAGGGGGACCTTGGAATTCTCTTTCGGGCACCATGACCTAGCTTATCAAGCGAACAATCGGCATCGCACGTTGCCGCTATCGCACACGAAACAAGGAAACCATTCATGTCCTGGCAGCCGGAACTCGATGAACTGAAGCGGCGGGAGGCCTTCGCCGAGGAATTGGGCGGACAGGAGCGCGTGAAACGCCAGCACGACGGCGGCCGTCTCACCATTCGCGAACGGGTGGAGCGGATGGCCGACGGCGGCACGTTCCGAGAATCCGGCAAGATCGCCGGCATGGCCGAGTACGACGAGAACAACGACCTGAAGCGGCTGGTCCCGTCGAACTTCATCTTCGGCCGCGCCAAAGTGGACGGTCGGCAGGTCGTCATTGGTGGCGACGATTTCACGGTGCGGGGCGGCTCCGCCGACGCGACGATCAAGGAAAAGCATCAGATGTGCGAGCGCATGGCGCACGAGTTGCGCTTGCCGCTGATCCGGATGGTCGAGGGCTCGGGCGGCGGCGGATCGGTCAAGACCATCGAGACCACGGGGCGCGCAAATGTACCGGGCGTCGCCGGCTGGGAGGTCGTCGTCGATAACATGGGAACGATCCCCCGCGTTGCCCTGGGCCTGGGTTCGGTCGCCGGGCTGGGTGCCGCCCACCTCGCGGCGGCGCACTATTCCGTCATGATCAAGGACAAGTCGGCGCTGTTCGTGGCCGGCCCGCCCGTCGTCGAACGGCTCGGCCAGAAGCTGACCAAGAACGAGCTCGGCGGCTGGAAGATTCAACTGCGCGCCGGTGCCGTAGACCACGCCGTTGACACCGAGGAAGAGGCCTTCGAATGCGCCCGGCGGTTCCTCTCCTATCTGCCGCCTTCGATCTACGACGTGCCGCCGCGCGGCCCGCAGGAAGACGACCCGAACCGCCGCGCGGAATGGCTGCTCGACGCGATCCCGCGCGACATCCGCAAGGTCTATAAAATTCGCCCGATCATCGAGGCGGTGGTCGACGAAGGCTCCTTCTTCGAATGGGGCGACCGCTACGGCAAATCGGTCGTCACCGGGTTTGCCCGGCTCGACGGTTGGCCGGTGGCCCTGATGGCGAGCGATCCGTTCTCCTACGGCGGCGGCTGGACGGCGGACACCTGCCGCAAGGTGGAGAAGTTCGTCGATACGGCGGATACCTTCCATCTGCCGATCGTGTATCTGGCGGATTGTCCCGGTTTCCAGATCGGCCTCGAGGCCGAGAAGAACGGCACCATCAAGGAAGGCGTGCGCGCGATGAGCGCCATCTGGCAGACGACAACGCCGTGGTGTTCGGTCATCATCCGCAACGCCTTCGGCGTCGCCGGGGCCGCGCACAAGAACGGCGGGCGCTACTGCACGCGCTATGCCTGGCCGTCGGGCCGCTGGGGCTCGCTGCCGCTCGAAGGCGGGATCGAGGCCGCCTACCGGGCGGACATCGACGGCGCCGACGATCCGGACGCGAAGATGGCGGAGATCGAGGAGCGCTTGAACAAGCTGCGCTCCCCCTTCCGCTCGGCCGAGAGCTTCTGGATCGAGGAGATCGTGGACCCGCGCGACACCCGCGCGCTGCTCTGCGATTTCGCCAATACGGTGGCGCCGCTGCGCGAGCCCGGGCAACGGCTGCGGGCCATGCGGCCCTAGCAAACCTTGCGGTGGATTGCCGTCAATGTCACTCTGGCGGCAACCGATCACAGGAGAATTCAATGGCAGAACCGACCAAACTGGAAGTCTTCACAGACTACGTTTGACCGTGGTGTTACCTCAGTACCGGGCGTATTGAGAAGCTGAAGGAAAAATACAACATCGAGATGAAGTGGATTCACTTCCCCCTGCATCCCGACACGCCCCAGGAAGGCCGGGCGCTGACGGATTTGTTCGCCGGACGCAGCGAAGCCGAGATGGAGGCCCGCCAGGCCCAGATGAAGGGGCTGATGGAGCAGGAAGGCCTGCCCTACGGCAGACGCACCCATACCTACAACAGCCGCCTGGCGCAGGAAATCGGCGCTTGGGCGGACACTCAGGACGGCGGCGAAGCCATCCACGACGCGCTCTACCGGGCCTATTTCGTCGACACCAAGAATATCGGCGATCTCGAGGTGCTGTTGGAAATCGTTGCTGCCGTCGGGCTCGATGTCGCGGCCGCCCGCAAGGTCCTGGAGGAGCGCAGCTTCAAGGAAGCGGTCGACCAGGATTGGCAGAAATCGCACCAATACGGCGTCACCGGCGTGCCGACTTTCGTCGCGGCCGGACACGGGGTGGTCGGCGCGCAGCCCTACGAGACTCTGGAAAAGTTCCTGGAATCCGTCGGCGTCGAGAAGAGGGAAAACGCCGACTGACTCCGACGGGGAAACATTGCAAGGAAGGAGACGTCCGATGACCATCGAAATCAAACCGCTGACGATCCATATCGGCGCGGAAATATCCGGCGTCGATCTCACCAAGCCGATTTCGGAAAGCGACGCCAAGGATATCTGGGACGCCTTCCTGAAATGGAAGGTCGTCTTCTTCCGCAACCAGCCGATGGATCATGCCCAGCAGGTCGCGTTCGGCCGGCGCTTCGGCGAGCTGACCATCGGCCACGCGGTCTTCGGCCATGTCGACGGCTACCCGGAGATATACTCCATCGCCAAGGATCGCTGGGACAGCCGCTACAAGCCGGCACCGAAGAACATCCGCCCCTGGACCGGCTATCACGCGGATATTACGGCGGCGGTTAATCCGCCCTCGGTCTCGATCCTGCGCGGCGTCACGATCCCGCCCTATGGCGGCGATACGCTTTGGGCCAATCTGGTTGTCGCCTACGAGCATCTCTCGGAGCCGGTGCGCAACTTCGTCGACGGGCTGCGCGGGCTGCACAAGTTCCAGCCGCCCGCGGAAATCGACGCGACCGAGGAATACCGCGCCATGCAGGAACGCCGCCGCCTGACGACGGAGCATCCGATCGTGCGCGTGCATCCGGAGACCGGGGAGCGGGTGCTCTATATCAGCCCGAGTTTCCTGAAGTCGATTGTCGGCCTGGAGCCGCGCGAAAGCGAGCTGATCCTGGAAATGCTGTGGGAGCACGCCGTTCGGCCGGAGTTCACCCTGCGCTATAAATGGGAGCCGAACGACCTCGCGATGTGGGATAACCGCTCGGTCGTCCATTGCGCGCCGCGCGACATTTACGAGACCGATTTCGACCGCCAGCTCTACCGCATCACCATGTTGGGCGACGTTCCCGTCGGTCTCGACGGCCGCGCTTCCGTGGCGTTGCAGGGCGAGCCGATCACGGCAATCGCGGCCGCCGCCGCCGAATAAGGAACAACGGTCGATGCGCAGCGAACGCCCCAACCTCTTTTTCCACGCCATCGATGCCGTCGGCGGATTCGAGCCGCGCGGCGACGGCGCACCGGGCATCTCTATCAAGGTACTCTCAAGCGATCTCGACACCGACAGGAAGCGCGGTAGCCGAACCCGGTTGCTGCGCCTCGATCCCGGCACCAGCACGCCCGAAGCGCACGCCCACGACTATTGGGAAGAGATATATATGCTCGAAGGCGAGATGACCGTCCACGAGGATGGTCAGGTGAAAACAGTTGGTCCGCATACCTATGCGGCACGCAAACCCGGTGTGATGCACGGCCCTGTAAGCAGCAAGACGGGATGCCTGATGATAGATTTCTGTTGGTACGAGAGCGGAGAAGACAAATGAACGACCAATCGCTTTCGCGTACGGTCTCGTCCATCGAAGAACTTGAAGCGATCTATGGCGAACCGTTGGGCCAATCGCTGGTAAAGGAAATCGACCACATCTCCGACCATTATCGTGCCTTTATTGAAAAGTCGCCGTTCCTGGTCCTGGCCAGCGTCGCCGACGAAGGCTTGGACTGCTCGCCACGCGGGGACCCGGCCGGCTTCGTGCGCGTGATCGATGAGAAAACCGTGATGATCCCCGACCGCCGAGGCAACAACCGGATCGACACATTGCGAAACATCGTGCGCGACCCGCGCGTCTCGCTGCTGTTTCTCGTCCCCGGCGTCGGCGAAACGTTGCGGATTAACGGACGGGCCGCGATTTCCGTCGAACCCAACCTCTGCGCCTCTTTCGAAATGAACGGAAAATTGCCGCGGAGTGTCATCGTCGTGACAGCGGAGCGGGTGTATTTTCAATGCCAGAAAGCGCTGGCAAGGTCGCGGCTTTGGAAGCCGGAGACCCAAGTTGAACGATCCGAACTACCGACGGCCGGCGATATATTGAAATCTCTGAGCCACGGCGAGTTCGGCGGCGCGGATTACGACCGTAATTATCCCGAACATATGAAGAAAACCATCTACTAGGAATTCCGAATGCTGCACGATCCGCCTGCCCTCACCATCCATCGTGGTTTCAAACGACCGTCCGCCGCGCTTTTGGCAAAATTCAAGGGCGCCCAAACCTCGCATCTGGCGGATGCCATGGACGGGCGCGGCGCATTGGATTTCCGTATCAAACCGCTGTCGGAGGAACAGGCCGTATTCGTCGGCCCCGCGCTGACCGCACATTCCTATCCCGCCGATATCGTCGGCATGTTCGGCGCGGTACACGAAGCTCAACCCGGAGACGTGCTGGTCATCGCCAACGATGCCTTCACCGGCACCGCCGTCGTCGGCGACCTCGCCATCGGCATGATGAAGAACAAAGGGATTGCGGCCTTCGTCACGGATGGCCTCGCGCGCGACAAGGCGGGCATTCTCGAATTCGGATTGCCGGTGTTCTGCCAGGGCGTCTCGCCGAACTCCCCGGGCCGCACCGGTCTCGGCACCGTCGGCGCGCCGGTCACGCTGGGCGGCGTCCACGTGAACCCCGGCGATATCGTGGTCGGGGACGCGGACGCGGTGGTGATCGTCCCGCAAGAAATCGCCGAAGACGTGGCGAAGCGGCTCATCGAAATTCAAACCGCCGAAGCCGGTGCCATCCGCCGGGTCGTGGAAGGGGCGACGATGCCGCCGAGCATGGCCGACGTCATCGAGAAAGCGCGTATCATCGACGACGGTTCCTGATGGCAACCGGCGCCGCCACTCTGATTTGGCAGCTTTGGAATGCCGGCGAGGTCATCGACGACCTGCCCGCCGACATCCGGCCGCATACCCGCGAAGAAGGCTATCGCATTCAGGCGGAACTGGCCGCGCTCAGCCGCAAGCCCATCTTCGGCTGGAAGATCGCCGCCACCAGCCTCGCCGGGCAACAACATATCGGTGTCTCCGGCCCGATCGCGGGCCGGCTGCTCCAACAGCGCTGCTTCGACGACGGCGCCGAGTTGATCTTCGGCGCCAATCGGATGGCGGTGGCGGAGCCCGAATTCGCATTCCGTTTCGGACAGACCCTCCCTCCCCGCGAAACCCTTTACGGGCGGGACGAAATCCTCGAGGCGGTCGAGAGCCTGCACCCCGCCATCGAGGTCCCGGATTCGCGGTTTGCAGAATTCACTATCGCCGGCGAGGCGCAGCTGATCGCCGACAACGCCTGCGCCCACGAATTCGTCCTGGGGCCCGCGACGAGTGCCGACTGGCGGGCCATCGATCTGTCGAGGCATGAAGTCAGCGCGGAAGTCGTCGGCGGCGAACAGCATGATGGGATCGGCGCCAATGTCCTCGGCGATCCCCGCGACGCGCTGCTCTGGCTCGTCAATGAAGTCAGCGGCCTCGGTCATGCGGTCGAGGCGGGGCAGACCGTTACCACCGGCACCTGTGCGGAGCCGCTCGATGTGGAGGCCGGCGACGAAGTCATAATGGATTTCGGAGAACTCGGCGAGGTCAGCCTGACGTTCTTCGACTGACGGCGTTCCCCTCGTCCCCGCGGGGCGCCTAGAGCGTTTCCGAGGCGGCCTCCTCGACGGCCTCCGCACCGATATAGCGGCGGAGCACCGCGACGCCGAGATAGATAAACGGCGTATCCAAGGCCGCAAAGATCAGCTTAAAGAGATATGCCGCGACGATGATCTTGCCGACCACATCCCACGGCAGCCCCAATCCGAACCCGAGAAAAATGCTGTTCACGATAATCGTGTCTACGAATTGCGAGACCATGGTCGAAGCATTGTTGCGCAGCCATAGATGACGACCGTGAGTCACGCGCTTCCAAAAATGGAAGAGCCGCACGTCCATAAGCTGCGCGACCAGATAAGCACTCATCGACGCAATGACGAGAATGCCGGGCAAGGTAAAGACCGAGTCGAACGCCGTTTGCATCGCTTCGACCGTCTCGTAGGACGGATTGCCCGCCGGCCAGACCGGAGATCCCGGTACCGCTAACGCGATCTGAACCAGGACGAGCGACATCAAGCTCATTACGAAGCCGGTGACGACCATTAGATTGGCGCGCTTTTGACCGTAGACTTCGCAGACGATATCCGTCAGCAGGAAGGTTACCGGATAGGTCAATATGCCGGTCGTCAACGTAATCGGCTCGCCGAACAAACCGTTCGGCAGCAACTCCGGAAACGCAAGGAAGAGCTTCACCCCGATGATGTTGGTCAGGACCAAGACCACCACAAACCCCGCCATGAGCACGCTGAACGCGGTCTCCGCTTTATCCTGTATCACATCCATTTCCCCGCTTCAGGCGACCGCTTCTTCCTGGCCTTCCGGAATCCAGAGGGTCAGATACTCGGCATAGAGCACGATCCGGTCCATCCCCTCGACTTCCAACTCGTGCGAGGTTCGGGTGAAGAGCCCCTTTGCCCGGCGCTCGGCTTCGGTAAGCCTGATCCTGTCGCGGATACGGAAACCGTCTCCAACGATGACGGGGGCAAGAAACCGGACCTTATCCACCCCGTAATTCAACGCGAAGCTGGAATCCTTCGGGCGCAAATCGCATGCATCCATGAAGTTGGAAAGAAAACTCAGCATTAGGAAACCGTGAGCCAGCGTCCCGCCATAGGGCCCTTCCGCCGCCGCGCGATCAGGATCGGTATGCATCCAATGGGTATGCCAACTCGCTTCGCCGAACTGATTGACCTGCGCCTGGTCCACCGTCTTCCAATCGCTCAGCGCCAGCTCTTCGCCGACAAGCATCTCGTAATCCGCAAGCATCAAAGGCTTCTCGATCAATTTTCTCTCCTCGTGCCCGACGTTACGCACCTGCACTCATTAAGCCAACGAGTTCCCGGCAATCCGCAACATCCTCCAAACTCTCGACGGCCGCAATCAATGCATCGCCCTTATCCGGATCGAGCGGAAAGGCGCCGCTCACCCAATTCCGCCTGAACTTCGCCAAATGCTGGACCCGCGTCAGCGGTTTCTCCGGGCTCCCCAGGACGGAGTCCAATTCCATCGAATATTCGGCCCCTCCGGTCAGGCGCACGGTAACGCGTTGGGGAAGCAACGCGTTAGGGTCTCCCGCATCGCGGATCGATACTTCGACGCGACGTGCCAGCGCATGGGTTTCACTGTCCCGGAGACGATCGGGCCGGAAGTCTTCCAGCCCGACTGTCCCTTGGCGCAAGGCGACCGCGCCCACATAGGGGATACAGAGCCGCGCGTAGTTGACACCCGGCGCCTCGATCATCGGCCGCCCCGTGAGCTGATGCACCAGCGGCGGCACTTCCGCAAGTACGGACGCAACCTCTTCAGCCGCGAATCCATGCGCCGCGCGCAAGGTCAACAATCCATCAACGACGCCATGTGTCGCACGGCCGCTTGGAAACGGTTTGTGCGAGATGCCCGCGACGCGCCAATCCTCGCCCAAACCCTCCAAGGCCGCCACGATGTCCGAGCCGCCCTCGAAGAGCGCGTAGTACCCGTGGCCGCCTTCGAGGACCCCGCGTGTCCCCGGCACGCCGGCGCGAGCGAGGTCAAAGGCCGTGACCGCCGCCCGGGTGCAGAAGCCCAATTGCATGCCGAGCAGTGGCGAGCCTTCCTCATGCGCCTGCATCGTGCCGCCGATCTGGCCGAGCAAAATGCCGAAGGCCGCGATCAGGCGCTCCCAATCGAAGCCGGCCAGTTTTCCCAGTGCCGCCACCGCACCGAAGGAGCCCGCCGTCGCCGGCCGGAAAAAGCGGAGTCCCTCCGTGGCCCCCATCCCGATCGAACATGATACATCGACCCCCAGGACGGCCGCGGTCAATACATCGCGCCCGGCATACCCGCCATCACGCTCGGCGACGGCGAAGACGGCTCCCAGAATGGAGGCGAGCGGATGGATGACCGCGCCTTCGTGGATCGCGTCAAACTCGCTGTTATGGGCCTGATAGGCATTGATAAGCGCGGCGCTGGGCGCCGGAAGGCGGACCCCCGTCCCCCAGACCGCGGCCGCGTCGCCATGTCCCCATGCGGCGGCGCTCGCCATAAGCTCGGTGACGAACGGCCCAGCGCTTCCGGCGATCCCAACGCCTAATGTATCCAGGATAAAGGTCTTCGCGGCGGCGATGGCCTCTTCCGGAATCGCCTCGAAGGCCGTATCGGCGACATGATCGGCCAATCGTTCGATCGCATCCATCGCGATAGCGTCCCTAGAACTTATTATAGCCGCCGTCGATGAGGAACGTATCGCCGGTATGATAGGCGCTGGCGCTCGACATGATATAAACGGCGATGGCGCCGAAATCCTCGGGCTGTCCCCATCGGCGGTGCGGAATGCGTGGCATCACGTTGTTTGCGAACTTCTCCCAATTGAAAGCGCGTTCGGTCATGGCGGTCTCGATCCATCCGGGGAGGATCGCGTTGACGGTGATGCGATAGCGCGCGAGTTCGACCGCCATCGCATATATCATCGAAACCATGCCGCCCTTGGTCGCGGCGTAATGCTCGTTCCGCGCCGCCCCGGAGAGGGCCGCCAAGCTCGCTGTCCCGACGATCCGCCCGCCTTCACCGTGGTCCATCATGTGACGGGCGGCGGCACGGAAGGTGAAGAACGCACCGTCCAAATTGACGCCGACAATCTGGCGCCAGCGCTCCGTCGTCATTTCGACAAACGGCACCTGCTCGCGCCCGCCGCTCACGCCCGCATTGGCAAAGACACCGTGCAGATTGCCAAAACGCTCCACGGTTTCGGCGAAACGCGCCTCGACCTGCGCCTCGTCGGAGACGTCGCATTGCAGGGCGGCCACTTGCGTTCCGTGCGCTGAAAGTTGCTCCAAGGCAGCGGCATTCTTTTCCGCATTCGTGCCCCAGATACAGATATTTCCGCCCGACTGTGCGATCGCGTCAGCCATGCCAAGACCGATCCCGCCGTTGCCGCCGGTAATTAATGCCGTTTTGCCGGTGAGGTCGAACGGTTGATAGGCCATGAACTTCTCCACTCAAATACGTTTGTCCCAACCGCATCTATCGCCCGCCGCGAACCCGGGTGCAAGCCTTGCCCGCCCCTGGAAGCACTGTCCGAAATAGAAACGAATGGCGCAATTCCGCGCCTTTAGGCGGGTGCGCCGACGGCGCGGGTGACCATACCCATCACTTGGTGCACGAACTCTGCCGAATCGGCTTCCGTATTGAAACAAAACAGCACCGCGTCCGCCACGGATTTCAGCAGAATCAGTTCCTTCTCGGTCACCGTATCCAAGTTTTGCGCGATGGTTCTGGTCAGGTGCTTCACCGAGCCACACAATTCCACGACGTGGAACATTTCGCTTTCCGGCAATCGATCGAGGGTATCGCCGCAAATTTCTATGATCCGCGCAGCATCGGCGCTAATCCGCGAACCGAAGCGCTTAAGTGTTATGTCCTCAATCATCCGACCCGCGAGAAAGGCCACCCGGCGCGCGTTTTGCTTCAGCCGCACGTCACTGATATCGGACATGACGCCCGAGATCGCCTTCTGTAACTCATAGAAATCGATCCGCTCTCCCCGCGCCTTCATGCCGATCGTATTGGGCACTTCGACGAGCTTCACATCTTCGTCGCCCTCGCGCGGTTTTATCAAATCGCGGCGATCCGGACCGATATAGCTGCTGGTGATCGCAAACGGTTTTCGGGATTTGGCGATGCTTTCGAACCGTTGCACCAATTGCCTCGGCGCAAAGGGTTTCACCATGATATAGTCGATACCGCTGTCCGCGATGATCTGGATTTTCCTTTGATTGGGTTCCGCGCAGGTGGCGATCACCGAAAGGAAAGGATTTTTGCCGAATTTGTTGTGCCTCAACCGTTGGATAAGGCTCAACATTTTGCCCTTGTAATTAACGGTGCAAAAATCGGCCACAGTAGCGGTGGTAATTGTTCTGCCGTG
>JAYPOZ010000100.1:12528-14770 GCA_038131165.1 Rickettsiales bacterium | reverse complement strand
TCCACCGGCAGCGCCATCGCTGCTGCATCGTCGCCGATTATGGTTTCTCCCGGCAATCGTTTTTGCGCCGCGCCGGGATCGGCATCGCAGAGACCTAAGACCGGACGTTCCGCGGCGCGCAGCGCGTCCAGAAGCACTTTGGCGTGACCGCCCGCGCCGGCAATCAGAACAGGCCGTTTGTAAGCGACCGTCATTGTTTCTGTCCCGTCTTGCCGCTTTGCTCCCTGAGCCGCCGGAGAGCTAAGGTGACCTCCCGGCCATCGAACACTGCCCCGACATGGGATTCCTTCACCGGTTTCAGGGATTGGAGTACAGCGAGCATGTCTGCGGCAATGAATTTACTGCCAATCCGGTATGTCGGACAGCGCGCGGCTCGACTGTCGCAGGAACCTTGCAGGGTCTTGCCGACGACGACAAACCGGTAATCTCGGTCGATCAGGCGCGTCAGGATGCTTCCCCGCAAGGGCGGTGCGGGCGGTCTAGCGCGCACCCAATAACGGAGGTCGTCGTTGAAATCTCCGTTATCCGCAGCCGCCTGCGGATAACAGAATTTTACCGTCAGAAACAGCAGATAGCGTTCATCGGGCTTCAGATTGCGTTCGACGTACTTGCAGATTCCGTAATGGGCCCCGTCCATCATCGGCGTATGGTCGAGATACCGTTCGGCGGAAATCGCGCCGAGAGCCGGCGGCATTCGGAGAAATGCATAGATACCGGCGAAACTGCCCTGGAGGGCGAACAGCAGGACGACCGGCACGGCCGCAGCGATTCGTAGAGTGCGCAAAACCCCCTTCGAGAAGATCGCCGTCGCGCCGGCGGCCGCGAACACCGTCAACAACGGGAGAATCGGCAGCAGGAACCTAGTCTGATGCATCATCGCGTAAAACCACACCAGATAGTAGCCGCCCAGAAAGATCAGTAGGGCGTCCAAATGACGCAGCGGCCGATGGTAGAGCACGGCAAGCGGCGCCAGAGCCAGCAGAAGCGGCGCGCCGAACATCATCCCGTCGAAATACGGATTCGGATCGATGGATATCATCCAAGGTGCGATGATCAGGTCCCAGAGGGATCGGCCAGTACCCATCACCGACCTCAGAACGGAGAAGAAGTTGCGCTGATCCGGATTGAAGACATCGTTGAACAGCGGAAAGATCGGATTCCCCGTCAGGATTATGTTGCGCACGAAATGCGGCGCTATGGTCAGAAGAGCCACAACAGCCACCAGCGCTAGATGGCCGGTCGACAGCTTTCTGCCGCGGATCATGTCCCAAATCATGACGGCGCCGGTAACCAGCCCGACCATTAGCCCGTGATATTTCGCCAGCACGCCGATGCCGGCGAAGATGCCGAACAGAACCAGCAGGGAAGCTCGCCGACTTTCGCGCCAGGCGAGGTAAGCCAGGATGGTCATCGCAACGACACCTGCCAGAACCGTATCGGTTTCCGCCGAGGCCGACTGCCAGACGACCGCGCGGTTGGCAAGAACCAGCACTGCCGCCAGCCATGCGCCAACGATGGGCAGCGACGCGCGGCGCGCGATACCCGCCGCGCCAATCGCGGCGATAATCGCGAGGTTCCCATGCATCATCTGGGTCAGCCCGCCGCCGGGATCCAAAATCAGGAACAGGCGGCTTTGATGCCCCATTAATTGCGGAAAAAAATTGAAATAGGTCTGGGCGAGCCACTGCACCTCCATACGTCCCGCCTCGACATCGTACTTGGCCAGCGGCAGATGGTAGTAGAGCGAATCGAACGTGTTCGGCGGCGCCATGCCCTGCAGCAATGACGACAGGGCGAGCCCGACTGCAACAGCCAGAATTGCACGCGACAGAAACGGTTCGGCGGACCAGCAATCTGAAAATTCTCGCCACCAGGCGCAAGCGTCGACGCATGTTTGACGAACCCCGAATAACCCTGCCAGAAGGAGCCCGCCGAGGACAATCACAACGGTGCGCCAGTCGAGGAAATACGGACCGATTGCGGAGACCGCAAGATAGAGCGCAAATGCCGAGAGCAGATAGGCTGCGGCAATCTTTTCGACGAATCCGAACGCGTCCCCTGCCAGCCGGTCGGCAACACGATATCCGGCGACTGCAAACACTGTTGTGGCCGTCAGCCAAAGAATGACCGTCACGAAACGACCCCGAAGAAACGGAAGAACACGCCGAATTTGGATTCAAAATAGGCGCCGTTCGTCCAAAGATAGGCCGCGGTTACGATCCAGACCCAGAGTACCGCGAAC
>JAYPOZ010000100.1:3658-12518 GCA_038131165.1 Rickettsiales bacterium | reverse complement strand
GCGACGGACCGACAGGCGTATCGCGGAGAAGGCGTACGATTCGTTCGGCCGCACGGCCGTCTCCATAGGGATTGACCAGGCTGACCAGGCCTGCCCGAAAGGCTTCCGATGTCGCTGTTTCAATCGCCTGGGCGATTGCGTCGGCCTGAGGCTCTACATCGATGATATTGGCGGCCCGCAGGCGTCCGCCCTGACGCGAGCCGATATTGACGACCGGCAGACGGAAGCTCGCCGCTTCCGTAATGCCGCTGGATGAGTTGCCGACCATCGCAGCGACGTGCTTCATCATTGAGAAGTAGGCCTGTGTGCCCAGGTTGGCGACCAGAGCGCGATCGTTTCGTTCCCCGCAAAACCGCTCCAGACGCTCAATAATGCGGCGCCCTTCGGGATCGGCATTGGGGTAGGTAAATACGGTCGGAAGGTTCAGACGGTCGATCGCCTCAAGCATCGCGTCGAGCTGGCCTATCGTGTCTTCCCGCTCGAGCGTCACCGGGTGAAAGGTACACAACAACGGAGCGGGGTCGAGCGGCATCCCGACTGTCGTTTCCAGGTCCGCCTTGTCCAGGAAATCGAGCGCGCGAAGATTGTCGAGGCCGGGCCCGCCCGTGACATGCACATGCGCGGGGTCCTCGCCGAGCTGGCGGATTCGTGCGGCATAGGATTCCGTAGCAGCGAAGTGAATATGACTCAGCTTTGTCAGGGCGTGACGAATCGAGTCGTCGATCGCGCCGTAGGTCAGCTCTCCCCCGTGCAGATGGGCGACCGGGATAGCAAAGGACAGCGCCGCAGTCGCAGCGGCCAGCATCTCGGGCCGGTCTCCCATCAGAAGCAGAATATCGGGCGGGGACCTTTCGAAACTGTCGGCGAATCCGCGGACCGTATTGGCGATGGTTCGTCCCGCGCCTGCCGCCGAGTCTTCACCCGACAGGGTTTCGATACATTCTGCGATCGGTATTCCGTCATTCCGGATTTCGTCGACGGTCATGCCGAACGCGGCCGAAAGATGCATGCCGCACACCAGAAGCCGCAGCTCGAGCGCGTCGACGGCTTCAATCGCCCGGAGAACAGGGCGAAGATGACCGTAATCGGCGCGCGTGCCCGTTACGACCGCAACCGTCCGCCGGGTCGTCAGTCGAACATCTCCATGGTGAATTGCGCTCCCGAGAGTATGTCCCGGTTGGCGCGCCTGCCCACCAGCGCCGACCGCATCGCGGGCGGCAACCCGTCGCCGGGCCGTTTGGCGTCGATCATGTCATCGGCGAGGATTTCGCCGGCAGCAATGTCACACGCAGCGACAAGGCTGCGACGGACAAGAACCCTGTTCTCCCGTTCGCTTTCAGCGGGGCGTTTCTCGCCGTCGCCAAGCGCCGCCGTGACGGTCCGGATCGCGTCCACCATCTGCTTCAGCCCGTCGGGCTCTATGGAGGCGAGGTGATCGGGGCCGGTCATGGTGCGGTCCAGCGTGAAATGTTTCTCGATGATCGAGGCGCCGAGCGCCGCCGCACCGGTTGCGACCGCAATTCCCATCGTATGGTCCGACAGGCCGACGGGAACGTCGAAGGCCTCCGCCATCTTCTGCATCGCGCGCAGATTGGTGTCCTCCGGGGCCGCCGGATAGTTACTGACGCAGTGCAGCAGCGAGATCTCGCCCGCACCGGCTTTCCGAACCGCCTCGACGGCATCGCCGATCTCTTCCAGCGTCGCCATACCGGTCGACAGGATCATCGGCAGGCCGTGCCGGGCGGCGTGCTCCAGAAACGGCAGGTTGGTAAGCTCGCCCGACCCGGTCTTGAAGCGCCGGATCCCTGTTTCGACCAGAAAATCGGCGCTGTCCGGATCGAACGGCGTCGACATGAACTCGATGTTTCGTTCGTCGCATTGCCGCTTGAGAGCGGCGTGCGCTTCCCATGGCAGTTCCAGCTTCCGCAGCATATCGAGCTGGGATTCGGCGGCATCGGTGGTTTCTTTCTGATAGGCCGCCTTGGGTGATTCGGCGCCGGCAACGCGTTCCGCCCTGAAAGTCTGGAACTTGACCGCATCGGCACCGGCATCCGCCGCCGCGTCAACCAGCCGGTGAGCCAGAGCGATATCGCCGTTGTGGTTGACGCCGGCCTCGGCGATCACAAAGACGGGGGTGTCGGTCATGACTTCCCCAGTCGATCCCGCAGCGCAGCGATCACACGGTCCTGGACATCGTCTGTTACGTCCGGCCCGGCGGGCAGGCAGAGCCCGGTGGCGAAAACCTCGTCGGATACGCTCTCGTTCTCGCCATGCGAAAAATAAGCCGCGCCGTCGAACACCGGCTGTCGATGCAGGGGCTTCCAGACCGGCCGCGCTTCTATGCCCTCCGCATCGAGCGCCGCGCAGATTTCCCAGATTTCAGGCCTGCCCGCGCGGGGCTGGAACGTGACAACGCTGAGCCAGCATGTATGCCGCCCGTAGCCGGCGACCGGCATGAAACCGATCCCATCGACGTCGCCGAGCGCCTCGCAATAGCGCGCAAAGATCTCCTGACGCCGCGCAACGCGGTCTTCCAGCCGGTCGAGCTGCGCTACGCCCATGGCGGCCGCGACGTTGCTCATGCGGTAGTTGTAGCCAAGCCTTGTGTGTTCGTAATGCCAGCCGGGATCGCGCGCCTGCCCCGACAGAAACCGGACACGCCGGATCGTTTCCTCATCGTCGCAGAGAACCGTGCCGCCGCCGCCGGTCGAGATGATCTTGTTGCCGTTGAAGGAGTAGATGCCGATGTCGGCGAGCCCGCCGCACGGCCGATCCCTGTATGTCCCCCCGAGCACCTCGGCGGCGTCTTCGACAACCGGAACGCCGTAGTGGTGGCAGATCTCCGACAACGGATCGAAATCGGCGCTCTGACCGTAGATGCTGGCAATGACGACCGCTTTCGGGAGGAGGCCATTTTTCGCCGCATCGTCGAAGGCGCGCTCCAGCGCCCGAGGCGACATGTTCCAGCTCTCCGGTTCGCAATCGATAAAAACCGGGACTGCGCCGAGCTGGCAGGCAGGCGCGACGGTCGCGATGAAGGTCAGCGACGAGCAGAAGATTATGTCGCCGGGCCCGATCCCGAGAACGTCATAGGCGAGATGGAGCGCCGCGGTGCCGGAGGAGACGGCTGCGGCGGCGCGGACGCCCGCCTGTGCTGCGAGGCGGTTCTCGAAATCGGTCAGATGCCGCCCGAGCGCAATTTCGCTGGCATCGATCGCTTCGCCGACCAGATGCTTTTCTTCCTCGCCCATTTCCGGAGCGGAAAGAAATGTTCTTTCTGACATGGGTTTTGCCGTCGCAGGGACAGGTTTTGTTGTTACTCCGCCGCGCTTCTTGTCAGCGGGATGAGGGTCGACGGCGCACCGTCTGGAATATTGTGACGGCGGCGCCATTCCTGCTCATAGGCGTCGATCTTGTCGTACTGAAAATTGACCATGAATTCGCGCAGGCCGATCAGCTCGACGGCGCTGAAATTATGGGAGATCACAGCCGAAATCTGGGAGGCGTCACCCACGTCGATAATAAATTTCTCGAGATCGCCATTGTACTGCTCCTCGATCCGCTTGCGGTACACGGTGAACCATTCGGACCCTGGGTAGGGCGTCGCGAAGTGCGGTTTGACGACGATGCCGAGCTTGTGCCACGCGTCCATCGACATGCGGAGCGAGTCGAAATCCTCGTTCGGAAAACCGATGATCTGGTTGGGTATAGGCCGGATACCGGCTTCCAGCGTCCAGAAGAAACTGCGCAAATTGGTCTTGACGGTCGAGCCCTTGCCGATCGTCTTGAGAACGTGCGGGGCAAAGGATTCATAGCCGTAAACCAGATGCGAGCAGCCCGCCTCGCGCATGATTTTCAGGACTTCCTGATTGCACAGGGTGGCGTGGCTGGTGCCCCCCCAGTGAACGCCGTCCCAGGTGCCGTCTTCACGCTTTTTCGGCGCCAGCCCGTACTCATGCCACAGGCGGCAGATTTCCTTCATCCAGGTGCGGCCCGAAAACACGTCCATCGTCATCAGGTTCTCGTCCAGAAAGCCGATGAAATTGATGCCGTACTTGTCGTAGGCATGCTTCACCATCTTCACGACATATTCCGGGCTGTGATAGCGGATATCCCGCGTATAGCTGCCGGTCTGATCGAACGCCACATCGACGGTCCCGTCCTCGCTCTCCTCGTAGCGCATGTCGCCCGCGATGCCGAGGTGATAACAGAACTTGCAGACCAGCGAGCAGCCGTAGGAGGTGTTGATGTCGAGCCGGCGGCTCGCCAGCATGCCTTCCTCGGAGAACAGCGCTGCGCTGTTTTCGAAATAGACTTCCTCCAGCGGAAACAGGTCCCATGCCGGATAGGGCAACGAATCCAAGTCCTGCAGCAACTCCCGAACGCCGGACAGCACGGTCTTTCCATCTTCCCGGCGGAAGATTGTGCCCTTCACCAGATGCCAGTCCCGTTTGCCGGCGTCGACCATCTCGAGAATTTCGGGAAAGGTGACGAACCCTTCGCCGACACAGCCGACATCGACGGCGTCGAGCCAGCCCATGATTTCGTGCGGGATCGAAGTCAGTACGCCGCCGCCGAGAACGATCACACCATCGGGGCATACCTCGCGGGCCATGGCGACGGCGTCCTTGATGGAGCGGTAGGCGGTGGTGATGCCGCCCAGCGCGATGACATCCCACTCGTCGGCTTCCAGCACCTGCTTGCGGGTCTCGGGACCGAGCCGCCAGGCGTTTTCGTCATAGACCTGGACCTGGTGTCCCTTTTCCATTGCGATGGCCGCCAGCAGAGCGATGCCGTAGGGCACATGACGCGGCACATCCTCCTGGCGGACCACAGGGTTTATAAACAGAACCTTTGCCATAACGGGTTTCCTTTACGCCATTAAGCGTCAGTGGTTTCCGCGAGAAAATCGGCAAGCGGCCGGAACGCGACATGATCGCCGAACAGGATGCCGCCTTCGGTGCAGTTCACCGTCTCGCAATCGGCGTCGGCGGCGAGCTCCAGAAAACACTCGCAATACCATTTATAAGCCGGGTCCGTGAAGAACTCGCGGTCCAGGTAGGGGTTGTGGATCGCCATGAAGACCTCGCCCAGCCGGTCCTCGCCGACCAGGTCGCGGATCTCGTAATAGTACTGGGTTCGCAGAAAATCCGTGCCGCCGTAATAGGAAAAATCCATTCCGGTGAGCGCGACCCGCTTCTTGCCGAGCACGGCGTGCGCCATCATCCAGCAGGAGGTGCCGACATTGCCGCCCGCGTTGACCAGCGGTAGCCGGTTCTCGCGCCAGATCGCCCGGGTGATGCTTTCCTCGGCATCGGGGTCGTCGAGCATCGGATTCCACCAGTAAATCTGCATACCGGTATCGATGCAGCGCCTGACGACATTCTCCCCCGCCGTGGTAGACACCGCGATACGGATATCCGGCCCGTGCCGGTCAAGCAGGCCGATAACCTCTTCATTGAATTCACGCTCCCGGCGAATCGATTCGTCCATATCCTGGCGGCGGTAATAATCGTCGGCATCAAGCTCTTCCTGCGAAAGGCCCGGGTCGCCGAACCAGCGCTTTATCCGGTCATGCGGATCGACCGTTACCACAAGGTCCGGCACCACGCCGTTGCGCAGGCAATAGACCATCGCGCTTTCGGTCGCGACGATGGCGCCCCGATAACCGCTATTCTTGATGGCGGCGATGGGATCGTGACGGTGAATGCTGGGCCCGGCGGCAATCACGATCGCGCTGTCGCCGTCTCCTACGGCAACATCGCGCAACGCCCTCAGCGACTCACCCTGGTCTCGAACCAGTGCGTTGCGCCGGATATTCTTCTGGCTGAGCTCTCCGATCCTGTCCCAGGTCATCTGCTCCATGCGGGCGACCAGCGCCTCGCCGAGCGAACTGGATTTGCTATCCACCATCGATATGTCTCTCTGGAATGGAAGCCGTCAGTCGTCGAGATCCCACTTGACCTTTTTCTTGGACACGAAGGCAATCGAACCGCCAAGCCGTTTCATGGCTTCGCGCTCGAATTTCTCTTCAAGCTCGTCCTCGGTGGTCTTTGCCGCCGGTTCGACTTTTTTCTTCGTGTCAAAATTGCCTTTGAGAATATCGGCCACTGTTCTTCCTCCTCGGTTTAAAGCGCGTCTTCCCAGACGGCGTGGCGGAGCCGCCATTCGCCGTTCTCATGCTTCCATATATGCGGCGCCGAGGTTACGGTCAGCGGATGCATGCCGTATTTGAATTTCAGGACGAGCGCGGCATATACGCTATCTTTTCCGCCAGATCCGGGCACAACGCGATCGTAGGCACCATCGGTCCGGCGGTATCGATCGCACAGCTCCTTCAGTTCCGCCTCGTGCACCTCCCAATCGATTTCGTTGTGCTTGTGTTCCGCAAAGCGGCGGGCGTCGCAGACGCCCTCGTCGTCGAAATGAATCGTCGTCTTCGGGCTGTCCGAGCGAGTTTTGAACTCTACGCTCGACGATGGCCTCTGGTTGGAGATAACGCATCACCCGCAATATGCGATTTCCTGCGGCAACCCGTAGAGCGTCGGCAACTCGTTCGCGTCGGGCGCGAAGGCATCGGTCGATAGCTCATTTGACTGTCTGCTCATTATAAGATGGCTGCCTTTGTTTTATCTCACCTATTTTTGCCTATTCCGTACGGCGTGGCAACCGCCCTGTTCCGGAAATGATACGAAGATCGCCGAAACTGTCGGCAAAATCATTATTTGCGCATTCCATCAGTCCCGACCTGCCCGAAGGGGCGTCAGCAGCGGCGATCAGAGAGCCGAGATAGGAAGCAGTCCGCGCCGCAGCGCCATCATCGGCCCACCCGTCGACATCGTCGCCATCGACACTGCCAGAGCTTCGAGGCAAGGGAGCGCCGGAAAGCAGGGAAAGTTCCTGGTGCAGCATATCAACCGAGTCAACCCGACGAAGGTCTCTTAACCCATCCGCCGGACATCGGTTCAGCAATCCTTCCCGGTCGTAAATGATGCAGCGGCGGCCCCTGTGCGCGGATAGCAGGCCCAGTGTAGAGATCGAAATTCCGACGACGGCATCCGCACCCAGTCCGCTCGCCAGATCTCCATAGATATCCCGAACCGCAACTCGGTCGACCGCCAGGAGCGCCTCAAGCCGGTCTCGTAGTTGAGTCGGCAAGGGAAGCAGATCGGGCCGCTTGGTCTTGATGATCGCGCGTAGAGCGAAATCGTTTTCGAGAGCGGTCACAATCACATCGAATATTGCTAAGATCTCGGGGAGCCGGACGGGAAAATCTTCGGCGTACGCATTGTCATAAAAGCAGATAACGTTGGAGACACTCCCATCCGAGCGCCAGCGATCGACGATATCGCTCGGTCCCCTGTCCCGGAGCGCTACATGTGTCGTGGGGTAACCGGTAACGACATAGTGCGAAACGAGCGCCTGCGACGCCAAGAAAAGGCGAGCCAGTCTGGGCCCTGCCACGCACAGAATATCGTTCCGGTTAAGGCCTGCGTTGAAATGGGGAATATCCCAGAGTGACCACGTCGTCCCGACGACGATTCCGGAACGGCGCGCCGCTGCGATCGCCAGCGCCTGCGTATTGAGTTCCATGCCTTCAGTCGTGGACCAGCCGATGCGGGCGCCGGTAAGCTTCAGAACGGCTTCGAACAGGGCGACACGCTCCCAGAGGCTGATAAGCGAAACAGCGTATGACAGCGGAAAGCGCCGCCGGGCCACCTCCATAATTGCCCTTCGGACCTCCGACATAAAGGCCCGGACGTAACCGCTTCTGTGTATATGCCGGCCAAGCAGTCCCCCCGAGAAGGGGCTCAGAAGCTGGCGAACCGAGCTATGCCGATCAACCCGATTCTCGTAGAAAGACCGACTTTCGAGTGTGAGCGACGAGGTGCAGATCAACCAGACCTTGCCATCGGAACGGACTCTCAGCTCATCAAGCCAGTACAGATCGTCAATCTCGGCGGTCGGAAATGGGTGCGAGGTCAGGGCGATAATGTCCGCCCTGCCTGCGGATGTCCGCCTACCGACCAGGCCGGCGAACCAGCCGGCGACGGCAAGCAGCATCAGAACGGCATTTCGCGCGAACCCGTAAAGTAGAGCTTCCCCCGTCCAGAGGCTGGTTTCATGGACCTTGAAATCTTCTCGCGGCGCAATCCGGAAGCGAAAAACAGCGGAATATGTGTCAAGCAACACGCCACGCGTTCTGCAGAACGCCTCAAACGGCATATCGAGCGGGCTGCTCTGGACCAACAGAGATGCGTTGACCCCGATGCGGCGTAATCTGCTGGTCGCTTCAAGAACCTCAACCTGTCTTTTGATCAGTCGCGCCTGGCATAGAGAAAGATACCGAACTGTCCTTTTTTTCTCTTCGGCGGTCGGAAACAGTCCCGCATCCAGACGGCGTGAAATATCTGGCTCCACATATTCGCTCGAATACGAAAGAATCAGCTCCGTGAGGTCAGCGTAGCAACCGGCATACTTCCGGTCGCTGAAAGGCGATGCAACGAGTTCAACAGTTTTGCCAAAATAGCGAAGTATCCTTAACGCAATCCCCGTGACCGGAGATTTACCTATGGTCAGAGCGTGAATGTTGGTACATCCGCGCATCCGGAACGTAGCGGCGGCCGACCAGAAATCGAAATGATCGACTACGACAGCCTGGTGTCTGGTTTCGGTCACGAGTCCAAAAACTGCTTCAAAACACCCAATCCGGCCGGCCCGCTGCGCTCCGGATGAAACTGGCATCCGCTGATGTTGTCCCGTTGAACGATGTTGTCCCGTTGAACGGCGGCGCAAATCGGATGACCGCCCAGATCGTATGTCGCCATCCTTTTCGCCTCGATCGAAAGCACGATGCATT
>JAYPOZ010000100.1:0-3648 GCA_038131165.1 Rickettsiales bacterium | reverse complement strand
ACCGCAGCAGTGAGCGCGACGTCAAATCCCTTGCGCGTACCTTCCTGATCGACGGAAGTCACAAGAATTTCGCCGATGCCCCGGTCGGCTGCTTCAGTAGCCCAGGCAATCGCATCGCGGCCCGTCTTCTCGCGACCGTTATCTGTATAGGCCTCCCAGCTACCGGTCGCAGTCCTTTTCGCCTCGATCGAAAGCACGATGCATTGCGACCCGAAGCGCCTCGCAAGCTCTCCGATGAGGTCGGGTCGAGCGAGAGCAGCGGTATTGATCGCTACCTTGTCGGCGCCGGCCCGCAGCAGCCTGGTCGCGTCGTCAATAGACCGGATGCCGCCGCCGACGCACATCGGAATAAACATGTCGCGGGCGGTTTCGGAAACGATCCCCTCCAGATTGTTTCGGCCGTAGAGGCTGGCGACGATATCCATATACAGAAGCTCGTCCGCTCCCTCCTCGTAATAACGCCGCGCAAAGTCGCCGGGCGCGCCGACGACGCGGAGCCCTTCGAGATGCACCCCCTTGATCAGGTTAGGGGCCTTTATATCGAGCCGGGCGATCAGTCGGATACTGGCCATGACGCTCCTAATCGCCCTGTGCGGACGCAAGCTCGCGCGCAACAGCCAGGTCGTACGGGGTATCGATGTCGACGGATCGTTCGGGCGGCATGACGTAAGCGACCGTCTCTTCCGTAAACAGCATGCGGGTTTCCTTGAGCCTGGAACACAACGCGACAAACACCGCGCCGTTCGGCGCATAGATTGTCGACGCGTCCTGCCGTCTGTCGGGCAGAGTGCCGTCCGAGGCCGGTTCCAGGCGGTCGTCGTCTGAAATTCGCATAAGCCATTCGAGCGGCTTTCCGAGCGGTGCGACCGCGACACAGGTGGGCGCCCCGGTCCGGACGCATTGCTCGATCGCACCGTCGATATCGGCCGCGGTCCGTAGCGGGGACGTCGCCTGGAGCAGCACCACGTAATCGTGATCGGGCACTCTTTCCAGCGCGTCCAGCAGCACAGCCGTACCGGTCGCCTCATCAGTCGCAAGGGCGCCGTCCCGAACGAACGGAGCCTCGCAGCCAAAAGAACGGGCGACTTCGATAATCTCGGCATCCTCGGTAGATAGAACGGTGCGGTCGATATAGGCGGAGCGGTGCGCGGCAAGAACGGACCATGCGATCAGGGGTTTGCCGCCGACATCCAGCACATTCTTGCGCGGAACGCCCTTCGACCCGCCGCGGGCGATGATAACGGCGAGAACGGATTTGCCGTCAATCAAGCGAACTCTCCGGCGTAGTCGTCGTTGGCGCGGCGATAATCTTCATGGCGGCCGACATCGATCCAGTATTCCCGAATGGGAAAGGCGGAAACCTTCCTGTGGTCATCGATCAGGCCGTTGAACAGATCCGGCATGTCGAGGCGGCATTGGGGAGATACGCGATCCAGAACCTCGGGCGACATTGCGTAGATTCCGGCGTTTACAAAAAAGTTCTGAACAGGTTTTTCTTCGATGGACAGGACGTTGGCTCCATCGGTTGCGACCACGCCGAAGGGAATCTGATAGTCGTAGGCGCGGACGCACATGGTGGCGACAGCCCCGCACTGTTCGTGAAAATCGAGCAGATGCATCAGATCGACTTTTGTCAGGACGTCGGCATTCATCACGATGAAGGGCAGAGACGGGCGCGTCGGCAGGAGCGAAAGCGCGCCCGCCGTTCCAAGCGGCGCCTCTTCGTGCAAATACCTGAAATCGGCATCCCAGCGCGCGCCATCGCCGAAATGCGCCTCGACCATTTCCGCCTTGTAGCGGACGGAGAAATAGAATTTCCGGAACCCCTGCGCGACCAGCTGGTCGACGATGGTTTCGAGCATGGGTTTCTCGCCGACATCCAGTAGCGGCTTTGGCGACTTATCCGTCAGGGGCTGAAGCCGCGTTCCCATCCCCCCTGCCATCAGCACGACTTCGTTTTCGGCGAGCGGGCCGGAGCCGACGACGTCGACCGTGTGGATTGCCACCACCTGCCCGTCAGAGTCGAGCACCGGAACTTTCCGGATATGCCGCCTGAGCGCCGCCCGCTCGGCTTCCGCGAAACTGCCGTCGGCTGGAGCCGTGATCGGCTCTCTGTACATAATTGATTCGGCGCTCTGTTCGGTGGTCTTTCCCGCCAGCAACGCGCGCCTGATATCGCCATCGGTGACCGTTCCGGTTAACCGGCCTCGTTCATCGACGATCAGCGCGATCTTGTGAAGGCTGCGATCTATCGTTTCGATAGCATCGCGTATCGTAGCGCCCGATCGCAGCAGGCTTTCTTCCAGTACCGACGGCATGATTTGATAGCGGTCCCGATCGAGATCGAACTAGCCGATGTCGATCGAATAGTTTCCGTAATGATTACGCCTTAGCGCCACATCGTCGAACAGGCCGGACGTTACCGCACCGACAAGCAACGGGGCCTCGTCGCGAACGTTGCGACTGTTCGAGAAATTGAATCTCTTGCGGAACTTTTCGACCGACACGCGGTAGTTCCGCGGATCGACGCCGCCCTCGTTGTAACGCACCGTGCCGGAAACGCCGCTCGCCAGCGCGATTTCGACGATCATCTTCTTGGTATAGTTCTCGTCGGGGCTTCCGACGTTGAATACCTCCGCCCGAACATCGGTTTCGTCCGCTTCCAGAACCGTGCGTATGGCGCGTGAAATATCGACAACATGGCAATAGGGACGCCAAGTGTGCTCGTCGTATACCAGCAGCTCATTGCCCATCGCCAGTTCCCGGATGAACTCCGATACCGTCAGGTCGAAGCGCATCCGTTGTGAAAAACCGTATGCCGTTGCGAATCGCAGGACCGTGGCTGAAAAATCCGCGCGGTTGGCGTTGTTCAGAATATGCTTCTCGAACGCCACCTTGGTTTCGGCGTAGAGCGAAACAGGGTTCAGTTCGGACTCTTCGGTGGCGAGATCATCCGTTTCGCGGAGTCCGTAATTGCTGCAGGTGGAGGCAAAGACGAACCGGTCGATATTTCGGCCCATCGCCATATCGAACAGGCGCATGCTCGCCTCCAGATTGGTCTGGCGCGCCAGATCCGGATATTTCTTGCAGATCGGATCGCCGACCAGCCCGGCAAGCAGAACAACGTGATCGACGCCGTCCAGCACAGAGGCTATGGCGCTTTCGTCTCTTATGTCGCCGCGGACAAACCGGTATCGGGGATGGTTGAGAAATTGCTGAACCGCGAAACCGTGCCCGTACAGAAGGGCGTCAAAAGCGGTGACATGGTAACCGGCGTCGAGCAGTTCTCGCGTCAGCGCCGTGCCGACATAGCCGGCGCCACCGGGGATCAGGACATGTTTATGGGACATTGGTTCCAGCAATCAGGTTATGTGATTGGGCACTTGTTCGCATAAGGAGCACCCTAGGAAAAACAGTCGTGGATGGTGCGGCGCGAGATACGTTGTGCAAACTCATAGAGCAGATGATCTGTATCGAAGAATCCCGCATCTTTCTGGACGGCGTCCCAGAGGTCGAGCCGTGCGAAGCCGTAACGGGTCGCTAACTCGTCAAATTGGCGACGGACGTCCATAAATTCGGGGTACCGCGCCGCTTCCAGTTGATATGCTGGCGGAAACGGCGTTGTCACCAGACAAACAGATGCATCCC
>JAYPOZ010000099.1:0-15096 GCA_038131165.1 Rickettsiales bacterium | reverse complement strand
GGACGGGGTCGCTCACACGCCGATCCCGAACGGCACGTTCCTGAACGGCATTACCCGCCAGCGCGTTATCGCCTTGCTGCGCGGCCGCGGGGTCGAAGTGGTAGAGCGCTCAATCGCGCCGGCCGAATTGCTCGAAGCGGACGAAATCTTCAGTACCGGAAATCACGCGAAGGTGGTCCCGGTTATCCGCTACGAGGACCGGGATCTGCAGCCGGGGCCCATCGGCCAGCTGGCGCGCGATCTTTACTGGGAATTCGCCCACCAAAACGGCTGAGACCGGCGACAGGGCGCCGCCGGCCCGCGCCGTCAGTACATATGTTGGCCGCCGTTGATGGACATAGTCGATCCGGTCGCGAAACCCGCGTCGTCCGCGACCAGGAACAGTACGCCGCGCGCGATTTCCTTCGCTTGGCCCAAGCGACCGACCGGAATTTTAGCGACGATTTTTTCCAGCACGTTGTCCGGCACGGCGGCAACCATATCCGTGTCCACATAGCCGGGCGCGATCGCGTTCACGGTGATGTTGTAGCGCGCGCCTTCTTGCGCCAACGCCTTTGTGAAGCCGTGAATGCCGGATTTTGCCGCCGCGTAATTGACCTGGCCGTACTGCCCGGCCTGCCCATTGATCGAGCCGATGTTGACGATGCGCCCGAACCGCCGCTCCTGCATGCCCGGAAAGACGGCTTTGGCTAGATTGAAGCAAGAACCGAGGTTCGTATCGATCACCACCTGCCAGTTTTCCTGACTCATCTTCGCCAAAACGCCGTCTCGCGTGATGCCCGCATTGTTGACCAGAATTTCGACCGGGCCGATTTCGGCTTCGACCTTGGCGATTCCGTCCTGGCAGGCCTGATAATCGCTGACATCCCACTTAATAGCCAGAATACCGGTCGCGTCGGTGAACTTCGCCGCCGCTTCGTCGTTGCCTGCGTAATTCGCGACCGGTGAATAACCCGCAGCCTTCAATTCCTCGCATATGGCGCGTCCGATACCGCGCGTTCCGCCCGTAACCAATGCTACCCTAGACATTGTTCCTGCTCCTCGATTTGCGGATGGTTCCCCCCACCCCGTTATACGGTCTTACCGGCCGCGCGTCGGATACCGCGCGCCACTTGAAGTCTACGTTGATTTCAGAATTTGGCCACAGCCAACGGGCCGCCGCGGCCCGTTGGCATGAACTCTTCGAAAACGCCGTCCTTGCTTCTGCCTAAATGCGCTCCACGCACATCGCGACACCCATGCCGCCGCCAATGCACAGGGTCGCCAAGCCCTTCTTGGCATCGCGCTTCTGCATGGCGTACAGCAGCGTCGTCAGGACCCGCGCGCCGGAGGCGCCGATCGGATGGCCGAGCGCAATGGCGCCGCCATGGACATTTACCTTGGACGGATCCCAGCCGAGGCCCTTGTTGACCGCGCAAGCTTGCGCCGCGAAGGCCTCGTTGGCCTCGATCAGGTCGAGATCGTCGATGCTCCATCCCGCCAGCTGCAGCGCTTTCTGCGAGGCCGGGATCGGGCCCGTGCCCATGATCGCAGGGTCGACGCCGACGGTGGCCCAGGAGACGATGCGCGCCAGCGGCTCGACGCCGCGTTTCTCGGCGCCCTCGGAAGACATCAGAACGACCGCCGCGGCGCCGTCATTGATGCCGGAGGCATTGCCGGCGGTGACCGTGCCGTCCTTCTGGAAAGCGGGCCGAAGTCCGGCCAGCGCTTCGATCGAGGTGTCCGGCTTCGGATGCTCGTCGGCATCGACCACGATCTCGCCTTTACGGGTCTTGATGGTGACCGGCACGATCTCGTCGGCGAAAGCGCCCGAGTCCATCGCCGCGCCGGCCTTCCGCTGCGAGGCCACGGCGAATTCGTCCTGCTGTTCGCGGGTGATCTGGAACTTCTCCGCAACGTTCTCCGCAGTGTTGCCCATGTGATAACCGTTAAAAGCGTCCCACAGGCCGTCCTTGATCATCGTGTCGATGAAGCTGAGGTCGCCCATCTTCTGGCCGTTGCGCAGATGCGCGCAGTGCGGCGCCTGGCTCATGCTCTCCTGGCCGCCAGCGACGATGACATCGGTATCGCCCAGCTTGATCGACTGCATGCCCATCGCGACGGTGCGCAGGCCCGATCCGCCAAGCTGGTTGACCTGAACCGCCGTCGCCTCCACGGGGATGCCCGCTTCGATCGCCGCCTGGCGCGCCGGATTCTGACCGGTCCCGGCGGTTAGAATCTGCCCGAGAAGGACTTCGTCGACATCCGCCGCATCCGTCTTCGCCCGTTTCAGCGCTTCCTTGATCGCGACGGTTCCGAGATACGATGCCGAAACGCTCGACAGGCCGCCGTTAAAGGCGCCGACTGGCGTGCGCGCGGCGGACGCAATTACAACTTCCCTCATTGGATGTTACCCCTGCATGTATGAGCCGACCGTCTACCCGGTACAACTCCGGTGGATCGATAATTATGCTGCAGTGCAGCATATTGAGTTTCACCGTTCCTGACAAGCGGTGAATCGTCAATGCCGGCGCGGCTTACGGCGATCCCGATCAAGCGCGCAGTGCTTTGAGGCTTTCCATAAGCTCGAACATTACCCGAAGCGCCGCGTCGAGATCGCGGATATCCAAATTTCCGGACAGATCTTCCGCGGCCTCCCGCATTTGCGCGTCATAGGCCTCGAACGCCCCCGCTCCTTCGGCGGTCAGGGCAACGATTTTGGAACGCTTGTGATCCGGGTTTACCCTGAAACGCACAAAACCGGCGGCACTCGCTTCGTTGACCAGCTTTTGAATGTGCTGACGGGCCACGCCCCGTCGCCGGGCGATCTGCGGCACCGTACGCGGCCCGTCTACCTTCAAGGCCCGCAAAAGCACCCACAGCCCGCTGCCTTTGCCGGCAACGCCGTCCTGATGTCGGCCAATCGCCCGCAAGGGATAAGACAACTGCATCAACTGGACCATCAACTCATACAGAGCTTCGCCTTCCGGCGTGGGATTCCGGCTTGGGTCTCGAGCGGAACGATGCGTCTCGGTCATGGATGCATAATGACAATAACACTGTCTTAATTACAATATAATTGTTATTTAGTTAATTTAATTGTCATGATGACAATAATATTGTCTTTATGGCAATTCCGCGACCTTGTCGAGCCAAGCCTGCAGCGGGCGCCAGACCAAAGCTTCCGCCTTCCGGCCCGCCATCATGCCGATGTGCCCGGCCTTGGGCAGAACGACCTCGCACCGGGGCATCGCGTCCGCGAGAGCGCGCGCAGATTGCGGCGGCACGATGCGGTCCAACTGCGGAATCATTGCGATTGTCGGTTTCAGGAACTCGGCTGGGTCGACCACGCCGCCCGCTATGCGCCAGCGGCCCTGCGCGGGTTCGTTCCGCCCGTACCAACCGCCAAGGCAATCACGCGCCACACCCGCCACCAGCGGCACCCCGTCGTTCAGCCAATCCTCCAGCGCCACGAACTCCAAGGCCCTGCTTGAGTCGGGAGGCAGTTCCGCGAACTGACGAAACTTGCGATATCCCAGCAACGGGTCGAGCGTGCAGAACAGGAATTGAATGACATCGGTCGACAATACGCCAAGCGCCGTCAGGTAAGGTTCGAAGGACACGGCGAGGCCCGCAATCGCCCGGGCCGAATCCTCGCCGGCCGCATGAAAATCCCAAGGCGTCGCCAAAAGCGCCAATCCGGCGACCTCCGATTGACGCCGCAAGGCCAAAGACAGCGCCAAATTCCCCCCCATGCAATAACCGACCACGGCGAGTTTGCGCTGCGTCCGGGCCAAAAGGGCGGCAAAAAGCCGCTCGAGCCGGCCCGCAACATACTCCGTCAAAGTATAGGCACGCTCCGTGTCTCCGGGCATGCCCCAGTCAACGAGGTAGCCATTATATCCCCGTGCCGCGAGCCAGCGCATGAAGCTACTGCGCGAAGACAGATCGAGCACATAAGAGCGATTGATCAGCGACGGCACCACCAGCACCGAAGGCGCGGACGGACCGGCGGCGGCCGCGAAGTGCAGCACCCGGGTCGACCCTTCCGCCCAGAAAACGGGCGGGTCGGTGAGATCGCGCCGATAGGAATGTCTACGATAGGCTTCCACCCCGCTGAGGAACCGGTCCAAACGCGCCCGCCCCTCGCGGTCGACCGCGGCCATCAGGCTTTCGGGATCCGCCTTGGCCCAGTCCTCCCGAAGCAGTTCAGTCTTTCTTGCCGGCGTCTTCCAATCGAGCAAGCCGTTCTTCAAGAGCGGCAAGGCGATGTTGGAGCTCGCGTAGGCCATCGCCGCCGTCATCAGATGCACCGGCAGCGGGCGCGGACCCAACCTCGGTCTGCTGTCGCTTCGCATCACCGGCCGCGCCTCCCGTGGTTCCGTCAAACGAGGCCTTCAAAGCCTGCAGTCCCGCCGTAAAGTTTTCCGCCAGTCTTGCCGGATCGCCGGCCGCACCGGCCGACAAGCACAGCCGTGACATCGCCGCGATCCATTCCGGGTCTGCCGCCATCCCGGACATCTGGTCCTGCCAGAGGTCCAAATAGCGCCTGGCAATATCATTTATGTCCGGCGGTTCGCCCATGTTTCCAGTATATCTTCGGTCTGTTCGCCGCGCCAGACTTGCCGCCTTACGGAAAGGACTGGAATACCGCTTTATCTTCCAATACGGTTTGTAATGTTGCGTTGCGGAATATTTTTAAATTGCAGGACGGACAGCAGCGATGGCGGAGAAAAAATCCGTAGACGGCGAAGCCGTTGTCATCAAGAAATACGCCAACCGCCGGCTCTACAATACGGCGACCAGCAGCTATGTGACTCTCGAACACCTGTGCCAGATGGTGAAGGACGATATCGAATTCGTAGTGATGGACGCCAAAGGCAACGACATCACCCGCTCCGTTCTGACACAGATTATCGTGGAAGAGGAAAGCAAGGGCGAGAACCTCTTGCCGCTTAGTTTCCTGCGCCAGTTGATCGGTTTCTACGGTGATAATATGCAGCGCATGTTGCTGCCGCATTATCTCGAATATTCGATCGACGCCTTCACCAAGAATCAGGACGAGATTCAGAGCCATATGAAGGACACGTTCGGGAACATGTTCCCGTTCGGCCAACTTGAGAACATGGGTAAGAAAAACCTCGCCATGTTCGAGCAAGCGATGCGGATGTTCACGCCTTTCGATCCCTCGAAAGAGGAAAACCCGGAGCCGAAGAGCCCACCGGCGGATGGCGATTCGGACGCCGTCCAAACCCTCCAGCAGCAATTGGATGCGCTGCAAGCCCAACTGAACAAGATGTCCGGCGACCGTTCCTGACGGCACTTCTCGTGGCCGTCCTCCATAGATCGGAATGACCGTTCATCATACCTGGCTTTAACTTGTAATTTTCAGCGGTCTTGCTGTCCCCCGCCATCGGATCCGCAGTTCATACCCTGCCCGAAACTGTTTGATTCGCATCCGAGGGATGGTATATCCAACATATAGGCATTTTGTATACCAGAATGCATGCCGCTGAGTCGGGGGCGTTTTGAGTACCTCTCGCAGCGAGGAGCGGAAATGGTCAGAACGGAAGTCGCACGGCCGGTCGTACAGCCGATCATCGTCTCGACAAGCCTCAAAGAACAGACTTACGAGGCGCTCAAACGGGCCATCACCTCGATGAACATCTATGCCACGAGCGAAGCGCCGAAGCTGGACGAGCGTCATTTGGCGGAAAGCCTGGGGGTCAGCCGGACGCCGGTGCGCGAAGCGCTCGCCCGGCTGGAACAGGAAGGGCTGGTGCAGACGATTCCGCGGCGCGGCGTCTTTGTCGTCCGAAAAACGAGAGCCGAGATCATCGAAATCGTCACCGCCTGGGCGGCGCTGGAAAGCATGGCGGCGCGCCTCGCCACGTCGGCAGCCTCCGACGAAGAGATCGCCCGTCTGCGGACCATGTTCGCCAACGAAGACGGCGAAACGGTGCGGGCGCATCTCGACGAGTACTCCGACAAGAACATCGCCTTTCATCAAGCCATCCTGGCGCTCGGCAAATGCAGACTGATCGAGCAAATGGCCGACAATCTGTTCATTCACATGCGGTCGATCCGCACCCGCACCATCGCCGACGGCGACCGGGCAATTCGCTCCGTCATCGATCACATGAACATCATCGAGGCGCTGGAACGGCGCGACGCCGGCCTTGCCGAAACCCTGGTGCGCGAGCACTCGATGCGCCTCGCCGAACACATACGTAAACATGTCGACTACCTGGATTAACCGGGACGACGCGCCAGCCAACGACAGCAGGAGGAGACCCATGGCCGACGGAACCACAGAACACGATGAGACGCAGGAGCTGACGGACGGGTTCAACCTCATCATCGACGCCCTGAAGCTCAACGATCTCAACACGATCTACGGCGTGCCCGGCATTCCGATCACGGATTTCGGCCGCATGGCGCAGGCGGCGGGCATCCGCGTGCTCTCGTTCCGCCACGAACAGAATGCCGGCTACGCCGCTGCCATCGCCGGCTATCTGACCAAGAAGCCGGGCATCTGTCTCACCGTCTCGGCCCCTGGCTTCTTGAACGGACTCACCGCGCTGGCGCACGCCACGACCAATTGTTTCCCCATGATCCTGATCTCCGGCTCGTCCGAGCGCGAGATCGTCGACCTGCAGCAGGGCGACTACGAGGAAATGGACCAGCTCGCCATCGCCAAACCGCTCTGCAAGGCGGCATACCGCATCCTGCACGCCGAAGACATCGGCATCGGTATCGCCCGCGCGATCCGCGCCGCGGTCTCCGGCCGCCCCGGCGGGGTGTATCTCGATCTGCCGGCCAAACTGTTCGGCCAGGTTATGGACGCCGAAGCCGGGCAGAAGTCGCTGGTCAAAGTCATCGACGCGGCGCCGGCGCAAATTCCCGCCCCGTCCGCGATCGAGCGCGCGCTCGACGTCCTCAAGAGCGCGGAGCGGCCTTTGATCATCCTAGGCAAGGGTGCCGCCTATGCGCAGGCCGACGATGCGATCAAGGCGCTCGTCGAGAAGAGCGGCCTTCCCTTCCTCCCCATGAGCATGGCCAAGGGCCTGCTGCCCGATACCCACCCGCAATGCGCCGGGGCGGCGCGCTCGACGGTGCTCCGGGATTCGGACGTTGTGGTGATGATCGGCGCCCGCCTCAATTGGCTGCTCTCGCACGGCAAGGGCAAGACCTGGGGAACCGCGCCGAAGAAATTCATTCAGATCGACATCGAGCCCAAGGAGATGGACAGCAATGTCGAAATAGCTGCTCCGGTGGTGGGCGATATCGGCTCCTGCGTGGCGGCCCTGCTCGACGGGATGGGCGACGATTGGCAGGCCCCGCCCGCCGACTGGATCGACGCGGTCGTGAAGAAGCGCGAGGACAACATCGCAAAAATGGCCCCGCGGCTGAGCAACAACAATGTGCCGATGGACTATCACGGGGCGCTCGGCGTGTTGCGCACGGTCATCAAGGAGCGGCCGGACGCGATCCTGGTAAACGAAGGCGCCAACGCGCTCGATTTCACGCGCGGCGTCATCGACATGTACAAGCCGCGCAAGCGTCTCGACGTCGGCACCTGGGGCGTGATGGGGATCGGCATGGGACAGGCCATCGCCGCCACCGTCGAGACCGGCAACCCGGTGCTGGCCGTCGAAGGCGACAGCGCCTTCGGGTTCTCCGGCATGGAGGTGGAGACGATCTGCCGCTACAAGCTGCCGGTCTGCATTGTCATTTTCAACAATAACGGCATCTACCGCGGCACCGACGTCAACGAACGAAGCGCCGACCCGGCACCGACCGTCTTTGTCCCCGGATCGCGTTATGACCAGATGATGGCGGCCTTCGGCGGCGTGGGCGTCAACGTCACCAATCCGGACGAGCTGAAACGCGCCGTCAACGAGGCGATGGATTCCGGCAAGCCGACATTGATCAACGCTGAAATCGATCCGGCGGCGGGCAGCGAAAGCGGTCGCATCGGAAATCTCAACCCGCAAAGCGTGCTGAAAAAGAAATAGGCCCGCAAATTCGACTCAAGATCAGGAAAGAAGAAAGCTATGTCTAAAGCATTGCAAGGCGTGAAAATTCTGGACATGACCCACGTCCAATCCGGCCCGACATGTACGCAATTACTGGCCTGGTTCGGGGCCGATGTCCTGAAGGTCGAACGGCCCGGCATCGGCGACGCGACCCGCGGCCAGTTGCAGGACATCCCCGATGTCGACAGCCTGTACTTCACCATGCTGAACGGCAACAAGCGGAGCATCACCCTCAACACCAAATCCGATGAGGGCAAAGCGATCTTCACAAGACTGATCGAACATTGCGACGTCATGGTGGAGAACTTCGCGCCGGGCGCCCTCGACCGCATGGGATTCTCGTGGGAGCGCATCCAGGAGATCAATCCACGGATGATCTACGCCTCGGTCAAAGGGTTCGGCCCCGGCCCCTACGAGGACTGCAAGGTCTACGAGAACGTCGCGCAATGCACCGGCGGCTCGGCCTCGACCACCGGCGAGATCAACGGGACGCCGATGGTCACCGGCGCGCAGATCGGTGATTCCGGAACCGGCCTGCATCTGGCGCTCGGCATTGTCACGGCCCTCTATCAACGCAACCAGACCGGCCGCGGGCAGCGCGTCTCCTGCGCCATGCAGGACGGTGTCTTGAATCTCTGCCGGGTCAAACTGCGCGACCAGCAGCGCCTGGCCCACGGTCCTCTGACCGAGTATCCGCAATACCCGAACGAGGAATTCGGCGACGCCACGCCGCGGGCCGGAAACGCCTCCGGCGGCGGCCAGCCCGGCTGGATCGTCAAGTGCAAGGGATGGGAGACCGACCCCGACGCTTATATCTACGTCATTGCTCAAGCAGCCGCCTTCGCCGGCCTCGCCAAGGTAATCGGCCATGAAGACTGGCTTGAGGATCCGAACTGGAACACCCCGGCGGCGCGGCTTCCGCATCTCGACGAGATGTTTGCCGAGATCGAGAAATGGACCATGACCAAAACCAAGTTCGAGGCCATGGACATTCTCAATCCGCTGAATGTGCCCTGCGGCCCAATCCTCAGCATGAAGGAGCTGGCGGAGGAAAAATCGCTCCGCGAGACGGGTACCATCGTCGAGGTGGATCATCCGGAACGCGGAAAGTACCTGACCGTCGGCAATCCGATAAAACTGTCGGATTCTCCGGCAGAGGTGGGCCGCTCTCCCTTGCTTGGCGAGCACACGGATGAAATCATGCGGGAACTGGGATATGGCGACGAAGAGATCGCAGCGGCACGAAGCGGCGGCGCAGTCTAAGCCAAGGCGATAAGGGACGGGGACTGATTATGGCGACGGAAGAAATCACGTTTCGCCGGCACAAACATCCGGGCGGCAAGAGAGGCAAGGGACGAGCGCATACCAAGGGCCGCCAGCTTGTGCCGACGGCCGTGGAAGAGATCGCAGCCCTTCTGGGCGACCGGCCGCGGAGCCGCGACCTGCTGATCGAGTATCTCCACCTGATCCAGGATCGCTACAATCAGATTTCCGCCGCGCATCTGGCCGCCCTGGCCGAAGAAATGCGCATTCCCATGGCCGAGGCCTACGAAGTCGCGACCTTCTATGCGCATTTCGATGTCCTGCGGGAAGGCGAGGCGCCGCTGCCGGAACTGACGATCCGGGTTTGCGACAGCCTCACCTGCGAAATGATGGGTGCGGAAGCGCTGTTGTCGGAGCTGTCGGGCCATTACGGCGGCAAGGTGCGCGTCGTCCGGGCCCCCTGCATGGGCCGCTGCGATGTCGCGCCGGTTGCCGAAGTCGGGCATTTTCACGTCACGTCCGCGACGGCCGACACGGTGAAGGCAGCGGCGAATTCGAACCACACCCACCCGGAAATTCCCGAATATACCGACTACGACGCCTACCGGGCGGCGGGCGGCTACGCGCTGCTGGAGGAATGCCTGGCCGGAAAGCGCACGCCCGAAGAACTGATCGAGATCATGAGCGGGTCCGGTCTGCGCGGCCTCGGCGGCGCCGGATTTCCGACCGGCACCAAGTGGAGCATCGTGCGCAAAGAACCAAAGCCGCGCCTGATGGCGGTCAATGCCGACGAGGGTGAGCCCGGCACCTTCAAGGACAAGCTTTATCTCGAGACCGACCCGCACCGCATGCTCGAAGGAATGCTGGTCGCCGCCTGGGTCGTCGAGGCCGAGGCCGTCTACATCTATCTGCGCGATGAATACCCGGGCATTCGCGAAGTGCTTCTGGCCGAAATCGCCAAGGTGGAAGCCGCCGGGCTGGATCGAGCGACGAAAATTCATCTCCGCCGCGGCGCCGGTGCCTATATCTGCGGCGAGGAATCGGCGATGATCGAGAGCATCGAAGGCAAGCGCGGCCTGCCGCGCCACCGCCCGCCCTACGTGGCGCAGGTCGGCATTTTCGACCGGCCGACGCTGGTCAACAATGTCGAGACCCTGTTTTGGGTGCGCGACATCGTCCAGAAAGGCGCCGACTGGTTCGCCGATCAAGGCAAGGGCGAGTCCAAAGGACTGCGGAGCTATTCCGTCTCGGGCCGCGTCAGGGAGCCGGGCGTCAAACTTGTGCCCGCCGGCGTCACCGTCCGCCAGTTGATAGAGGAGTATTCGGGTGGCATGGCCGACGGCCACACCTTCAAGGGATATCTTCCGGGCGGCGCGTCCGGCGGCATCCTGCCCGCAAGTTTGGGCGATCTGCCGCTCGACTTCGGCAAGCTGGAAGAATATGGCTGCTTCGTCGGCTCGCACGCGGTCGTTATCCTCTCCGATCAGGATCACATGGGCGGCGTCGCGCGCAACCTGATGCGCTTCTTCGAAGACGAGAGCTGCGGCCAGTGCACGCCGTGCCGTGCCGGCACGGAGAAGTCGGTCAAACTGATGGCGGCCGACAAATGGAATGAAGGCCTGCTTACCGAATTGGGGACCTGCATGGGGGACGCATCGATCTGCGGGCTCGGACAGGCGGCGGCGAACCCGCTGTTCTCCGTTCTCAAGCACTTCCGGGATGATGTGACATGAGCGACACGATCCGCTTTACGCTGAACGGCGAGACGGTCGAGGCCGAGACGGGCGAGACCATATGGCAGGTCGCCAACCGGCTCGGCGTTGAAATTCCGCACCTCTGTTATTCGCCCGAGGCCGACTACCGCGCCGACGGCAATTGCCGTGCCTGCATGGTCGAGATCGAGGGCGAACGCGTCCTCGCCGCCTCCTGTATCCGCACGCCGAGCGAAGGCATGGTCGTCAACTCAACCTCCGACCGGGCGCGCAGCGCACGCAATATGGTCTTCGAAATGCTGACCGCCGACCAACCGGCGCGCTCGACCTCGCACGATCCGGAATCGAAGTTCTGGAACTGGGCGTCCGATATCGGCATTGCCGAAAGCCGGCTGCCGCGACGGGAAGCCCCGGCCGTCGATCAGAGCCATCCGGCGATGCGGGTCAATCTCGACGCCTGCATCCACTGCAATCTCTGTGTCCGCGCCTGCCGCGAAGTGCAGGTCAACGATGTCATCGGCATGGCCTATCGCGGCCACGGCGCGAAGATCGTCTTCGACTTCGACGACCCGATGGGGGAGAGCACCTGCGTCGCCTGCGGCGAATGCGTGCAAGCCTGCCCGACCGGCGCGCTGATGGAATCCACACTCCTCGACGAGAACCAGACCCGGGTGAACTACCCGGACAAGCAGGTCGACAGCGTCTGCCCCTATTGCGGGGTCGGCTGCCAGATCACTTACAATTTAAAAGACGGCAAGCTGCTCTTCGTCGACGGCAAGGAAGGCCCGGCGAATCGCAACCGACTTTGCGTAAAGGGCCGCTTTGGCTTCGACTACGTGCATCACGCCCATCGGCTGACCGTGCCGCTGATCCGCAAGGACGGTATCGGCAAGGATGCCCATGAGGACGTCGACCCGGCCAACCCGTTCACGCATTTCCGCGAAGCGACCTGGGAAGAAGCGCTCGATCGGGCCGCCGACGGAATCAGCCGGATTCGCGCCGAACACGGCCCCAAGGGCCTCGCCGGGTTCGGCTCCGCCAAGGGGTCGAACGAAGAAGCCTATCTGGTGCAGAAGCTGGTGCGCACCGGATTTGGCACCAACAACGTCGACCACTGCACCCGGCTCTGCCACGCCTCATCGGTCGCGGCGCTCATGGAATGCATCGGGTCAGGCGCGGTCACCGCCCCCTTCACCGCCTGCGAAGACGCCGAGGTAATGATGGTGATCGGCGCCAATCCGACGGAAAACCATCCGGTCGCGGCGACCTTCTTCAAGCAGCAGGTCAAGGCGGGTAAAACGCTTATCGTGTGCGACCCGCGCGGCCAGGCGCTGCGCAAGCATGCAACCCATATGCTGCAGTTCAAGCCCGGCACGGATGTCGCGATGCTGAACGCCATGCTGCACGTCATCGTCGAGGAAGGCCTGCACGACGAACAGTTCGTCCAGGCGCGAACCGACGGGTTCGAGAAGCTGCGGGCGCACCTGAAGGACTACGCGCCCGAAAAGATGGCGGAGGTCTGCGGCATCTACGCGGAGACCCTGCGCACCGTGGCGCGCGCCTATGCAACCTCGAACGCATCCATCGTCTTTTGGGGCATGGGCATTTCGCAAAGCACCCACGGCACGGACAATGCGCGCTGCCTGATCGACCTGGCGCTGATCACCGGGCAGGTCGGGCGGCCCGGGACGGGCCTCCACCCGCTGCGCGGCCAGAACAACGTCCAGGGCGCGTCCGATGCGGGCCTCATACCGATGGTCTTCCCGGATTATCAATCCGTCGAGGCGGCGGACATCCACGCCAAGTTCGAGAAATTCTGGGACGCGGAACTGGACGCGGAGAAGGGCCTGACGGTGGTCGAGATCATGGACGCGGTCCACGAAGGGGTCATCCGCGGGATGTATGTCATGGGCGAGAACCCGGCGATGTCCGACCCGGATGCCCAGCACGCGCGCGAAGCGCTCGCCAAGCTGGAGCATCTCGTGGTGCAGGACATTTTCCTGACCGAAACCGCGTTCCATGCGGATGTGGTCCTGCCGGCCTCGGCCTGGCCCGAGAAGGACGGCACCGTCACCAATACAAACCGCCAGGTACAGATGGGGCGCGCCGCGCTCGAGATGCCCGGCGACGCGCGCCAGGACTGGTGGATCATTCAGGAGATCGCCCGGCGCATCGGCCTCGACTGGTCCTATGCACATCCCCGCGACGTCTTCGCGGAGATGACGGAGATCATGCCTTCGCTGGCCAATATCGTCTGGGACCGGGTCGAGCGCGAGAGTTCGGTGACCTATCCCTGCGACGCGCCGGACCGGCCCGGCAACGAGATCGTCTTCGCGGAATCCTTCCCGACGGCATCGGGCCGCGGCAAGCTCGTCGGCGCCGAAGTCATCCCGCCCGCCGAGATGCCGGACGACGAGTACCCGATGATCCTGACCACGGGCCGCCAGCTCGAACACTGGCACACCGGCGCCATCTCCCGGCGCGCCAGCATCCTCGACACGCTGGAGCCGGAAGCCACGGCGGCGCTCAACTACCGCGACCTCACGCGCCTGGGAGCGGCGCCGGGCGAGATGATCCGGGTCGAGACCCGGCGCGGCATTCTCGAATTGAAGGCCCGGGTGGACCGCGCGGTGCCGGAAGGCGTTGTCTTCATCCCCTTCTGCTACGCGGAAGCACCCGCCAATTTCCTGACCAACCCGCAGCTCGATCCGTACGGCAAGATTCCGGAGTTCAAGTTCTGCGCGGCGCGGCTCGGAAGAGCGCAAGTACTTTGAACTGAGCCTCATGGCGCACTGAGCTACTCCCCAATCGTTGGACAGTTTCGGGCGTGAGTTAAGCTACTTTTTGCACCTGCTGACCGGATTGATTGGTTTCGATATTTCGCCAGCTGGCCACGGCGGGAGGTTGTCCGCCAAGTGCCGAGTGGGGTCGCCGCTGGTTGTAGAACTCAATCCACTTGCCGACGCCAACCTTTGCCTATGAGCCCGTCTCCCACGCATGCAGATAGACGCATTCGTATTTCAAGGACCGCCAGAGCCGCTCGACGAAGATGTTGTCAAGGAACCGACCTTTGCCGTCCATTGAGATGCGGATACCGTTTCGCTTTAGTCGATCCGTCCAGGCAAAGGACGTGAATTGTCTGCCCTGGTCGGTGTTTCGGTGTTCATGATCTCGGGCGGGCCGAACGTGTGGATGGCTTCGCTCAGCGCCTCGACACAGAAGTCCGCCTCCAACGTGTTCGAGATGCGCCACGCCAGAACCTTGTGCGTGTGCCGATCCATGATGGCGACAAAATAGAGGAACCCGCGCCGCATCGACATACCCGAAGGGGCGGGCGAGCCCCTGTCGGCGGCCCAGACCTAGTTGGGGTGATCCACGCGCAGTCCCTTGAGCAGATACGGATAGGTCTTGTGCCCCTTGGCCGCTTTGCTGGCGTTCGGCTTCCGGCGGATTGGCATCAGGCTCATGAGCCGCATCAGGCGGCGGATACACTTTTCGTTCACCAGAGTGCCGTCGTTTTGTAGATGCCAAGTCATCTGACGGACAACGTAGAAAGGCGTCTCCAGGAACTGTTCGCCGATCCGTCGCATCAATGCCAGGTTCAACGCCGTCTCGCCCTTCGGCATGTAAGAAAATGAGGATCGCCAGATCGACAACAGAGCGCATTACTTGCCGATCGACAGGCCGGAATGGCTAGCCTCGATCATCCCGCGTTTCACTTCACGCCCCAGGGCATGGCTTTCGCGACGATAAATCATTGGCGATCGCCAGCTCCCCGATCTTCGCACGCAGATCCTTGATCTGTTCCGCATCGACCTCGGGCGTACGCGTGCCGCCGTGATCAAACACCCCGGAAGCGCCATCCAGCAGCGCCCGTTTCCATTGGTGGATTATCGTCCGAAGAACACCAAACCGGCTCACCAGCTCGGATACCATTGCCTCGCCCTTCAGGGCCTCCAACGCCACCTTCGCCTTGAACTCCGGGGAATGCTGTTTGCGTTTCGACATCTCTGATCTCCTTCTCGTTGAGGACCAGCAGACTACAAATTGTATGACCTGAGCCCCATGGTGTCCGAATTCCGGGGAGTAGCTCACGCAGATAC
>JAYPOZ010000098.1:11020-15605 GCA_038131165.1 Rickettsiales bacterium | reverse complement strand
CTGAAACTCGGCGTTTCGAATTATATCGTGAAGGGAGCCGCGGCGGCCTATATCGAGCTCCTGCCCTCAGTGGTCGCCCACCTGGAACGGCGCGCGGAACTCGCGGCCATCATGCGGTCCACGACCGAGACGCTGCTGCAGGCGGAAGCGGAATCGAAGCAGAATTTCTTCACCCAGCTCGACGCCGCCGAGCGCTACGAGGCACAGGCGAGAGAGCTGGCCGACCTGGCCGAGGAACTGACGGCCGCAAACTACAATCTCGTCAACAATGCGAACCGGGACGAATTGACCGAATTGGCGAACTTTCGGCTCTGCAAGGATCGCCTGCACGTGGCGATCGCCACGGCGAGACGGAACGACCGCGAGGTCGCGTTCCTCCATATCGATCTCGACGGGTTTAAGACTGTAAATTCGATCGTCGGCCGTGCCGGCGGAGATGCCATACTGCGCGAGGTTGCCGGGCGGCTGCACCCGTGCATTCGGGATATGGACACGGTGGCGCGGCTGCGGGGCGACCGCTTCGGTCTCGTCGTGTCCAATTTCGAAGACCGGAGCACCGTCGGGATCGTGGCGGAGCGGCTCAAGGAGAGCCTATCCTTGCCCTTTCGGGTCGGCGAAACCGAGGTTCCGCTCTCCTTCCGGCTGGGTGTCGCGATCTATCCGGAGCACGGATCGAGCTTCGACGAACTGCTGGATCATGCCGAAAACGCCGTTTACGAAGCCGAATTGTTCCATCCGCTGGCGGCGGCGAAACGCACCGGAAACGACGCCGCCTAGGGCCCGACAACCGCGCGGCAGAACTTTCCGATACTGTCGATGGCCTGTTGCGCTTCCGGCAGAATATGCGCGCTGCTGTGCCAGCCGTGGAACATGTCCTCCCACGGCTCGTAGGTAACGTCGACGCCGGCGGCCCGCGCGCGCACCGCGAGACGACTGCTGTCGTCGAGCAGGGTCTCGGCGTCTCCGATCTGGATCAGCAGCGGCGGCAGGCCCGAAAGGTCGCCGTAAAGCGGCGAGGCCAGCGGCGTCTCCGCGTCGGCGCCGTTCAGGTAGTAGCCCGCCATCCGGTCCAGATAGAGTTTCGAGATGATCGGATCGACATCCGCCTTGGACTGCAGACTCTCTCCGGTCTGCGCGAGGTCGGTCCAGGCGCTCATCGGCACGGCGGCCCCGGGCAGCGGGTCGCCGGTCTCCTTCAGCTTCAGCAGCAGCGCGAGCGTGAGCCCGCCCCCCGCCGAAATGCCGCCGACGGCGATCCGGGCGGGATCGATCCCCTGCGCCAGAATGAAACGATAGGCCGCATAGGCGTCGTCGACCGCGGCGGGAAACGGGTGTTCCGGCGCCAGGCGGTAATCGATCGACAGGCACCGCATGCCGGAAGCGGCCGAAATCCGCGCCGCTGTCGCGCGGGTATCGACGACCGTGCCCCGATAGTAGCCGCCACCATGGAAAAACAGGAACACCTTGTCCTGCGCGGCCCCCTGCCCTTCGATCCATTCGCCGGGCACGCCGTTCGCGTCGACGGCGGCGTATACGGCGCCGTCGGGCAAGGGCGGCGCGTTGCTGCCGCCGCGCTGGGCGCGCAACTCCTCGAGCGTCTTCTCCGGCGTGTAGGTATCGGCGCGTTTGGCCGCCAGAATTTTTTCCAATGCCTCGCTTTTGGCCATGATCGTTCTCCTGAGTTAGCCGAGGTTCCGCCGGTAGAGCGCGATCAGCCGCTCCCAATGGCGCTCTGCGGCCGGTTTGTCGTAGCACCAGCGTTGCGGGAAGGCGAAACCGTGGTGGACTTCGGGCTGAATTTCCAATTCGCCCCTGGCGCCGGACGCATCGAACAGGCCCTTCAATTCCTCGACCATCTCCGGCGGCGCCAATTCGTCGTGCTCGGCGCAGGAAATATAGAGCTCGCCCTTGGCCTTGCCGAGATTGAGGTGCGGGCTCTCCTCGTTGTCGCTGACCAGCCATGTGCCGTAGAAACTGGCGGCCGCCCCGACCCGATCCGGGAAGCGCGCGGCGGCGGCCAGCGAATAAGGCCCGCTCATGCAATAGCCGTGGGTGCCGACAAGACCGGGCTTCACGGCGTCCTGCGCGTCGACATAGGCCAGCATGTCGGCGAAATCCTGCATTACCGGGGGGATCGTCATCTTGGTCCGCACCTCGCGCATGCGGGCCTGCTCGGCGCTGCCCTTCTCCAGCACGTCGGGGCCGTATTTCGTGTCCTTGCCGGCGCGGTAGTAGAGGTTCGGCAGGACCACGTAATAGCCGACCGAACAAAGTCGGCGCGCCATGTCGTAGAGCTCCTCGCGGATGCCGGGCGCGTCCATCAGCAGGAAGATTGCGGGGTGAGGGCCGCCGCGCTCGGGCCGGCAGATGAAGGTCTCCATCGCGCCGTCGGTGGTTTTCAGGTCGATAATGTCTTCGATCATCCCATGGGCTCCCGCTGAGAATTCGCCAGCCACGGAATCTAAGTCGATGCGGTCCGGAAGAAACCGCCTTCGCCCACCGTCTATTCCCGCCTGAGGCGCGGATCGAGGGCATCGCGCAGGCTGTCGCCGAAGAAGCAGCAGGAGAGCACGGTGATCGTGATCGCCATGCCCGGATAGAACGGCACCCAGAAGGCGCTCTCGATGAACTGGTCGGCGCCGTTCCGCAGCATCAGTCCCCAGGCCGGCTGCGGGTCCTGTACGCCGAGCCCGAGATAGGAGAGCGACGCCTCCAGCAGGATCGCCTGCGCCACCTTGCCGGTCACCACTACCAGGAAGACTCCCATGATGTTGGGGGCCACGTGGCGCAGGATAATGCGCGCCGCGCCGTAGCCGAGCGCCTTGGCCGCGTCGATATAGGTGGTCTCCCGGATCGCCAGCGCCGCGGCGCGGGTGATGCGCACGGTCGCGGGTATCTGCACGATGGTGATGATCAGGATCACATGGGGCAGCGAAGTGCCGAAGACAGAGATCATCGCCAATGCCAGCACGATTCCCGGAAACGCCAGGAACAGGTCGACGACCCGCTGCATGAGCAGATCGAAGGTGCCGCCGATATAGGCGCTCGCCACGCCCAGGGTCAGGCCGATGCCGGAACTCACGGTGGCGGCGATGAAGCCGATGAAGAGCGCGGTCCGCCCGCCATGAATGACGCGGGAGAGCACGTCACGCCCGAAATGGTCGGTGCCGAACCAATGGGTCTCGTTCGGCGGCGTCAGGATATTGTCGAAATTCGTCTCCACGGGATCGAAGGGCGCGATGAAGTCCGCAAAGAGCGCATTAAGCGCGAACAGCGCCAGCAGGAAAATGCCGAGCGCACCGACCGGGTGGGCGCGGAGCGCGCCCCAAGGCCCCGGCTTGCGTTGCGGGCGGCCCGGCGTTCCGGCGGCGTCGACGGCGCGCAGCGCCGAAGACAGCGTCGCCATTAAAGCCCCAACAGCCGCGCGGCGTTGCCGCCCAGGATCAGGTCCTGGTCCGCCGCATCGAGGCCCGCGTGCTCCTGCACGAAGCGCACCGGCTCCTCGTAGGACATGTCGAAGCAGAAATCGCTGCCCAGCACGACCCGGTCGGCGCCGACCAGATCGATCAGATAGGTGAGCGCCGGGTGCGCGTGGGTAATGGTGTCGTAATAGAAGCGCCGCAGGTAGCTGTCGGGCGGGTTCTGCAGCTCGCGGCATTCCGGGCGCACCGACCAGCCATGCGTGAAGCGGCCAATGAGATAGGGGAAGGAACCGCCCGCATGGGGCAGGCAGAAGGTCAGCTTCGGGAACCGGTCGAGCACTCGGTCGAAGATCAGGTAGGCGGCGGCGATGGCGGATTCCGTCGGGTTGCCGATCAGGTTACGCAGATGAAAGCGCGCCAGGCGTTGCGGATCCACCACCTTTACCGGGTGCAGGAATATCGTCCAGCCCATCGCCTCGATGCGCTCGTAGACCGGATAGAAATCCGGGTCGGACAGCTCCTTCCCCTCGACCTGGGTCGCCATGTAGACGCCGCGCATGCCGGGCAGCGTGGCGGCCCGTTCCAATTCCCGGATCGCGTGCTCCGGCGACTGCATCGGCAGCATCGCGAGACCGAGAAAGCGTTCCGGATGGGCCGTGTGATACTCGGCGCAACCGTCGTTGAAGGCGGCGCTCAGCTTGCGCCCGAGCTCCGGCGCCGCCCAATAGACCATCGGCGTGGTCAGCGAGAGCGCCTGGATGTCGACCCCGGTCGCGTCCATCGAGGCGAGCCGGGCCGAGAGGTCGTGGAAGCGCGGCTCCAGCGGCGCCGAAAGCCGCCCGCCGACCCCGACCCGGGGGCCGCGCGGGTCGGTGCGGTCGACCCCGCCGCCGTCGGCCCCGCCTTCCGACTCCATCAGGTCGATGAAGGCCTGCGGAAAGAAATGCGCGTGAATGTCGATGTTCTTCTGTGCCGCCATGTCCGGTCCCCCCGAGTGTTCGAGGAATGAGATACGCCGATTCCGCGCGAAATCCCGGTGGGAGGAAGGCGTTTTTTTGGGTGTCACTATAGAACGCAAACCCAACTACGAACCGGGTGGGAACGCCTTCTGATACTCCCGCACGATTTCATCCATAGTCTCTCTGTCTACTACGAGACGAAAT
>JAYPOZ010000098.1:10053-11010 GCA_038131165.1 Rickettsiales bacterium | reverse complement strand
ACGGAATCCTTGGGTGCCACGGCGAGGCTTAAACCGATTAAGGGGATATGTGGAAATAATGAAGCGATCTTCTGTGTACTTCCCACACTTCAAACTAAGGCTCTTAGCAAACTCGAAGAAAGTGAACGAACGGCCACTACGATATATATTTTTTGCGTGGAACCACGTCATTTCGTCTCCATTCCGGCACTACTCTCCACTCTTCCGTTCCGTGCCTATGGCCTTGATTTCATCCATTGAAAACGGGCGGCCTTTTGCCGTCCCTGACGAGTTAGCGTCAAACGCAGCCTCGTCCTCGTCAACTCCAAGCGCGCGTAGCTTCCTTGAACCAGTCTATCTGAGTTTTCTTGGCGTCTGGCTTTGCCATGGGCCTAGTCCTTGACCGAATTGCTGTCTTCCGCGTCATCCGCTTCTGACGCCGCCTCTAATTCAGCGGCCAGAGCGATCTCTGCCTCTTCCTCGTCTTGCTCGTTTTGGGCTTCGAATTCTCGTACCCAATCGAGTTGGCGAGACTCTTCCGGTTCGGGAGGCAATGGAAGCTCGTGTGTCCGCACCACGTTGAGGCCCGCACGTTGAGCGAAACCACGCAGTTTACGGTCGTCGGTATAGATCGTATGTGACCTCGTAACTTTCGCGATTGCGACAATCTGCCGGTCAATTTTGATTAGCTGCCATGGCGCCTGCTCACCTTCACGAATATCGCCGCGGTCTATCGCTGCTCGCGTAATCTCGGCCAACTCAATCGCGCTTAGAGTATCGAAGGACTGAATTCGGAATACCGCAGCCTGTTCCAAGATTTTCACATACCGGAGCCCATCCCGCCCGGAGGCGACCAGCACTTCGCTCAACGCGGGCGTGGGAATGACAATTGTCTCTCTGCTCTTGTGCAGGGTCTGAACAAGCAACTCCATGCGGTCTTTGCATCGTTCAACTGGATCTTCGGCCCCAGGATAGTTG
>JAYPOZ010000098.1:6969-10043 GCA_038131165.1 Rickettsiales bacterium | reverse complement strand
GAAGTAGAGTCAAGACGGCAGCGTCGAAGACCACCATCATTCAATCTCGCTATCACCGTCGTCGCGAAGATTCCTCAAAAGTGCGATGGGGTCGTCGTGCCAATTGGCTTTCACAGAATGCAAAGTTGCGACGACATCTAGGAGCGTCGCGTCACTTAGCTCTTCGAACGTGTCGATCACAAATCGATCTAGCGGAAATCAAACTCTGCAAGATAGCGGTGAAGGTACTTTTTGGACTATCTTTTGGAATCGCGCTCGGGCAGACTGGGGGCAGTCGTGAAACAAACGGAAGGAGGTGATCTGATGTCAAGAATGAGTGCCCGTGCGAGTGGTTCAGGTGCCCGGCGAGGACTGAAGAGCAACCTCTGCGGTCTCTGCTGACGCAACGAACTCAAGCGTTTTGGGCCCCTCGCACGGCCCATTCGGAAAGGCGGCCTCTGGGCCGCCTTTCTTCTTTTGGGATGCGGACGCGGCCCACTTACTCTGGTCGCACAGCCTCGCCGTTCTAAATCGACATTTTGGCTATTTTGTGCTAAGGTGTTTCCATGCGCCCGATCCTCCGTTGTTCCCCCGCACACCGCCGGCACCCGTCCTTCGCCGAAATCGCGGTAGGCTATTACCGCGATTGGCGGGCGCATGGGGTTGTTCTTCGGTTTTTGCTAATAGGGTTTACACCGCTGTTTTGCCGCCGCCGCAACATCGCGGATGACAACCCCGCTCCGAGCGATTACATAGCCGCATGGTCATGATCCCCTATTCCCTCGCCCGCCCCTTCCTGCACCTCTTCGAGGCCGAAGATGCGCACGGCCTTGCCCTGAAGGCGCTGAAGGCGGGGCTCGTCGGCGGCAACGCCACGGCGGACGATCCGGTGCTGGCGACGACGCTGTGGGGGATTGCGTTTCCCAATCCCATCGGCCTCGCGGCCGGCTTCGACAAGGACGCGGAAGTGCCGGACGCGATGCTGCGGGTCGGCTTCGGCTTCGTCGAGGCGGGGACGGTGACGCCGCGCCCGCAGCCGGGCAATCCGCGCCCGCGGCTGTTTCGCCTGAGCGAGGACGAAGCCGCGATCAACCGTTTCGGCTTCAACAGCGGCGGCCTGGCGCCCTATGTCGCCCGCCTGCGGGAGCGCCACGGCAGGCCTGGCATCGTCGGCGCCAATGTCGGCAAGAACAAGACGACGGAGAAGGCGGCGGACGACTACGCGGCGGGGATCGAGCAGGTCTGCCCCTATGCGGGATATCTGGTGGTCAACATCTCCTCGCCGAACACCGAAGGCCTGCGGGCCCTGCAGGCGCGCGCAAGCCTGGCAGCACTGCTCGGCCGCACCCTGGACGCCCGCGCCCGGAGCGCCCCCGACCCCGAGAACCCGCCGCCGCTGCTGGTCAAGGTGGCGCCCGACCTCGACGCGGGAGAGATGCGGGACATCGCGGAGGTCGTCATGGGGGCCGGGATCGACGGGCTGATCATCGGCAACACCACCATCGACCGGCCGAAGAGCCTCAAGAGCGCCGAGAAGGTGCAGCCGGGCGGCCTCTCGGGCCGGCCGCTGATGGCAAAATCGACCGAATGCCTCGCCGGGTTCTATCGCCTGACAGAGGGCAGGCTACCGCTGATCGGCTGCGGCGGCGTCTCCTCCGGCGCCGACGCCTACGCCAAAATCCGCGCCGGCGCGTCGCTGGTGCAGCTCTATACCGCGCTCGTCTTCCACGGCCCGGCGCTGGTGGGCCAGATCAAGCGGGACCTGACGGCTTTGCTTAAGGCCGACGGCTTCGCCCATGTCGCCGACGCGGTCGGCGCCGACGCTATTGGAGACGCCCCAAAGTAAACCCGACATGAACCATTCTTCCCGCCTTCGCGGGAATGACGAAAGGGACAGTACGATGACCGAAAAATCGCGCCGCCTGATAGCCCTCTTCGAGGCCCCGGAAATCCTCATCCTGCCGGGCGTCTTCGACGGTTACAGCGTGCGGCTGATGGAACAGATGGGCTTCGCCGCCGCCTCCGTCTCCGGAGCCGGCGTGTCTGAATCCCATCTCGGCTGGGCCGACAAGGGTGTCATGTCGTTCAAGGATAATCTGGAGGCCTGCCGCGCGCTTGCCGCCTGCACCGATCTGCCGCTGATGGCCGACGGCGACACCGGCTACGGCAACGCGGTCAGCGTCTACTTCACCGTCCGCGCCTTCGAGGACGCGGGCCTCTCGGGCCTGATGATCGAGGATCAGGTTTGGCCGAAACGCTGCGGACATATGGCGGGCAAGGCCGTCATTCCGGCGGAGGAAATGGTGCAGAAGGTCAAGGCCGCGGTCGACGCGCGGCGCGACGGCGACTTCATCATCCGGGCGCGCACCGACGCGGCGGGGCCGCTCGGCATCGACGCCGCCATCGAACGCCTGAACCTCTATGCCGAAGCGGGGGCCGACATCCTGTTCGCCGACGCCCTGCTGACGGCGGAAGATATCGAAAAGGCGGCGCGCAACGTGCCGAAGCCGCTCAGCGTCAATATGGGGCTCGGCATCCGCTCGCGCCCGACGACGCCGCTTATCCACCCCAAGCGCCTGCAGGAGATGGGGGTGCATTGCGTGAGCTATCCGCGCCTGCTGACGACGGCGGCGGTCAAGGGCATGATGAACGCCATGGCGGCGTTCAACGAGATGCTGGCGGGCGACGAGCCGGTCGACCGTCCGGACCTGCTGGTCAGTTTCGGCGAGCTCAACGCCCTGACCGGCTTCGACGAGTTGGAGAAGATGGACGAGAAATACGCGGTGTCCGCAACGGTGGGACAAGCGGCTGAATGATCCGCGGGCTGCTGCTCTCGGCGGCGGTCCTCTGGCCCGCGCTGGCCGGCGCCTCCGATGATAGACCGCCCGGCCCGGACGCCTTTTCGCAGCCGCTGGCGGCGCTGTCCGACCACGACCGGGCGACCGTCCTGCTCGGCAATGCGCTGTTCCGCAAGAGCTGGCGGGCGGCGCCGAGCGAGACCACCGCTTCCGACGGGCTGGGGCCGCTCTACAACGCCCGCGCCTGCGTCGACTGCCATGTGGGCGACGGGCGCGGCCGGCCGCCGGAGACATCGG
>JAYPOZ010000098.1:0-6869 GCA_038131165.1 Rickettsiales bacterium | reverse complement strand
GGACCGCGACGGCGACGGCATTTCGGGGCGGGCCAACCGGGTCTGGAGCCGGGCACGGGCGCGCGAGATGCTCGGCCGGTTCGGCTGGAAGGCCGGACAAGCGAGCATCGCCGACCAGAACGCGGTCGCGATGGCGAACGATATCGGCGTCGCCAATCGGCTGGCGCCCGCGCTTTGGGGCGACTGCACCCCGGCCCAGAGCGCCTGCCGCGCAGGCCCGCATGGGGGTAGCGCGCGCCACCAGGGCGCCGAAGTCTCGGACAAGGTCATGGGCCATCTCGCCTTTTATCTGCAAGGGCTGGCGCCACCCGACCAGCGCAACGCGGACGATCCGGCCGTGCGCCGGGGCGGGGCGCTGTTCCGCGAGATCGGCTGCGCCGGGTGCCACCGCGCGCGTCTCGCGACATCGGCCAGGCATCCGAATGCCGCGCTGGCCGGCCGGACCATCGCGCCCTATTCCGACCTGCTGCTCCACGACATGGGCGAAGGACTGGCCGACGGGACCGCGGAAGGACAGGCGGGCGGCCGCGAATGGCGCACCCCGCCGCTCTGGGGCATCGGGCTTACGGAGATCGTCTCGGGCGCCGCTTATTTCCTGCACGACGGACGGGCGCGGTCCCTGGCGGAAGCCATCCTCTGGCACGGCGGCGAAGGGCAATCCGCGCGCGACCGTTTCGCCGCGCTCGACAAGCCTGGGCGGGACGCGGTGATCGCGTTCCTGAAATCGCTGTGAGCGCGCTTCTGGACCGCGCGGGCGGGCGATACAGGTTCTCTCGCATGGGAAGAGGCGGAACATGACCGAGACCGCGGCGGTTCTGGGCGGTCTGAAAGTGGCGCAGATCGGGCCCGGCCTCGCCGCCGCCGTCTGCGGCCGCCTGTTCGCCGATATGGGCGCGGCGGTCGATTGCCTCGCCGCCCGCACCGATACCCCCCTCGCCCGCCATCTGAACGCCGGCAAGCCTCAAGCGGGCGACACGCCCGACGCGAAGGCGCTTGCCGCTCTCGCTTCCCACGATCTGATCGTCTGCGAAGGCGGCCCCCGCGCCCTGAAGGCGCAGGGCCTCGACCCCGCCGTCCTGCGCGCCGCCGCGCCCCAGGCCGCCCTCGTCCTGCTCTCGCCCTACGGGCAGACCGGCCCGGATGCGGACAAGCCGGCCACGGACCTCACCCTGTTCTGCGCCAGCGGCATCGCCCGCGTGCTGACCGGTCAGGTCGACGACCTCTCCGAAGCGCCGATCCGCCCCGTCGGCGCGCAATCCGCGTTCATCGGCGGGCTGGCCGCCGCCTGCGCCGGGATGCATGCCGTCCTGCTGGAGGGGCCCGCGACCGTCGACGTCTCGATCCAGGAGGCGCTCGCCACCCTTTCGATGACCGAGCTGACCAAGGCCGGTCTCGGCGGCGGCGGCTGGTCGCGCCGGCGCCTCAGCGACGGCAACGGCGCCACGGTCTGTATCCTGCCGGCGCGCGACGGGTATGCCGCAATCTCGCCGCGCGAGGACCATCAATGGACGGCCTGGCATGCCGCCATGGGATCGCCGGATTGGGGCACGGAGGCGCGTTTCGCGACCAAGCCGGACCGGGTCGCCAACTGGGACGCGCTGCATGCGCTGATGTCGGACTGGAGCCGCCGTCACACCAAACAGGCGATCGCCGATCTGGCGCAGGCGGCGCATGTGCCGAGTTTCCCGCTCTGCGAGCCCGGCGAACACCTGACCGATCCTCAATTGGCGCACCGGAACTCGTTTCAAATGCGAACCGATTCCGATATCGCCGTCCGAACCATCGCCCATCCCTTCGCCCTTGAGACGCCGGCGGAATCGCCGCCGCTGGCGCTGCCGCGAACTGGCGCCCTGCCGCTCTCGGGCGTGCGCGTGCTCGACTTCAGCTGGGTCATCGCAGGGCCGACGGCGACGCGCTACCTGGCCGCGATGGGGGCGGAAGTCATCAAGCTCGAGGCGCCGGGCCGCGGCGACCCGGGCCGCGCCTCGGAGCTGCACACGGCTCTGGGTCAAGCGAAACAACGCATTATTCTGAATCTGAAACAAAATGAGGCACGGGAAATCGCCCGCCGCCTGGCCCGAAACTCCGATATCTTGATCGAGAATTTCGCGACCGGCGTCATGGACCGCCTCGGCCTCGGCGCCGCGCAATTGCAGGCAGAGAACCCCGATCTCGTCTATATTTCGGCCTCCGGCATGGGCCGTACCGGCCCCGGCGCCAAGGCGGTCGCCTATGGCACCCTGTTGCAGTGTTTTACGGGTTTCGCCGGACTCAATCGTCATCCCGGGACGCCGCCGCGCGTCGGCATGGCCTGGCTCGACCCCATGTGCGGCCTGAAGCTGGCGTTCATCGCCGCCGCCGCCCTCCGCCGCCGCTCCCGCCACGGCGGCGGCGCCCGGGTCGATTTCTCCATGATCGAAGCCATGTTGTGGACCATGGCCGAACCGCTGATCGCGGCCCAGACCGGGGCGCCGCCGCGGCCGCGCGGCAACGCCTCGGAGGCCTGCGCGCCGCACGGCGCCTACCGCTGCCGTGGCGAGGACGAATGGCTGGGCGTCGCGGTCACGGGCGACGAAGCGTGGCGCGCGCTTTGCCGTCTGGTGGAGTCGCTCGGCCCGTTGCGGGACCTGACGCTGTCGGCGCGGCGGGAATCCGGGGACGCGATCGACCGGCATCTGGCCGCGTGGTGCGCCCCACAGGGGGCGGCGGAGGCCGGAGACAGGCTTGCGGCGGCGGGCATTGCAACGGCGCCGGTGGCGACGACCCTCGACCTCGCCCAGAGCCCCCATCTCGCGGCGCGCGGATTCTGGGAAGCGCACGACCGGGGCGCGCTGCCGGGTCTCCCGTGGCAAGCAAGCTTCGGACGCGCCGTCGGCGAGGCACCCGCGCACGGCGCCGAGACCGATGCCGTGCTCCGCGCCGTCTTGGGCCTCTCCGATGCCGAAATCGCCGCCCTCGGAGCCAACGGTGCGCTCGGCTGACGCTAGAATTCGCCGCTGCGGTAGGCCTCGTCGAGACGCGCGGCCTCCTCCTCGCTCAACTCCGGCCACGGCGCGCCGCGCTTGCGCAAGGCGCCGGTGAAGTTCGGCGGCCGTTTCTCGTTGAAGGCCTGGCGTCCTTCCTCGCCGTCCATGGTCGTCTGAATCAGCATGGAATTGATGATGTTCTGGATATGCCAAGCCTGATCGGTCGGCAGATCGCCGAACCGGACGACAAATTCCTTCATCATGCGCACCGCGACCGGCGGCAGGGAGACGATGTAGCGGGCCATCGCTTCCGCGCGGGCCATCAGCTGATCGTGCGGCACGACTTCGTTGACGAGACCGATGCGGTGCGCCTCGGCGGCGTCGAACGGCTCGTCGGTGAGGAGAATCTTCATGGCATCGCTGTAGCGGAGCTGCTGGGCGAGCAGACTGGCGCCGGGCCCGTTGCCGAGCCAGCCCTGGGTCAGCAAGGCAAACTTGAAACGCGCGTGCTCCGCGCTGGCGATGCGGATATCGGTCGAGGAGAGCAGCAGATAGAGCCCCGCGCCCGCCGCCCATCCGTTGACCGCGGCGATCACCGGCTTCCAGACCCGGGGGTAGTGGTCGCCCATCCGCCCGTCGACACCGGTCGATTGGCCATGAACCGTGCCCGCCAATGGCCAGTAAATCCGCTGTGTCCGGAGATACTCGCGATCCTCCGCCGTCAAATCCGGGCGCGGTGTCAGATTGTGGCCGCCGCAAAAGTGTTTATCGCCCTTCCCCGTCACGATGGCGCAACGAATTGCCCGATCTTCCCACAAATCGATCCACGCTTCCGAAATCGCATCGGAGGTGGGTTTATCCAGGATATTGGCCTTCTCCGGATTATTGAGCGTGATATAGGCGACCCCGTCGCGTTTTTCGTAATCGATCGGCATGCATTTTCTCCCTTCTCGCAAGTCTTCTCCGGACGGCGAACCCATCCTCCGCTCTTTCAAGATAGGGCAGGATATCCGAACCGTTATACTCAATTCCCTGTATCGTGCCCGGAAGGCGTTGTAAGATTTTCCCGGCTTCGGCGCTGTCGAAGCAGTACCCGTACATTTTCGCCTGGACCTTCGGACAGTGAGCATTCACGTCGCCCTTCATCATCGGACGCAGTACATCTATGACCGGCGGGTCGAACTCGGCCCACAAATCGTGCGTCTGCGCCCGGCGCCGCATTGCCGGACACCGATTCTGAGTTACGCCCTCAAGATCGAGCCGGAAGGCCATTTCATTAATTGGCAGCAGGATCCGCACGGTAATTATCAGGCGCGAATCGTCTATCCGGATCCGGTCACGCGATTTTCGGTCGAGGTCGACCTTGTCGCGGATTTATCGGTCCACAATCCTTTCGATTTCTTTCTCGAGCCCGATGCGGAAGATTTTCCGTTCGCCTATGACGCGGACCTCCGGCGCGAACTCGATCCTTATCTGGAACCGGAACCGGCCGGCCCGCTGCTGCAAGCCTGGCTCGACGCGATCCCGAAAGAGGCGGCGCGCAGCGTCGATTTCCTGGTATCCCTGAACCACCGCCTGGAGCAGGAGATCGAATACCTGATCCGGATGGAACACGGCGTGCAGACCTGCGAGGAAACCCTCGAGCGCGGCAAAGGTTCTTGCCGCGACACGAGTTGGCTGCTGGTCCAGATCCTGCGTCATTGCGGCCTCGCCGCCCGGTTCGTCTCGGGATATCTCATCCAGTTGAAGGCGGACGTCAAATCCCTCGACGGCCCGTCGGGAGCAGAGAGCGACTTCACCGATCTCCACGCCTGGACCGAGGTTTATCTGCCGGGCGCGGGCTGGATCGGTCTCGATCCGACCTCCGGCCTGCTGACCGGAGAGGGGCATATTCCGCTCGCCGCCTCGCCGCGCCCCCAGAGTGCCGCCCCCATCTCCGGAGTCGTCGGCCAGTCGGAGGTCGAGTTTTCCTTCGACATGGCGATCGAACGGATTCACGAGACGCCGCGGGTAACCAAACCCTATACCGAGGAGCAATGGTCGGAAATCGAGGCGCTCGGCCACCGCGTCGATGCCGACCTGGATGCGGGCGACGTCCGCCTGACCATGGGCGGGGAGCCGACCTTCGTTTCCATCGATCACGTCGACGAAGCGGAATGGAACACCGCCGCCGTCGGGCCGACCAAGCGCGGACTCGCCGACGACTTGATCCGACGCTTGCGCGACCGCTACGCGCCTGAAGGCTTGCTGCATTACGGACAGGGGAAATGGTATCCGGGCGAGCAATTGCCGCGTTGGGCATTCGCGCTTTACTGGCGGCGGGACGGTGTCCCGATCTGGCGGCATTCCGAGATGCTCGCCGAAGAAAAGGTCGATCATGGGCCGACCATCGACGATGCCCGGACCATGGTAAAAGGTATCGCCACCCGGCTCGACGTCTCGCCCGAAGCGGCTTTCGCCGCCTATGAGGACCCTTGGCATTTCATCGAGCGCGAACGCAAACTGCCGGACAATTTCGATCCCGAGACGACGGACCTCGCGGACCCGATGGAACGCGACAGGTTTGCCCGTGTCTTCGAGCGCGGCCTCAGCAAACCGACGGGCTATGCGCTGCCGGTGCAACGCTGGAACGCGAAAGGGGAACGCCGCTGGTACAGCGAGCTCTGGTCGACGCGAACCAAGCATCTGTTCTTGATTCCCGGGGATTCGCCTGTCGGATTCCGGCTGCCCATGGCCTCGCTGCACCATATCTCCGAAGTCGACTATCCCTATGTGGTCCCCAGCGATCCCTTCGCCGAGCATACCGAACTGCCGGACCCGGACGCGCGGCGGCAACCCTTCCTGCGCGGCCAGGAGATACCGGCCGCCGACCGGCAGAGCCTGATGGAACAGAGCCTGACCGACGGCAAGGCACGCGTCGCTCTCACGGTCGAACCCCGCGACGGACGGCTCTGCGTCTTCATGCCCCCGACGGAAACGCTCGAGGATTATCTCGACCTTCTGGCCGCGGTCGAGGACGCCGCCGCCGAATCCGGCCTGCCGGTGCATGTGGAAGGATACGAGCCGCCGAAGGACCCGCGCCTAAACGTCGTCAAGGTGACGCCGGACCCGGGCGTGCTCGAAGTCAACATCCAGCCGGCCGGGAGCTGGCCGGAATTGGTCGAAATCGCGACCACCCTCTACGAAGATGCGCGGCTAAGCCGCCTCGGCACGGAAAAATTCATGCTCGACGGCCGGCACACCGGCACGGGCGGTGGCAATCACATGGTTGCGGGCGGAGCCACGCCGAAAGACAGCCCCTTCCTGCGCCGCCCCGACCTGCTGCGCAGCCTGATCACCTATTGGCAGCATCATCCGGGGCTGAGTTATCTCTTCTCCGGCCTGTTCATCGGCCCGACCAGTCAGGCCCCCCGGATCGACGAGGCCCGCCACGAGGGGCTTTACGAGATGGAAATCGCATTCAACCAGATTCCGGGACCGGACGAGGAATGCCCGCCGTGGCTGATCGACCGCATATTGCGGAACCTTCTGATCGACGTCTCCGGCAACACGCATCGCACGGAAATCTGCATAGACAAGCTCTACTCCCCGGACGGTCCGACCGGCCGTCTCGGCCTCGTTGAATTTCGCGCCTTCGAAATGCCGCCGCACGCCCGCATGAGCTTGACCCAGCAATTGCTGCTGCGCGGCCTGATCGCCCGGTTCTGGAAGACGCCCTACACCGGACGTCTGGTCAAATGGGGTACGTCGCTGCACGACCGTTTCATGCTACCACACGGGGTCTGGGCCGACATGTGCGACGTCGTCCGCGAGATGAGAGACGCCGGATATCCGTTCGAGAAAGAGTGGTTCGCCCCGCATTTCGAGTTCCGCTTCCCGCGCTACGGCAGCGTTCGGTACGGC
>JAYPOZ010000097.1:0-15837 GCA_038131165.1 Rickettsiales bacterium | reverse complement strand
CGATTTACGATCAGAACGGGACTATCGCCAAGATCGGGTCGGTGAGCGTCGATCAATCCGAACAACTTCGCGTGAAGCAGGCACTCAGTAAAGCATTGGCGGAAGCCGAGAGCGCAAACAATGCGAAGTCCCAATTCATCGCCACCATGAGCCATGAATTCCGGACTCCCCTTAACGCCATCATCGGTTTCAGCGAAGTTCTAATTTCGCCCAGCTTCAGCGATATCCGCGCCGAGCGGACCGAAGAATATGCGGATATTATTCACAAAAGCGGCAAAATGATTCTCGATCTGGTCAACGACGTGCTGGACCTATCGGCGATCGAAGCCGGTCAACGCGACCTCAACAAGATCGAATTGAGCCTTCGCGGATTGTTGGAAGAATGCCTTATAACTTTCAGCCACGCCGCGGAAGAAAGCGGCATTCGATTGGGCCTGGAAATCGCGACCGAAGCGGAGTCGATCACCGCCGACGAACGCGCACTCAAACAAATTGTCCTCAACCTGTTGTCGAACGCCATCAAGTTTACCGAGGCGGGCGGCACGGTGAAACTCGAAGCCGCGCCCAAAGGGAAGCAAATCGAAATCGTCGTTGCGGACACAGGGATTGGTATTCCGAAGAGCAAGATATCCTCGATTACAGAGCCCTTTTCCCAAGGTCATGACGATCCCCTCAGGCCTCAAACCGGTACCGGCCTCGGCTTGTCGATCGTCAAATCCCTCGTCCAGCTGCATGGGGGCGAATTGGAGATCTGGAGCGAGGATGCAAAGGGGACGAAGGTGAAAGTGACGATCCCCGCCTGATCGAAATGCGGCGTTGAGCGCCCGGCAGGCTTCCGAAGGCCGGGTTCGGTTGCTTATCTCTCGAACCCTACATAGCGCACGAACGCCTCGTTCGGCTCACGGTCCGATCTGACCGCATTCGCGGCGAAATCATCGTTCGGATACCCCATGGCGATGGCGGTCATGATGACCTCGTCGTCCGGGATGCGGGCAACCTCGCGCACAATGTCGGAACGCGAAATCCCCTGTCCGTTGACCACCGCGCCGATGCCCCGGTCCCAGGCCGCCAGCACGATGCCGTAGCTCAGCGCCCCCAAGTCGAAATGGCAGGTCGCTCCCGGATCGAGGACGCGGTCGTAGGTCAGAATGATGGAGACCGGGGCGTCGAACTGACGAAAACCGCGCCGCACCCAATCCTGGCGGCGCTCCGCGTCGTGGCGCTCGATGCCCATGGCAGCAAACAGTTTCTTTGCGATATCGACCTGGCGGCGCCGGTGTTCGCCCTCGTAGGGGCCGTGGGTGAAGATGTCGCGTTTCGGCTTCACGCCGGCTTCCATCTCCTCCATGTTGCGGCGGCGAATCTCGTCGAGGGGTGCTCCGGTCAATACATGCACGTGCCAGGGCTGGCTGTTCATCGACGAGGGCGCGCCCTTTGCGACCGAAATGATCTCGTCAATGACATCGCGCGGGACCGGGTCTGCCTTATACCCGCGGATGCTGCGGCGCGTGCGCACCAGTTCCTCGAATTCCATCTCTCTCTCCTGATCGGGACCTAGGCCGCGCTCTGCTGTTTCAACCCGCCGACCGTATCCGCGATCAACGCGTCCACCTGATCCTTTGTGTTGACGGTCGAAAGGCAGATCAGCCCGTAATTCGAGATATAGTGCCCGGCATTCAGCAGATACCTGTGCAGCGCGGACATCCGCGCGCTCTCCTCCGCCGTCGGATAGACGGTCCGGTAGCCCGTCAGCGCCCTGTCCGTGAGATGCAGACGCAACAGGGAGCCCTGCCCGGTCGCCTGCGCCGCGATCCCCGCCGACGCGAACGCCTGATGGAACCCTTCCCGCGCGTACTCGCCCATGTCATTGAGCGCTTCGAAGGCATCCCGGGTCATCGCTTCCATTGTCGCCATGCCGGCCACCATGGTCACCGGATTGCCGTTGAAGGTGCCCCCATGCGGCAGGCCGCCGCCCGGCTCGAAGACCTGCATCGCGCCGTCGCGCCCCGCCACGGCGCCGACCGGAAAGCCCCCGCCGATGATCTTGCCGAGCGCCGTCAGATCCGGCGTCACGCCGCGCACGCCCTGCGCGCCTTCATAGCCGAGCCGGAACGCGATGACCTCGTCGAAGATCAGCAGGACGCCGTTGGCCGCGCAAAACTCGGCCAACATGTCGAGATATGCGTCGCTCGGCGGGATCAACCCGACCCGGCTCGCCACCGGATCGAACAGCACGGCGGCGAGACTTCCAGCATTCCGCCGCAACAGCTCTCTGGCGGCGACCTCGTCGTGATAGGGAATGACCACCACGTCGTCGAGCACACCGTCGGGCGTTCCCTTCGAATAGGGCACCGCGCGCGGGTCGTTCTGTCCCCAATCGTCGGGCCCCGAATTGAGGCTGACCTCGGCGTAGTCGTAGCTGCCGTGATAGGCGCCCTCGCACTTCGCGATCTTCGGGCGTCCGGTAAAGGCGCGCGCCGCCTTCAGCGCATTCATCACCGCTTCGCTGCCGGAATTCATGAAGCGGATTTTGTCGAAGCCCGGCACCCGGCCGCAGATCAGCTCCGCGTGGTCGATCTCCTGCACGGTGCCGAACGCGTAGGCCGTGCCGAGCGGCAGTTGCTTCGCCACCGCCTCGGTCACCGCGGGAAAGGCGTGGCCGTGAATTAGCGATGTGTAGTTGTTGTTGAAATCGACATAGACATTGCCGTCGACATCCTCGACCTCGGCCCCCGACGCGCGCGTCAGATAGATCGGGTGCGGTTTGAGATCGATGGTCGAACGGCTGTTGCCGCCGGGCAAGACCCGTCGCGCGCGTTCGGCCAATTTAGCGGATCTGGAATTCGGGTCGGGAAACATCCGATATCTCCTTCGAGGGGCTTTCGCCGGGCAGGGTGACGGCTATGTCTATTCAAACATGAATAGTGCCGCGCCAAGACGTGTTGGCAACGGACTATAGGTCATTCAGAACCACAAGGGGATATCATGACAGACGGATTCAAGACCGAGCGCCAGGGCGCCTTCCTGCACATCACCATCGACCGCGCCGACGAGGGCAACCGGGTCACCGACCCGATGCTGGATGGATTGGCGGCTCTCGTCGACGAGGTCTCGACGGACGAGACTCTGCTCGGCATCGTGTTGCGCGGCGCCGGTGCCGATTTCTGCCATGGCCGGGTGCAGGGCACCCCGCCCCCCGAAGGCCCGCCCAAGAACGCCTTCGAGACCCACCAACGTGTGATGTCGCGTATTCTCGGCGTCTACGCCGCCTTCCGCCGTTGCCCGGTGCCGATCATCGCCGTGGTGCAGGGCAAGGCGCTCGGATTCGGCTGCGCGCTCGTGGGCGGCGCCGACATCGCCATCGCCAGCCGCGACGCGACCTTCGCGCTCACCGAGATGCCGCACGGCACGGCCCCAACCCTGGCGCTTTCCGCCTTGTCGCATGTGGCGCCGAAGACCTTGATGGACATGGTGTTGACCGTGGAGGAGCACGACGCCGAGCATGCGCTCGCCTCCGGCATTGTCAGCCGGATCGTCGATCAGAACGACCTGGAGGACACCACCGCCCGCATTCTGGAAACCTTGAGCGCTTTCGACCGCACCAATATCTCCACCTGCAAGCGCTTCATCCAGCGCGGCCTAAACCTGGAGCCGGACACGATGGCCGACCTTGCCGGATATACCTTGGCGACGGTCCGCTCGAAGGGGAAATAGGCAGCGCGCGCCTACTCCGCCACGATCTCCAGTTTCACGCCGGCCACCGCCGTCGCGTATTCGGCGGGGCCGTAGCTGACTTCCTTGCACCGCGCGGCGCTCTGGATCGAGCCCGCGAGGTCGCGGACCATTTGTCGGGTGCCGTCGTCGGCGCCGTCGAGATCGAGGCGGATGCCTTCAAGCATTTTCGTCTGCGAAATATTGTTCTGCGAGCGCAGTTCCCGCGTCGCGTTCAGCAGATCGAGGATGATGACCATGCCGTCCGGCGTCGCCGTTGCCTCCAGGTCGCTCTCCTCCGCCGGCCACTCGGCCACATGGATCGACGGAATTTCCTCGTAGGGCCTGTAGAGGCGCTGGAAAACCGCTTCGGTGACGAACGGCAGATACGGCGCGAACAGCGCCAGCAGCGTGCGCAGCGATTCCCAGAGGGTCGCCTGCGCGGAGGCACGCAGTTCTTCGGAATAACGCTCCGGATTCCAGAACCGGTCCTTCACGATCTCCACGTAGTTGTCGCAGAAGACGCCCCAGAAGAACCGCTCCAGCGCTTCCCTGCCATAGGCGTAGTCGTAGCGTTCGAACCCGTCGGTCACGGTCTTGATCGTCTTGGCGAGCTCGATCATCACCCAACGATCCTCGACCGACCGCTCGGCGAGCGCCGGGCACGGTGCCGAGGGATCGAATCCGTCGAGTAGAATGTTGCAGAGCCGCGCCACGTTCCACAGCTTGATCACCACCTTGCGGCCGGTGCGCACGTCCTTCTCGTTGAAGCGGAGATCGTGACCCAGATGGCTGCCCGCGGCCCAGAACCGCAACGCATCGGCGGAATATTTCTTGATGATCGAGTGCGGATCGTAACGGTTGAAGCCTTCCTTGTCGGTGAATTGCTCCAAGTCCCGCTTGGAGATTTTCTTACCCTGCTCGTTCAGGCCCCAGCCCGAAATCATGCAATACTTCCACGGCAGGCCGTCGTGGTGAAAATGCGATTTCGCGACCGTGTAGAACAGCCAGGTCCGGATGATCTCGAAGGCCTGCACGCGGAGACTCATCGGATAGATCGACATGTCGCCCTTGCGGCCTTCGGTCCCCGCCCAATTGGCGTTGATCAGCGGCGTCAGCGACGACGTCATCCAGGTCTCCATGACGTCGGCCTCGCCGGTAAAGACAGTGCCGCCGCATTTCGGACAGCTCTCCAGCGGGCACGGCTGCTCCGCCGGATCGACCGGCAGGCTGGCCTCGTCGGCCAGGACGACCTCGCCGCAGCCGTCGCAATACCAGATCGGGAACGGCACGCCGTAGAAGCGCTGGCGCGAGATGTTCCAGTCGTATTTGAGACCGTTGACCCAGTCGTCGAGGCGCACCTTCATGTAATCCGGAAACCAGTTGAGCTGCGCGCTCCGCTTCAGGAACTCTTCCTTGTAGTCGAGCAGCCGGGCGAACCACTGCGGCGCCATGACGAACTCGATCGGCTGGGTCGAACGCTCGGAAACCGAGACGTTTTGCTTCACCTGACGCGACTGGAGGATCAGCTCCTGCTCCTTGAGCTGTTTGACGATTTCCTTGCGCGCCTGCTCCACCTTCATGCCGGCCAGCGGCCCGGCAAGGTCGGTCATCGTGCCGTCCGGATTGATGCAAATACGGGTGTCGAGCTTGTCGTCCTTCCACTTTTTTACGTCTTCGCCGTCACCGAAGGTACAGACCATCATCAGGCCGGTGCCAAATTCCAGGTCGACCTCCTCGGAGGTCCGGATCGTCACCGTGTGGTCGTAAAGCGGCACTTTCGCCTGCTTGCCCTCGAGCGCCCGGTAGCGCTCGTCCTTCGGATTGAAATAGAGGGCGACACAGGCCGGGATCAGTTCCGGGCGGGTCGTGGAGATGACCAGCGGCTGGCCGGTATCGACCGCGGTGAAGGCAATGTCGTGGAGCTGGCCGTTGCGGGTCAGCGTATCGACGTCGGCCTGGGCCAGCGAGGTCTCGAAATGGGTGTCCCAGATGACGGGAGAATCGTCGCGGTAGAGCAATCCCTTCCGGTAGAGGTCGATGAAGGATTTCTGCGAGGTGCGCTGACAATGGGGGTCGATGGTCGAGTATTTCAGCGACCAGTCGACGGAGAGGCCAAGATTGCGCCACATCTCCTCGTAGGTCTTGGCCCCTTTCGCGGTCTCTTCCATGCAGAGGGCGCGGAACTTCTCGCGCGTTATATTCGACTTGTTGACCTTGTAGGTCTGCTCCACGAAGCGCTCGGTCGGCAGGCCGTTGTCGTCGAAGCCCATGGGATAGAAGACGTTGAAGCCGCGCATGCGCTTGTAGCGGACAACGAATTCCGCCTGGGCGTAGGACATTGCGTGGCCGACGTGGAGATGCGCCGCCGAGACATAGGGCGGCGGCGTGTCGATCGAGAACAATTCCCGGCTTGCGTCGGGCGCGTAGTCGTAGAGTTTCTCGCCCTCCCAGACCGCCCAGCAATCGGTCTCGATCGCTGTGTGGTCGTAATCCTTCTCGATCAAATCCTGTACGATTTTCGTCATGTCTTGCCCGCGCTGAGGAAATTCCCGCGCTCGCAACGGCGCGGAGGATGTTTCTTACGGAGCAATCAGCGGCGAATCAAGGGGATAGCCTAGGAATCGGGCATTCGAAATCCAATATCCTCCTCCCCCGGGTCAACCGCCGGAACCGCGGGGAGCAACGCCGCGGCCCACGCTCCGAATATGCAAAACCCGGCATGAGAGCCGGGTTTTGCGGTCTCGTGCGTCACCCGGCACCCGATGGAGCGCACTCTATCGGGATGCCGAGGACGGGATTTGGATTGCTATGCGTCGAGCGCCTTCAAAACCTTGGGAGGCGACATCGGCAGTTCATAGAGACGTTTGCCGGTGGCGTCGGCAATGGCGTTGGCAATCGCCGCCAGGCACGGCACCAGCGGAATCTCGCCCACACCCTTAACGCCGTAGGGATGTTTCGGATTGGGATTCTCCACCATTACCGGGTCGATCGTCGGCAGATCGGAGGCAACCGGTATCCGATAGTCGAGGAAGCCGGCATTCGCCAGACGGCCGTCCTTGTCGTAGATGAACTCCTCGTTCAGCGCCCAGCCGACGCCTTGCGCGACGCCGCCCTGGATCTGGCCTTCCACATAGGCGGGATGGATTGCCCGGCCGACATCCTGGCTGGCGGTATAGCGCAATATCGTGACATGTCCGGTGTCCCGGTCGACTTCGACATCGACCATGTGCGCGCCCACGACACCCATATGACCGGCGGTGTTCTTCGACACGGATGCCATGATCGGGCCTCCGGTTGCGAGGGCCTTCGCCGCGAGTTCCTTCAGCGTCAGCGGATCGAACTCGCCCGCATTCTGGCCGGCCGGATGCGCGGCACCGTCGGACCATTCCACCGCTTCCGCGTCGATGCCCCAGATGCTCGCCGCCCGGGCCTTCAGGATCCCGATGACCTGATCGGTCGCCTCGTCGACCACGATACCCGAGGCAAAGGTCACTCGGCTGCCGCCGGTGACCGCACTGATACCGACATTGTTGGTATCGCCGATCTGAGCCCGGACATTGCGGTAGTCAATGCCCAATTTCTCGGCCACGATGTTGACCATCGACGCGCGGCTGCCGCCGATATCCGGGTGCCCGGTAATGACCAGCGCCGTGCCGTCCTCGTTGATGTTGAGCTGAGCGCTGGACTCCCCGCCCGCGTTGCCCCAGAAGCCGATGGCAATGCCGCGGCCCTGATTGGGGCCCAGCTTCGCTTTCGCATTGGGATGATTGCGGACCGATTCAATGCATTCCTGGATTGCCGCTTCGCCGATCTTGGCGCCATAAATCGTCGGCTTGTCGGCGGAGAGAGCGTTGCGTAACCGCAGTTCCCACGGATCCATGCCGAGTTCACCGGCGATTTCGTCCAGGATGGCCTCGAACACGTAATTGCCCTGCGGCGCGCCGGGCGCCCGATAGGCGGTAACGTTCGGCCGGTTGGACACGACGTCCAGCCCCTTCAGGTCGGCATTCGGAATGTCGTAGCAGGAAAAGGAAAAATGACAGGCCCGACCGACAGGCGACCCCGGATAACAGCCCGCCTGGAAGTTGTAGGCACCCTGCACCGCCGTCAGTTTGCCGTCCTTGGTGACACCGACCTTGAGCGACGCGGACATGCCCGCCGCCGGACCCGTGCTTTGGAAGACTTCCTCGCGGCTATTCTGCATTTTGACAGGCCGGCCGCATTTCTTCGACAATGCCATCGCTACCGGCTCGAGATAGATGATGGTCTTGCCGCCGAAGCCGCCGCCGATCTCGGCCGGAATGGCCTTGATGTCGCCGGTCGCCATGCCAGCGATCTTGGCGGTCATGGCACGGACCATGAACTGTCCCTGGCTGCTGCTCCAGATCGTGGATTGGGAATCGGGCTTGTAACTGACGACGCAAGCCTGCGGCTCGATATAACCCTGATGCACCGCAGCGGATTTAAACTCGCGCTCGACAATCAGATCCGCCTCGGCAAAGCCCTGTTCGACGTCGCCGGTCTTGACCGTCATGATGTTGGAAATATTGGTCGGCCCGTCGATGCCTTCTGTTTTCACCCAATCGTGCAAAATCGGGGCACCCGGGGCCATTGCCTCGTCGACATCGATGACATGCGGCAGCACCTCATAATCGACCTCGATCAGTTTCAGCGCCGCCGCAGCGATGCTTTTCGAGCTTGCCGCGACCGCCGCCACGGGATGGCCCGCGTACAGCACCTTCTCGCGCGCCAGACAGCCGCGGGATATCCAGCGAATATCGTTGGGACCGTTCGGCAGCGGAACGTCCAAAGGCAATAAAGGCAGGTCGTCGCCGGTCACGACCGCGAGGACGCCTTTCATTTTTTCCGCCTTGGACGTATCTATTTTCTTGATCAAAGCGTGGGCGTGCGGGCTTCTCAGCACCTTACCCCAGACCATGCCCGGCATTGTGAAATCAGCCGCGTATTGAGCAGAACCCGTGACTTTTTCAATTCCGTCGGGCCGCAGGGTACGCTGGCCGATCCATTTATTTTCAAGCGAGACATCGTTCATATTTAACGTTCCTTGTCCTCAACGGTTACTGTTATGGCTCCAAACAACCGGCAGAATTCGCAACCGACTTTGCCAATTTCACAAAGCTAGTGCCAGCAATTTCGCAGACCCGCGCCCATCGGACCGCCCCATTTAAGATAGACTTATTACGACGGATGGGTACCGCCTCGATTTCCGCCGCCAAAATGTCGAGGGAGAGCTTCGGGCCGCCGGGAAAACCCGCGACATCGGGTCCCCGGGATAGATGCCGGGATCACCGCACGTTTGTCTCCGCCAGGATATTCTTGAGCGCGCCTTCGAGGTTTGCCACGGTGCGGTCGATGTTCTGCAACTTGTCGAGGCCGAACAGGCCGAGGCGGAAGGTGCGGAAATCGTCGCCCTCGTCGCATTCGAGGGGCACGCCGGCGGCGATCTGCAGGCCCTCGGCGGCGAATTTGGCGCCGTTCTGGATGTCCGCCGCGTCGGTATAGCTGACGACGACGCCGGGTGCCTTGAAACCCTCGGCCGCGACGCTCTTGAAGCCGTTGCGCTCCAGCATCGCCCGGACCTTGTCGCCCAATGCCTGCTGATCCGCCTTGATCCGCTCGAAGCCGAGCGCCTCCGTCTCCTTCATCGAGGCATGGAACGCGGCCAGAGCGTCGGTCGGCATGGTCGCGTGATAGGCATGGCCGCCGCCCTCGTAAGCTTCCATGATCGAGAGCCATTTTTTGAGGTCGCAGGCGAAGCTGCTGCTGGTCGTGCCGTCGATGGCGGCGCGGGCGCCGGCGCTCATCATCACCAGGGCGGCGCAGGGCGAAGCGCTCCAGCCCTTCTGCGGGGCGCTGATCAGAATATCGACGCCGGCCGCTTCCATATCGACCCAGATCGTCCCGGACGCGATGCAATCCAGCACGAACAGCCCGCCGGCCTCGTGCACCGCATCGGCGACCGCGCGCAGGTAGTCTTCCGGCAGGATCAGCCCGGCCGAGGTCTCCACATGGGGCGCAAAGACCAGATCGGGCTTCTCGCGCCGGATCGTCTCGACGACCTCTGCGATGGGCGCCGGCGCATAGGCGGGCGTCGCGCCACCGTCGCTCGGCCGCGCCTTCATCACGATGGCTTGCGACGGGATATTTCCGGCGTCGAATATCTGGCTCCAGCGGTAACTGAACCAGCCATTGCGGATCACCAGGCATTTCCGGCCGGTCGCGAACTGGCGCGCCACCGCTTCCATGCCGTAGCTACCGCCGCCGGGCACGATCGCCACGGACGCGGCGTTGTAGACGGACTTCAAGGTCGCGGAGATTTCCCGCATCACCTCTTGGAACGACTTCGACATATGGTTCAGCGAGCGGTCTGTGAAGACCACGGAATATTCGAGAAGACCGTCGGGGTCGACGTCCGGCCTGATGCCTGGCATGAGATAACTCCCGGAAACACACGGCGCGCCGCAGGATAGCGGCAACACTTGAGCGCTCGAAGAAACGCGAGCGCAAATTCACTAGGGCCAAGGTTGGGTGCGGAATGCGAATTTCAACCGCGACAATTTGCCGGCGGCCTAACCCATTGCGGAAACGATGCCTTAGACCGGCCGCTCTCCTTTGAGCAGAATGCGTTGGTGCAGCCGTTTCTGGCCCACCGGGTAGTCGACATTCACCGCATGGACGAGGCAGCGGTTGTCCCAGAGCAGCAAATCTCCGACACGCCATTCGTGATGGTATTGGTATTTCCGCTTGGTGATCTGCGCGAACACTTGGTCCAGCAGCTTGTCGCTTTCCTCGCGGTCCCAACCGACAATCCGATCGGTCCGGTTGGAGTTGAAATAGAAGGTTTTCTTGCCGGTATCCTCGTGGGTGCGGATCAGCGGATGCACGACCTCGGGGGTCTCGTCGATTTCCTGCTGCGTGCGCACTTTTGGGCGTCCAGGCGCGCGTTGCGTGTCATAGCCGTGAACGGCCTTCAGGCCTTCCAACTCCGCCTTCTTGACCGACGGCAAATCCTCGTAAGCCTTCTGCATGTTGCAGAATTTCGTCTGCCCGCCCGAGTCCGGAATGACGATGGATTGCAGCATCGTCGCTTTCGCCGGCACCTCGAAATAGGAATCGTCCGTATGCCAGCCGGAAAGGCGCACCCGGCTCAGGTCGTCCGGCTTGTCTTCGGGCGTCTTGTAGGTGCTCTCCAGGATCGAAACTTCCTCGACCTCGCCGTGACGCTGGTTGCGCAGCAGTTGCATCTGCGGCTCGCCGAAATAGCGGGCCACGCGCGCGAAATCCGCCGGCTCCAGCGGCTGCGAGCGGAAACACAGCAGATGATATTTCAGGAAGGCGTCATCGACCGCCTTCGCGTCCTCATCCGACAAGGGATTGGTCAAATCCGCACCGAAGATCTCCGCACCCAGCGCGTCGCTTAAGGGACGTATCTCCAAGGCCATGGCACTTTACTCCGTAATACCTACCTTCACATCTATATGGCTTTAGGCCGCATGCAAACGAGAGGGCGTAAAATGAAAATTACCGGGTGCGAAACCCTGCACTGCGATGCCGGATGGCGCAACTTCTCGTTCCTGAAACTGCAGACCGACCAGGGCGTCACAGGCATCTCCGAATACAACGAAAGCTATGGCTCCAAGGGGCTGACCGCGGTCATCGAGGCGCTGGTCGAGACCATCGCCGGCGACGACCCGCGCCGCCATGAGCGCGTCAGCCAGAAGCTCTATGCGATGACGCGCCAAGCCCATGGCGGCCTCAACCAGCAGGCCATCGCCGCGATCGAGAACGCCCTGCTCGACCTCAAGGCAAAGTCGCTGGGCGTGCCGGTCTACGATCTTCTCGGCGGCGCCGTGCGCGACCGGCTCCAGCTCTACTGGTCGCACTGCGGCACCTACCGCATGGTGGAGGCCAATGCCCAGGCCATGGGCCGCCCGGTGCTGGAGAATCTCGACGATGTGGTGGCCCTGGGAGCGGAAGCCGCGGAGCGCGGCTTCGCGGCCCTGAAGACCAATATCTTCCTCTTCGGCGAGACTCCGCCGCTCCACTTCCCCGGCTTCGGGCGCAAGGCGGGCTGGCCCGAGTTGAACGCCGACAAACGCCTGATCGACGGGCTGCGCGCCCAGCTTGGCGCCTTCCGCGAGGGGGCCGGACCGGATATGGGGATTCTGCTCGACCTCAATTTTAACTTTAAAACCGAGGGCTATCTATCTGTTTGCAGAGGATTAGACGACCTTGGCCTGTTCTGGTTCGAGATCGACCTCTACGATCCGGACTCATTGCGCTACATCCGAGACCGGGTCAATACGCCCATCGCGTCCTGCGAATCGCTCTTCGGCCTGCGCGGCTTCAAGCCCTTCCTCGACAAGTATGCGATGGATGTCGCCATCGTCGACGTGCCGTGGAACGGCATCTGGACCTCGCTGAAAATCGCCGCCACCTGCGAGGCGCACGAGATCAACTGCGCGCCGCATAATTTCTACGGTCATCTCTCGACCCTGATGAGCGCCCATTTCTGCGCCGCCATCCCGAATTTCCGGATCATGGAAATCGACATCGACGACGTGCCCTGGAAGGACGAGATCGTTAGCAACCCGCCTGTGATCGAGAACGGCGTGCTGCACGTCCCCACGGGACCGGGCTGGGGCAGCGAGCTGGACGAGAAGGTCATCGCGAGACATCCACCGAAGTGACGCCGAAGGCGCCAACAAGTTTCTTTAAAGTTTCTGTCCAGGATACTTAATTACAGGAAACTTAATCAACGAAGTGAGAACACCATGACCGCGCATGACGCCCCCTGGCCCGACTTCCGCGAGGAGCGTGGCCACCTTCCCGACGGCACAGAGTACGTTATCCGCGTGCCGGCGGCGTGGACCGGCGTGCTGATCCGCGACCTGGACTTCGCCAGCGGCCTCGTCAATCCGGAACGGGTCGACCGGTTCCGCGACCTGGCCGCGCGCGGCTACGCCATCGCCGGGACCGCGCGCCACCGCCTGCGGCAATGGCAATACGACCCGGCGCGGGAGATCGCCAATCACGACATCCTGCTGGACCGGTTCATCGCCGCCTACGGCACGCCGGAGTGTGTGCTCCAGTATGGCTGCTCCGGCGGCGGGCATCTGGGACTGGCGATCGCGGAAAACTTTTCCGAGCGGGTCGACGGCGTGGTGGCGCTGGCGGCCCATTGCCCGGTCTGGCTGATGAACAGCTTCCTCGACGGCTGGTTCGCGCTCAAGGTCCTGCTCACGGAATATTATGTGGGCGCCGGGCTGGGACGTGCCGAGGACCTTGTTGTCGCCGAACTTCCAAATGACGGCAGCGCGCACCCGACCGGCCACGGCATGGAAGGCAAAATCCCCGACGCCTGGCGCAAGGCCTTCGCGGCGGCGCAGGCGGACGGGCTCGGCCGCGCGCGGATGGCGCTTGCCTTCGCCCTCGGCCAATGGGGTGCCTGGCTCGCGGACGATACGCCGCAACCGGCCCTCGACGATCCTGACGCAATGCAGGAAGCGATGTACCGCTCCGCCCTGCGCCTGGCACAAAGCCCCGGCGGGGAAGCGCGGATCATGTTCGAGAACGCGGCACAGGGCCAACAGCTCTCCTGGAACGACGGGATCGACTACGCCGACTTTCTGGAGAGCGCCAATCCGGCTCTCAGAAACACGGTCCTGGCGCTCTACGGGAAGGCGGGCGCCGATCTCGCGGAAGACTTGGCGCGGCTGGCGGCGGCACCCCGCATCGAAGCTTCCCCGCACGCGCTCGATTTCTGGGCGGCGCCCGGCCGCAATACGGTCGGCCGGCCGGAGATTCCGGTGATTCGCCTGCACATGATCGGCGACTACCAGATTCCCTACACCCTCATGCTGGGCTGGGAGGCCGCGGCGCGGGAGAACGGCTACGGGGATCTGTTCCGGACCGCGCTGGTGCGGCGTACGGGTCACTGCAACTTCACCACCGCAGAGAGCGCCGTCGCTGTGGAGACGCTGCGGGTACGGCTCAAGACCGGAGACTGGCCGGACACCGCGCCGGACGCCCTCAATGCCCGCGCCAAGGCCCTCGAGACGGGCACCGAGGCGCAGTTCATCGCACGAACGGGCTACGAAGTACCGCGCTTCAACCGGACCTGGGTGCCGTAACAGCCCCTAGTCTGTCATTCCGGAAGCGCCAGCGATCCGGAATTATTGCCTGGGTCTTGCCATCGAACGACCCGGATTCGGGGAACGCTCGGGCCATAATTCCGGGTTCACTTCGTGCCCCGAAATGACAAGAGGCAGGAGCGCCTCGAAACGACGCGATCTTATCGCCCTGCCCGCACCAGCTTGCCCGGCAAAGCGCCCGTATGTTCGCCGCCCTCGAACACCGTCTCGCCGGCGACCATCGTCGCGGTGTAGCCGTCGACGCCCTGGACCAGCCGCTTGCCGCCCGCCGGCAGGTCATTGACCAGATGCGGCGCGTGTATGCGGAGACCCGCGTGGTCGATCACGTTGATGTCGGCGCGCAGGCCCGGCTTGAGCCGTCCGCGGTCGCGGAAGCCATAGAAATCGGCGGTCTCTGCCGTCTGCGCCTTGACCACCGTCTCCAGCGGCAGCTTCGGCCCGCGCGTGCGGTCCCGCGCCCAATGGGTGAGCAGGTATGTGGGCATGCTGGCGTCGACGACGGAGCCGCAATGAGCGCCGCCGTCGCTTAGGCCCGACAAGGTTGCCGGGTCGATCAGCATCTCCCGAACGTCGGACAGATCGCCTGCGACATAATTGGTGACCGGGCAATAGAGGAAGCGGTCGAGCCCCTCGACGATGTAATCGTAGGCGACTTCCTCGACCGTGCGGTTGCTGTTGGCCGCGATGGTCACGACGCAGCGTTCCTCCGAGGGTTCGTAATCCGCGTCGGGGCCGAAGGTGTACATCCGGTCCCAGCGCGTGATGGCCCGCACCCGCGAGGGCGAGAGGCGGTTCATCGCCTCTTCCGACATGTCCGACTTCAGGATCCGCTCGCGCACGGCCGGGTCGCGCATCCGCGCCAACCGATCTTCGGGCGACAGCGGACGCAGTTCCTGATACGCCTCGTTGGCGGAGAACGGCGTCAGGGTCGCCCCCACGCCGAGCAATACACCGACCGGGCGGCAGGCCACCTGCCCCGATAGCGGTGCGCCGCTTGCGCGGGCCGCGTGGATACCCGCAATCAGGCGCTTCCAGCGCGTCGGATCGGCGATGTTCTGGGTGACCAGGAACCAGACCGGGCGGCCGGTTTGCCGCGCCAATTCGGCGAGCCAGGTCATTTCGGCCTCTTCGTGCTCGAATTCGGTGTTGATGCCGAAGGCGCCGTGATCGAACCCGGCGAGGGCCGAGCCGATCCCCATCATCTCGGCGACCTCGGAATAGCGGCTGGGGACGAACCCACCCGACAGCGTCTTGTGCGAATTGGTCAACGAGGTCGTGAACCCGAATGCTCCGGCGGCCAGCGCCTCCGCCGTCAACGCCTTCATGGTGGCAATGTCCTCGGCGGTCGCGGGCTCCAGGTTAATCGCCCGCTCGCCCATCACGTAGACGCGCAACGGCAGATGGCCCAGCTGCGCGCCGATGTCGATGGTACGCGGCTGGCGCTCCAAGGCGTCGAGATATTCGGGAAAGCTCTCCCAATCGTAGGTCACCCCTTCCTCCAACGCTGTGCCGGGGATTTCCTCGATGGCCTCCATCAGGTCGATCAACTCGCGGTGATGCTCCAGCTTGACCGGCGCGAAACCGACGCCGCAATTGCCGAAAACGGTCGTGGTGACGCCGTGCCAGGATGAGGGCGCCAGGATCGGATCCCAGGTCGCCTGCCCGTCGTAATGGGTATGCACGTCGACCCAGCCGGGGGCGACCAGCTGGCCGTCGGCGTCGATCTCGCGCCGGCCCGGCCCGGTCTTGCCGCCGACCGCCGTTATCCTTCCGCCATCGATGGCGATATCGCCCGTATAAGGCGCCCCGCCGTCGCCGTCGACAATCGTCCCGCCGCGAATGACCGTATCGTGCATGACTTTGCTCTCCATTCCCACAGCGGCCCACGCGCCGCAGCCTGTCGCAATAATGTATGGCGAGGTACATGGAAAAGCGAATGGTCCGAAAC
>JAYPOZ010000096.1:15174-15854 GCA_038131165.1 Rickettsiales bacterium | reverse complement strand
GCGATGGTGTCGCTTTTCTCGACCTCGCGGATGTCGCGCACGTCGACGAAGACCAGCTCGCCGCTGTCCTTGCGCGCCAGGGCGTCCTCGGCGCTGATGGTCTCGACCTCGGCCAGGGCCTGTTCGGCCACCTGCATGATCCCCATTCGCTTACTCCTCCTTCAGGAACTGGTAGGTGTATTGCCGTTCGGATATGCGCCAGCCCGCCTCGGTCCGGCGGAACACGTCCCGGTACTCTACCACGGACCGGGGCGCCGCATTGGCCGACGGCACGCCCTCCACCGGGTCTTCCTGGCGGAACACCATGGCGTAGGAATTGCCCCGGGCGCGGTCCTGGTCCAGCACCTCGACGATCTGGTTGGTCGAGCAGTGGCGGGCCCGCCGGTTGCGCGGATAACCAGTGATCCAGGCGAGAATCTCCGCCCGCCCGTTCATCTCCGGATGCGCCGCCGGATTGTAATAGGCATCCTCCGTGAACAGGTTGGCGAAGGCCTCCGGGTTCAGATGATCCACGTGCTGGCAATAGAGCAACATTAGCTTGCGGCATTCATGTTCGATCAACATACGTTCCATGGCGTCCATATTCTTCGCCTCCCTTACGTCTTCGTTGTCATTGCCGCGGCGACAGGACCCCATATCAGCACGCCGCGCACCCTGGATTCCCGCCGGCGCGGGACTGA
>JAYPOZ010000096.1:0-15164 GCA_038131165.1 Rickettsiales bacterium | reverse complement strand
GCCTCATGGTGAGCCTGTCGAACCATGAGGCGGGTACGACACTCCTACCCCCAGCTCTCCGGGCGGAAGGCCTTGAGCGCGTTCCAGTCCGGGGTCGGTTTGCCCCCGGGGTCGAGCGGCTGGATGACGATCTGCGTCGCGCCGGCGTCGATATGCGCCTGCAGGCCCCGGCGGATCGTGTCCTCCGAGCCCCAGAGCACCATCGAATCGAGGAACCGCTCGTTGCCGCCGCCCTCAAGCTCGCTCTCGCTGAAGCCGGTGCGCAGCCAGTTGTTGCGGTAGTTGGGCAGCGCCAGATAGCGGGCCATGCCCTTGGCCGCGACCGAACGGGCGACGCTCTCGTCTTCCGTAAAGCAGATCTTCTGCTCGACGCAGAGCCACTTGTCCGGCCCCAAGATCTCCTTCGCCATGGCGGTGTGCTCCGGCGTCACGCAATAGGGCAGCGCGCCTTCGGTCATATCGCGGGACAGCTCCAGCATCTTCGGGCCGAGCGCCGCCAGCACCAGATTGCGCGCCGGGACCTTCAGGTCGACCTCGGCCGCCGCCATGCCCTCGAGATAGGCGCGCATGGTCGCGACCGGCTTGCCGTAGGCGTGCCCCCGCTTGCCGGCGACCAGCGGGACATGGGAGACCCCGAGCCCGAGACAGAAGCGATCCCCATAGAGCGCATTCAGAGCGTTATGGCCCGCCATCGCGGTGAACGGATCGCGGGCGTAGATATTGGCGATGCCGCTCGCGACCTGCAGCGTCTTGCTGTTGGCCAGCAGATACCCGCCCATGGCGAGCGACTCGTAGGTCGTCGATTCCGGATACCAGAGCGTGTCGTAGCCGAGATCCTCGACGCCGCGTGCCAGCTCCGCGAGCTGTTCCCGGTTCAATCCGTTGGTCGAGACCCAGGCCCCGCATTTTCCCATCTTCATCGTGCATCTCCCGAAGCGCTTAGGTGTTTTCACTAAGTTTGGTCGCGCCGCGCCAATAGCGAGCCGGATAACGCTTCCGATCCGAAAGAATTGCGCTATCCTGTCTCATCAGCCAAGGAGCATCCGTGACCTACCCTTTCGACGACGCGCTGCGCGCGCGCATCCAATCCCATATCCACCGTTTTGACGACCGCCGGGGGCCCGAGGACGATTTGCGGCATGCGGCGGTCTCCGTGATCGTCATCGGGCATGGCGACGAAGCGGCCTTCCTGATCACCAAGCGCAGCCCCCGTCTCAACGCCCATTCGGGGCAATGGGCGCTGCCGGGCGGACGGGTCGATGCGGGAGAGACGGCGCTTGAGGCGGCCCTCCGTGAGATGGACGAGGAGATCAACGTCCGCCTCTCGCCGGATCACCTGCTCGGCACGCTCGACGATTACCCGACCCGCTCCGGCTACCGCATCACGCCCTTCGTCTTCTGGGCAGGAGAAGAGATCGAGCCGGTCCCGAACCCCTCGGAAGTCGCCTCGGTCCACCGCGTCCTGCTGCGCGATCTGGCGCATCCCGAGACCCCGGAATTCGCCTCGATCCCCGAGAGCGAACGGCCGCTGATCCGCCTCAACATCGTCAACACCCAGGTCCACGCGCCGACCGCCGCCGTGCTCTATCAATTCCGCGAGGTCGCGATCTATGGCCGCGATACGCGGGTCGAACATTTGGAACAGCCCGTCTGGGCGTGGCGCTAGCTGGCGTCGCCGCGGATTTTGCCCTAAACAGCACGCGGAATTTCGAGGGAGAGACTGTCGTGAAGTTCGATAATTCGTTCGACGTATCGCTACCGCCGGCGGAGGCCTGGGCCGTGCTAATGGATGTGGAGCGCATCGCCCCCTGCATGCCCGGCGCCACGCTGACCGAGGTCACCGACGGCCGGCATTTCAAGGGGACGGTATCGGTGCGCCTCGGCCCCGTGTCCCTCACCTTCGAGGGCGACGCCAGTTTCGAGAACATCGACGACAGCGCCCATACCGCCCAAGTGAAGGCCCAGGGACGCGACCCGAAAGGCCGCGGCGGCGCCAACGCCGTCGTCGGCTTCCGCCTGGAGCCGAACGATTCGGGCTCCCGGGTGCTGATCGAGACCGACCTCACCCTGTCCGGCTCGGTGGCCCAGTACGGGCGCGGCGTCGGCATGATCCAGTCGGTCGCCTCCCAATTGATCGGCCAGTTCGCCACGGCGCTCGAGGACGAAATCGCGAAGGACAAGACCGCATCCGGTACGACCCCTGCCGCCGCCCCGGCCGAAAGCCCCGGTCCGGCCATCACTGATCCCGCCAACGCCGCTCGGGAAAACCCGGCCCCAAGCGCCGCCGCGCCGCAGGCCATCTCCGGCTTTTCGCTGTTTTTCGCGGCACTCGGCGGATGGTTGAAGGGGTTGTTCGGAAAGAGATAACGGCTCCGCCAGGGTCCCTCGACGCGTGCATTCCAAGATCGCCGGCTCGATTTTTATTTCGATATCGCAACTTTCTGTCCGGCGTCGCGGATCGCCTGCCAGACCGCCTGGGGCGTCGCCGGCATTTCCAGATGGCGCACGCCGAGCGGGCGGAGCGCGTCGACGACGGCGTTGATCACCGCCGCCGGGGCGGCCGTCGGCCCCGCCTCGCCGACCGATTTCACGCCGGTCGGCGTGCTGGCGCAGGGAATTTCCAGTATTTCTGTGGAAAATGCCGGCAGCTCATCGGCGCGCGGCAGCGCACTGTCCATGAACGAGCCGGTCAGCAATTGTCCGGATTTCGGGTCTTTCACGGTCCATTCGAGCAGCGCTTGGCCAACCCCTTGCGCCACGCCGCCGGTCAATTGTCCTTCCACCACCATCGGGTTGAGGGCGCGCCCGACATCCTGCGCCATCACGTAATTCAGCAAGGACACCACGCCGGTCTCCGGATCGACCTCGACCTCGGCGATATGGCAACCATTGGGATAGGTGGGGGCCGTCGGATCGTAGAGGTTTTCCGCCTCAAGCCCGCGTTCCGGCGGTGCGCCGTCCTGAATGGCCCGCGCCGCGACCTCGAACAGGCCGACGCGGCGGTCGGTGCCGCTCACCGTATATGTTGCGTTGCCGTAACTAATGTCGACTTCTGCGGCTTCCAGCAAGTCCGCAGCGATTTTCCGGCCCTTCTCGACCAATTCCTCCGCCGCCAGTACCAAGGCGCTGCCGCACACGGTCATGGAGCGCGACGCGCCGGTCCCCATGCCCCACGGCGTCTCGTTCGAATCGCCTTGTACAATCTCGACCTTATTCATATCGATACCGATACAATCCGCCAGCATCTGCGCATATACCGTCTCGTGGGACTGGCCGTTCGACATGGTGCCGATGCGGACGACCAATCGCCCGTCCGGCAGGCAGGAGATCACCGCCCGGTCGGCGATCCCGGCGCCGCAGGCCTCCAACAGGTTGCCGTAGCCGATCCCGCGCAGCCGGCCGCGCGCCGCGCTGTCGGCTTTCCGCGCCGCAAACCCCGGAAGATCGGCCATTTCCTCCGCCGTCTGCATGATTTTCGCGAAATCGCCGCTGTCGAGGGTGGTTCCGATCGCGGTCCGATAGGGCATGGCGGACGCGGGCACGAGATTCCGTCGGCGTATGGCCGCCGCGGTCAGCCCCAACTCCGCCGCCGCCATGTCCAGCAGCCGCTCGATGACGAAGATCGCCTCGGGCGCACCCGCCCCCCGATAGGGGCAGGTCGGCATGTTATGGGTATGAATGGCGCGCACATCGTAGTCGACCGCCGGGAAATGGTAGACGCTGGTCCCCATGGTTTGCCACATCGTCGGCGCGGTGGAGCCGCGCGGACCGAGATAGGCGCCGAGATCGGCCAGAACCCGTACGCGAAATGCCTGAACATGCCCCTCCGCATCGAAAGCCATCTCGGCATCCGCCGCCTGCCCGCGCCCTTGGTAGTCGGCGAGAAACGTCTCTCCCCGGCTGGCGAGCCAACGCACCGGCCGTCCCAGTTTCTTCGCCGCCCACAGTACCAGTGCCTGCTCGGGATAGAGCGGGTTCTTGGCGCCGAAACCGCCACCGACATCCTTCACGATGACCCGGACTCGGTCCTCCGCGAGGCCGAAGACGTCGCGGGCCAGAGCCCGTCCCACGGTCTGTGGCTTACCCGCCGCCGCGTGCAACGTGTAGCGCTGCTCCCCGGCATCCCACAAACCGATATAACCCCGCGTTTCCAATGGGTTCTGGACCAGTCTTCCGTTGTCGCTCGAAAGCCGGACGACATGCGCCGCCGAGCGGATCGCGGCCTCCGCCGCCGCCGGGTCGCCGACCCGAAAGGCGAAGCATTGGTTACCGGGCGCCTGCGCCCAAAGCGGCGCGGCGGGCGCTTCCGCCGCCGCGCGCACATCGATCACCGGCTCATTTATTTCGTATTCGACACAAACAGCTTCCGCAGCGTCCATCGCCTGGGTCTCGGTCTCGGCGACGACGATGGCGAGCGCCTGGCCGAGATACAGCGCGGTGTCCCTGGCCAGAACCGGCTGCGGCTGGCCGACCGACGGATCGCCCGCCGGAAGCGCCGCCGGCACGCCCGGCGGACGGCGCTCCCACGGCAGGCCGCCAAGCCCGTCGGCGGCCGCGTCGGTCCCGGTCCAGACGCCCAAGACCCCCGGCATCCGGCCTATTGATTCGGTATCGATACTAATAATGCGGGCATGAGGATGTATCGACCGGACGACGGCCATATAGGCCATCGCGTCGAAGGCCAGATCGCCGACATACTGTCCCCGGCCGGTCAGCAGGCGGGCATCTTCGATACGCCGGACCGATGTGCCGACATAGCCACCGGGCTTTGACGCCCAAAGAGAGGAGTTTGCGACCATCCCGTACCCTGCGGTTACCCCTTGCCGTTGGCGACGCCGCCATGGGCTTCGGACCAGGCCTTGGGGTCGTTGAAGTATTTCTCGACCTCGACCAGGGTGTTGGCGTCGAACAGCCCCTCGTCCTTGGCGACGCGCAGCACGTCCCACCAGGTCGCGAGATGGTGCATGGTGACGCCCGCATCCTTCAGGATTTCCGGGCCATCCGGGAAAATGTCGTAGTAGAAGATCACGAAGACATGATCGACCGACGCCCCGGCCTGGCGCAGCGCGTTGCAGAAATTGACCTTGCTGCGCCCGTCCGTGGTCATGTCCTCGACCAGCAGGATGCGCTGGCCTTCCTCGATCACGCCCTCGATCTGGGCGTTGCGCCCGAAGCCCTTCGGCTGTTTGCGGACATACTGCATCGGCAGCATCATCCGCTCGGCGATCCAGGCGGCGAAGGGGATGCCCGCGGTCTCGCCGCCGGCCACCGCGTCGAACTGCTCGAACCCCGCGTTCTTCAGGATCTTCGAGACGCCGAACTCCATGAGAGTTTCGCGCACGCGGGGAAAGGAGATCAGGCGGCGGCAGTCGAGATAGACCGGGCTCGCCCAACCGGAGGTTAGAATGAACGGCTTCTCCGCATTGAAATTGACCGCGCCGACCTCGACCAGCATCTTCGCCGTCACATCGGCCATCGTCCGTTCGTCCGGAAAAGCCCCTCGCATCGCCATGATCGTATCCTCTCTTCGTCTTTCAGTTCCGCTTTCCAGCCTATAGGCCGATTCGGCGCCCGCCGCCAAGGACGATCATACTTTCGCGATGTCGAAGGTGGATTTCGCGAACAGTTCCTCGACCGCGAGCCGCCGCGAGGTGAGGCCCTGATCGAAGGAATAGCGGATCATCGCCTCGATCTCGGCGGCGTTCTCGGCCACCCCGTAGGGCCAGTAATCCTCGCCCATCAGCGCCTTCGCCGCCTCGTATTCGTCGACCGGCCAGGGCAGCGTGGTGAACAGATGGCCGACCTTGGCGAGGTTCCGGTAGCAGATTTCCTTCGCCTCGACGAAGGCGTTCAGCACGTTGACCGGCAGCCAGGGGTGCCGCTCGACGATGGATTTGCGGATGCCGACCAGATGCATGATCGGGAACACGCCGGTCTTGCGGTAATACGCTTCCTCGGCGGCGCGGTAGTCGGGAAACAGGCGCGCCACCTTGGCATTCCGCCCGAAGCAGGAGGGCGCCCGCGCGCTGACCAGCGCGTCGATATCGCCCGCGTCCAGCATGTCCGAAAGGGTCCGGTCCGCGGGAATGGTCTCCAGGTGCACGCCTTCCGGCAACGTCAGACTGAGGTTCGGAATCTTGCCCGTCTCCTCCAGCCCGCCGTCGCGCCAGCTCATGTCGGCCGGCGCCACGCCGTATTCGTCCTCCAGCATGCCACGCACCCAAAGCGCCGCGGTGATCTGATACTCCGGCACGCCCACGATCTTGCCCTTCAGGTCTTGCGGCGTCCCGATCCCCTTGTCGGTGCGGATATAGATCGAGGAATGCCGGAACATCCGCGAGAGGAAGGCCGGAATGCCCACATAGGGCGAGTCGCCGCGGGCGACGAGGTTCATGTAGCTCGACATGGAGAGCTCGGTGATGTCGAACTCCTGGAACTTGAAGGCGCGGTGAAAGGCCTCCTCCGGCGACATCGGCGTGCCGACGATCTCGCAGCCGGCCACCCGCACCTTCTCCTCGAAGATCGCGCGGGTGCGGTCGTAATCGACACAGGACAGACTGAGCGTAAGACGGGCCATGGGACAGCTCCGGGTTCGCGTGGGGGTCGGGGAAGGAACTAGCGCCGACCGCGGCCCGGTCGAGGGCTCCGAAGAGCGATAGAGCACCTCTGTCGGCGCCTATAGAAAAATCGGGGATCGACCCCAAGCACCGTAGATTCGCGGTAATAGCATACCATAATTCCGGCCGGACGGCGCCGCAGCCATGGCGAACGGTGACAGTGGCGGATAGAGGCATAACTTCAGCCTATCACAAAATTGACAAAATGTCGATATTAAGAGTGCTTTTCTCCCTCCGGAGCCTCGGTCTGTCCCCTCGAACGCGTGGCAGGGACTGCCGGGATCGGCCGGCGGCACCGAAACTATTGGCGCTCCTCGCTCGGCAGGCGCACGGCGGTGGCGGCTTCGTCGGCGTCGTCGGGGCGCACGCTCGTATAGTCGCGCTTCAGCATATACAGGACCACGGTGCGCTCGCCCGGGCCGGCCACGATCTGGTGGAACTGGCTGCCGGGCAGGCGGTGCAACTCGCCCGCCTTGAAGGGGAGATCGTCGCGGTCCTTGAAGCCGAAGGTGCCGTGCCCCTCGAGGACGTAGAACACCTCGTCCCGGCCCGGATGCATGTGCATCGGCGTCACCTGCCCCGGCTCGTAACAGTTCATCCGGATGATGAGGTCGTCGGTCGTCATGATCTCGCGGTTGACCCGGGCCTCGGCCGAGAATTGCACGGCCTCGGCCAGATTCACGCAAAGTGCGGCGTCACTAGTGGTCATTCCAAATCCCTCCGGCAGTCGATAATGCGTTGCATGGGTATTTCCGCGAACCGCGCGGCGCGCCGTCACCGCCGCCCCTCCACGTTCCGCTTGATGTTCTCCAGCGAGGCCCGGGCCTCCGCGTCGATGCGTTCGATCATCTCCGGCGTTGCCGGTTTCGGGCGCGCCGGGTTGATCAGGGTGCGCGTAAACTTCGTCTCCGCACCAACCTTTTCGACATCGTAACGTACAATGATGGTGCCGATGAAATCGGTACGGGTCTCGCCGATCCAAAGGCGGCCGGGCGCACTGTCGGTCACCACCCAATTCAACTCCGCCTCCCCGGTCCTTGTGTGCCAGAGCTCGCGGAAGGTGTCGCCCTTCACCAGCGGCTTGTCCGGGCTTTCCATATGATGCGAGGCCATGATCCAGTCGGGCCAGGAATTCGGGTTCGAGACATAGTCGAGGACGGTCGCGGGCTCGGCCGCGATCAGGATATCGTGGCTGCGCTCGAAGGCATGGGTCTCTGCATCGGACATTTGGGCGGTCCCTTTGGCTTGGCGTCCTATGTAAAATAAAACTAGGTTCGTCGAGAGAATACGAAACCCGCGCGAGGACGCCCATGGACCCCTTACCGATTTTGCATCAGCGGCGGATCGAGGCCAACGTGCTGCGTCACATGTACGAGGCGGTCCGCGACCGTTTCGGCGAGGCGGAGGCGCGCGCCGTCCTGCAGGAGACCGTCAGCAAGGCGGCGATCCAGCAGGGCGCCGATTTCGCGGAAAAGCACGAGCGCGCTCCCGATCTCGCGGATTTCTACGACCTGCTGTCGCTCTGGACCACGGAGGATGCATTGGAGATCGAGGTGCTGGAGAGCAGCCCGACGACGCTGCACTTCAACGTCAAGCGCTGCCGCTATGCGGAGATGTACCGGGAGATGGGCCTCGGCGACATCGGCGACCTGCTGTCCTGCCAGCGCGACGGCGATTTCTGCATCGGCTACAATCCCGACATCGAATTCAAGCGGACCCAGACAATCATGAAAGGCGCCGCCCATTGCGATTTCCGCTACGCCCTGTCGGCGAACAAGGGGGCTCCGCGTGACGGCGGCCCGAACGAGGATTGAATTCGAATGAGTAAAAAGGTTTACGACGTCATCATCGTCGGCGCGGGTTTCGCCGGCATGTATCTGCTGCACCGGGTGCGGGCCCTCGGCCTGAGCGCCCGGGTGATCGAGGCCGGCTCGGACGTCGGCGGCACCTGGTACTGGAACCGCTATCCGGGGGCGCGCTGCGATGTGGAGAGCATGCAGTATTCCTATCAGTTCGACCTGGAACTGCAGCAGGAATGGTCGTGGTCGGAACGCTACTCGCCGCAGCCGGAGATCCTGGACTATGCCCGCCATGTGGCGGAGCGATACGACCTGCGGCGGGACATTCAGTTCGACACGCGGATCGCGGCGGCCCGCTTCGACGAGTCGGCGGCCCGTTGGACCCTGACGGCCGAGGACGGCGGCACCACGACGGCGCGCTTCTTCGTGATGGCGACAGGCTGCCTTTCGGCTCCGAACTGGCCGCAGATCGACGGATTGAGCAGTTTCGCCGGCCCGACCTACCACACGGCGCTCTGGCCCCACGAGCCGGTCAGCTTCAAGGGCCAGCGGGTCGCCGTCATCGGCACCGGGTCCTCGGCCATCCAGTCGATACCCCATATCGCGCGCGAGGCGGATCACCTGACGGTCTTCCAGCGTACCGCGAATTACGCCGTCCCGGCCCATAACGGGCCGCTCGACGCCAAACTGGAGGCGGAGATCAAGGCGCACTACGCCGAGATGCGGGCGCGGGCGAAAACCACGCCGGGCGGCCTCGACATCGTCTACAGCAAGGACTCCGTGCTGGAAGCGACGCCGGAGGAGCAAGAGGCCGCCTTCGAGCGCAACTGGCAGCGCGGCGGACTCGGCTTCATGAGCGCCTTCGGCGATCTGATGATGGACCGGAAGGCCAACGACATCGCGGCGGAATTCGTGCGCGCCAAGATCCGCGCCCTCGTCGACGACCCCGAGACGGCGGAAGCGCTCTGCCCCAAGAACATCATCGGTGCCAAACGGTTCTGCGTCGATATCGGCTATTTCGAGACCTACAACCGCGACAACGTCACCCTGGTCGACGTCAAGGGTCGGCCGATCGAGGCGATCACCCCGACTTCGGTCCGCGTCCATGGCCGCGACTACGAGATCGACACGCTGGTGATCGCGACCGGGTTCGACGCCATGACCGGCGCCCTGACCCGGGTGGATATCCGCGGCCGCAACGGCGCCGCGCTTGCCGAACGCTGGGCCGACGGGCCGACCTCCTACCTCGGCCTCGCCATGACGGATTTCCCGAATCTGTTCACCGTGACCGGCCCGGGCAGCCCCTCGGTCTTCTCCAACATGCTGCCGACGATCGAGCAGCATGTGGATTGGATCGCTGGCTGCCTCGGCCACGCCAAGGCGCACGGCTACACCACCATCGAGGCGGAAGCGGAAGCCGAGAAGGCCTGGTGGGACCATCACCAGGAAGTCGGCGCGCGGGGCCTTAAATCCGCCGCCGACAGCTGGTATCTGGGGGCCAATGTGGCCGGAAAGGCCCGCGTGTTCCTGCCCTATTACGGGGGCATTCCGGCCTATTTCAGGAAATGCGAAGAAGTCGTCGCGAACGGTTACGAAGGTTTTGCCTTCGGATAGCCGCAATTCGCGGTAACAATCCGCCGCGCACATCAAAGTGATGGCGCAAGGACTCTCCAAAAACAATCACTTATGTACAATCCGCCGATGATCGGAAAATCATTGTCCCACCGGAAAGGTTGCCGTCAGACTCCGAAAGTACTCTTCGGGCGAATTTGTTGGCGGGAGAGGGGAATGCAGGCCGACTGGCTCGCTCTGCAGGGATATTCTTTCCGCGCTCTACCTGACGCGTCGGGCGGACGCCAAACGGAATACATGCGAGCGCGGAGGCGCGACTAATGTCGAAGATCAAACGGATGGAAGTAATCCGGGGCGTCTACTGGGTCGAAATCCCGGAAGCCGGTCTGTACATGCTCTGCGGCTGTCCCGAAGATTCGGTCAAACATCTGATGCAACGGCGTTTGATCGTGCCGACTTCCGAAAACGGCGTTCATTTCGAGACCGGACCCAACGCGATCCTGCTGTCCGACGTGGCGCTGCAGAACGGCAAGTTCTGCAATCTTGCCGAATTTCCGGTCCTCCAGATGCTCTACCGGCAGGGCATGATCATTCCCGGTCATCCGAACAACAAGGGCGTAAAACCCCTCATCCTCGGCTCGAAGGAACAGGTTGCCTCGCAGATGGAATACATCTACCGCGGCAATTACGGGCTGGTATCGAAGGAAGAGATGATGACCGCCGGGGTCGCGCCCGAACGCGCCCACGAGCTGATGCGGATGAAGCTGAAATTCGCCTTCGGCAAGATCCTGGCGACGGAAGAACTGCTCGATCACCTGATCGTCGAGAACGAGACCACCGAAATCCGGAACGGCGTCACCATCACGCGCAAGCGCACGAACGTTTTCGAGGTCGCCTATGGCGGCGAAAGCGTGACCGTCGACCTCACCGTCAAGCGGGGCCGCAACGACCGCTCGGCCTATCCGCTCGGCTTCAAAAGCATCGAGCGCGATTATTTCTCGATCGTTCATTCCGGCCAGGGCGACGGCTGGGACGTCAATCGCCCCTGCATGGCGAGCATCATCGTCTATCAGGGCAAGATCTACCTGATCGATGCGGGACCGAACATTTCCTATACGCTCACCGCGCTCGGCATCGGCGTCAACGAGATCGAAGGCATTTTCCATACCCATTGCCACGACGACCATTTCGCCGGCCTCACCAGCCTCATGCGCACCGACCACAGGATCAAATATTACGCGACACCCCTGGTGCGGGCGTCGGTCTTCAAGAAACTGTCGTCGCTGCTGTCGACAGACGAAGACGTGATCCCGAGTTATTTCAACGTCGTCGATCTTACCTTCAACGAGTGGAACGATGTCGACGGCCTCGAAGTGCGGCCAATCATGTCGCCGCATCCGGTCGAGACCAGTTCCTTCTACTTCCGGACCTTTTGGGAAGGACGCTATCTTACCTATTCCCATTTGGCCGACATCGCGTCGCTGGACGTGCTGAAGGGGATGATCACGGACGACGACGACGCGCCCGGCATCTCGCAAGCCCTGTTCGACAACACCAAGAAGGAATACCTGACGGAGGCAGACCTCAAGAAGGTGGATATCGGCGGCGGCATGATCCACGGCGAAGCGCTCGACTTCGAGGACGACCATTCCGGCAAGATCGTTCTCGCCCATCGCGCCGATCCGCTGACCAACAAGCAAAAGGAAATCGGCTCCAGCGCGATGTTCGGCGTCGTCGACGCCATGGTGCCGGATCAGACCGACAATCTGCGCCGCTTCTCCTTCGAGTTTCTGCGCGATTATTTCCCGTCCATGGAACCGCGCTATCTGCGAACCCTGCTCAATCATCCCATCGTCGAGTTCACGCCGGGCTCGATCATCCTGCGCAAGGGCCGAAAGCTGGACGATGTCTATCTGATCCTGACCGGCACGGTCGAGAAAATCCGCTCGGAGGACAATGTCTACAACGTCATCTCGGCGGGCGGTCTGATCGGCGAACTCTCCGGTTTTCACGGCGACGTCTCGAACTCCACCTATCGGACGGTGAGTTACGTGAAGGCACTGCGGCTGACGAACAATTCCTATTTCGGCTTCATCCGCCAGAACGGGCTGGAAAGCGATATCGCGCGTCTCCTCGAAAATCGCGAAGTCCTGGAGCAAACCTGGCTGTTCGGCGAAACCATCTCGCCGCCGGTGCAGAACAAGATCGCAAAGGCGATGAAGGTGCGGGAATACGACAAGGCCGGTATCGCCATCGAGGATTTGCCGCCAGACGCGATCTTCATCGTCCATACCGGCGAAATCGACCGCAACATCGGCGACGAGACGGTAGAGACCCTCGGCCCCCGCAGCGTCTTCGGCGAGGAACAAATCCTTCACGGCAAGCCGCAAGAATTCGACTACGTCACCGCCGGGCCGTGCCGAATCTACGAAGTTCGCGGTGAAGATATCGTCGGCATTCCCATCGTCATGTGGAAACTTCTCGAGACGTTCGAGCTGCGCTCGGCCGCCCAGCAGGCCGGTGCGTTCGTCCGCTCGATCCTGCCGCGACACGGCGAAACAGGCACCGACGTCACCGCCGCGGCGGCTCAGTAACCCGCCTATCCCGCGTAGGGAAACTCGCGGAACAGCTCCGGCTTGAAATCCATGCCGTGACCGGGCCGCTCGGGCGGCGCCATCATGCCGCCCGACGGGTTGTTCGGCTCGACCCACAGGTGATCGTACCACCCCATATATTCGAGCCAGGACGGATTCGGGATCGACGCGGTCAGGTGCACGCTGAGTTCCGGAAACATATGCCACGCCATGGTGAGGCCCGCCTTATCGGCGTGCTCGGCGATGACGCGCAATTCCGTATAGCCGCCGCGCATGATATCCGGCTGCAGGATCGGTATTTTCCCGCTGGCGAAGAACGGCTTGAAATCGTGGTGGGTGAAGTTGTTCTCGCCGCCGACGACAGGGGTGCGGATCGCGTCGGCGATGGCGTGGTAGCCGTCGAAATCGTCCGCCATCACCGGCTCTTCGAGCCAGGTGAGATCGTACTCGTCGATCCGCTTGCCAACCGAAATCGCTTCTTCGACCGTCCATCCCTGGTTCACGTCGACCATGATCTCGACATCGCCGCCGAGGGCCGCCCGCATGTCGCGGACATTGGCGACATCCTCGTCATGGGTGAAAAGATGCGCTACCTGCATCTTGATCGCCTTGAAACCCTCGCCCACGAAGCGCTCGGCCTTCTCGATCATGCCGTCGTGGCCGAGGCCGCGAAAGCAGCCCGAGCCATAGACCGGCAAGGGGTCCGGCTTGCCGCCCCAAAGCCGCCAGAGCGGTTCGCCCGCCTCCCGGCCGACCGCGTCCCAGAGCGCGATATCGAGGGCCGACATCGCCATCACGGTGATCCCCATCCGGCCCTGAATGAAGGTCGCCTGCCACATCCGGCGCCATAACGCCTCGACCTCGCGCGCGTCCTCGCCGAGCAGCAACGGCTTCAGCATTTCCTGAATGCAGGTCTCCAGGGTCCGCATGCCGCCTGCCAAGGGGTGCAGATGGCCGGTCCCGACGACGCCGGACCGCGTCTCCACCTCGACGACCAGCAGATCGATGTTCGGCAGCGTCAGAAAGCCGGTTTTCGGCGGATCGGCAAAGGGAACGGAGAGCAGGTGCGTCCGGATATCGGTGATGATCATGGAAAACCTCCCGTGGCGGTCTTCCTTATCTGGCACCGGGATACGGCGAAGTCCAATGCCGGGCGGCCCCCAGACTTCCAAATCGGCGCGATTTGTATAGTTTACTATCCAATTCCCCCACGGGCCTTTTGGAGAGAGTTGCATGTCGAAACAGCAGAGCGCACCGTCAACAGTGGACGCGGTTATCGTCGGCGCCGGATTTTCGGGTCTCTATCTCCTGCATCGCCTGCGCGGCCTCGGGTTTTCCACGCGGGTCTTCGAGCGCGGCGGCGGTGTCGGCGGCACCTGGTACTGGAACCGCTACCCGGGTGCCCGCTGCGACGTCGAGAGCATGCAGTACTCCTACTCCTTCGACGAGGAATTGCAGCAGGAATGGCACTGGCCGGAGAAATTCTCGGCGCAGCCGGATATTCTCGCCTATGCGAATCACGTGGCCGACCGGTTCGACCTGCGCAAGGACATCGACTTCGACACCTCCGTGACGTCCGCGCATTTCGACGAAGGCGCGCGCCGCTGGCAGATCGAAACGGATACCGGCGAGAGGGTCGCGGCCCGGCACTTCATCATGGCGACCGGGTGCATCTCGACCGCGCAGACGCCGGACATCGACGGCCTCTCCGACTTTCGGGGCGAAACATACCACACCGGAAACTGGCCCCACGAAGGCGTGGATTTCACCGGCCAGCGCATCGCCGTCATCGGCACCGGCTCGTCGGGCATTCAGGCCATCCCGGTGCTCGCGGAGCAGGCCGCGCACGTCACCGTGTTCCAGCGGACGCCGAACTACTCGATCCCGTCGCAGAACGAGCCGATGACGCCGGAATACGAAAGCACCTGGAAAGAAAGCTATCCGGACAAGCGCCAGGAAATGCGCTACACGTCGCATGGCAGCCTGAAGGACCTCAACGATAAACCGGCCCTCTCCGTGAGCGAGGAAGAGCGCCAGGAAACCTATGCGAAACGCTGGGAGATCGGCGGTGCCGGGTATCTGGGGTCGTTCAACAATCTGCTGACCGATCAGGAGGCGAACGACACCGCGTCGGAATTCGTGCGCGAGCAAATCCGCCGGATCGTGAAGGACCCCGAGACCGCCGAGTTGCTGGCGCCGAAGACATACCCCATCGGCACCAAACGCATCTGCATCGACTCCGGCTATTTCGAGACTTACAACCGCGACAATGTCGACCTCGTCGATATCAGCGCCAAGCCGATCGAGAAGATCACCCCGGACGGGCTGATCGCCAACGGCAAGAGCTACACCTTCGACAGCATCGTCTTCGCGACCGGCTTCGACGCCATGACCGGCACCCTCTTCAACGTCGACATCCAAGGCCGCAAGGGCCAGACGCTGAAGCAGAAATGGTACGCCGGGCCGCGGACTTACCTCGGCCTTATGTCGGAAGCGTTCCCCAACCTCTTCATGATCACGGGGCCCGGGAGTCCTTCGGTCAAGAGCAATATGATCATCTCCATCGAGCAGCACGTCGACTT
>JAYPOZ010000095.1:0-17738 GCA_038131165.1 Rickettsiales bacterium | reverse complement strand
TGTCTTCCTCGTCGCCGATCGGCGTCTCGAGGCTGATCGGCTCCTTGGCGATCTTCAGGACCTTGCGAACCTTATCGATCGGCATGGCGAGCTTCTCCGCCAATTCTTCCGGCGTCGGCTCGCGGCCGATCTCGTGCAGCATCTGCCGCGACGTGCGGACCAGCTTGTTGATCGTCTCGATCATATGGACCGGGATACGGATGGTGCGCGCCTGATCCGCGATCGAGCGGGTGATTGCCTGACGAATCCACCAGGTCGCATACGTCGAGAACTTATAGCCGCGGCGGTATTCGAACTTATCGACCGCCTTCATCAGGCCAATATTGCCTTCCTGGATGAGGTCGAGGAATTGCAGGCCGCGATTGGTGTATTTCTTCGAGATGGAGATCACCAGCCGCAAATTGGCCTCGACCATTTCCTTTTTGGCCCGGCCTGCCTCGCGCTCGCCCTGCTGGACGGTGCGGACGATGCGGCGAAATTCCGGCAGCGGCATGCTCGCCGCCAGGGCGATTTCCGCAACAACGGCGCGCAAGCCCTCAATATGCTCGATGTTCTTGCGCACAAAATCGCCCCAGACTTTTTTCCGCAGATTCTTGATGTGATCGCCCCAATTCGGGTCGACCTCGAAGCCGTAGTAATTGTCGAGAAATTCCTCGCGCTGGATTTTGCTGTCCATGGCCAGGCGCAGCAATTGGCCCTCCGCCTTGGTCAATTCGCGGTTCAGCTCGTAGAGCTGTTCCACGAGCTGCTCGATTCGCAGATTGTTCAGATGGATGTTTTCCATCAGTTGAATGAGCGCGCGCTTGTGCTTCTCGTAGGTGCGTTCCGTCGATTTGGAGACGGTTTCCCCGCTTTGCAGCGTCGAGAGGCGTTTGTCCTGGGCGCGCTGCAGCTTGTTGTAGGTCGCAGCGATCTGCTTGAATGTCTCAAGGACTTGGGGCTTGAGCTCCATTTCCATTTGCGCGAGGGAGACGTTGACTTCGTCCTGATCGTCATCGTCGTCGTCTTCGCTGCTCTCGCCGTCGGCTTTCGCTTCCCCGTCACCCTCCGGCGCCGCGGCACCGTTGCCGGCAGGTACAGCCTTGGCCTCGGCGGCGACCTTCGAGGCTTTTGCTGCCTTGGCTTCCTCGACATCGCGCTCGACGTCTTCTTCGTCGATGTCCTCTTCGTCTTTAAGCATGCTTTCGTCGGGCTCGTCGCCACCGTACGTGGCATCCAGATCGATCACGTCCCGGAGCAGCAGCTCGCCCTCGACGAGGGCATCATGCCAATGCGCGATGGCCCGCATGGTCAACGGGCTCTCGCAAAGAGAGCCGATCATTTTTTCTCGGCCGGCCTCGATCCGCTTCGCGATGGCAATTTCGCCTTCTCGCGACAGCAATTCGACGCTTCCCATTTCCCGCAGATACATTCGGACCGGGTCGTCCGTGCGTCCGATATCGTCGTCGTTCAGGTTGCCGGCCGGACGCGAATCGTTCGCGACGGCGCCGTCCGCACGCTCGCCGACCTCTTCGCTTTCCTCGTTTTCGACGACGTTGACGCCCATTTCCGAGAAGAGCGTCATCACATCTTCTATTTGTTCGGAAGCGGAATCGTCCGGCGGCATGACGGCGTTCAACTCGTCGATCGTGATGTATCCGCGCTCTTTGCCTCGTGCGATCAGTTTCTTGACCGCAGCGGTCACGCTATCCATCAGCGGACCGTCGGCGGTCGTGTCATTCTGGTCGTTGGCTTCGTTTTCGCGTACTGCTGCTGCCTTCGTCGCCATTCGCTCTCGCCCTCGTAGTCGCAGGTCGTTAAACCAGTTACGCGCGCCGCGTTCTGCGGCGTGCGGCCCCTAACCCCCAAATCGCGGCGCGCTTATACCGCACCATCTTCTGCTTCCGCCGATTCCCGAACGATATCGCTGCGTTGCAGGAACCGGGCATAACTCTCGTCTGTGCCATCACGCGCGGCCTCGCGCCCGTAGGCTTTAAGATCCGCGAGCTGCCGCTGGCGTTGAAACTCGGTCAATATCCGACCAACGCCCTCGCGCGCCGCCTCCAACGGCGCATCGGAACGTGCAAATGCGCCGTGTTCCAAAACACGCCGATCCAGCACGTGCGATAGAATATCCGCGAATCCGCTGTCATTGAGGTGGCTATGCAGCACCTGTACGTCAAGGTCCGGATTCGCGGCGAAGATGACATGAAGCTCGCCGCGGAGTTTGTCAAGGTTTGGATCCAAAGAAACGTCGATCAGAGATTCGCCGTATTCGTCGAACAATGACGGATGATTGATCAGAGCTGCCATTAACAGGCGTTGCCAAAGCGTACTCGACGCGGCGGCGGCGAGATTCGTGCGTGGCCGCGTTTCCATGACTTCCCAGCTCCCCCGAGCATTCCGTTTGCGCAGGCCGGGCCGGCGCGGTGCGGGCGCGGTGCGCTCGTCGAAAAGCGCACGGTACTGTTCGCGAACGATCGGGTCGGCGATCTGCGCGGCCTTCTGGCGCAAGCGCGCCTTGAAGCCGGCCATGCGCTCGGGGGTATCCACCGGCCCTGCAGCGCGTTCCAATTCAAAGACCACATCGGCCAACGGCCGGGCCGCGTCGAGAACGGTACGCAAGGCGGCCGCACCCTGCGCCTCCAGAAGGCTGTCGGGGTCCTCACCTTGCGGGAGAAAGGCAAAACGTATGGACTTGCCGGGCTTGAGAAGCGGCAGCGCGCGTTCCGCCGCTCGGCCGGCCGCTCTTTGTCCCGCGTTATCGCCGTCGAAGCACAGTACCGGTTCTTCGACCAGCTTCCACAGGGCTTCGATCTGCTCTTCGGTCAGGGCCGTGCCGAGAGGCGCCACCGCTGCCGGGAAGCCGCCGCGCGCGAGCGCGATCACGTCCATATAACCTTCCGCGACGATGACCTCCGGCGCATCGCGGAGGGATTCGCGGGCGCGGGCCAGATTATAAAGCGTGCGGCGCTTGTCGAAGAGAGGGGTGTCCCGCGAATTGAGATACTTTGGCTCTCCGTCACCGAGGACCCGTCCGCCGAAGGCTATGACTTTGCCGCGCCGGTCTGTGATCGGGAACATAACGCGGCCTCGGAAAAAGTCGTAGGGCGCGCGGCCGTCGTCGGGCGCGGTCAGCAGACCCGCTTCGAGCAGCATGCCTTCCTCGAAACCTTGGCGCTTGAGGTCCGCCACCAGCCGGCTGGCCTCGCCCCGCGGCAATTGCGGCGCGTATCCGAGTCGGAACGCAGCGATGGTCTCGCGGTCCAGGCCGCGGCGGATGAAATAGTCGAGGGCCGGCTTGCCTTCGGGGCCGTGCAGGCGCTGCTGGTACCAGAGCGTCGCCGCTTCCATGGCTTCGATCAGGCCGCCTCTTTGTCTTTCCCGCCGGGCATCTTCCGGTGTCGCGCGCGGCACTTCCATACCGGCATCCGACGCCAGGCGTTCGACCGCTTCGGGAAAGTTCAAATTCTCCGTCTCCATCACGAAGCTTATGATGTCGCCGTGCTGGCCGCATCCAAAACAGTGAAAAAACCCCTTCTCCTCGTTCACGGTGAAAGAGGGGGTCTTTTCCTTATGAAAGGGACAGAGACCGGTGTGTTCCCGTCCGCGACGCTGCAAATTGACCTTTCGACCTACGACGTCCACCAGAGAGGTGCGGGTGCGCAGTTCGTCGAGGAAGCGGTTGGGGAAGCTCATGTGCTGATCCGACACCTTTCGCTTGCGGCTCAAGAAGGCGGGCTCGTACGATCTGGGGCCATGCGCCTCGGTACGATAACCAAGGTAAGTTCAGTGTATCCCAAAGACACCCTTCGCGGAAGAATCCGTGGCACCCTTCGTTACAAAATCGGAGGCGCCGCAGACCGGTCCGTTTTAAGACAAAGCCGCCCGCGCCATCGCGCCGGCCTTGCTGAAATCCATGGCGCCCGGGTAGCGTTCGCGCAATGCGGACATCACCAATCCCATTTCCTTCAGGCCGCTGGCGCCGGTCTCTTGAATGACGGCGTCCACGGCCGCCTGCATGGCGCTTTCGTCCATCTGGGCCGGCAGAAAACGCTCGATAACGTCGATTTCGCGGACTTCCCGCTCGGCGAGATCGGGCCGGGAGCCCTTGGTGTACATCTCGATACTCTCGCGGCGCTGTTTGATCATCGTTTGCAGCAATTCGCGAATGCCGTCGTCATCCACAGGCCGCTGGTCGGACTTGCTCCGGGCCGCAATATCCCGATCCTTCACCGCAGCCAAAATGAGCCGAACGGTCGAAACCGTGCAACTGTCCTTGCTTTTAAGGCCGTCTTTCAACGCCGTATCGAGCTGCTCGCGCAGCATGCCGTGCCCCCCACGATCATTGGCGATAACCGCAAACACTACTAGAACACGTTATGCGGCGCAATCAGATAAATATTGCTAACATATTGAAATTAATTAATAAATTTATTATATTGGCTCTTGACGACGGCATGCCTTTTGCTTAGAAATCCAGCCAATTCCCCGGCGTTCTAGTTGCCGTGACGCCCGGAAATCGTTGAACGGATTGATCCAAAACGGTTTTCCGGAAACCAACAGAGTGGTCCCAATGTCCGACTCGACGAAATCCGCCCCAACGCCGCCCGAAGGAACGACGGCGGTCTTGGTTTTGGCCGACGGGACCGTCTTTTGGGGCCAGGGCGTGGGCGCGGAAGGCCGCGCCGTCGGCGAAGTCTGTTTCAATACGTCGCTCACCGGCTACCAGGAAATCATGACCGATCCGTCCTACGCCGGCCAGATCATCACTTTTACCTTCCCGCATATCGGCAATGTCGGGGCCAATGACGAAGACATCGAGACGATGACCCCGGCGGCCCGTGGCTGTATTTTGCGCGCGGACATTACGGAGCCGGCGAACTGGCGGGCGGTTCGGCACTACGACGATTGGCTGAAGGGGCACGGTCTGGTCGGTTTGGCGGATGTCGATACGAGACGTCTGACACGGCGCATCCGCGATCTCGGCGCACCGCAGGCGGTGATCTGCCATGCGCGCGACGGCCGTTTCGATATTGCGGCCCTTCAGGCGGAGGCGGCGGCTTGGCCCGGTCTCGAAGGCATGGATCTGGCGAAAGAGGTGAGCTGCCGGCAGTCCTATACGTGGGACGAGACCAATTGGGCCCTTGGCAAGGGGTACGGCAAACAGACCGATCCGCGCTTTCACGTGGTTGCGGTCGATTTCGGGGCCAAGCGGAACATCCTGCGCAATCTTGCGAGCCTCGGCTGTAAGGTGACGGTGGTGCCGGCCGATGCGACGGCGGAGGATGTGCTGGGGCATCAGCCGGACGGGGTGTTTCTCTCGAATGGCCCCGGCGATCCGGCGGCGACCGGCGCTTATGCGGTGCCCATGATCAAATCGGTCCTTGCGGCCGGGATGCCGGTCTTCGGCATCTGTCTCGGCCATCAGATGCTGGCCCTGGCGTTGGGCGCCACGACGGAAAAGATGCACCATGGCCACCGCGGCGCCAATCATCCGGTCAAAGATCTGGAGACGGGCAAGGTGGAGATCACCAGCCAGAACCACGGCTTCGTCGTAACGGCCGACTCGCTTCCCGATTCCGTCGACATGACCCACATCTCGCTGTTCGATGGCTCGCTCGAAGGCATCGCGCTGCGCGAGCGCCCGGTCTTCAGCGTGCAATACCATCCCGAAGCCTCACCCGGGCCGCAGGACAGTCATTATCTGTTCGAGCGGTTCGTCGGTTTGATGGAAGACGCCGCCTAGGGATTTTGCAGCGCCCCATTCGCTCTAGGTCTTGTTCCAGTATTGGATGAACCACAGATGGAGCCGTTGGACCATGGCCCGCTTGCCGTATCTCGATAAAGACGATCTGAAGCCCGAGGATCAGGAACTCCTCAAGCGTAACATCAACCTGCACCGGATTTTGGCACACAGCCCCGGCGCGGCGCGCGCCTTCGGGGCGCTGGGACAATACATCCGCTACGGCACGACGATGGATGCGCGGCTGCGCGAACTGGCAATCCTGCAGGTCGGCTGGCTCGCCAAAAGTCCCTACGAATGGAGCCATCACGTCAAGATCGGCTACGATTTCGGGGTCACCGAAGACGATGTGAAGAAATTAATCGCCGAGAGCAATGGCGAGGAAAGCGACCTCGCGCCGATCGACAAGGCGGTGTTGCGCGCAGCGCGGGAAATCACCGTCGACGGCAAGGTGAGCGACGGCACCTATGCGGAACTCGCCCACCACTTCTCCAAGGAGCATCTGGTCGACGTGATCGTGACCATGGCGTTCTACAACGCGGTCGTCCGTTTCCTGGCCTCTACGGAGATGGATGTGGAGGAGAGCTACCAGCCCTACCTCGATCAGTTCCCGCTGCCCGAATAGCGCGCAAATTTCCTTCCAGGATACTTAATTAACGAATTCGGGCCCAATCGTTAATTAAGTATCCTGGAAGGAAATAGATTGCGAGATTACGGCAAGCCCGCGCCCGGTACTTCGACCCGGCAATGCTCGATCCGGCCCTTGCGCGCCTCCGCCGCCCCCGGACCTGAGCCCGGCGCGGTGCAGATATAGAGCGTCCGGCGGTCGTCGCCGCCGAGCATACAGGCGAAGGAGCCGAAATCTCCCGTCGAAATCCGGTGTGTGACCGCGCCGCCTTCTTTCACGCGGATGGTCTCCTTCAGGCGCGGGTCGGCGACCCAGATGGCGCCTTCCTCGTCCAGGCAGATGCCGTCCGGGAAATTGGGCCCGAGATCGGCCCAGACCCGCCGGTTCGAGAGGGCGCCGCCGGCGCCGATGTCCCAGGCCGTCAGGCGATTGCCCCGCGTCTCGCCGACGACCAGCGTCTTGCCGTCCGGCGTGATCACGCTGCCGTTCGGGAACTTGAGCCCGCTGTCGGCGAGATGCACGGACCGGTCAGGATCAACCCGCACCAGATTGGCGGGCTTCTCCTCCGGTTCGGTGTAATGGTCGTAGCCGAAATTGCCGACATAGGCCCGGCCGTCCGCACTTACCACCATGTCGTTGCAATGCCAGGTGGCGATGGGCGAAAGCTCCGCATAGACGCTGAGGTCGCCATCCGCGAGCCGCATCAACCGGCGGTCCTTCATCGAGACGATGAGCATCGAGCCATCCGGCAGCCAACCGAGCCCCGAGGGCTGCTCGGGCACCGTTGCGACATGGCTGCGGTTGCCGGACTCGTCGACCTTCAGAACCTCATGCGCGTAGAAGTCGGAAAGCCACAAATACCCGTCCCGCCAGCGCGGTCCTTCGCCGAAATAAATCCCGTCTATGAGTGTCGTCAGTTCGGTCATGTGGCCTTGCCTCCCAAGCCGTTGGATCGCTCTATATGAGATAGCACGCGAGACGATAAAATCCCGGAGGCATCATGCGGCTCGAGAGCAAGACGGCAATTGTAATCGGCGGCGGACAAAGCGGCGGCTCGACCACGGCGATCGGCAACGGGCGGGCGACGGCGATGCTGTTCGCGCGCGAAGGGGCCAAGGTGCTGGTCGTCGACCGCGACATGTCGACGGCTCAGGAAACCGTGGACCTGATCACGCAAGAGGGCAATGTCGCGCGGGCGGCGGTCGCCGACGTGACCTCGGAAAAACAGATCGCGGCAGCAATCAAGCTGTGCCACGACGAGTGGGGCCAGGTCGACGTGCTGCACAATAATGTCGGCATCAGCGTCGCTGGCGGCGATGCGCCGATCGAGGACATCACGACCGAGGCGTTCGACCTGCTGGTCGCGGTCAACTTGCGCGGCATGGTCTACGCGACGAAGCATGTGCTGCCGATCATGCGGGCGCAGAAGTCCGGCGCCATCGTGAACATCTCCTCGATGGCGGCCTGGAGCAACTATCCGTGGGTCGGATACAAGACCACCAAATCAGCTGTCATCGCGCTGACGGAGCAGACGGCGGCGCGCAATGCCCGCTACAACATCCGCGCCAATGTCATCCTGCCGGGATTGATGGATACGCCGATGGCGGTGGATACTCGGGCGCGGGAATGGAACAAGCCGCGCGAGGAGATCGCCGCCGAACGCGACGCCAAGGTGCCGCTCGGCGGGAAGATGGGCACCGGCTGGGACGTCGCCTATGCGGCGCTCTTTCTGGCCTGCGACGAATCGAAATTCATAACCGGCGTGTCGCTGAATGTGGACGGCGGCGCCAACGTCGTTTGACGGCGTTTTGAATTGCCTTACCTGGACGGGCGGCAATCCGGCCTCCACGGTTGGGAAGTGAGTTAGAAAGGAAACACATGTTGCGTCTTCAAGACAAGAAAGCGGTCGTCACCGGCGGTGCCATGGGAATCGGGCGCGCCATCGCGCTCGCCTTCGCGGCGGAAGGGGCGTCCGTCGCGGTGGTCGATTTCAACGCGGCCGGCGCCGAAGAGACGGCCCGTTTGGTCGAGGATGCCGGCGGCGCTGCCTTCGCGCTTACGGCCGATATCGGCGATTCGGGCCAGGTTTCCGCGATGGCGGCGGCGGTCGGAGAGCGTTTCGGCACCGTCGATGTTCTGGCCAACAATGCGGGCAGCCGCGTCGTAAAGCCCTTCCTGGAACACACCGAGGAGGATTGGCGGCGGATGCTCGACGTAAACCTCACCGGGCATTTTCTCGTCTGCAAGGCGATCATCCCGTTGATGCTGGCCGCGGGCGGCGGGCATATTGTCAATACCTGCTCCATCGCCAGCGTGCAGGGTCGGCCCAATCGGATCGGCTATTGCGCGGCAAAGGGCGGGTTCCTGACCTTCACCAAGGCGCTTGCCGCCGACATGTCGGACAAGAACATCCGGGTGAATGCGTTGGCGCCCGGCATGATCGAGACGCCGATGAACCAGGCGCTCGCCGACGATCCCGAAATCGGCAGCGCCTGGAACAGCGAAAACCTGGTCGGCCGCTGGGGTCAGCCCGAGGACGTCGCCAAGGCGGCGGTCTTTCTCGCCTCCTCCGACGCCGACTTCATCACCGGATCGACCATCCAGGTGGACGGCGGCTCGATCTCCGCCTTCGTGCGCGCCGGCGAGATGCAGGGGCGGTAAATTCAGACCGGCTCGGCGATGAAGACCGGAATCCGGCGGTCTGTTTTCGCCTGATAATCGTTATAGGGCGGGAAGGCCGCCGCCGCGATCTCCCACAATCGAGTGCGTTCCGCCGCGTCCGCGACTTCGCGGACCCGCATCTTGAAGACCTCCGTCTTGTCGCGGATTTCCACATCCGGATGGGCGCGCAGATTATGTACCCAGACGGGATCCTTGGGGCGCCCCCCGTAAGAGCCGACGAGGACGTACTTGCCGGCGGTCTCGACGCGCATCAGCGGTATCTTGCGAATGCCGCCAGTCCTGTTGCCCTTGTGCGTGACAATGATGCAGGGGAGGCCGGTATCGCGCAACGTCGTGCCTTCGGTGCCGCCACTGCTTTCGTAAAGTTCGACCTGCTCGCGCACCCAATCCAATGCCGGAGGAAGATAGTCTGCCATAGTCTGTTACCTGTCCGTGTGGGGGAAATTCTTAAGTTTGAAATGTAGAGGCGATTCGCTCAAGCCACCTCCGCTTCGCTCGCACCGTATGCCGTGCCCTCGTTCCAGCTTTCGACATATTCCTCGATGGTCAGCACCCGCACGCTCTTCATGTCGCGGTCGAAATACTCGAAGAGGCGTCCGTCCGGTGCCTGCATCGAGAGCAGGAGCGTACCGCCTTCCGGGCCGCCGCGCTCCAGGTGCGGCAGCGCATCGGTACTGGCGAGTGCGTAATCGCCTTGCCTGCGGACGACCGTTTCGCGCGAACCGTCTTCCCGTATCTCCGTGACGTGCTGCTCGCCTTCGAGGACCAGCGTCACGGTCGAGGCGATGTGCCGGTGCCGCCGGCAGTGGCCGCCATTGCCCGAGAACCGAAGCAGCATGTCGAGCCGGCCGCTCGGCAGATCGTAGCCGAGCAGGCTGTACTCGAAATCGATCTTGAAACCGGGTTCGCGGGGATCGCTGATCCGCCGCCATTCGACTGACTGGGGATCGAAACGCTCGGATAACTTGGGCATGGGACATCCTCGGATCAAAATGGTGCCGGTCAGACTATCAGGGCGCCGGGTGCCCGGACAATGGAGGAGCCGCTAACGCGTGCCTAAAGCTCGCTTCTATACCGGTATGGCTCGCGGGCGACTTGGCCGAAGACACGGGTCTACCGGTAGTAGCGTTCAGCCGCTTCGACGTCCTGAATCTTTACGGCGCGGCGAGTCTGCGACTCGAAGGTCACGTATCCGGTTTCCGTTCCAACAGCAGGAAGCTGTAAGCGGGCGAAGGACCGTCGCTGGGATGGTCCTCCCGGCCGACCACGCGCCACGCTGTGCGGTCGAAGTCGGGGAAATAGGTGTCGCCGTCGATCTCCGCATGCACTTCGGTCAAGTGCAGTCGGCGGGCCTTCGGCAAAGCGGCCTCGAACAACGTTGCGCCGCCGATCACCATGACTTCCGTCTCACCGCCCACCAGGTCCAACGCCGCCGCGAGCGACCCGGCGGTCTCAGCACCCGCCGCAACGAGTTCGTCGCTGCGGGTGACGACGATGTTGCGCCGGCCCGGCAGCGGTTTGACGTAAAGCGAGTCCCAGGTCTTGCGGCCCATGATCACCGGCTTGCCCAGCGTGATTGCCTTGAAATGCTTCAGGTCGCCCGGCAATTTCCAAGGGAGGTCGCCGTCGCGTCCGATGACGCGGTTCTCCGACATGGCAACGACAAGGGTGAGGATCATGTCGACAGGGGCGTGGTCCGACCGACCATCATACCGCGACCGCGGCCGGGATATGCGGATGGAAGCGGTAACCCTCGAGCGTAAAATCCTCGTAGCGGAAACCGAAAATATCCGTCACGTCCGGATTGATTCGCATGGTCGGCAAGGGATAGGGCGCGCGCGCGAGCTGTTTGTCCGCCTGCTCCACGTGGTTGGAATAAAGATGCGCATCGCCGAGGGTATGGATGAACTCTCCCGCCTCGAGACCCGTGGCCTGCGCCATCATTTGCGTCAACAGTGCGTAGGACGCGATGTTGAAGGGGACCCCCAGGAAAATATCGGCACTGCGCTGGTAGAGCTGGCAGGAGAGCTTGCCTTCCAGCACGTAGAACTGAAACAGACAGTGGCAGGGCGGCAAGGCCATGTTGTCGACTTCCGCCGGATTCCAGGCCGAAACGATCAGGCGTCGCGAATCGGGATTCTGCCGGATTTGATCGAAGACGTTCGCGATCTGGTCGATGCTGCCGCCGCCGGGCGCCGGCCAGGAGCGCCATTGGGCGCCGTAGACCGGGCCAAGATCACCGTTCTCGTCCGCCCATTCGTCCCAGATCGAGACGCCGTTCTCCTTGAGGTAGGCAATATTGGTGTCGCCGCGCAGAAACCAGAGCAATTCATGGATAATGGACTTCAGATGCAGCTTTTTCGTCGTCACCATGGGAAATCCTTCGGCGAGATCGAAGCGCATCTGATGGCCGAAGACGCTATAGGTACCGGTGCCGGTGCGGTCGTCCTTCCAGACACCGTCCGAGCGCACGCGTTGCAGGAGATCGTGATATTGCTGCATGGGACGGAGATTACATCAGCAATCGCCCGGTGTGAATTCCATCCCGCACGAAAGCAGAAAAAAATCGGGATCGTCCGATCGATGCGATGCCCCTTGTGCGGTACCCACTGGAGTTCCTATATTCAAAGGGTCGGGCAACCGACTATAGCGCTAAATGGCCTTACGGAATAAGCGTTACGGACCCGGGGGCAGTACCCGGCGCCTCCACCAGTTTCGGGCGGCTTGCTTCGGCAGCCGCCCATATGGGGGCGAATCAGGATCGACGTACGTAATAAAGGTTTGGCTTGTTCTCGGTATGGCACCGCCGTTATCGGGCCATGGCTTTACATGCCAATGATAACTTTGCGGGCGAAGCCCGCCTCGCTGCCTAATTAGCTTCTAGCTAAGTAAGCAAGCGCGGTCCGGGGGGCACCGGGCAACAGAAGCCCCCCACTGTTTTGCGCGGTCATCCCATATCGGCGGCGAACGAGGAGACGAGCAGACCATGAGTGAGGACTATCTGAGCTACGAACGCATGGTCGAACGCGCCTTGAGGAGCGTCGTCATCGAGGCCCTGGGCCAAGTCGCCGAATCGGGCCTTTCGGGCGCTCATCATCTCTACGTGACATTCGCGACGGCTTTCCCAGGGGTGGAGATTCCCGATCATTTGCACGAGAAGTTTCCCGAAGAGATGACCATTGTCTTGCAGCATCAGTTTTGGGATCTGACGCTCGAGGAAGACAGGTTTTACGTGACCCTCAGCTTCAATGATATTCGGGAGCGCCTCGTCGTTCCGTATACGGCCATTCGGGCTTTTGCAGATCCTTCGGTGAATTTCGGCTTGCAGCTGAAATTCGAGGGCGATGCCGAAATGACGGCACCTGCATCGCCGGAGGCCGAGGCCGGTGCCGCTGTGAAAGAGATATCGGGTCCAGTAGATGCGGAAGAGACGACGGCGGATGACGTCGACGATAAAGTCGTGACGCTCGATGCCTTCCGAAAGAAATAGCCGACAATCCCGACCCGAAATGGAGGTCTCGTGAGTAAAGTTACCCTCATTACCGGTGGTAGCCGAGGCATCGGCGCGGCCACCGCGCTGCTCTGCGCAGCGGATGGCCATGCGGTGGCCATCAATTACCGCAGCAATGCCGAAGCGGCGGAGACGGTGCGCCAGACCATCGAGAGTGCCGGCGGCAAAGCTATCGTCGTCCAAGCGGATACGGGCATCGAGGCGGACATTCAGCGCATGTTTCGGGAAGTCGATTCGGCCCTGGGTCCTCTCACCGGGCTCGTTAATAATGCGGGCATTCACGGGCCGCGCGGACGGGTGGATACGCTTGCGGCGGAGGAAATCGACCGGGTCCTGGATGTCAATGTTCGCGGTTGTTTCCTGTGCGCACGGGAAGCCATCCTGCGCATGTCCACAAAACACGGCGGTAGCGGAGGTGCCATCGTCAATGTCTCGTCGGGCTCGGCACGGCTCGGCAATCCCGGTGCCGGTGTTCTCTACGCCGCGTCGAAAGGGGCCGTGAACAGCCTCACGATCGGATTGAGCCAGGAAGTCGCGGGCGAGGGTATTAGGGTAAACACCGTTGCTCCAGGACTGACGGCGACCGATATGCCGCCGCCGGATAAGCTGGGGTCGCAAGGACCCGGCATTCCGATCGGACGCGTTGCCCGAGCGGAAGAGATCGCGGAAGCGATCGTTTGGCTGTTGAGCGACAAGGCGTCTTATACCGCCGGTGCGAATATTCGAGTTGGCGGCGGCCGTATCTAGACCCGTTCGCGCTGTCAGTCGATTTCACCGATGTCGATATCGCCGCTATAGGCCTCTTCGACATGATAGGCATCGAACGCTGGCGGATTGAATTCCGGCGCGTCATCCGAGTCTCTTGCAAAGGATGGCGTTCCCAATCCGGCGCTGATCTTGGCATTCCCTGCCGGCGGGTTCGCTACAGTCAGGATCGCGGATAAGGCGCCCGCGATCAGCAGTACCGGGACAAGCAGCATCCAATGGGGAGAAATATTCCAACGCTTCGGTTCTTTCGAGTCTTCGAGTGTCATCTTATTGGGTGTCCTGTGTCACCGAATTGTCATGCTCTGTGGGGTACGTAGGCATTCGTTGCCTGGATCACAACTTCCGAGGCAGTGAATGTTTTTCAAACAATCGTGAAGCTGGCGTGGCGAGTTCTTTGCGCCGCAATCGGCCAGAGCAATGCGGATCAACTTTAGCGTTTTTCTTGACTTTCGCGAAATTGGGCCGCTTTCTATATCTTCGGCAGAAGCGGTTCAAGATGATGATTCAGTTTAGAAAAACGATCTCGGCCACGGTGTTGGCGGTATTCTCCGTCATAACCCTTACGGGCTGCTTTATGTTCGACGGCGACCGTTTCAAAGAATGGCCCGAATACCGTGTAAAGCGGGCCGGCGATGAAAACGGTGTCCTGATCGCGAAGGTGAAACGCCGGGGCGACAAGATTAACTGGCCCGGCGACAGTTACGAAGTTCTGGTCCGTTGGCCGTCAAACTTGGCTGTGCTCCCGCGCGATATAGCGCCGGCCGACCGAAAGAAGGAAGCGCAGGCTTTCTTGCGGACGCTCTGCGGGACGGACCGCGATCTCTATGTGATCGAAGAAAGCTTCAACGACCGCACGGGCGAGGTTTACTACAATCTCTGGTGTCGACCTCCCAAGCAAAGCTGACAAGTCCGCTTGAGACTTGAATCCGGCTGGCCTCGTCTTTCTTGCCGGGGCAAACTGCGATCCGCTAAAACCAATCTTCGCGGGAGCCGGTCAGATGAGCGAGCAAGCATTCGAATTCCATCAATTGCTGCCTTTAGGGGCAGACGATACGCCCTACAGAAAACTCTCTGACGATTTCGTCGAGACGCTTGAATTCGATGGGGCCGAAGTGTTGAAGGTGGACCCGGAGGGACTGAGCCTGTTGGCGGCGGAGGCGTTTCACGACGTCAGCCATCTGCTGCGTCCCGGACATCTGGCACAGTTGAGAGCCATCCTTGACGATCCCGAAGCGTCGGACAATGACCGCTTTGTCGCATACGATATGCTGAAGAACGCAAATATTGCGGCGGGCGGCATTCTGCCGATGTGCCAGGACACCGGCACTGCGATCATCATGGGCAAGAAAGGGCAACGCGTCTGGACCGGCGGTGGCGACGAGGCCGCGCTCGCGCGTGGTGTGCATCGGACATATACGGAGACGAACCTCCGTTACAGCCAAGTCTCGCCGGTGTCGATGTACGAAGAGACCAATACCCGCACCAACCTGCCGGCACAGATCGAAATCTATGCCGAAGACGGCGACGCCTATAAGTTTCTTTTCCTGGCCAAAGGTGGCGGCTCGGCGAACAAGACCTTTCTTTATCAAGAGACTCCCGCACGTCTGAATAAAGAGGCCATGCTGACCTTTCTCGACGAGAAAATCCGCACGCTCGGTACTGCCGCATGCCCGCCCTACCATCTCGCCATCGTAATCGGCGGGACCTCGGCCGAGTACAATCTCAAGACGGTGAAAATGGCCTCGGCCCGCTATCTGGATGCCTTGCCGACCACGGGGGGAGACCTCGGCCAGGCTTTCCGGGACCTGGAGATGGAACAGGAGATACTGGAGCTTACGCGCCAGATGGGAATCGGAGCCCAGTTTGGCGGCAAGTATTTCTGCCACGACGTCCGCGTGATTCGCCTCCCGCGTCACGGAGCCAGTCTGCCGATCGGCATGGGCGTTTCATGCTCGGCCGATCGTCAAATCGTCGGTAAGATCAGCAAGGACGGCATCTTCCTTGAGCAGCTCGAAGCCAACCCAGCGCAGTACCTGCCGGACATCGGCGACGAGGAACTGGGTGGCGAGGTGGTGGAAATCGATCTCAACCGTCCGATGTCGGAGATACTCGGCACCCTGACGCGTTATCCGGTGAAAACCCGGCTCTCGCTGACCGGGCCGATCATCGTCGCCCGCGATTTGGCCCATGCGCGGCTTCGCCAAGGGCTGGAAAAGGGCGAACCGCTGCCGCAGTTCTTCAAGGACCATCCGATCTATTATGCCGGTCCCGCAAAGACGCCCACGGGTTACGCCTCGGGTTCGTTTGGGCCGACGACGGCGGGGCGGATGGATTCCTATGTCGACCAATTTCAAGAGGCCGGCGGCTCGATGATTATGCTGGCGAAAGGCAACCGGTCCGACATTGTCCGCCAAGCATGCCAGAAGAACGGCGGGTTTTATCTCGGCTCCATAGGTGGCCCTGCGGCCCGTCTTGCGCTCGATTGTATCAAGAAGGTCGAATGCATTGCGTTCGAGGATCTTGGGATGGAAGCTATTTGGCGGATCGAAGTAGAGAAGTTCCCGGCCTTTATCGTCACCGACGACAAGGGCCAGGATTTCTTCAAAAACATCTGATGCCGAGGGTTTCGGCATGGAGAGCGCATCGGCGATGCCCGCCACGCAGAACGCCTCGCCAGTGTTTACCGGCCCGTGGCGCCCCGCGGAGGTAAAAACGTACCTGGAAGAAGCGGTCATTCCGATTCGCGTCTCGGCTGTCTCATCGGCCGGATGGCCCTCGGTGGTCTCGCTCTGGTTTCAATACGACGGCGGTCTTTTGTACTGTGCATGCCGGCGTAACGCGCGGGTCGTCGGGTTGTTGCGCCAAAATCCGAGATGCGCTTTCGAAATTGCCGGAGAGACTCCGCCCTATTTCGGCGTGCGGGGGCAGGGAGAGGCCGAGATCGACGGGACGCAGGGGGCGGAGCGCCTGCGGGGGCTTATTGACCGGTATATCGGGACCGAAGACACCAAATTCCGCCGTTGGTTGCTGAAAGGCGCTTCCAACGAGGTGGCCATTGTCATCCGGCCGCGACGTATTATGAGCTGGGACTATAGGTCGCGGATGATGTCGTGCGGTTAACGTTGCAGCGATGCGAGAAATTCAGCGCGAGTCGCCGGATCGTCCCGAAAATCACCAAGCATGCAACTGGTCATCATTGCGACGCCTGACTTATGAACACCACGCGTGGTCATGCATTGGTGTTGCGCCTCGATAACCACACCAACCCCCTTTGGCCGGAGGACGGCCTCGATCGTTTTGGCAATCTGCGTTGTGAGGCGCTCCTGAATCTGCAACCGTTTTGCATAAGCTTCAACGACACGAGCGAGTTTGCTGATGCCGACGACCCGGTGATCCGGTATGTACGCCACGTGTGCTGTGCCAATGATCGGCACCATGTGATGCTCGCAATGGCTCTCGAAATTGATGCCGCGCAATAAGACCATCTCATTGTAGCCATCCGTTTCTTCGAAGGTGCGGCTCAGTATTTCGCCGGGATCGAGATCATAACCGGCAAAGAATTCGTCATAAGAGCGCACCACCCGAGCCGGAGTATCTGCGAGGCCTTCTCGCTCCGGGTCGTCCCCAACCCAACGCAGGAGTGTCCGCACCGCCGACTCGGCTTCCGCGCGCGTCGGGCGCTCTCCGGATAAGGGTGAGGCGTTATCGTGCTCCGGCTTCTTCAGCGCCAATGGAGAAATGCAGGTGTTCATCGATTTGGTCCTTGCTTGTCTTTTCTTGGCGGTCACGGGAGGGACGAGGAGGGGACCACCGATACTGATACGGACATTTCGGGGGCGCAGATCACTGAATATATCGCTCGCATGAATTCGAACGATCGGCCCGGGTGCGGAAGCTACCGCTGCCGCGATTTTGGTTTGGCTCTCCTGTTTTGGGCTAGAATGCGTCTGCATGGGTTGTTCTGCCAATTCCGGATACGGGATGATTACGAGGGACGAAAGGTTGGTCATGGAAAATTCGACAGAGACGAGAACCGAATCCGATACGATGGGGACAATTGAGGTGCCGGCCGACCGGTACTGGGGAGCGCAAACGCAGCGCAGTCTGGAGAACTTCCGGATCGGCGGCGAACGCATGCCGATGCCCTTGATCCGTGCTTTAGGTGTCCAGAAACTGGCTGCGGCGCGCGCGAATATGGCGCTGGGCCGTCTCGATGCCAGAATCGGCGGGGCCATCGTCGAAGCTGCCCGCCAAGTCGCGGACGGCGCGTTGTCGGATCATTTTCCGCTCGTGATCTGGCAGACCGGTTCCGGCACGCAAACGAATATGAATTTAAACGAAGTGATCGCCAACAAAGCGATTGAAGCGTTGGGTGGTATGCTGGGCTCGAAAGATCCCGTGCATCCGAACGATCATGTGAATCT
>JAYPOZ010000094.1:0-17854 GCA_038131165.1 Rickettsiales bacterium | reverse complement strand
GTCCAGCACCCGGCCGACGGTCTGGTCGACCATCTCCTCGATACTCTTGGGCCGGGCGTAGAAGGCGGGCACCGGCGGGGCGACGATGGCGCCCATCTCCGTGACCGCCTGCATCGCGCGGATGTGGCCCGCGTGGAGCGGCGTCTCGCGCAGCATCAGGACCAGCCGGCGGCGCTCCTTGAGCACCACGTCGGCGGCCCGCGTCAGCAGGGAGGAGGTGACGCCGGACGCGATCTCCCCCATCGAGCGCACCGAGCAGGGAGCGACCGCCATGCCGAGAGTCTTGAAGCTGCCGGAGGAGATGGCAGCGCCGATATCGGCCGACGGATAGACCACGTCGGCCAGGGCCTTCACGTCGGCCGCCTTGCGGTCGGTCTCGTAGGCGATGGTGATCTCCGCCGATTTCGAGATCACCAGATGGGTCTCCACCGGGCTCTCCCGCAGCACTTCCAGCATGCGGATGCCGTAGATCACGCCGGAGGCGCCGCTGATGCCGACGATCAGGCGCTGCGGCTGCTCGGGCACCTGGCTACTCCTCGTCCGGGTTGAAGTCGTCGCCCATGACGTCGCGGATCGAGACCTGCGGGTCGGGGAGCTTCATCTTGAGCTGCGCCGTGCGCTCGCCGTTCAAGAGATAGTCGCCGTCGGTCGCGCGGCGCGCCATCGCTTCCCACTTGGTGTTCCAGTCGCCGAGCGAGTAGCCGTGCCAGGGCGTTTCCGGGGTTAGCGGCGGCAGACCGAGCTCCTCCCAGAGGTCCTTGGCGCGCTCCATGAACTCCTTCGTCGGCAGGGCCACCGGCGGCAGGTCGTATTTCAAGGTGGCGTCGATCAGCATGGTCGACTCCTCGTCGGCCTCCTTCAAGACTGGCCCGTGGCCGCGCGCCCGGTAGTCGATGATCTGAATATCCTTCACCGGATTGGCGCGGTAGGACATGGCCCAAAGAATGGCGTCCGCGTTGTCCGGATCGATATCGTCATTGATCGCGATGCAGTATTTCCCGACCGCGGCCTGATAGGCGGAAATACCCATGAGCGCCCGCCATATCTCGGTTTTCTTGGCATCCCGGTCGACGGTGATGGCAACGAAGCGGCGAAGGTTGGTCAGCGGTTCGTGTAGCGACACCTTCTGCACGCAGCGGATGCCGAGCGTGTCCCGCAGATAGGATTTGAACATCGGCTCGTAGGCGACGCGCTTGATGACGCTGCTCTCGCTAGGCGTCACCTGACTTATGATCGAACTCACCACCGGCTTCTTCTGCATGGTGATGGCGGTGACATCCATCGTGAAGTTGTACTCCTCGAGCGCGATATAGCCATGGGATTCGCCGAACGGCCCCTCGGGCTCCAGGTATTCCGGATCGATGTACCCCTCGATGACCACCTGGGCTTCGGCAGGTACATAAAGGTCGACGGTCTTCGCCTTCACCGTGTTGATCGGCCCACCGGCGAGACCGCCCGCGACGGTCAGTTCGTCCACGCCCAGTTTCACTTTCTGGGGGCCAGTATATTCCACCACCGGCGGACACCCGAGAATGATGCAGACCGGCATCTTTTCCTTCCGCTTCTGGTAGCCCTTCCAATGATTGTAGCCGCCGGACTGGGTGGAGATCTGCATCATGACCGCAAGCCGGTCGGCGGCTTTCAGATTGCCGCGATAGACGCCCATGTTCTGGACGCTGCTGTCGATGTCCTTGGTGATCCAGGTCGCCGCGGTGAAATACGGCCCGGTGTCGTAGCCGGGTGTCGAGATCGGGATCGGCAACGCGTCGAGCCCGTTGCCCGGCCCCCGCACTTCCGCGCCTGTCATGACGATTTCCTGGCACGGCGCGTCCTCGACGATGTTTGTCGCGACCGGATGGTTGAGACCCCGCTCCCACAGAGGTCCGATATCGTCCAGGGAGTCCGCCGCCATGCCGATGCGGTAGATCTCGGGATTGGCCGCAAGGCCGCCGATCAGGACGGGGATGTCGTATTTCCGGCCCTTGCTGTCGATGACATTGGTGAACAGAAAGGCTTTCCGCTCCGCCTCGGGAATGCCGCCGCGGAACTGCCAGCGCACCAGCGGATGCATCTCGGTGTCCTTGTTGACCGGCTTGTCGATCCGGTAGAGCAGGCCCGCCTTGTCCAGCTCCTCGATATGTTCCCAAAGGTCCTTGTAAGCGCAGCCGGTCGAACTCATTCTCATTCCTCTCTATGCGTCGCTTGCTGGCATTAAGTATCGGCCCCTTTTATCCTGCGTCCAGCCAATCAAACAGGAGAAACCACATGGCCTGGATCGACCGGCAGTCCCCGGAAGGCGACGAAATCTTCTACGACCATATCGGCTATTTCGTCCCCGATCTCGAAGAGGCGGGCGCGCAGATGCAAAAGCTCGGCTTCCAGGTCTCCGGAATCAACATCCAGTATAACGAGAACGCGGAGGGCGAGCTGCACCCAACGGGCACCTCGAACAAGCTCGCGAAACTGAACCGCGGGTTCATCGAAATCCTGGCCGCAACCAGCGAGAGCGCCCTCGCCGATCAGCTGAAATCCATGCTGGCGCGCTATCAGGGTCTGCACGTCATCGCGCTCACCAATCCGGACATGGAAACCACGGCGCAGCGGCTGAAGGCGGCTGGCGTGGAGATGCAGGACGCGGTGCACATGCGCCGCAAGGTCATGGTCGACGGCGAGGAAACCCTGATGGTCTTCACCATCCTGCGGGTGAAGCCCGGCACCTATACCGAGGGGCGGCTGCAAATCCTGACATGTCACACGCCGGAGAATTTCTGGCTGCCGGGCGACATGGACCACGACAACAAGGCGGACACGCTGACCGATCTGCTGATCTGCGTCGACGATGTGGAGGAAGCGGTCGGGCGCTACGAAACGTTTTTCGGCCGGGATGCGATCACCATGGCGGGGCTGCGCACGCTCGACCTGGCGCGGGGACGCTTCCATTTCGTCTCGCCGGGCCAGGCGGCGGCGATGCTGCCGGAATTCAAGGCCCCTACCCTGCCCTATACCTGCGGGCAAGGGCTCGGCAGTCTCGACCTCGCGGCCTCGAAGGCGTTCTTCGACGCGGCCGGGGTGACGCCGGTCTACGAGGATGCGGATTTCTACTGCATCGGGCCGCAGGACGCGATGGGCGCCTACCTGCTGTTCCACGACAAGAGCGTGGACGCGCCCTGGGCCTCACTCGCCGAGCGGCAATAAGGCCTCCGCCAGCGCCTTCGGCGCGGTCAGAAACGGCGAGTGACCGCAGGTCAGCGTCGCCACCGGGTCGCAGGGCGTATCCCGCACCATTTCCCGCTGCAAGGTGTAGCCGATGGCACGGTCCTCGGTGCAATGAATGTAGGCGCGCGGCACGCGGCCGTACCGCGCTTCGGTAAAGTCGGCCGTCTCTCGAAAGACGGAGACGGGCTCGGGGCCTATTCGTTGCAGGGCGAATTCAACCGTCTCCGGGTCCGCGTCCTGATAAAAGGCGTCCCGTGCGGCCTCCGGCGTGATCTGAAAGCACGCTGTCCCGTCGACCTCGACACGCTCGGACGCTGTCCGCGCTTCCCTGTCGCGCCGGGCGAGCGAGGCCAGCGATTCCCCGCTCTTCGGTAGGTAGGCGGTCAGGTATACCAATCGGCGGATCGCATCCGGCATTCTCTCCGCGACCCGCGAGACGACGGCGCCCGCCATGCTGTGCCCGACCAGCACCACCGGCTCCGGGGCCGCCGCGACCAGCGCGCCCACCGCCGTGCCATATTCCGCCAGCGACAGCGCGCACATCGGTGCGGTGTCCTTCCCATGACCCGGCAGGTCGGGCGCTTGCACCCGGTGACCCGCCGCCTCCAGCAACGGCACGACCCGCTCCCAGCACCAGCTACCGTGGCAGGCTCCGTGAATGAGGGCAAAATGTGCCATCGATCCAATTCCCCGTTCAAATTTCGCCCTTCGCGCCCGGTCGCAGAGCCGGGCTTTGTTCATGCGCGAGCGAATGAAGCAGACCGTCTACCGGATAACATAATCGCGTTTCCGTATGACGGCGAATGTGTTAATTGGGCGTCTCGCTTCCTTCTCTGACATCCCAGCGCGGGACTCTCATGGAATCCACACCGATCTGGCGCAAGCCCGTCTTCATCTTGATCTGCTGTATCGTGATGGTGATGGTATCCTATGGCACGCGGCAAAGCTTCGGCCTGTTCATGCGGCCGATGAGCCTGGACATGGGCTGGGGCCGCGAGGTGCTGTCGTTCGCCATAGCGACCCAGAACCTGCTCATCGGCGCGGGTGCCCCCTTCGCGGGGGCGCTCTCTGCGCGCTGGGGAGCGGCGAAGACCATCGGCCTCGGCGGCGCACTCTACGCCGCGGGCCTGTTCTGCATGTCGCAATCGACGACGCCCGAGGGATTGTTCTTCAGCAGCGGCATCCTCGGCGGCCTCGGCTTGAGCGGGTGCGGCGTGCCGCTGATCGCGGGCGTGGTGGGCCAGGTCGCGCCGGCGCGTCTGCGCACCACCTGGATCGGGCTGATCACCGGGTCCGCGACGGCGGGCCAGCTGGTCATGCTTCCCTTCGCGCAATACCTGCTGAGCTCCTACGACTGGGTCTTCGCCATCGTCGTCATGTCTGTCCTGGCATCCCTCATCCTGCCGATCGCCATCGGCATGACGAGCGCCAGCAACGCCGCCGACAAGGCCAATCCGCAGACGCAATCGATCGCCAGCGCGCTTTCCGAGGCCGGCGGCCATCGGGGCTTCCTGTTGCTGACCCTCGGCTTCTACGTCTGCGGTTTTCAGGTCCAGTTCATCGGCAGCCATGCCCCCGCCTATATCGTCGATCGGGGCGGCACGCCGGAGATGGGCGCCATGGCGCTGATGCTGATCGCCCTGTTCAACATGATCGGCAGCTGGGCCTGCGGCTGGATCGGCGACCGATTCCGCAAGAAATACGCGCTGAGCATCCTCTATACGAGCCGATCGCTCCTGATCGCAGGATTCTTCCTTCTGCCGATGACGCCGGTCACCGTCGCGATCTTCGCCGCCGGGGTCGGCCTGACCTGGCTCGGCACCCTGCCGCTGACCAGCGGCATCATCATCGACGTCTTCGGGGTGCGATACATGGCGATGCTGTTCGGCGTCGTCTTCTTCAGCCATCAGCTCGGCAGCTTCACCGGCGTCTGGCTCGGCGGCTATGTTTTCGACGCCACCGGCAGCTACGACATGATCTGGTGGATCGCCATCGCTCTCGGCTTTACGACAGCGCTGATCCACCTGCCCATCGACGACAGACCGCTCGCACGCATGGAAACCGCTTCGGCCTGAGGTCATTCCGCCGCTTCGGAGCGGCGCGGCGTCGCCCATTCGCGTTCCTTGTCGCGCAGGAAACGGAAGCCGTAGGCGCGCTCGTATTGCGGGGGAGAGCTGGCCTCGACATCGAGTGCCGCCGCCGCGCGAACCGCCCAATGCGGGTCGAACAACAGGCCCCGCCCCAAAGCCACCATGTCGCCTTTATCGTCCGCAACGATGCTCTCGGCGTGGTGCGGATCGTAAATCATGCCGACGGCCATGGTCGGGATATCCGCCTCCCGACGGATCTTCTCGGCGAACTCGACCTGATAGCCCTCGCCCAACTCCAGGCGCGTGTTGCCGGAGATACCTCCACTGGAAGCGCAGATATAGTCGCAGCCCAGTTCTTTCAGCTCCCGCGCATAAATGACCGAGTCTTCGGGTGTCCAGCCGCCGTCTTCCCAATCGGTCGCGGAAAGCCGCAGGCCCATCGGTTTTTCTTCCGGCCAGACCTCGCGCATCGCGGCAAAGACTTCGAGCGGGAACTTCATCCGATTCTCGATCGGCCCGCCGTATTCGTCGTTCCTTGTATTGCAGACGGGCGAGAGAAATTCGTGGAGGAGATAGCCGTGCGCGCTGTGCACCTCGATCATGTCGAAACCAAGCCGGTCCGACCGTTTCACCGCCTCGACGAACGCGTCTCGCACGGTGTCCATATCGTCGCGGTCCATCGCCTTGGGCGTATGCCAGCCTTCGTCCTGCGGCGTCGCCGAACTGCTGATCGTCTGCCACGGATTCTGATCCGCCTTGAGCGCATCCCGGCCTTCCCAAGGACGGTTGCAGGAGGCCTTGCGGCCTGCGTGGGCCAGTTGAATACCCATCTTGGCCTGCCCGAACTCACGGCAGAAGCGCATGACCCGCCCCAGCGCCTCTTCATTCTCGTCGCTCCACAGACCAAGGTCCTGATGCGTGATCCGCCCGCGCGGCTCGACCGCCGCCGCCTCCGTGATCACGAGGCCGAAGCCACCGGTCGCGAACTGGCCGAGATGCATCAGGTGCCAGTCCTGCGCGTTGCCGTCGACGGCGCTGTACTCGCACATCGGCGAGACGATGGTGCGGTTGTCGATGGTCATGCCGCGCATGGTGAAGGGGGAGAACAGTTTGCTGGTCATGAATGGATTCCGTCGCTGGTTGCGTTACATTTGCGGCTTATGTAGCGCGCGGCCGGAATTTGGCCAAGGGTCAGTCTGCCGCGGCCCCCGGCGCATCGCGGAACCGCGGGATGACCTTCTCGCCGATCAGCTCGATCGAGCGCATGACCTGTTCGTGCGTCGTATTGCCCGCCTGCATCATGAAAACCATCTGGTCGAGGCCGATGTCGGCCCACCGTTCGACCACCCGCGAGCAGGTATCCGCATCGCCGCCGACAACCATCGCGTCGTCGATCAATTCGGCGTCGGTGCGGTCCTTAACGGTCGCAAGGACGCCTTTGATCCCGGCCGCCGAGCCGAACCGCAACCGGTTCAACTCCGCATCGTTCTGGCCGTAATACCAGCGCGCCGCCGAAGTCGCGATATCGCGGCCGACCGCATCGTTGTCGTGGCAGCAGGCAATCGCGAAGGCGCCGGCGCTGGGGTTGGCGTATTGGCCGTCCCAGTCCTCCGGACGGCTTGCCTCGATTTCCCGCCAATAGGCCTCGACCGCAGGCCGCGCCTCTTCCGGCGGCAGACGCGTCACCCCGATAACGCCGAGGCCCCGCTTCGCCGCGCGGGCCCATGACTCCAGATTGGAAGCCGCCGTCCACAGCGGCGGATGCGGCTTCTGGATCGGCCGCGGCACGACTTGGCGCGACGGAAGATCGAAGAACTGCCCTTTGTATCCCGGGAACGTATCGTGCTCGAACATCGACAGGATGGCTTCAACCGATTCGTCGGCATAGGCCCGTGCGTCGTCCGCGCCGACGCCGAATCCCTCGGTAATATACTCCGCCGTCCCGCGCCCGAAGCCGAATTCGGCGCGGCCGTTGCTCAGGATATCGAGGGTGGAAACCCGCTCCGCCACATGAAACGGATGGTGACACGGCAGAACGATTACGCCGAATCCCAGCCTTATCCGCTCCGTCCGCTGGCTGATCGCCGCCAAGACCATATCCGGGCAGGCGCTGTGCCCGATCTCGACGTAGAAATGCTGCTCGGTGATCCAAATCCGGTCAAAGCCGGCTTTTTCCGCCGCCACCGCCTGCTCGATCGCATTCCAATGCGCCTCGCGCTCGCTCGTCTCCGACCATGGCCGGGGAATCTGCAGCTGAATCATGTAGCCGAATTTCATCGCTGTCCTCCCTGCGTCATGGTCAGGATAGTGCGCCATTCGGCATTGCGTCTAATTCATTTCAAATATACTTGTTATTATCATTTTGCATATATTGTAGCCCCATGGATTTCCGAGACCTCCGATATTTCCGCGCCGTGGCGGAACAAGGCAGTTACAGCCGCGCGGCGGAAATTCTGCACATTTCGCAACCGGCGCTCAGCCGGGCGATACAACGGCTGGAGCAGGATCTGGAAGTTTCACTCTTCGACCGGCATGGGCACGGCGCGCGCCTTACGGTTTCGGGCAAGGCGCTGGCGGAACGGGCCGACGGCTTGATCCGTCAATTGGACCAAGCCCGGGCCGAAGTCCGTGGCGGCGTGGAGGAACCCTCGGGTGTGCTGGATTTTGCCGTGCCGCCCGGCGCGGCAACCTATCTCGTGCCGCCCATCGTCGACGCCATACAGTCACGGTATCCGAATGTCTTCCTCCGCATTCACGAAGGGTTCAGCGGTCAGTTGACGGATTGGGTGCTGCGCGGCCAGGTCGACATTGCCTGCATCCACGATCCGGCGCCGATGCGTGGGGTCGTCGTCACGCCGTTGGTCGACGAGGAAATCTTCCTCGTCGGGCGCGACCTGCCCAAGGAACGCCGCACGATCGGATTGCGAAGCCTGAATGCAATCCCCCTCATCCTGCCCAGCCGCGATCACAGCCTGCGCAAACTCGTCGACCGATTGATCTCCGAGCATGGCATAGAACTCGACCTTCGGGCCGAAGTGGACGGGCAGCCAATCATCAAACTGCTGTTGCGCGAAGGCCTCGGCTCCGCCCTGTTGACCTGGGGTGCCATCGGCGACGAGGTCGCGCGCGGCGAACTGGTCGCCCACCGTTTCCGCCCGTCCCTGCGTTGGCCTCTCACGCTGGTGGAACGGCGAGACGCCTCGCCCTCCAAACCCCATGCGGTCCTGGTCTCGACAGTGAGGTCGGTCGCCGCCAATCTTACTAAGGCCGGCACCTGGCCGGGCCGTTCGCTGGACGGGAAACAGACCGCAGAATAAGGAAGCCTTGAATTGATCGTTCGCCATCTCGATGCCGAATCCGGCACCGCCCGCCATGTCGTATCCCCTGCCAGCCAAAGCACGCGCCTCCTGCTGGCGGAAGACGGCATGGGGTTCTCGCTCAACGTCACGGAGATCGAGGCCGGTCTTGAAATCCGCATGCGATACCTGCACCACTTCGAAGCGGTCTATTGTATCGCGGGCACGGGCAGCATCGAAGACGAAGCCACTGGAGTCCGCCATGAAATCAAACCGGGTACGATCTATGCGCTCGAACAGCACGACGCGCATGTTCTGCGATCCGAGACCAAACTTGAATTGATCTGCGTCTTCAATCCGGCCCTGGTCGGCACCGAAGTCCGAGACCCCGATACGGGATATCCGCCGCCGGAATAATAGTTTAAAGAGGATTGCGTCCGCCGTCGCCCGGCCCAGATTGTTACTGCCTTGAACAATGAATCCATAGACGACCTCTTCGCCCGCTACGGACCCGCCTATAAGTGGTTCGCGACGATCACTGCCGTGATCGGCGGCATGACGGTCATTCTCGCCAGCTCGACGGTCAACGTCGCGTTCCCGGCTATTATGGGCGCCTTCGGGATCGGCCGTGACCAGGCGCAGTTGCTCTCCACGGGCTATTTCGGCGCGATGACCGGCGGCATGCTGCTGTCCGCCTGGACCATCCAGAATTTCGGCCAACGAACGGCCTTTATCGGCGCTTTACTGATTTTCCTGCTTGGCTCGGCGATGAGCGGCCTTGCAACCAACACCGCCCTGCTCTCGTTCGGCCGGGTGTTCCAGGGCACCGCTGCCGGCGTCGTCCAGCCACTGGCCATGGCGGTGACCTTCTCGGTCTGGCCGTCCCGCTCCAAGGGCATGTCGATGGGCCTGTTCAGCATGGGCATGGTGCTGGCCCCGATCATGGGGCCGACGCTCGGCGGGCTCGCGCTTGAGTATTTCAACTGGCACTACGTCTTTCTGCTGCAGCTCCCGACCGCCGCCATCGCCTGCGTGTTGGGCATTCTGTTCATGCCAAGCAAGGAATTCCCCAAGAAGCTGCCGCGGTTCGATTTTCTCGGGCTCGTCCTCATGTGGACGTCCCTCTGCGCGCTGCTTCTCTCCTTCAGTTTCGGGCAACGCCTCGGTTGGATGTCCGACACGATCGTTTTCGGCTTCGTGCTAGGCACAGCCGCCGCCATTGCATTCATATTTCGCCAGATCTACGGTCCGAACCCGCTGGTCAATATGAAGTTGTTTCTGGTGCCGCGATTCAGCGCCGCCGCGGTCATTTCCTTCTTCGCCGGCTGCGCGTTTCTGTCCTCTACGTTCCTGATCCCGCTCTTCGTGCAGGAAATCCAGCACTATACGCCTTTGCGAGCGGGGATGATGATGATTCCCGGCGGCTTGTCGCTACTGATCCTGTTTCCCTTGTCGGGCCGCCTGACCGACCTGTTCCCGACAAGCTACCTGATTTATTTCGGCCTCTTTTCCTTTGGCATGGCCTTTGTTCTGATGTCGACAGCGGACGTAAACACACCCTTCTGGACCTTTGTCTCCTTCACCATACTGATCCGCGTCGGCACGGCGTTCATCCGCCCGGTGATGAACACGGAAGCGCTCCGCGCCCTACCTCAAGACCTCGTCAACCAAGGCTCCGGCGTGGTCAATTTCATCCGTATGTTGGGAGCGGCAATCGGCACCAATGTTCTTGTGGTCTTCCTGGAACTGCGGGTGCCCTTCCACATGGACGCCTTCACCTCGACCCAGATTGCGGCAAGCCGTGCCAGCGGCGAATTGCTGGACCAAATAACCCGCCTGCTCTCCGAGGCCGGCGTTGCCGAATCGATCCGCAACCCGGGCGCTCTCCATTACCTCGGCGACGTCATCATGGCGCAGGCGAGCACTCTGGGGTATCAGGACACCTTCCTGGCGCTCGGCCTGTTCGCGTTCTGCGGCTTCATTCCGGCGATCTACCTGGCACAGGCGCAACGCAAACCAGGTCAGGCGGCGAGCCCCGCCGAATAGGCGGCGCGCTCTATTTGAACTGTGGCATGACCTTTCCGGCGATCAGCCGCAGACTGTTCGCCACCTGCGCCTCGGTCATCAGATTGCCCGCGTTCATTTCCATGACGATGCCGTCGATTCCCAGCACGTCCCGCCATTCCGTCAGCCGGTCGATCAGCTGCGCCGGCGTGCCCATGGCAACGCGGGTCGCCAGGATATCGTCGTAAGAGAGGGTCGAGAGCGTGGCCGCGGTCTTGGCGCGCAGCGCCTCGCCGTCCTTGCCCTGCGCGCCGACGCTCGCGACGAGCCGTGCCTGACGCTCGAAATAGTGAACGATGCAGTCCTTCGGCTCGTCATAGGCGGCCCGCTCGGTATCCGCGGCATAGACCGGCACCCGCAGATACACGCTGCCGGTACCGGCGTGGCCTTTCGCCTTCCAGGTATCCCGGTAAACGTCGATATTGGTCTTAAGGGAGTCCAGACCGTCGCCCCGCAGCCCGACGAACAGGGGCAGTTCCTCCTCCGCGACCTTTTTGAAGGTGCCGGCGGACGAGGCCGCCATCCGCATCGGCGGATGCGGGCGCTGCAGGGGGACCGGCACAAGCTGCGCGTCGGTGATCTGGTAGAACTTGCCGTCGAAGGAAAATTTCTCGCCGCTCCAGGCCCTGCGCAAAACGACCAAGGCTTCCTCGAAACGCCCCTGACTTTCGCCGTAGTCGATATTGTAGACATTGTACTGGCGCGCGAAGCCGCTGCGGCCGATACCGAAATCCAGGCGTCCGCCGCTAATCTGGTCGACCGAAGCCGCCTCTTCTGCCACGCGCAGCGGATTCGTCAGCGGCAGCACATAGACGGCCATGCCGATCCGCACCCGCGTCGTGCTGCGCGCCAGAGCACTCGCCACGACGATCGGCGACGAGAGGACGGAGCGATCCGGCATGAAATGAAACTCGGACAGCCAGATACTGTCGAGACCGGCGTCTTCCGCGAGCTGGGCGTGATCGAAACCTTCGCGGAAGGCCTCCGCATCGGTCCCCCCGGGCCGTGTTCCGAACTCCATGAATGTGCCGAAATGCATGTCTTCCTATCCTTTAGGCCACTCGGGGAAATAGCCGTCATCCCACGACAAGCGCGGAATGGGGCCACTGATGATCTTCAACGCTCCAAGTCCTGGTCTTCCAGCTTCGGCTTTTCCTTCTGGTTGAAACGGCCGTCGTAAATCGGCGCCGCGCCGGTGGTCGGCCCCGGATATTGCAGGAACAAAATCTTGCAGCCTTCCTCGGTATGCATTTCGTACTCGAAATGCGGGTCCTGCATGTACACCATATCCCCGGGCGTCAACGTCCGGTCCCCGTAACGGCATTCGCCTTCCAGCACATACCAGACCTGCGCAAAATCGTGCTTATGCAGCGGAAAGCCGCCGCCCGGCCCGTAGGTCAGAATTCCGGCATTCGGTTCCGTCGGGTTTTCGGGTGTCGGATGGAACACCATCTGGCTGACATTCGCGAACCGGGCCATCTCGGGCGCAAGTTCGTCCGGACGCCGGATGATCGGCGCATTGTGCGTCTTCGCCGCCTCTTCCGGCGTGATCTTCGGCTTGCTGGCGTCGGGCATCGAGCGACCCTTTCGGATGTTTCTGTTCTATCGCTTCAAACTAACATAGCTCCGGCGCGGCGAAGTCGAGAACTTGTCTGCCCCTCCATGCCGATCCATACTCGCGAAAAGCCGCATGAGGAGCCGAGCAATGGAATTTCAACTCACCGACGACCAAAAGGATTTACAGGCCCGTGCCCGGGAACTGGCCCGCGGCAGCTTCGAAGCCCGCGCCGCCGAAATCGACCGGAGCGAGCAGTATCCTTGGAACAATGTCGAGGAGCTGAAGGCGGGCGGGTTCATGGGCATGACCATCCCGAAGGAATATGGCGGTCAGGGCCGCACCTTCTTCGACGCCACCTTGGTGATCGAGCAGATGGCGCAGGTCTGCGGCGTCACGGGACGGATCGTCGTCGAGAGCAACATGGGCGCGATCTCGACGGTGATGAAATACGGCACCGATGCGCAAAAGAAGATGGCGGCCGGTTTCGTCCTCGACGGCGATAAACCCGCGATCTGCATTACCGAGCCAGAAGCCGGCAGTGCCGCCACCGAAATGACCACACGAGCGGTCAAGAAGGGCGATAAATATATCCTCAACGGCAAAAAGCATTGGATCACGGGCGCCGGCGCTTCGCGCCTCCATTTGGTCTTCGCCCGCGTCATCGACGAATCGGGCGAAGAACAGGGCATCGGCGGTTTTCTCTGCGTGCGCGAGGTGACGCCGGGGCTCAGCATCGGCAACCGGGAGCCCACCATGGGTTTGCGGGGCATCCCGGAGGCCGAAGTCATCATGCAGGACATGGAAGTGGGCGAAGACGCACTGGTCATGCCGCCCCGCGGCCTCAAGAAAGGCTTTGCGGACCTGATGGATGCCTATAACTCGCAGCGCGTCGGTGCCGGCACCATGGCCCTTGGCATCGCCCAAGGCGCCTACGAACACGCGCTTGCCTATGTGCAGGAGCGCGAACAGTTCGGCCGCCCGATTTACGAATTTCAAGGCCTGCAATGGATGCTCGCCGACATGGCGATCCAGATCGATTGCGCGCAGCTGATGCTCTACCGCGCCGCCGCCAATGCCGGCGACGGCTTTCCGGATGCAACCGAAGCGGCAAAGGCCAAGATCGTCGCGGCCGACATGGCATTGAAGGTTACCAATGACGCCTTGCAGCTGTTCGGGGCCGCCGGCTATTCGCGGCGCCGTCCGATGGAACGCTTCGTGCGCGACGGCCGGATGTTCTCGATCGGCGGCGGCACCGCGCAGATTCTCCGCACCGTGGTCGCGACCCGCATCCTCGGCAAGAAACTGCCGCAGACCCGTGACGGGTTCACCAAACTGGCGGAGCGCGAAGCGGCGGCAACGACGAGAGACGCGGCCGAGTAGGGTCTCCCGACGCTGCCGCGAAGCCTTGAGGATGGCGTATTGTCGGCGTCGTCTCATTTAGCGGCCTGAAAGAAATGACGAATACACCCGGCCCCTGGGGCGGAAACAAAGGCGATCGACGTTCGGACGCGGAGAAGGCCGCGGCCTTCGACCCGCTGGCGCTCCACCCGGATTTTCTCGCCGACCCTTACCCGGCTTATCGCCTGCTGCGCGAAAACGACCCCGTGCACCGCTGCCCCGACGGCAGCTATTTCCTCACCCGGTACGACGATCTTGTCGCAGTCTATAAAGGCGCCGAATTCAGCTCCGACAAGCGACGGGAATTCGGCCCGAAATACGGCGCCGACAGCCCTCTTTACCTGCACCACACCAGCAGTCTCGTCTTCAACGATCCGCCGCTGCATACCCGCGTGCGTAATCTTCTCTCTCCCGCATTCACCCCGCGCGCCTTGCGCGAATTGGAGCCGGACCTGATCGCGCTCGTCGAACGACTGCTCGACGATGCCGAGAGCAAGGAAAATTTCGATCTGATCGCGGATTACGCCTCCGCGATCCCGGTAGAAGTGGTCGGCAATATGTTGGGAGTACCGCGCGGGGACCGCGGTCCGCTGCGCGATTGGTCGTTGGCCATCCTCGGCGCGCTCGAGCCGGTCACGCCGCCCGAAATGGTCGAATGCGGCAACAGGGCCGTCACGGATTTCACCGCCTACCTCTCCGACCTGATCGCCGACCGGCGGCGGCATCCGGACCACTATGCGGACGATGTCATGGCACGGCTGATCGCCGGCTCGCCGGAGGGAGACCGTCTGAGCGACGTCGAGTTGATTCAGAATTGCATTTTCATCCTCAACGCAGGGCATGAGACCACCACCAACCTGATCGGTAACGGTGTCGCAGCCATGTTCGATCATCCGGACCAATTGGCGAAACTGCGGGACAACCCGGAATTGATAGATACCGCCGTCGAGGAATTCCTGCGTTTCGAAAGCTCCAATCAGCTCGGCAATCGCCGTGTGGCGACAGCTACACGGGTTGGCGGAGTCGATATGGCGGAAGGCACTTACATCCATCTTTGCATCGGCGCCGCAAACCGCGACCCCGCGCAGTTCGCGGAACCGGAGCGCCTCGACATCGAGCGGCGCCCGAACCGCCATCTCGCATTCGCCACCGGCACCCATGCCTGTGCCGGCATGAGCCTCGCTCGGCTCGAAGGTCGCATCGCGATCCGCCGCCTGATCGAGCGGTTTCCGGCATTGACGCGCAACGGCGAATTTACACGCGGAGGCCGCGCCCGGTTCCGGGGATTCCTCGCATACCCGGTCCGCACGCATTAGATTTAGCGGCCCCCCTTTGACTTGGCGCAATCGTTCACATATCCAATGCGGTATACTGACGTTCAGCATAGGAGCAATCGAACATGGCGAAGAAACCCGTAAAGGCAAAATCCAGCGCTCCTGCGAAAAAGAGCGCCAAACGGCCGGCGGCAAAGCGCCCGCCGCGCACAGATGATACGATGTCGAGCAGTGTCCTCGGCGGATCGACGCAGGATTTGATTCGGAGCGCCTTCCTAAAAAACTAGATCTCTAGGGCGCGTAACTCGAACGGGCCTGAATGCCCCACTTGCCGCGCAGGCGCGTCACGACGTACAGCGAGATGTACGAGGCGATCACCGAACCGTCGGCGCGGTAGCGGCTGAATTGCGTGTCGAAATGAACCTTGTCGGGTCCGGCATGGACGACTTCTCGACGGTCCCAGGCGCTTCGAGCCCATCCGTCCGCTTCCGTGCGTTCCCGAAAGTAAGAGAGCTTGTAATCGCCGGGCTCGGCGAAAATCTTCACCTCGCCGCCGCCCGTGAAGCGCACGTGCGGGAAGTTGAAGGACCGGTTGACACCGGCTTCGTCGCTGGCGTTCAGCGCCGACATGAAGTCGTCCAGTACCGCCATCCCGGCATCGATCAAGCCCTGATGCTCGCTCATTCGCCGTCCCCGCATTGCGCCTTGTGACGCAAGAGATGATCGGCCAGCACGCAGGCCATCATCGCCTCGCCGACCGGGACCGCACGGATACCGACACAGGGATCGTGGCGCCCTTTCGTCGAAATTTCGGTATTCTCGCCGGCGGTCGTGACCGTCCGGCGCGGCGTCAGGATCGAACTCGTGGGCTTTACCGCGAACCGCACTACCACGTCCTGACCGGTCGAAATGCCGCCAAGCACGCCGCCCGCACTGTTCGATAGGAACTCGACGGTGCCGTCGTTCCCCATGCGCATCTCATCCGCATTCTCCTCGCCCGACAAGGTGACGGCATCGAACCCGGCGCCGATTTCGACTCCTTTCACAGCATTGATGCTCATCATCGCCGCCGCGAGATCGGCATCCAGCTTGCCGTAGACGGGCGCACCGAGCCCCACCGGCACGCCGGACGCAACGACTTCGATCACAGCGCCGAGCGAGCTACCGGATTTCCGTGCGGTATCGAGCATGTTCTCCCAATCGGCCGCCGCCTTGATGTCCGGCGACCAAAAGTCGTTATTGCCGGTCTCGTTCCAATCCCATTCACCCCGATCGACCTTGCGGTCGCCGATCTGCACTAGCGCCCCTTTGATCGAGACGCGATCGCCGAGAATCTTGCGGGCCACCGCACCCGCAGCAACCCGCATCGCCGTCTCCCGAGCCGAGGACCGCCCGCCGCCCCGATAGTCGCGGATGCCGTATTTGCGCCAATAGGTAAAATCCGCATGCCCTGGGCGGAACTTGTCCATGATCTCCGAATAATCCCGGGAGCGCTGATCCACGTTCTCGATCATCAGGCTCAGGGCGGTGCCCGTCGTCACCCCTTCGAACACGCCGGAGAGGATCTTTACCTCGTCCGGCTCCCGGCGTTGAGTTGTATGCCGGGACTGACCCGGGCGGCGTTTGTCGAGAAACACCTGGATGTCCGCCTCGGACAGCGGAATCTTCGGCGGCACCCCGTCGACCACGCAACCAATTGCCGGGCCGTGGCTTTCACCCCAGGTCGTAAACCGGAACAGATGGCCGAAGCCGTTATGCGACATGGCGGTTGCTTAGTTTTTTGACTTAATACCGGATAATAACTTGCCGACTTCCTCGGCCGCGTCGACAGCGACCATGCCGACGGTATGGTACCCGCAATCGACGTGATGCACTTCGCCGGTCACGCCGGACCCAAGATCGCTGAGCAGATAGAGGCCGGCATTACCGACCTCGTCGAGGGCGACATTGCGGCGAAGCGGTGAATTGAGCTCGTTCCATTTCAGGATATACCGGAAGTCGCCGATACCGGACGCCGCGAGGGTCTTGATCGGACCCGCGGAGATCGCGTTGACACGAATGCCCTGTCCCCCGAGATCGACCGACAAATACCGCACGCTGGCTTCGAGCGCGGCTTTGGCGACCCCCATGACGTTGTAATGCGGCATCACCCGTTCGGCCCCATAATATGTCAGCGTGACCATACTGCCGCCTTCGGACATCATCGCGGCCGCACGCTGGGCAACCGCCGTGAAGGAATAGCAGGAAACATCCATCGTCAGCGCGAAGTTCGCGCGGCTGGTATCGACGTATTTTCCGGTCAATTCGTTCTTATCCGAAAACGCGATGGCGTGGACGACAAAATCCAGCGAATCCCAGGTCTTTTTCAACTCAGCGAAGGTCGCATCGAGACTCTCGTCGTCGGTCACGTCACATTGCATCAAGAGGCAGGGTCCAAGCGACTCCGCGAGAGGCCTCACTCTGCGTTCCAACACTTCCGCCTGATAGGTAAAAGCCAACTCGGCGCCGTGTGCCGCCAACGCCTTGGCGATACCCCATGCGATCGAGCGGTCGTTCGCGACGCCCATGATAAGGCCACGTTTGCCTTGCATCAGCGGTTGCGACTCCGTCATCCGATTGCCTCCAATGGCCAGTTCAAATTGGGCGATAAACACGCGAACCGCGCGGTGTTCGCGACGCGCGGCCATCCTACACGGAAAGCCGCGACGGTCAACGCGAGGCATCCTTCCCGAGGGCCTAAATTAACACTATCATATCGCCTCCATCGCATGGACGCCCAGAATGACCGCTAGCTCTCTAATCGATAAACCACCGGCATGGCGGAAGAGCCTGCAGTTCATGGTCTATGTCGCGAACCGGTTTCTGTCCGATCAATGCACCGTCCGCGCGGCCAGCCTGACCTATGAAGTGGTCCCGGAAATCTGGACAGGTCGTTAAGGTGTATCCCGAACCTTTGAA
>JAYPOZ010000093.1:16677-18053 GCA_038131165.1 Rickettsiales bacterium | reverse complement strand
AAGGGCGCTTTCGAGATGGCGGCCACGGTCGATTACCTGTTCGCCTTCGCGGCGACCGCACGCGCGGTGGCTGACCATCATTTCGACTTGGTCTACGATGCTTATCTGGGTGACCCGGACGTACGCGCCTTTCTGATCGACAACAATCCGGCGGCCGCACGGGAAATCGCCGAACGTCTGATCGAAGCCCAGGAACGGGATCTGTGGAAGCCGCGCTCGAATGCCGGACGCGCGCTACTCGAGGAACTGGCCGAAGGAAAATTGGAGGCGGCGTCATGAGCGACCCATCGCAAGACGAGATCAACCAACGCGCCAACGAGAAATCCCGCAAGCGCAAGGAAGCGCGCGACCGGATGTTGGCGACCAAGACCATCGAAAAGGGCCTGCTGATCGTCCACACGGGCAAAGGCAAGGGCAAGTCGACGGCGGCCTTCGGGCTGGTCATGCGGGCGCTCGGGCACGGCATGAAGATCGGCATTATCCAGTTCGTCAAAGGCAAGTGGGAGACCGGAGAACGCCACGTCCTCGACCGCTATTCCGATCAGGTGACCATCCGGACCATGGGCGAGGGATTTACCTGGGAGACCCAGGACCGGGCCCGCGACATCGCTGCCGCCAAGACAGCCTGGGCGGCTGCGAAAGAAATGATCGACGCCAGCCGGGGCGAGACGCCGAAATACGATCTGATCCTGCTCGACGAGCTCAACATCGTGCTGCGCTACGATTATCTCCCCCTCGACGAGGTGGTTGCGTTCCTGACCGCAAAGCCGGAGAACCTGCACGTCATCGTGACCGGCCGCAACGCCAAGGAACCATTGATCGACGCCGCCGATCTCGTCACCGAAATGACCATGGTCAAACATCCCTTCCGCGCCGGCGTTAAGGCGCAAAAGGGCATCGAGTTTTAGGAACCGGACACCCATGGCCGCCATCATGATCCAGGGCACGAGTTCGGACGCCGGCAAATCGCTGGTCGTGGCCGGACTGTGCCGTGCGTTCACCGATCGCGGCCTGCGGGTGCGGCCCTTCAAACCGCAGAACATGTCGAACAATGCCGCCGTCACCCCGGGCGGCGGCGAGATCGGACGGGCGCAGGCGCTGCAAGCGCGGGCCTGCCGGACCGAAGCTCACGTCGACATGAACCCAATTCTGCTGAAGCCGCAGACCGATACCGGCGCGCAGGTTGTCGTGAGCGGCAAGGTCCGGCGCAATGCGACGGCGCGCGAATACTACACTTTGAAAGACGACCTGTTGCCCGTCGCCATCGACAGCTTCGAGCGCCTCAAGGCCCACGCCGATCTTGTCGTGGTCGAAGGCGCGGGCAGCCCCGCCGAGGTCAACCTGAGACACGCCGACATAGCCAATATGGGCTTTGC
>JAYPOZ010000093.1:0-16577 GCA_038131165.1 Rickettsiales bacterium | reverse complement strand
CTGGCGTTGGGGCGCTATACGAGCCGGGCGGGACGGCCCATCCGCATCGCCGTGCCCATCTTCTCCCGCGTCGCCAATTTCGACGATCTCGACCCCCTGGCGGCCGAGCCGGATGTCGACCTCGTGATGGTACCCGCCGGCGAAGCGCTGCCCGGCGATGCCGACCTCGTTCTGCTGACCGGCTCGAAAGCCACCCGCGCCGACCTTGCATTCCTGTTCGCACAGGGGTGGGATATCGACATCCGCGCGCATCTGCGGCGCGGCGGCCAAGTGCTCGGTCTCTGCGCCGGATATCAGATGCTTGGCCATGTCGTCGCCGATCCCGAGGGGCTCGAGGGGCGCCCCGGCGAGACGCGGGGCCTCGGCCTGCTCGATATCGAAACCCGCTTGTCGGGAGACAAGACGCTCGAAGCGGTGACCGGCACCGACATCCGGAGCGGCCTGCCCGTCACGGGCTATGAAATGCACATCGGCGCGACCCAGGGGCCCGCGACGGCGTCCCCCCTGCTCCGGATCGGAGAGCGGTGCGACGGCGCCGTGACGGCGGACGGCCTGGTCGCCGGATGCTATCTGCACGGTCTTTTCGCCGACGACGCTTTCCGCCACGACTATCTGAACCGGCTGAAATCCCGAGCCGAAAGCGGCCTTCGCTACGAGAAGCAGGTCGACGACACGTTGGATGCCTTGGCTGGTCATTGCGCGGCCCATCTCGATCTCGACGGCATCGCCGCGGCGGCGGGAGTGGCCTAAATGGCGAGGACGAGACAGCCGAGCGCGCCGACCATGCCGCCAGCCACGACATACAGCCGAAGTGCGCGGCGAATGTCGGCCGCATCCGCGTCCGGCCGCCCATCGCCCATCCAGGAATCGTCGACATGAATGTCGCCATACGTCCGCGGGCCGGCCAGGGACAGGCCGAGCGCGCCCGCCATGGCGGCTTCCGGCCAGCCGGCGTTGGGCGACCGGTGTTTCGCGGCGTCGCGGCGCATTGTCCGCCATGCGTCCCGGGGACCGGCGCCCGGCACGACGATGGCCGCCAGGGTGAAAATGAAACCCGCCAGCCGCGACGCCGGCAGGTTGACGAGATCGTCCAGCCGCGCCGCCGCCCAGCCGAAGGCTTCGTATCGCTCGTTCCGGTAGCCGATCATGCTGTCGAGGGTATTGACCGCCTTATAGGCGAACAGGCCGGGCAGTCCGAACAGGACGTAATAGAAGACCGGTGCGACCACCCCGTCGCTGAAATTCTCCGCCGCCGACTCGATGGCGGCGCGGGCGACACCCGGCGCGTCCAATGTCTCCGGAGCGCGGCCGACGATATCCGCCACCGCGGCGCGCCCGGCCTCGACACCGTCGTCCAGGCCGACGGCGACGCGGCGCACATGATCGTAGAGATCGCGGTAAGCCAGCAACACCGCAACCAACACGGCCTCCGCCATCCAGGCCCAGCCGAGGTCGAGCGCCCGCAGGCCCCAGCCGAGAAACCAGCCGAGTGCGGCCGTCCCCGCCACCACGGCGAGCACCGTCAGCACGCCGGAAATGCGCCGGGAGACCTGCGAAGCCGCCGGCGCATTCAAGGCGTCGTCGAAACGGCGGACGATATCGCCCAACAGCACGACCGGATGCGGGATACGGCGGTACAGCCATTTCGGATCGCCGATCAGCGCATCGAGACCGAAGGCAAGGGCCAGGACGAAGGACAAACCGATCTCGCCGGTATATTGGGCTGGAAAAGAAATAAGCACACCCGAATCCTGCGCGCCCGAATGCGGGCCGTCAACGACAACCACCAACGGGCACACGCCCCGCTTCGGAAATGAGGAAATTATGACAGGCAAGACCGGAATTCTGCTCTGCGGCCACGGAAGCCGAGACGCCAACGCGATCCGAGAGTTCGCGGTATTGGCCGAGATGCTGGCAAAACGCCTGCCGGAATACGATGTCGATCACGGTTTTCTCGAATTCGCGACGCCGGTCATCCATACGGCGCTGAATGCGCTCCGCGACAAAGGCAATACGGAGATTCTGGCGCTTCCCGGCATGCTGTTCGCCGCCGGGCACGTGAAAAACGACATTCCCTCGGTGCTCAACACCTATATGGCGCAGAATCCGGGCATGAACGTTCGCTACGGCCGCGAACTCGGGATCGACATGAAGATGGTTCGGGCCGCCGGCCAGCGCATTCAGGAGGCCTTGGATTCGGCATCCGGCGACGTGCCTAAGCACGAAACCTTGCTGATGGTCGTCGGCCGCGGCGCTTCCGACCCCGACGCCAATTCCAATATCTCCAAGGTCATGCGATTGCTCTGGGAAGCCTTCGGATTCGGCTGGGGCGAGGTCTGTTATTCCGGCGTGACCTTCCCGCTTGTCGAGCCCGGCCTGGAACACGCCGCCAAGCTCGGCTTCAAGCGCATCGTCGTCTTTCCCTATTTCCTGTTCACCGGGGTGCTGGTCAAGCGCATCTTCGACTACACCGACGCGGTCGCGGCGCGGCACCCGGAGATCGAGTTCGTCAAGGCGCCCTATCTCAACGCCCAGTCCCTGGTGCTCGAGACGTTCGTCGACCGGATGATCGAAGTCCAGGAAGGCACCGGCAACATGAACTGCCAGATGTGCAAGTACCGCGAACAGGTGCTGGGTTTCGAGGACGAAGTCGGGCTGCCGCAGGAAAGCCATCACCACCATGTGGAAGGGATCGGCACCGACGAGGATGCGCCCGGCCACACCCACGACCACGGGCACCACCACCATCATCACCATGCCCATGGTCATGACCATGGACACGACCATGGGCATGGTCATGACCACGGCCATCACCCCTACCCTCACGCGGACCATCCGCTCGGCCCCGTGAGCATGAAGAAATCCAAGGAGACGACGGACTGACTCCATGGCTGCCTATATCCGCGATCCGAAAGAAATCTACCGGCACTCCTTCGCCATCGTGCGGCGTGAGACGCAACTCGGCGATCTGCCGCCGGAGATCGCGAAGATCGCCGTTCGGCTGGTACACGCCTGCGGCATGCCGGATATCGTGCCCGATCTGGCCTGGACGCCCGACCTCCAGACGGCGGCGCATCAAGCACTCGAGGCGGGCCGGCCCATCGTGACCGACGTGCGCATGGTCGAGGCCGGGATCATGCGGAACCGGCTGCCGCGGCAGAACGAGATCCTGTGCGGCATCGCCGATCCGGAAGCGGCGGAAATCGCGAGAATGCGCGGCACGACGCGTTCGGCCATCGCCATCGAAAGGCTCGCCGACCGGTGGGCCGGCGGCCTGATTGCCATCGGCTCCGCCCCGACCGCGCTGTTCCGGGTTCTGGAACTCGTCGCCGAGGGCGCGGCGCCGCCCGCGATCATCCTGGGATTTCCCGTCGGATTTGTGGGCGCCGCCGAATCGAAGGAAGCGCTGATCGCCGCCGGTCTCGGCGTGCCGTATCTGACGCTGCGCGGGCGGCGGGGCGGCAGCGCCCTCGCCGCGGCGGCCGTGAACGCGCTGGCCGGACCGCTGGAAGACGAGGCCGCCCGATGAGCGGGAAATGGCTCTCCATCGTCGGCATCGGCGAGGACGGCCTCGACGGCCTGACACCCGCGGCGCGCAGCTTGCTCGATGCGGCCGAGGTTCTGGTCGGCGGTGCCCGCCATCTGGCCATGCTGCCCGACGACGGCCGCGAGCGCCATGCCTGGCCGAGCCCGATCCGGCAGCTCGTCCCCGAGATCGCATCGATGAAGCCGCGCCGGGTCTGTGTCCTGGCGACCGGCGACCCGTTGCATTTCGGCATCGGCACGACCTTGCTCAAAGGAATCCCGATCGAGGAAATGACGGTTATCCCCGGCCGGTCCGCGTTCACGCTTGCCGCCGCGCGGCTGGGCTGGACCCGCCACGAAGTCGAGTGCCTGACCCTGCATGGGCGGCCTCTCGAGCTGTTGCGAAGCTATCTGCAGCCGGGCGCCAAGCTGCTCGCACTCACCGACGACGGCCGGGCGCCGGCGGCCATCGCAAAGCTCCTGACGGAGGCCGGATACGGAGAGAGCCGCTTGCACGTGCTGGAGCGCATGGACGGCGCCAAGGAAGGCAAGCACTCCGGCACCGCCGCCACATGGGGAGAGACCACGGTCGACGACTTCAACACGGTCGCCATCGACTGCATGATCGGGCAGAACACGCCGCGATACGCGCGCAGTCCGGGCCTTCCCGACGATGCGTTCGAGAACGACGGCCAACTGACCAAGCGGGAAGTCCGGGCGATCACCTTGTCCGCGCTGGCCCCTCTGCCGGGGGAGCGGCTGTGGGATGTCGGCGCCGGGTGCGGCTCCATCGCCATCGAATGGATGCGCCAGCACCCGCGCAACCGCGCCGTCGCCATCGAACACAATCCCGCGCGGGTCCAATTGATCTCGGCCAACGCCGCCGCCCTCGGCACCCCGCAGCTCCAAACGGTGTCGCGCCCGGCACCCGAGGCGTTCTCCGATCTGCCGCCGCCGGATGCGGTCTTTATCGGCGGCGGTCTTTCGACCGACGGCCTGCTGGCCGAATGCTGGCAGGCCCTCCCCGCCGGCGGCCGCCTCGTCGCCAATGTCGTCACCGTCGAGGGCGAACGCGCCCTTGGCGACTGGCGGGAGGCGCACGGCGGCGAATTGCGGCGCATTTCCATCGAACGCGCCGAGCCGGTCGGCCGCTTTCACGGATGGCGCGCGGCCATGACGGTCACGCAATATGTGGGGGTCAAACCATGACCGGCACGCTCTATGGCCTCGGTGTCGGGCCGGGCGATCCGGAATTGATCACCCTGAAGGCGCTTCGGATCCTGCAAGCCGCACCCGTCTTGGCCTATCCCGCACCGGAGACCGGCGAAAGCCTGGCCCGCCGAATCGTGGCGACGCATCTCAATGGCGACCAGGAGGAGATCGCCATCCGGATGCCGCTGTCGGCGCCGGCCTTTCCGGACGACGACGTCTATGGCACAGCGGCGGAATCAATTCACGCGCACCTCGCGGCCGGTCGGGATGTCGCCGTGTTGTGCGAGGGTGATCCGTTCTTCTATGGCTCGTTCATGTATCTCTTCGCGCGAATGGCCGAAGAGCATACGGTCGAGGTCGTCCCCGGCGTCTCGTCGCCGATGGCGTGCGCCGCCGTTCTCGGCGCACCGCTCGCGGCCCAGAACGACATCCTGACCATCCTTCCCGCCCCGCTCGGGACGGAACTCCTGCGACAAAGGCTGGCGGCGACGGACGCCGCCGCCATCATCAAGCTCGGCCGCCACCTGCCGCGAATCCGTGGGCTTCTCGACGACATGGGACTGACCGGAAATGCCCGATATATCGAACGCGCCACGATGACCGCGGAGAAGACCATCCCGTTGGCCGATGTCGACCCGGCGGCGACGCCGTATTTTTCCATGATTCTTCTGCACCGCCGAGGCCAGGCATGGCACCGCTAGGACCGCCCGCCATCGTCGTGCTCGCCGCTTCGGGACTGCCGGTCGCGCGCCGCATACACGAACGCTATCCGGAAGCGGAACTGTTCGGCCGCACCGGCCGGGTCTCCGAAGGCACAACCTTCGACAGCACGGCGGCGTTGCTGCAGCAGCTGTTTCAGGACGGCCGTCCCATTATCGGGATTTGCGCCGCCGGGATTTTGATCCGCCTTCTCGCATCGCAGCTCCACTCCAAGACCGAGGAGCCGCCGGTGCTCGCGGTCTCGGAAGACGGCGTGGCCGTCGTCCCGTTGCTTGGCGGCCACCATGGCGCCAACCGGCTTGCCCGCGATCTCGCGGCATCTCTTGGCGGCAACGCGGCGATCACCACGGCGACCGACAGGCGCTACGGGATCGCGCTGGACGATCCGCCGGACGGCTGGACGCTGGTCAATCCTTCGGATGCGAAAGCCTTCCTTGCCGAATTGCTCGGCGGCGCATCCGTTCGATTGAAAGGCACCGCAGATTGGCTGACCGAAAGCGATCTGCCGATTTCCGATGACGGATCGCTTCTTATCGAAATCAGTGACCTAGACATGGCGGGCGGTCCCCGTCATCTGGTCTACCAACGACGGAACCTCGCCGTCGGCATCGGGTGCGAGCGGGGTGCCTCGAGCGATGAAGTCCTCGCCTTGGTCTCGCGGACACTCGCAGCGCACAGCCTGCCGGCGAACGCCGTCGCCGGCATTTGGTCCATCGACGTAAAAATGGACGAACCCGCCATCGCGGAGACGGCCGCGCGGCTGGGCGTTCCGGTCCGCTTCTTTCCGGCGGCACAGCTGGAGGAAGAAACGCCGCGGCTCGCCAATCCCTCGGAGCTCGTGTACCGCGAGGTCGGTGCACACGGTGTCGCCGAAGCGGCGGCACTCGCCGCAGCCGGTCCCGATGGCGAACTGATCGTGCCGAAGAATAAGAGCCTGCGCGCGACCTGCGCCGTCGCCCGGGCACCCGGCCTGGCCGGCCGTTCGGCAGGTATCCCGCGCGGACAATTGGCTCTCGTCGGGCTCGGGCCCGGATCGGCGGATTGGCGTACTTCGGAAGCCGTTGCGCTCTTGCGCGAGGCCGAAGACATCGTCGGCTTTCGGATGTACCTGGATTTGATTGCCGACCTGTCGTTGCCGTGCGTCAGACACGCCTTTCCGATCGGAGAGGAAAGCGAACGGGTGCGCGCCGCGCTCGATCTTGCCGCACAGGGACGGAGAGTCGCCCTGGTCTGCTCGGGCGACGCCGGTATCTATGCCATGGCCGCTTTGACCTTCGAGATGATCGACGAGGCGCACCGGGCCGATTGGTCTCGCGTTGCGGTCCGGGTGGCGCCCGGAATTTCGGCACTGCAAGGTGCCGCCGCCCGCACCGGCGCGCCGCTCGGCCATGATTTCTGTACAATCTCGCTTTCGGACTTGCTGACTCCTTGGGCGGTGATCGAACGCCGGATTCAAGCCGCCGCCGAGGGCGATTTCATTATCGCCTTCTATAACCCGGTCTCCCGGCGGCGGAATACCCAATTGCCCGCGGCCCGCGATATCCTTCTCGCCCACCGTCCCGGCAATACCCCGGTTGTCCTGGCGCGAAACCTGGGGCGCAAAGACGAAAGCATCGACGTGATCGACCTCGCCGCGCTTTCCACCGACGGCGTCGATATGACCACCGTCGTTCTTGTCGGGTCATCCGAGACCCGGCGGATCAATCGAAGAGATGGCGGTATCTGGGTCTATACCCCACGAGGCTACGCCGCCAAATCGGCGGAAGGTACCGGCGAATGACGGTCTACTTCATTGGCGCGGGCCCCGGCGCCGCCGACCTGATCACCCTGCGCGGTCAACGGCTGATTGCGGCGTGCCCCGTGTGCCTCTATGCGGGCTCTCTGGTCCCGGAAGCCATCATCGCAGAAGCGCCGAAAGATGCCCGCGTGATCGACACGGCGGCGCTGAACCTCGACGAGATTGTAGACGAGATCGAGAGGGCGAACGCGCAAGGCCTGAATGTGGCGCGCGTGCATTCCGGCGACCCGGCAATCTACGGCGCCATCGCCGAACAGATGCATCGTCTCGATGCGTTGAAGATTCCCTACGAGATCGTTCCGGGTGTCCCCGCCTTCGCCGCCGCCGCCGCTGCTCTCAAGACCGAGTTGACCGTGCCCGATGTCAGCCAAACGGTGATCGTCACCCGCACGGCCATGAAATCCTCCGCGATGCCAGCAGGCGAGGAACTGGAAAACCTGGCCAAGAGCGGCGCCACACTGGCGATCCATCTCTCGATCCGGAACATCAGGGCCGTGGTGGCGGCGCTCGCACCGGTCTATGGGGAGGACTGTCCGGTCGCGGTCGTCTTTCGGGTCACCTGGCCCGACGAGACGATCCTGCGGGGAACTCTGGCGGATATTGCGGCGCAGGTACGCGCGGCTAAGATCACCCGCACGGCGCTTATCCTCGTCGGACGGGCACTCGGCCCGTCTGCGGGAAGCGCAAGCCGGCTCTATGCGTCCGACCACGTCCACCTGTTTCGAAACCGGAAAACACGCACGGTGAAGACCGATTAGGCGAAGCGACGGTCGATCCACGCCAGCGCATCCTCAATGCACGCGACCCTTTCGCCAGGTGACGGCGACGGGCGGGCGATCATGAGGACGGGCAGGCCCAAACCGCGCGCCGCCTCGATTTTCGCATATGTATCCGCGCCGCCGCTGTTTTTCGAGATCACGCAATCGATCCGATTCTCGACGAGCAACTTCCGCTCTTCCTCCAATCCAAACGGACCGCGCGCACTGATCATCCGATAGGCGGATAGTTGCAGCGGCGCCTCGGGCGGGTCGATCGACCGGATCAGGAACCAGACATCCGCGCAATCCCGGAAGGCATCGATCTCCTGCCGACCGATCGTCAGGAGGACCCGGCGGCCCATCTCCGGCAATCGAGCGGCCGCGGCGGTCGTATCGGCGACGTCGACCCAACGGTCCTCCGGAACACGCACCCAGGCCGGCCGCTCCACAATCAGCCTTGCAACTCCGGCAGAGGCACACGCCTCCACCGCATGTCGGCTCATTGTCGCCGCGAACGGATGGGTGGCATCGACCACCAGATCGACGGCGCGATCCCGAAAATACCGGACAAGGCCATCGACGCCGCCAAACCCGCCGCGCCGCGTATCGCCCGCGATCTCCGCCGGGTGCCGCGTCGCGCCGGCGAGCGACGTCTCCACCTGAAAGCGGCTGTCCTCCGCGAGGCGTGCCGCCAGATGCCGGGCCTCCGCAGTGCCGCCGAGAATCAGAATACGCGCAATCTCAGGCATCGCTGCGCCCGACCAACGCACCTTTACGATCGAAGATCAGGACATCGACATTCGTCTCCTCCGAAACATGCTCCAGTGCGGTCTCGCGCGCCGCGCGGGCCACCAGATCGGCGATGGGAAAGTGCGCGGCTTTGGCGAACTGCAATGCCCTTCCGGCGGTCTCCGCCGCCCGGATTGCGCGCGCCAGATCGGCACTGCCGCCGCCGTCCAGAGCGCGGGAAGACAGCCACTCGAGATCGACGCTGCCGCGTTTCGAATGCAGATCGAGCAACCCCGCCCCGAGCTTGCTGAGCTTGGCGAAACCGCCCGCAATGGTGAGCCGGGGCAAGGGATGGCGGCGGATATATTTCAGGGTGCCACCGACAAAGTCTCCCATATCGATCAGCGCTTCCTCCGGCAGGTCGTAGAGCGACCGGACCGACCGTTCGGACGTGGAGCCCGTGGAGGCCGCGGCATGAACCACCCCGGCGGCACGGGCAACGTCGACGGAGCGATGGATCGAATGAATCCATGCGGAACACGAGAAGGGAATAACGACCCCGGTCGTACCCAGGATGGAAAGACCGCCCACAATGCCGAGCCGGCCGTTCAACGTCCGGGTGGCCAGTTCTGCCCCGCCGGGAATGGAAACTTCCACGTCGACATCGGCACTCGTGGCAAACCGCGCCGCTACATCGGCCAACTCACTCGCTATCATGCGGCGCGGCACCGGATTGATCGCGGGCTCTCCCACGGTAAGCTCCAACCCTTCCCGCGTGACCGTGCCCACGCCCTCACCGGCGCGAAACGTCACGCCCTTTCCGGCATCGGTGCGGCGCACCCGGACGACCACCAGCGCCCCATGCGTCACGTCCGGGTCGTCGCCCGCATCCTTCACAATACCGACCTCGGCGACGCCGCTGGAAAGCGCGTGCCGCGCCAGCGCGAAGCTCGGCATCTGTCCACCCGGCAAAGTGATCGTCACAGGATCCGGGAAGGTACCGTCGAGGAGCGCCGTATAGCCTGCCCGCGCCGCGGCGGCGGCACACGCGCCCGTCGTCCATCCGCGCTTCAGTGGCGATTTCAGCGTGTCGGCCATGCACGACAGTATAGAATTTCGGGCCCGTTTGCCTAGCGCACAGAACCGCGCGCGTGTAGATTGTTCCCATGTTCGAACGGCTTCCAAACATGCCCAATTTAGACCCCGGCTGGGTCTGGCTGGCCGGCGCAGGGCCCGGCGACCCGGGGCTTCTGACGCTGCTGACGCTGCACGCCTTGAATCAAGCCGACTCTGTGATCTACGACGCTTTGGTCGGCGAGGATATTCTTAAACTCGCTCGCCCGGACGCCGAACTCCTTTATGCCGGCAAGCGGGGCGGCAAGCCGTCGCCGAAGCAGCATGACATCTCCCACCGTCTGATTGCGCTCGCGCGGGACGGCAAGCGGGTTCTCCGTCTCAAGGGGGGCGACCCCTTCGTGTTCGGCCGCGGCGGGGAAGAAGCGCTCGCATTGGTCGAAGCCGGTATCGACTTCCGGATCGTGCCCGGCGTCTCGGCGGGCATCGGGGGCCTCGCCTATGCCGGCATACCCTTGACCCACCGCGACACGAATTCCGCCGTCACCTTCGTGACCGGCCACAATGCCTCCGGTGTCGTTCCTGACAGCGTCGATTGGCGTGCCGTCGCCAAAGGATCCGATGCCCTTGTGGTCTACATGCCGCTGAAACACATCGCCCGAATCAGCGAAATGCTGGTCGCCGCGGGACGCGAGGCAAGTGAGCCCGCCGCTCTCGTCTCGAAGGCCACAATGCCCGATCAGCAGATCGTCGTCTCCACTTTGGCGGATATCGCCGCCGATGCCGCAGCGGCCGGGCTTGAACCGCCGGCCATGTTCGTCGTCGGGCAGGTCGTGCGCCTACGCGCAGGGCTCGATTGGCTCGGTGCGCTGTCCGGCACCCGCCTGACTCCCGATCCCATGGGTAACCGGCGGCTTGACGACAGCGCGTGACGGTCGGCTTGCGACAGTCCGGCTTCATCGTCGCCGCACCGGCATCGGGCAGCGGGAAGACCGTACTGACATTGGCCCTGCTCCGCGCCTTTCGAAACCGGGGCCTAGCGGTCGGCTCGTTCAAGGTCGGCCCGGACTACATCGACCCGGGCTTTCATGCCGCCGCCTCGGGCGCAACCTGCGTCAACATCGACCCCTGGGCCATGCGGGACACGACGATGGCGGCGTGTCTTCAAACCGCGTCGAGCGGTGCCGACATCGTCATCGGCGAAGGCGTGATGGGACTGTTCGACGGCGCCGCCAATGGCGTCGGTTCGACGGCCGATCTGGCGGAACGCCTGGGCTTGCCGATCGTTCTGGTGGTCGATGCCGGCGGGCAATCCACCTCGGCGGCGGCCATCGTGCATGGGTTCGACTCGTTCCGAGCCTCGACCCGCCTCTCCGCCGTGATCTTCAACCGGGTCGGCAGCCAGAGTCATGCCGCAATGCTGATGGCGGCAATGGAAGCGCAACCAGTGCCGGTGCTTGGATGTATGCCGCGCGCGGCTCCTTTGTCGCTGCCGGAGCGGCATCTGGGTTTGGTCCTGGCGGAAGAGCATCAAGCCTTGGAGCCGTATCTGGAGGCGGCAGCGGCGGCCGTCGCGGACCATGTCGATCTCGACGCTCTGCTGAAGCTGGATTTCGAAGCGCCGTGCCCGGCGAACGGTTCAATGACGGCGATCCCGCCTCTCGGCCAACGAATCGCCGTCGCCCGGGACGAGGCCTTCGCTTTCGCCTACCCTCACGTCCTGGACGGATGGCGGGCGGCCGGAGCCGAAATTACCCTGTTCTCGCCGCTCGCCAACATGGCACCGCCTCTCGTCGATGCCATCTATCTGCCGGGCGGATACCCGGAGCTGCATGCGGGCCAACTGTCGGCGAATAGGTCATTCATGAGCGGCCTGCGCGCGGCGGCGGAGAACGGCACCTCGATCTACGGCGAGTGCGGCGGCTATATGGTTTTGGGCCGTTCTCTCGTCGATGCCGACGGCACCGCTCATGCAATGGCGGACCTGCTGCCGCTGGAAACATCCTTCGCCGAGCGGCGGCTTCACCTCGGCTACCGGGATGCCGTTCTGGCGGCGGACATGGCGTGCGGACGGCAAGGCGACCGTTTCAGAGGGCATGAATTTCACTATGCGACGATATTGAGGGAAGATGGCGACGATATCGTCTTCACGTGCGCCGATGCCCGGAATCGGAACCTCGGTGGCGTCGGCCGGCGGATCGGGCGCGTCGCCGGATCCTTTCTGCACCTGATCGACCGCAACTAATCCAGCAGCGCAACCGCAAGCCGCTCAAAGGCCGCGTCATCCGCAGGCAGGCCGAAGCGAAGCCAATTCGGCCGCTCGGGGAAATGGCGCACCAGAATGCCCGCATGTCCGAGACGCTCAAACACGCCGGCTGCCTCCGCTCCAGTGGCGTAACGAAACAACGGCGTGCCACCGGTAATCGTCAGGCCCGCCCGTTCAAGCAGGGCGTCGATCCGTTTGCTGGTCTCCGACAATCGCATCAGGGTCTTTCGTTGCCATGCGTCGTCCGAAAGAGCCTGAATGCCGATGCCGATTGCCGGACCGCCGACCGCCCAGGGCCCGAGGGCCGTGGCAAGCCTGCGGGAAAGCTCTGGCGCCGCCAATGCAAAGCCCAACCGAAGGCCGGCCAATCCGTAGAATTTCCCGAAAGACCGCAGAACGATCACGCCCTCTTTGCCGCAATCCCCGGCCACACTGGCTTCGGGCACGACATCGGCAAAGGCTTCGTCGACGACCAACCAGCCATTCCGGCGGCTGAGAGTCTCCCGGACCGCCTGCAATCGGTCCGGCGTTATAATCCGGCCATCCGGATTGTTCGGGTTGGTCGCGACCACGACGGATGTCGTGTCCTTCACCTCCGCTTCGCTGCCGACTTCCCGCACGCTATGTCCGGCGGCGGTCCAGGCGGCGGCATGCTCGCCATATGTGGGCGAGAAAATCGCAACTTCCCCCGCTGCCCGCAGACGCGGCAGCAATTGGATCAGCGATTGGCTTCCCGGCGCCGGCACGACACACTCGAGATCGTCGACACCGTATCGCACTGCCGCCGCGGTCTTGAGCGCCCTGTTCTCCGCTTCCGTCGGAAGGCGCGACCACTGCTCCTGCGACGGCGGGTCGAAAGGATATGCCCAGGGATTGATGCCGGTGCTGAGATCGATCCATCCCGCCCCGGGTCGACCGAAGCGCCGTTCCGCCCAATCGAGATTACCGCCGTGGAAACCGGCGGCCTGTGGCATCTCGGTCGCCTGTACGTCAGCCATGTTCACGCGGATTATCCTCTCAAGAGCAATTGAGCCGTCATACCGGCCATCGACACATGCGGCGTGGTATCGGCTTCCTGAACGCTCATGATGCTTCGCCTATCGCCTAGAGCGGTCCAGAGTATCCGGACGCGAAAAGGCTGACAATCCACGCCCGCCATTGGTCCAACTGGTCAGGACCCGGAAGACCGCCACATTAGCTAATCAGGCGGAATCAATGCGGGGCGCAACAATGAGCGATCGAAAACTGGACGGTAAGGTGGCGCTGGTCACCGGCGGCGCGCGGGGCCTGGGACGAGGCTATGCGTTGCGCCTGGCGGGTTTGGGCGCCGATATCGCGATCGTCGACCGGAACCTGAAAGCGGCGGAAGTCTACGAGTTCGAGCGTGCTCTGCTGACCGCCGGAAGCGTGATGGAGGAATGCGAGGCGCTCGGCGTCCGCGCCATCGGGCTGGAAGCGGACCTGACCGACCGCGCCGCGACCGAGAAAGCCGTGGCGGAAGTGGCGGAGCAGCTTGGCCGCATCGATATAGCCGTCTGTAACGCCGGCGGCGGCACCGTGACCTTTGCCGACGAGCGCGATACCCCCAGCGGCGCCAACGATACACTGGACCTCGTCACCACCGGCCTTCCGTCCGACACGCCCGAGGAGATGCTTACCCGCGTAATGGACATCAACGTGAAGACCTGCATGTACACCTGCATGGCCGTCGCGCCCTATATGCGCAAACAGGGCGGCGGAAAAATCGTCACCGTCTCCTCCACAGCCGGCGTCGACGCAAAGGGCAGCTACCACCCCTACGGCATGTCGAAGGCGGCGATCATTCACTACACCCGAACGCTGGCGCAGGAACTCGGCCCGGACAATATCAACGTCAACGCCATCGCGCCCGGCATCATCCGCACCGGGAGGCTCGGCGACCGCAGCAACCTGGCGAAAGAGATTCCGCTCCGTCGCGAAGGAACAATCGAGGATTGCGCCAAGGTCGTCGAGTTCCTGGCAACCGATCTCTCGGACTATGTCACCGGGCGCACCATCCTGATCGACGGCGGGATGCTGCGCTAACTCAGCCTTGTGTTAGTGGCGAGGTGACATCGCGGAAGGACAGGCCGTCGAAGGCGGTAACGACATCGACGACCGTCGGCACGCCCGCGCCGAGCGCTTCCGTCAGGGCCGCCGGCAGATCGGCGGGTTTTTCCACCCGCAATCCCTTCACCCCCATGCTCTCCGCAATGTTGGCGAAGTTCATGTCCGAAAACGTGCTGTTGATGGTCCGATTGCCCTGCCCGTGCTTGACCCAACCGAGCGCGCTGTTGTTGAGAATCACGACGACAATGGGGATGTTCTCGTCCCGCGCCGTCATGATGCCGTTGATCGCCATGCTGAAACCGCCGTCGCCGGTCACCGCGATCACCTGACGGTCCGGATGGACAAGCTTGCCCGCAAGCGCAGCTGGAACCGCGTAGCCCATGGCGCCGATTCCCGGCATCAATAGCGTGCCCGCGCCCTTGGTCTGGAAGAAGTGCGTCATGAAAAGCCGGTTCTCGCCGGCATCGCAGGTCATCAGCGCATCGTCATCGATGATGTTATGCATTTCCCGGAAGACGCGCGGCGGCATGATCGGAATGTCGTCCGAGGTATAGGCCGGATGCGAGAAGAAATCTTCCGCCGCGCGGGTCTCGTCGAGTGCCTGCTTGCGGGCCGCCACCGCATCGGCGGCAGGCGCGCCGGCCGCTTTGACCGCATCGGCGATCTGCCCCAGCACCTTCGCCGCGTCGCCGATGACGACCGTATCGCTCGGGAAGGACCAGCTCGCGTTCTTCGGCTCGATGTCGATCTGTACGATGGTCTGCCGGCCCGGGTCGATAAAGGCCGGGTTCTCGTTGACCGTATCGGCGGGCCCCAGGCGGGTGCCGACGGCCAGCACCAGATCGGCCCCGCCGACATAGGTATTCGCCGTCGATTGCCCGAAATTACCGCAGGTGCCGAGCGCCCAATCATGGGTCTCCGCAATGACGCCCTTGCCCGATGCCGTGGTGGCCACAGGCGCTCCGATCAGAGCCGCCAGAGCCGCCAATTGGTCATAGGCCTGACTGATCCGCACGCCGTTGCCGGCGATGATGACCGGCCGTTCCGCCGCCGCGAGCGCCCGTGCGGCGGCCGCGACACTGGCCGGGTCGCCCGGCAGTGCGGCAGGCAAGTACGCCGCCGTATCATAGAGAACCGGACGGGCATCCGGATCGATCGTTCCGCCGGAGAAGCAATTGCTGTTGAACACGATACCGACCGGGCCGCGCTCGCCGCTGAGCGCGTGCTTGATGCCGAGCTGCACCGCATGCACGGCCTCCGTCGGCGTCAGGGCGGTCAAGGTGTGCTTGGTGACCGCGCTTAAGGCCTGCCGCGTATCCGCGCCGCCGTACTCGCCGCGCCCGCTTTGATAGGGCGCGTGCTGCGCAAAGGGCGCGACGTCGGAGAAATCCGTCAGGAACAGCATCGGCGAGCTGCCGAAATGCGCTTCGAGCGTGCCGAGAAACCCATTCGCCAGCATGAATATCCCCTGACCGACGCAGACGCCCGGCTTGCCGGTCAGGCGGCCGTAGACCTCCGCCATGACGCTCGCCAATTGTTCGTGGCGCACGAGCACGCAGCGCACCGTATCCTGGTGGTCGTAGAGCGCGTCGTAAAACCGCCCCATATTGCCGCCCTGGATTCCGAAAACCATGTCGATGCCGGCCTGCTCCAGGACTTTCGCCATCCCTTCGCCCGCCGATGTCGCCTCTGTCAGTAACTTCTCTGTCTTCGCCATGATTCCCCCGAGATTGGCTCTATATCTGATAGCGTCGCCGGAGCGCCCGGCCGCAATGGTGAAGCTAGGGCGATCGACGATCGGCGACAACGCCCGAAACGATCGAACAGTGGCGAAAATGACCGATGACCTTTGCGAAGAGTTCCGTCGAGACGGCGTCGTCAAGCTCACAGGGCTGCTCAGTGCGGACGATTTGGCCGCGGCCCGCGATTGCTACGACTGGAGCCTCGCGCATCTGGGGCCGCACGGAAAAGGCGGCGACTGGCTGCCATCGGACGGACAGACCTTCGAGGATAAGGCCAACCCCGACGCCCCGGCCCGTTACGAAGCTTTTCTCCGCGCCAGCCCGCTCGCAGAGATCGCTCGCGATGTATGGCGGTGTGACGACGTCTGGTTCATGTACGAGCAGGTGTTCCGCAAGGCGGGCGTCTGCCGGCGCACGCCCTGGCACCAGGATTCCTCCTACCTCGCGGTGTCCGGCACGCATCTCGCGGTTTTCTGGATCAGCTTCGCCGCCGTGCCGAAAGCGGAAGCCCTGGAGTTCGCGCGCGGCTCGCATCTGGGGCCGACTTACAACGGCTCCACTTTCAACCTCGACGATCCGGCGGAGACGATCTATCCGGCCGGAACCTTGCCGACGCTGCCCGGAATCGACGCCGCGCCGCAGGAGTGGGACATTGTGTCCTGGGC
>JAYPOZ010000092.1:0-18304 GCA_038131165.1 Rickettsiales bacterium | reverse complement strand
ACTTCCTGGATGGTTTGCACGCCGGTGGCGCCGGTGCCGATGACGGCGACCCGCTTGCCCGCGAAATCGACCGGCTCCTTCGGCCACAGGCCGGTGTGGAAGGATTGGCCCCGAAAATCGTCGAGCCCTTCGTAACACGGCAGGGTCGGGGCGGAGAGCGGTCCCACCGCCGTGACCAGGTATCGGGTGCTGTGGCGGCTGCCATCCTCGAGCGTGACGCGCCAGCAGGCCTCCTCCTCGTCGAAATGGGCCGCGGCGACACGCGCCGAGAATTGAATGTCGCGCCGCAGATCGAATTTGTCGGCGACGTAATTGAGATAGCGCTCGGTTTGCGGCTGCGGCGAGAAATGCTCCGTCCAATCCCATTCGTCGAGCAACTCCTGGGAGAAGGAATAGGCGTAGGAATAACTCTCGGAATCGAAGCGGGCCCCGGGATAGCGGTTCCAGTACCAGGTGCCGCCGACGCCGGTCCCGGTCTCGAAGACGCGGACCCGCAGGCCAAGCTCGCGCAGACGATAGAGTTGATAGAGGCCGGAAATGCCCGCGCCGATGACGATGGCGTCGAAATCCAGTCCTTGCGTCGTCTTCCCGGCCGGTTGTGGTCGGCTGCCGTCCATAAGTGCGCTCCCGATTGGCATTGCAGAGATATAGAAAGGTTTTCGAAATGTTGTCCATGCCTGTTTGGACATATTTAACTAGAGATCGGCAGGGGGACGTAGATATGGCGAAAAAGACGGCATTGGTGTTGGGGGCGCTCGGCGTCGTCGGGCGGGCGACGATGACCCATCTGGCGGCCCGGCCGGAGTGGGAAGTGATCGGTCTCTCCCGCCGCGCGCCCGATTTCGAGACCTCGGCGCGGTTTCTGCAGGTGGACCTATCGGATGCGACCGCGTGCCGGGACGCCCTGGGCGGCCTTGCCGATGTCACGCATGTCTTCTTCTGCGCCTATGCGCCGCGGCCCACCTACGAGGCGGAGGTCGATGTCAATCTCGCCATGCTGCAGAATTTGACGGCGGCGTTGGAGCCGGCGGAAAGCGGTTTGGCGCATATCCAACTGGTGCACGGCAGCAAATGGTACGGGTGCCATCTTGGCCCCTATAAGACGCCCGCCCGCGAAGACGATCCCCGGCCCGACATACCGTGCTTTTATTTCGCCCAGCAGGACTGGTTGGAGGCCCATCAGCGGGGCCGCGACTGGACCTGGTCGGCGGTGCGCCCGCACGGCATCTGCGGCTTCGCCGTCGGCAGTCCGATCTCGCAGCTCACCAACCTCGCTGCCTTCGGGGCGATTTCCGCGCATCTGGGCCTTCCGCTCTCGTTTCCCGGCAAGCCGGGCGCCTTCACGTCGCTCTATCAGACCACGGAGGCGAGTTTCCTCGCCGAGGCGATGGCCTGGATCGCCACCGCGCCGCAATGCGCGAACGAGGCGTACAACGTCACCAACGGCGATATTTTCCGCTGGGAACAATTGTGGCCGGCGGTGGCGGGTTTCTTCGGCATCGAGCCGGGGCCGGTGCGGACGCTGGATCTCGCGGTCTTCATGGCGGAGAAGGCGGCGGTTTGGGAGGACATCCGGGCGACGCACGGATCACGGGACTACCGTCTCGGCGATTTGACGAACGGGGCCTGGGCGAACTGGCTCTACGGCACCGACTACGACATCGTCTCCTCGACCTCCAAGCTGCGCCAGGCCGGATGGCACCGGATGGTCGACAGCGAGGCGATGTACCCGCGCCTGCTCCAGGGTCTCCGGGACCAGCGGATCATTCCCTAACGTCAGGCCGCGCTGTCCCGTTCCATCTCGCGCCGCTCGACCGAATTGATCTCGTCGGAAACGGTGGCCCTCTGCAGGTCGCGGCGGGCGTTCAGATCGTCGTATTCGGTGGCGCGGTGCATGGTGGCGCGGTTGTCCCAGAGCACGAGGTCGCCGACCCGCCAGCGGTGGCGGTGGACGAATTGCGGCTGGGTCGCGTGCGCGATCAACTCGTCGATCAGAGCGCTGCCTTTCGCTTCCGGCCAGCCGACGATGTGGGAGGCGTGCGCGGCGATATAGAGCGATTTGCGGCCCGTGACCGGATTCGTGCGGACCAGCACTTGATGGACCGGCGGCAGTTCGTTCCGGGCCCCTTCCGTGAAGACGTCGATCCCCATGCGCTTGCGCGAATGGAAGATGCTGTGCTCGGCGACCAGATCGCCGATTTCCGCTTTCTTCGTCTGGGGCAAGGCGTCGTAGGCGGCGCGCATGTCGGCGAACTCCGTGTCGCCGCCCGCGTCGGGAATCTCCCGCGCCAGCAGGAGAGAGCAGCGCGACGGCACGTGCTTGAAGGTGTTGTCGGTGTGCCACAGCCGGTTGGCGAGGCCGTGTTGCCGACGCTTGTCGTCCGCCGGCAGAAAATCGCCGTTCGTGCCGATGTTCGAGATGTCGGCCATCTTGGCGTGGACGCGGCGCTGTTCCGTATTCCAGTGATAGTTCGTGGCCGTGAAGACGGGTCCGAAGCGCTCGCTGAAGGCAAGGTGTTCCTCGTCGGTAAGCGGTTGGTTGCGGAACAGCAAAATGGCGTGCTCGTTGAAAGCCGCCTCGATAATCCGCCAATCCTCGGGCGAAAGCGGTTGGCGCAAATCGACGCCTTCGACCTCGGCGAAAAACGTTGGGTGCAGGCGGGTCGCGGTGATGGCCATCGGCGGTTCCTCCTTGGGCTCAATCTATTCCATCGGTGAGTTTGGCCCAGTCGTCGAGAATCGGCAAAACCGCATCGGCGGCTTCCGGCGCCGCATTGAGGACGATCCGCTCGACTCCGGCCTCGGCGTAGCGCTCGAAGACGCCGCGGTCTTCATGCGGTCCGAAAACCGTGATCGAGACCGATCCCGGCGCGCGCCCCGCCGCCGCTTCCATCTCGCGGAATTCCGGCAGTTTGTCGAGCAGGTCGTAGTCGGGCCGGTTCGCGTGCGGCAGCCAGCCGTCGCCGAACTCCAGGGCCCGTCGCGCGCCATAGGGAAACTCCCCGCCGATGAGGACCGGCGGTCCCGGTTGCTGCACCGGTTTCGGCCAGGTCATCATGGGGTCGAAATCGACGTATTCGCCGTGGTACTCCGGTTTCGACTCGGACCAGATGAGCCGCATCGCCTCGATCCGTTCGCGCAATACCTTGTGGCGGGATTTGAACTCGGTGCCGTGATTGGCCAACTCGTCCTTGTTCCAGCCGGAGCCGACGCCGAACAGGAAGCGCCCGCCCGAAAGCGTGTCGAGCGAAGCCACCTCCTTGGCCGTCTGGATCGGGTCGCGTTGCGGCACCAGACAGATGCCGGTGCCGACCTTAAGCGTCTCCGTCACCGCCGCCGCCTGCGAGAGTGTGATGAAGGGGTCCATGACGTCGTAGTACTTCTTCGGCAGTTCGCCCCGTTGCGGCCATTCGGATTCGCGCGACAACGGAATGTGCGAATGCTCCGGGCACCAAAGCGACTCGAAGCCGCGTTCTTCCAGCGCCTTTCCCAGTGCCGTCGGGCTGATGGAATAATCGGTAAAGAAAATGGCGACGCCGAATTTCATGGTCGCTTGTCCTTGTAAATCTCTGGTTGGCTTATCAAGATCGCTCGCGGACCGCGACTGTCCAGCCGTCCGCAATTCAGATCCTTACCTTGGGAGAGCGCCATGAGCGATACACCGCTCCACTATCTGACGATCACCGAACTTGCGGCCAGGCTGCGCTCCGGCGCGTTGACGCCGACGCAATTGACGGCGCACCAGATCGAGCGGATCGAGGCGCTGAACGGCCCGCTCAACGCCTTCAATCTGGTAACGGCGGAGCGCGCCATGGCGGAAGCCAAGTCGGCGGAGACTCTGTTGGCGTCGGGCCGCGACCTCGGGCCTCTGCACGGCATTCCCTATGCGGTGAAGGATCTCTTCGATGTGGTGGGGCTGCCGACAACGGCGGGCTCGCGGACTTTGGACACCGCGCCGAAAACCACGGAGAGCGAGGTGACGCGGCGGCTCGCAGCGGCGGGGATGATCGTGCTCGGCAAGACGATCACGGTCGAGTTCGCGAAAGGCATCGTGGGCATCAATCACATCCAGGGCACGCCGCACAATCCGTGGTGCGCGGAGCATTGCGTGCCGGGCGGCTCCAGTGCCGGAACCGCGGTGGCGGTGGCGAGCGGGATGGCGGCGATGGGGCTCGGCACGGACACGGGCGGCTCGGTGCGGGCACCGGCGGGTCTCTCCGGGACGGTCGGCCTCAAATCGACGGTCGGGCGGATCAGCCGGTTCGGCGTCTTCCCGCTGAGCTGGACCCTTGATTCGGTGGGGCCGCTCACCCGCAGCGTCGAGGACGCGGCCCTGGTCTATCAGATATTGCAGGGCGAGGACGCGCGCGACGACAGCACGATCGGTATCCGCCCGGAGGACGTGCTGGGCTCGCTGAAGGCGGGGGCTAAGGGATTGCGCATCGGCATCCCGCAGCACGCTTTCTTCGACAAGCTCGATCCCGAAGTGGAGAAGGCGGTGCTGGCGGCAGCCGAGGTGTTCCGCGACCTCGGAGCCACGGTCGAGAACGTGCCTTATCCGGAAGCCGAAGCGGTCAGCAAGATGGCGTCCTACGTGAACGGCGTGGAGGCGGCCGTCATCCACGAGGAGCGGATCGCCACCAAGCTGGACCTGATGGACCCGGTGGTGGGACCGCGCATGCTGGGCGAGCGCGACTATCTCGCGACCGACTACGTGAAGATGCTGCAGGAATTGAAGGCGCTCCGGGCATCGCAGATGGAAACCCTGCGCGATGTCGATGTGGTGCTGTCGCCTTCGACCCGCATTCCGGCCATGCCGGTGGCGACGGTCGACGAATCGATGGAAGTTTATTTGGACTACGCGGGGCAATACATGGCGAACACCAATATCGGCAACCGCCTCGGTCTCTGCGGGCTTTCGATCAATTGCGGTTTTACGTCCAAGGGCTTGCCCATCGGCCTGCTGCTCAACGGCAAGCCCTTCGCCGAGGCGACGGTCCTTCGGGCGGGCTACGCCTACGAGCAGGCGACGGATTGGAAGGACGCCCGACCCGATCTGAACTGGGTCGGCTGAAACCTAGGGAAAACCCCAGGAGGCTTAGGGAATTCCCTCATATTTTAGGGAAGCCTCCTCGTTGTACGGTCATCTTCTCCGGTCGGGGCAATGATTGTCCACAATGAGGGGGGTGAAGGTGATCAAATTAAAGCGGCGATTGTCGGCATTCGCGACATTGGGTGCCCTGTTGTTTCTTTTGGGGTCCGTTCCTGCGAAAGCGGAAACCCTCGATGAGGCGATCGAGGCGGGTTTGACTTCGATCATCCACGGCAATGCCGAAACCTTACCGGACTTCTTCCTTGCCCGAGCGGAAAGGAATGACGCGATGGCGTTATTTGTGCTCGGTCAGATGTATGAGTTCGGCTCCGCGGTGCCGCGGGATTTCGGTAAAGCCGCCAGATTTTACCGCCTTTCCGCCGATCGGGATTTGATGCTGGCTTATGGCGCGATGGAAGCGCTCTACCGGAAACGGGTATACCTTGCCTTGAATCCGTCGGACCGATAGCGCGCGGTCAGTTCGTCCAACGCAGCCAGAGTTCTTCCGGCCCTCGGAAGGTAAAGTTGGGAAAGTAGGCAAAGGACTGGTCCGGGACGAGTTCCAAAGACGGCAGGCGCGCGGTCAGCGTTTCCAACGCGACCGTCGCCTCCAGAACGGCGAGGCGGTTGCCGAGGCAGAAGTGGATGCCCCGCCCGAATGCGATGTTGTTCCGGGCGTTTTTGCGGCGGATATCGAAATTCTCCGGATTGTCGAATACCGCCTCGTCGTGATTGGCGGACCCTAGCGACAGGAAAATCTGCGTGCCGGCCGGAATTTTGTAGCCCGCCAGTTCGGTATCCTGCGTGGCGACGCGGCGCCAGCTCGTCTGCGGCGAGTTAAAGCGCAGAATTTCCTCGACCGCGTTGGGGAGGAGGCCGGGGTCGGCGCAGAGTGCTTCCCATTGAGGGCGGTCCGACAGCAGGCTGATCAGGCCGTTGCTCAGCATGTTGCTGACGATTTCATGGCCCGCGAAGGACAGGCCGTAGACGATGGACTCGATCTCGTTATAGGCGAGCTCCGACGGGTCGGCTGCGTGCGCGGCCAAGAGCTCGGAAGTGAAATCGTCCGCTGGTGTTGCCTGCCGTGCCTTCACGAAGGCAACGCAGTAGCGCCAATAGGCCAGCATCTTCTCCGCGATGTCGACCTGTTGCGCGTCGCTCGCCTGTCCCCAGGTGAAGGCCAGGCGGTTGGTCGTCCAATCCTTGAGCTGCTTGTCGTCGCCCTCGGGGAAGCCGATGAAGCGGAAGATCGTCTCGCCCGGCAGCGGATGCGCCACGGCGGCGACGAATTCCGCCGGGCTGCCGCCGGCGACCATGGCGTCGACCAGGGTCTCGCAGCGGCGCCGGATGAAAGGCTCGAGCAGGCCCATCCGCCGACCGGAAAAACCCGCGAGGGTGTATTTGCGAATCCGCGTGTGGTCCGGCCGCGCCCGGTTCGACATCACCTTGATTGGAGAATAATCGGGCGCCGCCAGTATTTCCGCCGCCGCGTCGCAGATCGGCAGTACCGGGTCCTGCACGTTCTCAGAGGAAAAGACGTCCGCGTTTCGGAATACCTCCGCGACGTCCTCCATGCGCGTGACGACTAGATAGCCGAGCTTTTCCGAATAGAAGACCGGTGTGTCCCGGCGTAGCTTCGCCAGTTCCGCGTAGGGATTGGCCATGTACGCCTCCGAGAACGGCGAGAAGGCATGGTCGACCGGGCAGCCCGTTGGGGCCGGCGCGCGTTCGGTTTGGATTTTGTGATAAGCGGAGTCCGCCATTTGTCTTTCCCCCTACGCGTCGAGACCGGGCTGCGCTCGATTCTCGCAGCGCCGTTTCGGCAGAGGCTAGCATAGGCGCGGCTTCGCGCCGATACGCGTTTTCGGAGCAAGCGAAGTCCCGCGTGACACAGGGCAAAGGGATACGCGGCCATCATGGAATTTGGCGTCAATGTGCGCGTTCTGCAGCGCTCTCCGCCTTGTCTTAAATCAAAGACGCTCCGTGCGTACGCCCTTATATTCCCTTTACGTCTCTTTCCCAGCATCGATCGAGAGAAACCCGATGACAGCGCCCGAAGCCGATCAAACGACGGCTGACGACTATCGCAAACGTTCGTTGCTTCCGTTCGCGGACTCCATGCAGCAATTGCTGCAGGGAAAATTATGGCTGCAGGTCCTGGTCGGCATGGTTCTCGGTGTCGGAACCGGAGTCACGATTGGGCCGAGTGCCGGACTTGTCGCACCGGAGACAGCAATTGTCGTGGGGAATTGGCTGGGCTTTCCCGGACAGCTGTTTCTGGCGCTCATCCAAATGATCGTCATGCCGCTGGTCTTTGCGTCGATCGTCCGCGGATTGTGCTCGACCGACGATCTCGGCCAGCTTCGCAGCATGGGCGCGCGCGCCGTTTCCTATTTCGTCGTCACCACCGCCGTCGCCGTCGCCATCGGAATCTGGCTCGCCATCCTGATCGAGCCCGGCGATTTCATCGACGCCGCGAGCATTCGCCAAAGTCTGGCGTCCGAGATTCCGTTGGGGGCCTCCGGCGCCGTCTCCGCGCCGAGCCTCCAGGAATTGCCGCGGCAGTTCCTGACGCTGCTGCCGTCGAACCCGCTCTCGTCTATGGTCGAGAGCAACATGCTGCAGATCGTCATTTTCGCCTGCGTCGTCGGCGTCGCCCTCGTGATGATGGAGCGCGAAAAGGGCAAGCCGATGCTGGATGTTCTCGCCGCCCTGCAAGAGGTTTGCATGACGGTCGTCAAATGGGCCATGTGGTTGGCGCCCTGGGCGGTGTTCGGCCTGCTGGCGCAGTTGACCTCGAAAATCGGGTTGAACGCGCTGTTGGGCATGGCTGTCTATATGGGCACGGTGATGTTGGGCCTCTGCGTGCTTTTTCTCTTGTTTCTTGCGCTGCTGGCCATGGCCGGGCGGATGGGGCCGGGCCGTTTCCTGTCCGGCTCCCGCGACGCCATGCTGCTCGCGTTCTCGACGTCCAGCTCGGCCGCCGTCATGCCGCTATCGATCAAAACCGCGGAAGAACGCCTCGGCGTGAGGCCCTTTATCAGCCAGTTCGTGATTCCGTTGGGGGCGACCATCAACATGAACGGAACCGCCCTCTATCAGGGAGTGGCGGCGATCTTTCTGACGCAGGTCTTCGGCGTGGAAATCGGAACCGGCGGAATGACGCTGATCATTTTGACGGCGGTCGGCGCCTCGATTGGCTCGCCGGCCACGCCCGGGGTTGGTATCGTTATTCTGGCGTCCATTCTGGCGAGCGTCGGCATCCCGCCGGCGGGGATCGCGCTGATCATGGGTGTCGACCGCGTTCTTGATATGTGCCGGACCGTCTTGAATGTCACGGGCGATCTCGTTGCCTGCGTCCTGATGAACCGCTGGGTGCGCGTGGAATCCTAGCCACCGTCCGGATCACATGGTGAATTTTGGTTGCGGCGAAATGGACCGATCCTACCGCGTGCATCTCCACGAATTGTTTGATATACGCTCGCGATGCAATTGAGAACGTGGCAGCAAGAAATCGTCGACAAGTTTCCGACGATCATCAAACAACATCGCCGATTCATCCTGAAAGCGCCGACAGGTGCGGGGAAAACAGTGCTGGCGAGCGAGCTCGTCGAGCGGTTTTACAAGGACAAGAAGATCATTGTCCTGTGCCACCGGCTGGTCCTGCTGGAGCAACTGGAAAAGGCGCTCGGCCAAAAACACACGGTCCGCAAACTGGCGGTCTCCGACAAGGGGCCGGCCTTCGAAGACTACGACATCCTGCTTTCGACGAATATGCGGGCAAAGGATGTTCTGGCGGATGCGATTCCGAAGGCGGACCTGATCGTCGTCGACGAGGCGCATCGCGTCTCCCCGAACGGCAGCGGTTATAAGCGGATCATCGACGATTTCGAGGAGTTCGGGAAGCCGGACGCTCAGTTTATCGGCCTGACCGCGTCGCCGGAACGGCGTACCGGAGATCAGCGCGATCAGCTTAACCTGGCTTTCGATGCGATCATCGATTGCGCGAATATCGAGGACCTCATCGCGGAAGGGGTGCTGGTGCAGCCCGTCTACCGGCCGCATTTCGTCCACGATCTGGACCTGAGCGGCATCGATATCAGCTCGGGCGATTTTCCCGTGGCGAAGCTGGCCGACGAGATCATTCGCTCCTCGATGATCGATTACGCGCTTTGGAGCTACAAGGAGGAGCGCGAGAAGCTCTCGAAGAAACCCATCTCAGCATGGTTCTGCGCCGATATCAGCGTTGCGGAAGTCACGCTGGAGCGCGTCCGCGAGGCCGGTATCGAAGCCGCCATCGTGACCGCGGCAACCCCCATCAAGGAACGGATGGACCTCCTGCGCCGTCACGAGGAAGGAAAGGTCGAGGCCATGATCTCCGTCGGCGTGCTCGCCGAAGGCTGGGATAACCCGCACTGCAACATCATCGTCCATCTGCGGCCCACCTTGTCGAAGGTTTTGTGGGGACAGTCGGTCGGCCGGGGTCTGCGCTCGGCGCCCGGCAAGGACAAATGCATCGTCATCGACGTGAGCTCCAACTGGAGCACCTTCGGCCCCGTCGAGAAGCTGGAATGGAGCCTGTGGAGCCACCGCCGCTCGTACATGCAGTTCATGAACCGCTTCAGCTGGATCGGCCGCCAGCAAGATGACGAGGAATCGGGCGACGTCTACCTGCTCTGCAAGAACGAGCTTCCGAACCGCACGCGCTGCTCGCACCTCTACCGCAAGGATACCTACGAGGACGACACATGCCCGGTCTGCGGCACCTATGCCGCGGTGGACATCTACAAGGAACAGAAACTCGACGCGTCGCTGAACGAAAGCGGCCTGCACCGCTTGTTCTTCGAGCGCGTACCCCGGGTCTACGAGGAAATGGATCTGTCCGTGTGGGCCGATCTCGGCAGCCTCGCCTGGAAGTCGGCGGATGCCCGGGAACAGGTCTTTCTGGCGTTTTGCATGGCCTTCCAGGACGTCTCCGGCGAAAAGACGAACACCGAGAGCGAGTATTGGGATTTGGCCCTGGCCTCGGAGGCGCGGATTCGAGGCTATCTCGTCGAGAACAAGATCCAGGTCGTCAAACAGGGAGATTTCGACCTTTCCGTGATCGCCGATGGCATGCTCGCCGGCACGAAAGTGCGCACCTTGCAGGCGCATTACGGCATTTCGCTCTGCGGCGACGTGTTCAGCACCCACACCCGGGACGAGAACGAGCGCAAGTACCAAAAGGCCATACGGGTCGCGGAGCGGATCGCTGTCATCGGCTGTTCGGCGCAGGACAATCTGCCCTATTTCAAGGCGGCGGATCACCTGGCCTCGCTCTAGGGCGCGCGATCCCGTTTGCCCGGGCCGCGCCGCGCCATAATTTGCGCAATATGGCATCGGCAACGGCGTACCTGGCCCGGTAAGGGGCCCGGCGGCAGGGAGGACGGCAATGGATCTCGGTATCAAGGGTAAACTCGCACTGGTCACGGGTGCGAGCGAAGGCATCGGCGAAGGCGTGGCGCAGGCCCTCGCGGCGGAAGGGGCGCGGGTTGCGATCTGTGCCCGGACCCAATCCAAACTCGAGGCGACGGCGGAGCGTATCGCCGGCGAGACCGGCGCGGAAGTTGTGGCCATAGCGGCGGATATGCGCACGCTTGCGGGCTGCGAAGGGTTCGTGAACGCGGCGGCGGAACGGCTCGGCGGAATCGATATCCTGATCAACAATGCCGGCGCGTCCGCCTTCGGCGCCTTTGTCGATTTGCCCGACGACGCCTTTGTCGACGCGATCAACGGCAAGCTGCTCGGCTATATCCGCTGCGCGCGGGCGGCGATCCCGCACATGCAGAAGCGCGGCGGCGGCTCGATCCTCAACGTCACCGGCGCCACCCAGCAGGCGGTGCCCCTGCACACGCCGGGCAGCGCCTGCAATGCGGCCGTCCGCATGTTCAGCAAGGAACTTTCGATGGAGCTCGGCGCGATGAACATCCGCGTCAACAGCCTCGGGCCGGGGCGGATTCAGACCGCCCGTTCGGACCAGTTGCTGCGGAAAATGGCGGAGGAGCAGGGCAAACCCGAAGAGGAAGTCCTGCGCGGCCTGGTCAGCACGATTCCCTCCAACCGCATGGGCACTGTCGCCGACATCGCCGATGCCATCTGCTTTCTCGTGAGCGAGCGCGCGACCTATGTGAACGGCTCGGCCCTGGTGATCGACGGCAGCAAGTCGCTGGTCATCTGAGGCGGCGGCGAGTCCCGGTCACCCGCCGGCGGGGAGCGCCATCGCTTGGGCGACCAGCTCGGTGTCGAGATAGGCGGTCCCTTCCGCGACTTCGCCGTCCTTGAAGCGCATCACCCAGCTGTACTGGTTGCGGTAGGGGCTGCCGTCGGTCATCCGCCCGGTGCCGTTCCATTGCAGGACGACGCGGTCTCCCTCGGCGATGATGTCGACGACCTCGGGCGTGATCAGGCCGTCGATGCGGGCGCCGAGGGGCTTCAGCGCGCGGTCGATGAAATCCTGACGGCCGTTGTAGAGGCCCGAAATGTCAGTGCTGCCGATCACCGTCCATTGCACATCCTGCGCGAAGATGCGGAAGATTGCGGCGCCGTCGCCGGCTTTCCAGGCCGTCACCGCGTCCTCGACGATTTTCCTGTTGCGTTCCGCGCTCATGCCGTTGTCCTCCCGCTCGTTTGATCCGGATTACCATATGGGGCGCCAGGCGGCAGGGTCGACGGGAGGGAAGTGGCTGGGGTACCTAGATTCGAACTAGGACTAACTAATTCAGAGTCAGTCGTGCTACCGTTACACCATACCCCAGCAGCGTGGGCGAGGCTTCTAGCACATTCGTTCGGGCTTGTGTAGCGGCGTCTGCAATAGAATCGATTGCATCCTCTTGGCCTTGCTGCGGTCTTTCGATACCATGATTTCAAACGGCCTGCACAACGGGTCTGCCGCGAAACCGCTGGGGGGATTGCCCGAATGGCGGGGCAAAAAAAACAATACGGCCGAAACCGTCGGCCACGCTCGCATGGCAAGGGCCGCAATGCGGCGGGGCGTTGGGCGCATACCTATGCGGCGCTCGATCTCGGCACGCATAATTGCCGTCTCCTGGTGGCCCGCCCGACCCGCCGGGCCTTCCGCGTCGTCGACGCTTTCTCGCGCACCGTACGGCTCGGCGAAAGCGTCGAGCGGGACGGCAAATTGTGCGACGCGGCGATGGAGCGCACGCTCGAAGCGCTCAAGATATGTGCCGCGAAGATAAGACGCTCTCAGGCCGATAAACTGCGCTGCGTGGCGACGGAAGCCTGCCGCCGCGCGGAGAACGGACCGGCATTCGAAGCCCGGGTCGCGCGAGAGACGGGCCTCGAGATCGAGACGATTTCGAGCGAGGAAGAAGCCCGCTTGTCCCTGCAGGGGTGCGCGCCGCTGATCGACCGGCGGTGCCCGAACGGCCTGATGTTCGATATCGGCGGCGGCAGCACCGAACTGATCTGGCTGAGGACCGACGGCCATCGGCCCGAAATGGTGGACAGCATGTCGATCCCGCACGGCGTCGTCACCTTAAGCGAGCGCTACGACGAGGAAAAGATCTGTCAGGAACCCTACGGCGAAATCGTCGACGAGATGGCCGGGCGCCTGCAGACGTTCTGCCGGCGCCACCGGATCGGCGAGGCGGTGCGGCGGGGCGACGTCCAGATGCTGGGGGCGTCCGGCACCGTGACGACCCTGGCCGGCGTCTATCTCGACCTGCCGCGCTACGACCGGTCCGTGGTGGATGGCGCGACCCTCGAATTCGACGAGGTGCAGCAGGTCAGCGAGCGTCTGCGCCGCATGGCCTGCGAGGAGCGGGCGGCCCATCCCTGTATCGGGGCGGAACGCGCGAAACTCGTCGTCGCCGGATGTGCGGTTTTGGAGGCCATTATGCAGCGCTGGTCCGTCGGCCGCATCCGGGTCGCCGACCGGGGGGTCCGGGAGGGGATTCTGCACGAATTGATGCAACAGGCGGACGCTGACGCCAGCGGCCGGGCCTGACGGCCGGTCATGGCGCGCAAGGGGCGCGGCGGCCCGAAACGTGCCGATGCCAAACAACGGGTCAAGACGGCGCGCGGGCGCTCGAGTTCGTCGGTGCGCTGGCTGCAGCGCCAACTCAACGACCCCTATGTGCAGGAGGCGAAACGCGTCGGCTATCGCAGCCGTGCCGCCTTCAAGCTGATCGACATCAACGAGAAATACGGATTCCTGCGCCGCGGCCTGCGGGTCGTGGATCTGGGGGCGGCCCCCGGTGGGTGGTGCCAGGTGACGGCGGAGCGTATCGGCGCCCAGGGCCGGATCGTCGCCGTCGATCTGCTGGAATTCGATGCCATCGCCGGCGTCGAGGCCCTGGTCGGGGATTTCTACGAGGAGGAGGTGCGCGAGGCTGTTCGGAGCGCGCTGGGCGGCCCCGCCGATCTGGTGCTGAGCGATATGGGCCCCGCCGCCATCGGGCACGGGGCGACCGATCATTTGCGGAGCGCGGCGCTTGCCGAGGCGGCGTTCGAGTTTGCGGTCGAGGTCCTGGCGGCGGGCGGGACGCTGGTCGTCAAGCTGCTGCAGGGCGCGGAAGAGGCGTCCTACGTCAAGACGCTGCGGACGCGATTCGCGAAAGTCGACCGCATCAAACCGCCCGCCAGCCGCGACCGTTCGGCCGAAATGTACGTCGTGGGCCGCGGATTCCGGGGTGCGGAAGACGACGCAAGCTAGGACAGGCTATTCCGCTTGGCTTGCGCAAGGCGATGTGTATAGTGCGCGCAAATCCAGCGACGGAGGCGGAATTGGAAATTCAGGAAGCGCTGACGTTTGACGACGTTCTGCTCCAACCTGCTGAATCCGCCATTCTGCCGAACGATGCCGACACGCGCACGAAGCTCACCCGAAATATCGAGCTGGGAATTCCCGTAATTTCGTCCGCGATGGATACGGTGACGGAAGCCCGCCTGGCGATCGCCATGGCGCAGGCTGGCGGGATCGGCGTCATTCACAAGAACTTGGACATTGCCGAGCAGGCGGACGAAGTGCGCCGCGTAAAACGATTCGAGGCCGGAATGGTGGTCAATCCGATCACCATTACGCCGGACCAGACGCTGGCGGATGCGCTGGCGTTGATGGACCGCCATAGCATATCGGGCATTCCCGTGGTCTCGAAACGGACGGGCCGGATCGCCGGCATTCTGACCAACCGGGACGTCCGGTTCGCGGACGATCCGCACCAACCCGTCCGCGAGTTGATGACCAAGCGCGGTCTCGTTACCGTCCGCGAAGGGGTCGGCCGGGACGAGGCCATGCGGCTGCTCCATAAACACCGGATCGAAAAGCTGATCGTCGTCGACGAGGAGCGCTCCTGCGTCGGTCTCATCACCGTGAAGGATATCGAAAAGGCCCAGCGCTACCCGAAAGCCTGCAAGGACGAGCAGGGACGTCTCCGCGTCGCCGCGGCGACGGGGGTCGGCGATGCCGGGCTGGAACGGGCCGAGGCGCTGCTCGACGCGGGCTGCGACGTCGTCGTCGTGGATACGGCCCATGGCCACAGCCGCGGTGTGCTGACGACCATCGATTCGATCAAGCGGCTGAGCAATTACACGCAGGTCATCGCCGGAAACGTGGCGACGGGGGACGGCGCCCGGGCGTTGATCGACGCCGGCGCGGATGCGGTCAAGGTCGGGATCGGTCCCGGATCGATCTGCACCACCCGCATCGTGGCCGGCGTGGGCGTGCCGCAATTGACCGCAATCCTGGAAGCCTCGGATGTCTGCCGCGCGCGCGGTATCCCGGTGATCGGGGATGGCGGCATCAAGTTTTCGGGCGATATCGCGAAGGCGATCGCGGCCGGCGCCGACAGCGTGATGATCGGCTCGCTGTTCGCCGGCACCGACGAAGCGCCCGGCGAGGTGATGCTCTATCAAGGGCGGTCCTATAAATCCTATCGCGGCATGGGGTCTATCGGCGCCATGGCGCGCGGGTCCGCCGACCGCTACTTCCAGGAGGAAGTGAGCGAACAGCTGAAACTCGTTCCCGAAGGCGTAGAAGGCCGGGTTCCCTATAAAGGCCCCGTCGGCAATGTGATCCACCAATTGGTGGGCGGCTTGAAGGCGGCCATGGGGTATACCGGGAACGCGACCTTGCCGGACATGCAGACCAAATGCACCTTCCGGCGGATTACCGGCGCCGGTCTGCGCGAAAGCCACGTCCACGACATCGCCGTCACGCAGGAGACGCCCAACTACCGCGTCGACTGAATGTCTCTTTCCGGCCAAAGCGACGGTCGTTTGACACGCTGCGGCCGCGGCGGGAACATGGCGGATTATGACCCCTTCCGCGCGCTGCCAGGCGGCGATCGAGCTCCTTGATGCGATCGAGAACTCGACCGCACCCGCCGATCAGATCCTGAATGGTTATTTTCGGGCCCGTCGTTTTGCGGGCAGCGGCGACCGGCGGGCAATTCAAGCCCTCGTGTATGCGGTTCTGCGCCGCCGCGGGCAGATCGATTGGTGGTGTAACCGTTTCGATATTGATATAAGTAATAGGTCGCGGGCATTGGGCGCCTTGGCGCTGACATCGGTGTGGGATCGAGAGGCATGCGAACGGGCCTTCGCGCCCGGGCCCCACGGCTCGGGCCCGTTGAGCGATGGGGAAAGCGCCTGTTTCGCGCAATGGCGGAACGAAGAGATCGACCATCCGGAACAGCCGGCGAGCGTTCGCGGCAATGTCCCCGACTGGCTCGACGCCTTGTGGTCGCCGGAAATCAATAATAATTACGAAATCGAATTAAAATTGCTGAATGCGGAAGGCACCATCGACCTGCGGGCCAATACCTTGAAAAGTAACCGTGCCCAGGTCCTCGAACGGCTGCGGGAGGAAGGGGTCGAGGGCAAGCCGACGCCGCTGGCGCCGGACGGTATCCGTCTGGCGCACCGGCAGCCCTTGAAGGGGTTGGCCAGTTTCCGGGAGGGTCTCTACGAGCCGCAGGACGAAGCGTCGCAGCTGGCGGCCGCATTGGCGGGCGCGCGGCCGGGCCACGCGGTCTTGGATTATTGCGCGGGTGCGGGCGGGAAGGCGTTGGCGCTTGGCGCCGCGATGCAAAACGAGGGACGTCTCGTATTGCACGATTTGGGCGGCCGGCGCCAGGACGAGGCGGCGCGCCGGCTCGGACGCGCCGGTGTCGCGATATTCGAGATGCACGCCGCCCAACCCGGAGGCAAGGGGGGGCTGCAGGCAGAAAGTTTCGATATCGTACTGGTTGATGCGCCCTGCAGCGGGTCCGGTGTCTGGCGGCGGAATCCGGACGGCAAGTGGCGGCTGACGCCGGAGCGTCTGGCGGAACTGGTCGCGGTGCAGGCGGTCCTCTTGAGGGAGGCTTCGGAATATGTGCGCCCCGGCGGACGGCTTTTGTATATGACGTGCTCGCTGCTGGATGAGGAGAATCGCCGCCAGGTCGAAGGATTCCTCGATACCCCGGAGGGAGAGCCATTCGAGCGTGTTTCGCCGGCCGCCGATTGGGCGCGGGTGACCGGGCGAGCCGACGCGTTTCCGCGCGAGGACGTTCTCCTGTCGCCGGCCCGGAATGGGACGGACGGGTTTTATATTGCGGTTTTGCAACGGAAATTGCCATGAAAGTGCGCCTTGCCCGTCCCGAAGACGCCGAAGCATTGGCGCATGTGCATGTGGAGACCTGGCGCGATACCTATGCGGGCATTCTCCCCGATCGGGTATTGCTCGGAATGTCGAAACGGCGCGAGCAGGGCGGGTGGAGCGGCGCGGTGCTGCGGGGGGAGCGTATTTACGTATCCGAGACGGAAGACCGGGGGATTACGGGTTTTGGCAGTTGCGGGACCAACCGCATCCGCAACATGCCGTGCGGGGCCGAGGTCTACACGCTTTATGTTTTGCCCGACCATCAGGGGAGAGGGCACGGTAAGGCCTTGTTTTTGCGCATGTTGGGGGAATTGAGCGCACGTCATTACGAATCCGTATTGGTTTGGGTTTTGCGAGACAACCCAGCCCGATTCTTTTACGAGGCGCAGGGCGGCGAAAGGCTTGCGGAGCGGGAAGAGCATCTTTGGGGAGCCAGTGTCCCCCAAGTGGCTTATCGCTGGTCGTTGCCGCGGCCCGACCGAAGGTGACCCGGGGGAGCGAGATGGATTTGCCGGAGCCGGTGCAGACGTACTTTAGCACCCATTTGAGCGGCGTATTCCATACGGATGCCGCCGATATTCCGCCGGAGGGGGTGGCCTACGCCCTCATAGTCGTCCTCGAAGACGCCGTGGAAATCGGGTTCGGGCGGCGCGGCGCGGCGTGGTTTCCGGCGGGCTGTTACGGATACGGCGGAAGTGCCCATGGCCCGGGTGGAGGCCGTGCGCGGCTGGGCCGTCATTTCAGGCGCGGCAAGCCGTATCGCTGGCATATCGACCGGTTGACGGAAGCCGGTCGTTTCGCGGGCGCGTGGACGAGCCGCGAGATGTCCGAATGCGACATCGTCCGATTAATGCGGCACCTGCCCGGGGCGCAAAGCGGGCCGCCCGGCTTCGGCGCCAGCGACTGCCGCGCGTGCGATTCGCATCTGGTCTTTTTGGGACCGCGTTAGCCGACCATTTCGGCGCATCCCCGCCGCGTCGGTCAATAATGGCTTGGCAATTGTCCGCTCCGATAGGTTTCGGTCGCCGTACATCGTTGACAGATGCGGTTGTGGGACCCTTGGGACTCAAATTTACGCTGGCACATCAGGCACTTGCGTTCTTTGAGCGCAGACTTGTCGATCTGCTTCGATCTATGTTTTGCCATCATGAAACGAAGGTTATCGCCTGAAAGGGGCAAAAAGATGGCGACGTCGGTCAACTTCTTGTCAGCTTTAAGTGGCACGGTGTGCTCGATTTTGAGCATGGTTATTGCGGTCTTGGATTGAAGCGTAAGCGTTTTCTCGAGTGGCCGTGATGATCCGGATGAATGGGAACAACTGGGGCAGAAGGAAAGGAAGGGTCGATGATTAAGATGATCGGTCGGTTCGCTTTTGTGCTCGCGGTTGTGGCTGCGGTGGCCCTGCCGGCGCAGGCGAATTCGAAATACAAGAAGTATATGCAGCAATCGCTAGGCGATTTGCTGCTGTCCTGCGTCGAAGGCGATGACAACGCGTGCTATTTCTATGCGGGCATGCAGGCCAAACAGGGGAATTTCAAGGAAGCGCACGACGCCTACCTGATCGGGGC
>JAYPOZ010000091.1:0-18820 GCA_038131165.1 Rickettsiales bacterium | reverse complement strand
GATCAATATCGCAATCGCGACTTCCCAACGACCAAGGTCGGGGGAAGCGGGCTCGTTGGTATGCAGCGCAGAAGGTACTATCATTTTCCGGCGGCGATCATATTGCGCTTTGCCGTCAGTTGCACGGTACGAATGCCGGAATTATGCGCCACTTCGCCGTCCGCAAGGTATTGGGTGTCATCGAAAGGAATGGAGCCGGCTTTGCCCCTTATGGGCGTGGCGTTAAGGACCGCCCGCAGCGGGGTGCTTAAAGGCGCTTAATGATAATATTTGGTCTTCACCTGTCCGGGTGCGGCCGGGGTCTCGTCGATATGCGCGCGCGGATTATAGTGACCTTGGCAAGCGGCCGCGAGAAATGCGAGGCTCAGAAGCGCGGCGGCGGCTTTCACGCCGATCTGTGGAATGAATCTCATGTGCCCTCTCGGTTCTCTCTTGCACTGTCGAACCAAATACAAGTTGGTTTTTAGTTGATGTTTTTTACAGTTATTACATGACATATAATAATCATGCAATATTTAACGGCGCATAACAATAATAGGCGAATATTTAAAATTTTCTGTGACGGCGGTCACAACCGAACGAATTCGTGACTTCAGATGATGGGCAGAATGCCATAAGGTAACGGCCATGAAAATCCTATGTTTGCTCATAATCGGTTTGGTCCTTCTTTTCTTTGCCGATACTGCGGTTGCCGAGGATTCCGGCGAATGGTTCACGGCGGAGAATGTCGATTGCCTGCTTTGGAATTCGAATCCCGACGACGACCAAAAGGTGCGCTGGGGCGGCGCCTGCAAGGACGGCAAGGCGCATGGCGACGGTGTCGCGGAGTGGTATTCCTACCAACGTCCGGCGGACAGATGCGAATGCTCCTTTGTGGCGGGAAAGGCGGAGGGGTCGGGCATCTATCGTTGGGCCGACGGCGCCGTCTATGCGGGGGCCTTCAAGGCCGGCATCATCGAGGGCGAAGGCTTCATCAAGTACCCCGACAACGAAATGTACGAGGGCGAATTCAAGAATGGATATCCCCATGGTTGGGGGACCCAAATGCTGCCGGACGGCACGCGCGTGATGGGAAAGTTCAAAGACGGCGGTTACGTGCCGAGCGATTGAGCGTCAGCGTTTCAGCACGCCGTATATCCACAGCAGCGTCATCGCGAACAACCCCTCCAAAGACATGATGCAGAGCGCGGCCGGCAAGCCATAACTCTCCGCCATCCATCCGACATTCAGGAATCCAAGAGGGCCGGTGCCGATGCAGAGAGCCAGCACGCCCAGAATCCGGCTGCGGTATTCGGGCGCGGAATTGAGGTAGGTCAGCGTGCTTTGCATCGCCGCGAATCCCGCCCCGGCGACCCCGACCACCGAGAGCGTCAAGGCGGCGGCGATGAACGAGTGGTTGGGCCCGCCGGACACGAAGGAGAGCACGCCCAGATACAGGATCATGACCATATAGAGTAAAGCGCCGCTGACGAAAATGCGGGCATAGAGTTCCGGCCGGGCGACAACCGCCACGGCCATGGCGCCGACGAACGCGCCGAACCCTTCCAGGCTCGACAGAAATCCGACGAGGAAGGGCTGCAGGCCCAATTGTTCGCGCCCCAGGATTGGGATCATCGAGGTGAACGGAAAGCCGAACACGTTGAACACGATGGTAACGCTCAAGACACGCCGCAGGTCCCAATGGCCGAGGGCGAAGCGCACGCCGTCGATCAGGTCGCGGATCAATGGCGGCGAGACGGCTCGTTTGACGAAAGTCGGCAAATGCACCGCCAAGATGAGCAGGAGAGCGATCAGATAGACCAGCCCGCTCAGCACATAGACGCCGGTGATGCCGACCAGCTGCAGCATCACGCCGCCGACGAAGGGGCCGACCATGCGGGTCGCACTGTTGGTGGCGGAATCGAGGCTCATCGCGGCGGAGAGATGCTCGCCGGCGACATCGCCGAGCAGGCGGCGGCGGATCGGCATGTCCGTGGCCCAGAAAAGACCGCTCAGTAACGAGGCGACCGCGATATGCTCGAAGGCCAACTCGCCCGCATAGGCGAGCGCCGCCATGACGCCGGCAACGCCGAGAATGCCGCTGATCGTGCCCGCCAACAGAAATTTACGGTTAACGCGGTCGGCGATGCCGCCGATAATCGGGCCGCAGAAGGTCAGCGGCAGTCCCCAAAGCACCGGCACGAGCGAGACCAGAAACGGCGAACCCGTGATCTCGAACGTGTAGACGCCCAAGGCGAGCAGTTGAAACCAGCGGATGAAGCCGGTCAGGCCGCCCATGATCCAGATGCAGAGATAGTTCGGGTTGTGGAGCAGCGCCTGGATGCCGCTTTGCGCCGGGCTCTCCGCGCTGTCGGTGCTCATTCGCCAAACCATTTCGCGAGAGATGGTCGACGGCTGGCCCCGCGCCATATACCGTGCAACAGGCAGCCCCCTAGATTGGCTGCATGAATTGGATGCGAGATGATTGCGGAAGCGGATTTAAAGGCCAAGGTTAAGACTCTGATCGGCGTTGCGGTTGTCGGCGCGGTCGTGCTGCTGGCTTATGAAGTATTCTATTGGTTCACCCACGTCTATGAAGGCGATGTGCGGGTGCAGACCGACTTTACCAATATCTCTTCGCGGGTCGACGGCAAGATCGAAAAGATTTTTGTCGAAGAAGGCAGCAAGGTCACTCAAGGCCAGTTGATCGTCACCCTGGAACACGAAGATGTTAAGCTGAATATCGCTTCCCTGCAGACGGAACTGGCCCTGGAGCAGGGGAACAGGGCCAGCCTGATGACCGAGCGCGACGCGTTTCAGGAGGAATTAACCTCGAAGCTCGCGACTCAGCGTCAGAAGATCACAGCGCTCGAAGTGGAATTGAGCTCCGCGGTCGGGCGGTTGGAAGTGGCGCGCAAAGACCTGACGCGCGTCCGCGGCCTGGTCCAGAAGCGCTTGAAGCCGGAATCGCAGCTGCACGTCGAGCAAGACAAGACGCTGGTCCTCGAAGGCGCGGTCTCTTCGCTTCGCAACAATATCCTGGTGGCGAAACGGGAGCTGGATCAATTAAAGTCATCGGAGCGCCAAATAGACATTATAGAAAATAAAATAAAAACGTCATTTATTAAAGAAAATAGAATAAATGATGACATCAAAAAGCAGGAATTATTTTTAAAACATCGTCACATTACAAGTCCAATTGACGGTTTGATTGGAAAGATACACAAATATAAGGGTGAATACGTCGAGGACGGCGTAAATATACTGATGCTGCACGATCCGAAGCTGTATTGGGTCGAGGCCTATGTGGACGAGAGCCAGATCCGCCATGTCCGGGTCGGGCAGGAAGTGCTGATCGACCTCGACGCCTATCCGTTCGAGGATTTCTACGGCCAGGTTAAGCATATCGGCAGTGTGACGACGCGAGGCGCCGAGGCCGGCAGCGGGACCAACGGCAGCCGCACACTGGGCGGCAATGTGGAGCGGGTTCCGGTCCGGATTTCCATCGAAAATCCGCCGCCCAATATCACGCCGGGAATGCGGGGGGACGTGAACATCCGGATTTACGAGAACATCAAGCTTTGGTCGAAGTGGGAAGACTGACGATGCGGCTCGACGGGAAGACGATCATCATCACCGGGGCGGCCTCCGGTATCGGCCATGCCAGCGCGGCGAAGGCGATGGCGGAAGGGGCACGGGTCATCGGCGTCGACCTGAAGGATGACGGCATGCCGGAGGGAGTCGAGCCGGTCGTCGGCGACGTCACCACGGAGGAGACGATCGCCCGGGCGGTCGAACGCGCTGGCCGGGTCGACGGTCTCGGCACGATCGCCGGCATCAGCCGTTCGGGCGTGGCCATCGACGCAATTGCGCCGGACGAATGGGACCAGATCTTTGCCGTCAACGTCAAAGCGACTTGGCGCTGGCTTGTGGGGGTGCTGCCGGCGATGCGGGCGACCGGCGGCGGGTCCGTCGTCACCGTGGCCTCGCAGCTCGCCTTCGGGGGCGGCCGGTACAACGCCGCCTATATCGCGTCGAAGGGCGCCATCGTCAGCTTCGTCAAGACGGCGGGGTTCGAGCTGGCGCCGGACAATATCCGCGTCAATGCGGTCGCACCCGGCGCCATCGACACGCCGATGTTCAATACCAGCATTGCCCGCGCGGAAGACCCGGAGGCGGCGCGCGAATACTCGCGCAACCGTCATGCGATGAAGCGCTTCGGCCGGGCGGAGGAGATCGCCAACGGCGTCGTCTATCTGTTGTCCGACGAAGCGAGTTTCAACACCGGTTCGGTCGTGACCATCGACGGCGGTTGGACCGCTGCCTGACGGAAGGAGGAGGCTGTGAGCGAGGAATTGCACGTCGCGGAGGACGGCCGGTATGTCTCCGGCCCGGTGCCATACGGCTATGCGGTCTGGGGTGACAGGCTGGTCGAGGTGCCCGCGGAATTGGATGCCTGCGTCACCATGATCCGCATGACCCGGCAAGGACATGGCTTCGAGGAAATCACTGCGGCGACGCAAGCCGCGCACGGCGTCGCGCCGACGCGGGAGCAGTACGACGGCCTGATCCAGAGCGTGCGCCGCCGCTACGGCCCGCTATAGGGAGGGCAGACATGCCGACCATCGACGTCAACGGCGAGACCTTGCATTACATTCGCGAAGGCTCCGGCCCGGCCGTGATCTTCGTCCATTACCTCGGCGGCTATTCGCGCCAATGGCGTCGCCAGATTGCGGCGCTGAGGGACCGGTTCACTTGCATCGCCTTCGATCAGCGGGGATACGGCTTCTCCAGTTTCAACGGGCGATGGACGGCGGAGACGTCGGCCGACGATCTCAAGGCCGGGCTCGATGCGCTCGGCATCGAGGCCGCGCATTTCGTCTCTTATTCGATGGGCGGGCCGGTGATGCTGTCCTTCGGGTCGCGCTGGCCCGGGATGATCCGCTCGCTGATGCTGATCGATACCTTCGCGAAGAACCACAAGCATTCGCCGGACCGCATCGCCGAATCGGAGAAATGCCTGCGTTACATGTCGATGCGGCAGTACGCCCGCCAATACGCGGCCGCGCGCCTGATGACGGATGTGCCCGAAGACATGGTCGACGATCTGGTCGCCGGCGTCTGTCTCGCCCGCAAGGAAGCCTATCTGGATTCCGTGCGCGGTATTCTCACTCCCGATTTCAGCGATCTTTGCCCGAAGATCGCGGCCCCGACCCTGGTGGTCTGCGGCCGGCTCGACGTGACCACCCCGGTCGACTACTCCAGCGATCTGACAAACCTCATCCCGGACGCGCGCGAGGTCGTGATCGAAGCGGCGCATCTCGGCATCTGGGAGAATCCCGAGGCCTTCGACGAGACCGTCTACAGCTGGCTCGACGAACGGGAAGCCACCGGCTAAAGCACCCCTCGCTTGGCGAGGTTCCGGAACAGCGCGGTCGCGCCGAATTCCCAGGGCGCGATGGCGTTCGAGTGGTTCACCGTATTGGCGAGGGTGCCGAGCTTCGGCGACTGCATGACCACCGTGTCGCCGACATGATGGGTGAAGCCGCCGCCGGGGCGGTCGCGGTCCTGGTTGGGCGTGAACATGGTCCCGGTGAACAGCATCAACCCGTCCGGATACTGATGGTTGGCGCTCAACGTCTGGCGGACGAGGTCCTCGATGTCGCGGCTGATCTCGCGCATCGAGCTGCCGTCCTCAAGCCGGAAATTGTCGGTCCCCTCGACCGTGAGCGAGACATAGGCGCCGCGGATATCGTCGAGCGTGAAGCTCGCGTCGACGAGCCGGATCAGCGGCCCGAGGGCACAGGAGCCGTTATTGTCCTTCGCGCGGCCCAGCAACAAGGCCGAGCGCCCCTCGACGTCGCGCAGATTGACGTCGTTGCCCAGGCAGGCGCCCTTGATGTCCGCGCGCGCATCGGCGACCAGGACGACCTCCGGTTCCGGATTGTTCCAGGTCGACATCGGATGGATGCCGATCTCGGCACCGAAGCCTACCGACGACATCGGTTGCGCCTTGGAGAAAACCTCCGCGTCCGGGCCGATTCCGACTTCGAGGTATTGCGACCACATATCGCGCTCCAAGAGCGCGTCCTTGACCTTCTGCGCTTCCGGCGATCCGGGGACGACCTCGGAGAGGTCGATGCCGATGCTGTCCAGCAATTCGGCGCGCACCTCGTCGGCGAGGGCCGGATCGCCCGCCGTCCGTTCGTCGATCACGCGCTCCAACAGGCTGCGCACGAAGGTGACGCCGCAGGCCTTGTGCGCCTGCAGGTCGGCGGGGGAGAGGAACCACGGCTTCGAGCCGTCGCGGTCCGCCGCCACGCTGTTCGCCGCGATGGCGCGCCAATCGCCGAGGCTCTCGCCCGGCGATCCCGCCAACGCCGCCGGATCGTCCGCGTCGACCAGCGCCGACATGGTGGGCGCGGCGGCGGTTATGTCGACGACGCCCGTCTCGCGGATCGATACCACCGAGGGGCCGGCGACATCGGGCCGCCAGACCCGGCCGACGAGCGTCCCGGCAAAACCGTCCGCGGGCAGGAACCCGTCGATATGGGCGTTCCAATTGGTCGGCATCGCATTATCTCCCAGAAATCCGTTTCTAAAGCCCTCTCACGAAATTATTGTGGCTGGCAAGCCGGAAGCGCCGGCGGGAGGATACCGAATGGCACCGATGGACGAAAACTACGCCGCCGACAAAGGCGTCTTCAATGCCGGCGAGGAAGTGCTGCGCCGCCCCCGCGAAGACCTCGGCCAAGTGCGGGAGCCGGCCCGGGACGTGCCCGTCTTCGCCACCACCGATGTGCTCGTCGTCGGCGGCGGTCCTGCCGGGACGACGGCGGCAGTGGCCGCCGCGCGGCTCGGCGCCGACGTCATCCTGGCCGAGCGCTATAATCATCTGGGCGGGCTCTCGACCGGCGGGCTGGTGATCTGGATCGACCGGATGACCGACTGGCAGGGCGACCTGATGATCCGGGGCGTCGCCGAGGAATTGATCGACCGCCTGCCGAAGGACGCCGTGCTCGGCCCGAGCCGGGACCAATGGGGCTCGCGCGACGACGATCTCGCGCACGAGTGGACGCGGCGCCACAGCGCCTTCCACGGCACGGTCACCTGGGCGCCGATGATCGATCCGGAATGGTTGAAGCTCGAGAAGCTGAAGATGGTGCTCGACGCCAAGGTCGAGCTGCTGTTGCACAGCTGGGTCGCGGCCCCCCTGGTCGAGGACGGCAAGGCAGTGGGCGCCATCCTGGAATCGAAGCAGGGCCGCATGGCGGTGCGGGCCGGCGCGGTCGTGGACACGACCGGCGATGGCGACATGTTCGTGCAGTCCGGCGAAGGCTTCGAAGGCGATATCGACAGCGAGAACATCCACCACTGCGCCAATACCGCGTCGCTGATGTCCGGTATCGACGTCGCGAAATGGTTTGCCTGGCAGGACCGGGACCCGCAGGGCTACAAGGATTTCATGCGCCGCGGCCGCGAGCAGACCAAGCATTTCATCCTGCCGTTCGCCGGATGGCGGAACGACGTGGTGGTCTTCATGGGGCCGCGCTTCTCCGGCTTCGACGTGCTCAAGGTGGACGACCTGACGGCGCTGGAAATCCTGTCGCGGGAGAGCATCGTCGAGCTGCTGAATTATTACCGCGCCCACGCGCCGGGATTCGAGAATGCCTGGATCATGCTGACCGCGCCGCAATTGGGCGCGCGTCACAGCCGCCGCCTGACGGGGATGGGACGGATGACCGGGGAGGAGACCAAGACCGGCCGCGTGCTGGCGGACGAGATCGGCGTCAGTCCGAGCCTCGGCCCGAACCTGCCCAGCGTCTCGGTGCCCTATGGGGCGCTGGTGCCGAGCCGCGTCGACAATATGCTGGTCGCGGGCCGCCACATTTCCAGCGACGCCCAGACCCACACCTTCATGCGCGAGATTCCGCAATGCTGGATGACGGGGCACGCCGCCGGCGTCGCCGCGGCGCTCAGCGTGCAGTCGGGCAAGCGGCCGCGGGACCTGCCGATCGCCGACCTGCAATCCGCGCTGTTGAAACAAGGTGCTTATCTGCGGCCCAATGGGGGTTCGTAGCCCGCATTCGTGGACCCCGAATGACCCCGAAGGAGGAAAGATGACGACGAGAATTGGCATGATGCTGGGCGATCCGGCGGGGATCGGCGCGGAACTGGCGGCGCGGGTGCTCGACGGCGGCGCCATGGGGCCGGAGACCGGCGTGGTCGTCGTCGGCGATGCGGCGCATATGGCGCGCGGGCAGGCCGTTGCCGGGACGGATATTGAGATCGAGGAACTCGCCGGGGCGAACGACGTAAAGGTCGAGGCGGGCAGGGTGTCGCTGCTGCCGCATGGGCTGGAGGGGGCCGCGGACTATCCCTACGCGGAATCGCTGGAGCGCGGCGGGCGCTACATGCTCGGATGCTTCAAGACCTTGCTGGCGCTTTATCGCGAAGGCCGCATCGACAGCATCTGTTTCGCCCCGTTGAACAAACACACCCTGATCCTCGGCGGGATGGGGCACGCGGACGAATCGCACTGGCTGGCCGAACAGCTGGGTTTCGACGGGCATGTGGCGGAGCTGAACGTTATCGAAGGCCTTTGGACCTCGCGGGTCACCTCGCACGTGCCGATCCGCGCCGTCGCCGACCTGATCACCGAGGACAGTATCCTCGACGCGGTGGCGCTGATCGACGGGGTGCTGAAGACGGCGGGGATGGCGCGTCCGAAGATCATGGTCGCGGGCCTTAATCCCCATGCGGGCGACAACGGCGCCTTCGGGCGCGAGGAACTGGACGTCATCGGCCCGGCGGTCGAGGCGGCGAAAGCGAAGGGGTACAACGCCGAAGGGCCGTTCTCGCCGGACACCATGTTCCTGTCGGCGAAGAAAGACGGCTTCGACGCCATCGTGACGATGTATCACGACCAGGGCCAGATCGCGATGAAGCTGATGGATTTCGAGCACGGCGTCTCCGTGCTCGGCGGCCTGCCGGTGCCGATCGCCACTCCGGCGCAGGGCTCCGCTTTCGACATCGCCGGCAAGGGGGTCGCCAATCCGGGCGCCATGACCGCCGCCTTCAAAATCGCCGAGCGGATGGGGGCGTCCGCTTAGAGGACAAATCCGTTACGCTTCCCGGGCGAAGACCCGGGACCCAGTACAGGTTCGGCTTTATGGGAACGAACTGGACCCCGGATAACGCGGAAGCGTTTCCGGGAGACGATTGCGAGGAGGGAAGAAGCGAAATGGCCAAGCTTACCGACGCGATGAAGAAGGTACTGGCGGAGCATTCCCTGGGGTATGTCGCCAGCATCGCCGCCGACGGCACGCCGAGCCTCTCGCCGAAGGCGACGTTCATGGCGCTCGGCGACGAGAAGATCATGTTCGCCGAGATGCGCTCGCCGACCACCGTGAAGAACATCGCCGTCCATCCCATGGTCGAGGTGAACTTTGTCGACGTCTTGGCGCGCAAGGGATTCCGGGCCAAGGGCCCGGCGGTCTTCCACGCCAAAGGCTCGGATGAATACGCGTCGCTGGAATCGCACTACGCGTCGAAGGGCCCCGACCTGCTGGCGATGGTCAACGGCATCGTGGTGATCACTATCGATAGTGCGTCGATGCTGATTAGCCCCGCCTACGAGATCGGCGCGACGGAAGCGGATCTCAGAGAGCCGTTCAAGGAGATTTACGGGAAGCTGTGACGGTTAAGTGTGAAACGCCGCCAGCAACCGGTTCACCGTATCCGCGCATTCGTAGGCGACCCAGTGCCCGCCGCCCGGCACGTAATGGACGCGAATTTCCGGGCGCACTTCTTGTAGAATGGCGGCGCGGGCCTGCGGGCTCGGGTGGGCGAGAAGGTCGGCGTCGCCCCAGATCAGCTGGATGTCCGCCGTCGCCGCCTTCACGTTGCCGGGGGTCAGCTCGCTGAGGCTGAGCTTGGCGCTGTTGAACCCGGTGCGGCGCGAATTGGCGAGCTGCAGGGCCAGCGTCTCGTCATCGATGTTCTTCTCGTCGGCGATCATCATCTGCAGCAGGTTGTGGCGCACGGTCTCGCGCACTTCCGGCACGTCGAGGCCGCCTTTCGGCAGGCGCCGCATGTCGAGCTTGCGGCCCTTGGGGTCGCCGAAGCCGCCAGGGGCGACGAGGGTCAGTTTCTCGACCCGGTCGCCGAGCGCCGCCGCGAGCCCCGCCGAGAGCGCGCCGCCGAATGAAAAGCCAACCAGATGGAAGCGCTCGACGTCGCCGGTTAGACCGTCGACCTTCGGCACGGCGGCGGCCACGTATTCCGCCGCGGTATATTCCTTGTTCGTCGGGTCGGACGCGCCGTAGCCCGGCAGATCGAGGGCGCGCACCGTGAAACGCTCCGCGAGCGCGTCGATGTTGCGGCTCCAGTGGGTATGCGATCCGGCCCCGCCGTGGCACATCACCATCACCGGACCCGATCCGGCTTCCGCGAAGTTGATGCCGTGTTCCTTCCTGATCTTCCAACCGCTCATGCTGCTTCCTCTTCGATGCGCGTGGAAAAATATTCCATAGGCGGAAAAGGGCCAGCCCTGATCGCCATGGTCGTGAATTGGGCTACATGCTTTCTATCCGCGCACTGTTCGTCATTCCCGCGAAGGCGGGAATCCAGGAAGCCGGGTCGCGCCGTATGGACCCCCGCTTTCTCGGGGATGGCGGAAGCGGAGTGAGTGACAGCGAAGCCGGGGAGAGACACCATGGACGACATACTGATCAAAGGCGGCGAGGTGATCGACGGGACAGGTACCCCGGCGCGCAAAGCGGATGTGGCCATCCGCGACGGCCGGATCGCCGCCATCGAGGAGGGCCGGACGGAGAGCGCCACCCGCGTCATCGATGCGGAAGGTAAGATTGTCGCCCCCGGTTTCATCGACATCCACACCCATTCCGACTTTACCCTGCCGCTCAATCCGAAGGCGGAAGGCAAGATTCGCCAGGGTGTCACGACGGAGGTCGTCGGCAATTGCGGCTTCTCGGTGGCACCCGCCCTGCCGGAGAAGGTCGAGGAGTTGCGCGCGTATTTGTCCGGCAGCGCCCCCTGGCTCCCCTTCGAGGAGACGAATTTCGCGGATTACATGGACGCCTGGCCGGACATCGCGGTGAACACCATCATGCAGGTCGGCCATAACACTCTGCGCCTGATGGCGATGGGGATGGAGGATCGGGCCCCCAAGGACAGTGAGCTCACTCATATGCAACAGATGCTGGAGGAGGGGCTCGAGGCCGGGGCGCTCGGGCTTTCGTCCGGTCTTTTCACGGCGCCAGGATGCTACAGCGCGCCGGAGGAACTGCACGCGCTCGGCCACGTGCTGAAGAAGCACCGGGCGCGGTATTCCTCCCATGTGCGGGACGAATCCCACGGCGTCCACGAAGCCGTCGCGGAGGCCATCGACGTCGGCGAGACCTGCGGCGTCCACGTGCAGCTCGCGCATATGAAACTCTCCGGCACCGACAATTGGGGCGAGGCGCAATTGCTGCTGGACCGGATCGAAGCGGCGCGCGGGCGCGGGGTCGACGTGCATTGCGACCAGTACCCCTACGACTGGGGCACCAATCCGCTGCGTTTCCTGCTGCCGACCTGGCTGCAGGAAGGCGGCATGGACCGCATGCTGGCGCGGCTCGCGGACCCGTATTCGCGCTCCCGCGTGCGCCAGAAGATCGCCGAAGTCGGCTTCAACAATTTCGGCCGGCTCGAATCCTGGGACGATATCCGGATCGCGATCTCGCCGCATGGCGCGGCGGAGCCGGGCCAGACCATCACGGAGATCGCCCGGGCGCGGAATTGCGACGAACTCGACGCGGTCTTCGACATCATCATCGCCGACAAGGGAGCGACCCGGATCCTGGTGCGCTGCATGTCGGAGGACGACGTGCGGCGGATCGCATCGGAGCCGACCGCGACGGTGGGCTCCGACGGGCCCTGCGTCTCGCCGTACGGCGTCACCGGCCAGGGCAAGCCGCATCCGCGGCTATACGGCACGTTTCCCCGGCTTATCGGCCGGTATGCCCGAGACCTCGGCCTGCTGACCCTGCCGCAGGCGATCCACAAGATGACCGGCATGGCGGCAACGGCCCTCGGCATGGTCGACCGCGGCACGCTGCGGGAAGGCTACGCGGCCGATGTCGTGGTCTTCGATGCGGACGATATCATCGACCGGGCGACCTTCGACGCGCCGCATACCTACCCGGCGGGGATCGAAGCGGTCGTCGTGAACGGTCGACTCGTCATCGACGGCGACACCCATACCGAGGCGCTGCCCGGCCAATTGTTGCGGCGCCACGGTGCTGAACTGCGTTAGTAAAAAGGGCCCTCACCCCAACCCTCTCCCGCAGGCGGGAGAGGGAGCCAAGTCATCTCGCCCTAAATCCCCTCTACCGCTTGCGGGAGAGGGAGGGGCCCGTCGCGAAGCGGTGGGAGGGTGAGGGCTCCTTGCTTTAGCGAATTCGGTAAGAATCGCCGGAGACGGCCTTGGTATCTCGGGTCCTAGCGGCTAGTTTTCTTTTCAGACAGCGGCGCCGCAACGGGCGCCGAAACCCCCGCAGCGAACGGGAGAGGATAGAAGCGAATGAATGCCCGCGTCGAAACGTCGCCGAAAGTGGCGGATGAGGTCAAGACCACCACCTGTTACATGTGTGCCTGCCGTTGCGGCATCAAAGTCCACCTGAAGGACGGCAAGGTCCGCTATATCCAGGGAAATCCCGATCATCCCGTGAACAAGGGGGTGCTGTGCGCCAAGGGATCGGCGGGGATCATGCAGCAGTATTCGCCGGCGCGGCTCTCCAAGCCGTTGCTGCGGGTCGGCGAGCGCGGATCGGGCGAGTTCAAGGAGATTGAGTGGTCGGAAGCGATCCAGACCGCCGTCGATTGGCTGAAGCCGGTCCGCGAGGACGATCCGAAGAAACTCGCGTTCTTTACCGGGCGCGATCAGAGCCAGGCCCTGACCGGCTGGTGGGCGACCCAGTTCGGCACGCCCAACTACGCGGCGCATGGCGGCTTTTGTTCCGTCAACATGGCGACGGGCGGGATTTATTCCATCGGCGGCTCGTTCTGGGAATTCGGCGAGCCCGACTGGGAGCGCACCAAGTATCTGATGATGTTCGGCGTGGCCGAGGATCACGACAGCAACCCGATCAAGACCGGCCTCGGCAAGGTGAAGGCGAACGGCGCCAAGTTTGTCTCCGTCAATCCGGTGCGCACGGGCTATTCGGCCATCGCCGACGAATGGGTCGGCATCGCGCCTGGCTCCGACGGGCTGTTCGCGCTTGCCATCGTCCACGAACTGCTCAAGGCCGGTAAGGTCGATCTGCCCTATCTGGTGCGTTATACGAACGCGCCGTGGCTGGTGGTGCAGAATCCGGGCGGCGCCGACGACGGCATGTTCGCCCGCGACGAGGACGGCAATCCGCTGTGCTGGGACGAGGAGACGGCGTCCGCCGCGAGCGCGCTGCGCGCCGATGTCTCGCCCGCGATGAAGGGCGAACACACGCTGCCCGATGGCCGGATCGCCAAGCCTGTCTTCCATATTCTGGCGGAGCGTTATCTGCGCGAGGAATATTCGCCGGCGAGCGTCGCCGGGCGCACCGGCATTTCGGCGGAAACCATTCGCCGCCTCGCCGCCGAAATCGCTCATGTGGCCTTCGAGGAAGAAGTGGTGATCGAGCAGCCCTGGACCGATTGGGCCGGGCGCCGCCAGGAGCGGATGGTGGGGCGACCCGTCGCCTTCCACGCCATGCGCGGTATTTCCGCCCATTCCAACGGTTTCCATACCTGCCGCGCGCTGCATCTGGTGCAGATGCTGATCGGCAGCATCGATGTCCCGGGTGGCTTCCGCTACAAGCCGCCGTTCCCGCGCTCGGCCCCCTTCGGGCCGACACCCGCGGGCAAGCCCGGCACGGTCGAGGCCGGCAAGCCGATGGGCGGCCCGCCGCTCGGATTCCCGCGCGGGCCGGAGGACCTGGTGGTCGACGCCGACGGCAATCCGATCCGCATCGACAAGGCATTTTCCTGGGAGGCGCCGCTCGCCTGCCACGGGATGATGCACACGGTCATCACCAACGCCCATCGCGGCGACCCCTATCCGGTCGACGTGTTGTTCATGTTCATGGCCAACATGGGGTGGAATTCCTCGATGAACACGAGCGAGACCATCGACATGCTCACGGACAAGCGGGCGGATGGGGAATACAAGATCCCGAAGATCATCTACTCCGACGCCTATTTCTCGGAGACGGTGCCGTATGCCGACCTGATTCTGCCGGACACCACCTATCTGGAACGCTGGGACTGCATCTCGATGCTCGACCGACCGATTTCGGGCGCCGAAGGGGCGGCGGATTCGATCCGCCAGCCGGTGGTCGAGCCCGACCGCGACGTGCGGCCCTTCCAGGAAGTGCTGCTGGAAATCGGCGTCGGGATCGGCCTGCCCGGTATGACGAACGAGGACGGTAGCGCCAAGTTCCCGGGCGGCTATGCCGATTATATCGTGAACCACGAACGCACCCCCGGCGTGGGATCGCTGATGGGCTGGCGCGGCGCCGACGGCTCCAAGGAAGGGAAGGGCGAGCCCAACCCGAACCAGCTGCAGAAATACATCGACAACGGTTGCTTCTGGCGGCGCGAGTTGAAGCCGAACGAGCAGTATTTCAAACACGCCAACAAGGATTATCTGGAGCTCTCGGCCGAGCTTGGCTTCAATCCCACGTCCGATCCGGTGATCCTGCAAATCTACAGCGAGCCGATGCAGAAGTTCCGCCTCGCGGCGCGCGGGCACGGCGATGTTCAGCCGCCAGAGCAACACCGCGGCCGCGTCGAGGCTTATTTCGATCCGCTGCCGATCTGGTATTCGCCGTTCGAGGACGAGGGCAACGACGAGGCCGAATTCCCGCTGCACGCGATCACGCAGCGGCCGGCGGCGATGTACCATTCCTGGGGCTCCATGAACGCCTGGCTGCGCCAGATTCATGGCTGGAACCCGCTCTATATTCCGCGCGAACTGGCGGCCGCGAAGGGGATCGAGACCGGCGATTGGGTCTATCTCAAGAGCCGGCACGGCAAGATCAAGGCGATCGCCCGGGTCATGGACGGGGTGAACAGCCGTACCGTCTGGACCTGGAACGCCATCGGCAAGCGCAAGGGGGCGTGGAACCTCTCGGAAGATGCGGAAGAATCGAATAAGGGATTCTTGATGAACCATTTGATCGACGATCTGTTGCCGGCCCGCGAGAACGGCTATCGCTACGCCTGCGCCGATCCGGTGACCGGGCAGGCCGCCTGGTACGATCTGCGGGTCAGCCTCGAGAAGGCGCCGGCGGAGAAGGGCGTCAGCGAGCCGCAATTCCCGGCTCTTCCCCGGGCACCGGGGATGGTGGCGCGGCCGGAGTCGGTGAGGTACGGCGCGCCGGCGGAAGCCAGCGCGGGAGGAGACGACTGATGACGTCACTTCCCCAACAGCGTACCGAAAAGCGCCTCGGCCTGGTCATCGATCTCGATACCTGCGTCGGCTGTCACGCCTGCGTGGTCAACTGCAAGGAGTGGAATACCGGCGGCTATCCGGCACCGCTCTCGGATCAGAACGCCTATGGCGCGAAGCCGAGCGGGGCCTGGCTGAACCGCGTCCATACCTTCGAGGCCGGAGACGGCGACGACGGGCGGACCGTTTATTTCCCGAAATCCTGCCTGCATTGCGAGAACGCCCATTGCGTCACCGTGTGCCCGACCGGCGCCTCCTACAAACGGGATGAAGACGGCATCGTGCTGGTCGACGAGGACATGTGCATCGGCTGCGGGTTGTGCGCCTGGGCCTGCCCCTACGGGGCCCGCGAACTCGATGCCTCGGAAGGGGTGATGAAGAAATGCACGCTCTGCATCGACCGCATCTATAACGACAACATTCCGCAGGCGGAGCGTGTGCCCGCCTGTGTCGCGACCTGTCCCGCGAACGCGCGGCACTTCGGCGATCTCGCCAATCCGAAATCGGAGGTCTCCAAGCTGGTGGCGTCCCGCGGCGGACAGGACCTGATGCCGGAGATGGGCTACCACCCGACCAACAAGTATCTGCCGCCGCGCGCGCAGAAGAAACAGGCGTCCGATGTCGGCGCGCCGGAGCGTCTGGAAGAGGTCAAGCCGGAGGGCGGGTTCCTCGGCTGGATCGATCAGATGCTGTCGCGCTAGGGGAGAATTCAGAAAATGCATCCAGCTTCTTCGGTTATTCTCTTTACCACCTCGGCCGGTGCCGGCTACGGCTTGCTCTTCCTGCTGGCGCTGGCGGTGCCGCACGGCATGCTGCCGACCGACACCTGGTTCGCCGTCGTCTCGATGGGGCTGGCGCTCGGCCTGATCACGCTCGGTCTGTTGAGCTCGACCTTCCATCTCGGCCATCCCGAGCGCGCCTGGCGGGCGCTCAGCCAATGGCGGTCCTCCTGGCTGTCGCGCGAAGGGGTGGCGGCGGTTTTCACCTATGTGCCGGCCGTCCTGATGGCCGGTGCCTGGGTGTTGTTCGACGAGACCCGCGGCACCTGGCCCGGATTGATCTCGGCGCTGGCCTGGATCGGCGCGTTCGTCACCGTGTTCTGCACCGGCCAGATCTACGGGACGCTGCCGACCATCCGGCAGTGGAATCATCCGCTGACGACGCCGGTGTACCTACTGTTCTCGCTGGCCTCGGGCGCGTTGTGCCTGAATGCCGTTCTGCGGGCCTTCGGTGGCGCCGAGCAGTGGTGCGACGTGCTGGTGGTGGTCTCGCTGGTCGCCGCCTGGGCGTTGAAGGGAAGCTATTGGCGCGGCATCGACACCGCGCGCGAGATGCACACCATCGAGACGGCGACGGGCTTGGGCGCGCTCGGCAAGGTGCGGCTCCTCGATCCGCCGCATTCGGAGGAGAATTACCTGATGCGCGAAATGGGCTACAAGGTCGCCCGCAAACACGCGCAGCGCCTGCGCCGTATCGCGCAAATGCTCGGCTTCTTCGTGCCGTTGGTGGCGACGTTGGTGATGTTCGGGGCCGAAGGCGGGCTCGGCATAATTCTCGCCGTCGTGGCCCTGGTCGGCGGCATGATCGGCATCGCCCTCGAGCGCTGGCTGTTCTTCGCCCAGGCGAAACATACGGTACAGCTGTTCTACGGCGAAAAGGCGGCGTAACGCCCGCTCGGCCGGGGCTGCTCCCACGCGCCGGAGTCGGTTTCTTCTTTCTCGTTTGGGAAGGGACGGCTCGGGCGGCGCCGATGCGTCTTTCCCATTGACGCGCTGCCCTCCCCGCGTATCTTGGCGGCACCCATGACAGACCGCATTCTCATCGTCGATTTCGGCAGCCAGGTAACGCAGCTTATCGCGCGGCGCGTGCGGGAGAGCGGCGTCTATTCGGAAATCCATCCCTTCAACAAGGTGACCGAGGCCAGTATCCGGGCCTTCGGCCCGAAGGCCGTGATCCTGTCCGGCGGGCCGGCTTCGGTCCATGTCGAGGATACGCCGCGCGCGCCGGACGGTCTGTTCGAGATGGGCCTGCCGGTGCTCGGCATCTGTTACGGCGAGCAAACGATCTGCGCTCAGCTCGGCGGCAAGGTCGAGGCGTCCGATCACCGCGAGTTCGGGCGTGCCTTCGTCGAGGTCGTGGACGACTGCGCGCTTTTCGACTGCGTCTGGAAACCCGGCGACCGTCATCAGGTCTGGATGAGCCACGGCGACAAGGTCGACGCCATTCCGCAAGGCTTCCGCGTCGTCGCCAGGACCGACAGTGCGCCCTTCGCCGCGATCGCCGACGAGACGCGCCATTTCTACGCGGTGCAGTTCCATCCCGAGGTCGTCCACACCCCGGACGGCGCCAAGCTGCTGGCGAATTTCGTCCACAAAATCGCGGGCTGCGCCGGCGACTGGACGATGGCGAACTTCCGGGAGGAAGAGATCGCCAAGATCCGTAAACAGGTCGGCGACGGCAACGTCATTTGCGGGCTCTCGGGCGGGGTCGATTCCTCGGTCGCCGCGGTGCTGATCCACGAGGCCATCGGCGACCAGTTGACTTGCATCTTCGTCGATCACGGATTGCTCCGCATGGGAGAGGCGGAGCAGGTGGTCGAGACCTTCCGTGACCGTTTCAACATCAAGCTGGTCCACCGGGACGCGAGCGATCTCTTCATCGGCGAACTCGAGGGCAAGGACGACCCGGAAGAGAAGCGTAAGATCATCGGCCGTCTGTTCATCGAGGTCTTCGAGGAGGAGGCCGCGAAGATCGGCGGCGCCGATTTCCTGGCTCAGGGCACGCTCTACCCGGACGTCATCGAATCTGTCTCTTTCACCGGCGGGCCGAGTGTGACCATCAAGTCGCACCACAACGTGGGCGGCTTGCCGGAACGCATGAACATGAGCCTGGTCGAGCCGCTGCGCGAGCTGTTCAAGGACGAGGTCCGCGACCTCGGCCGCGAGCTCGGCATTCCCGAGGACATCGTCGGCCGCCATCCGTTCCCGGGCCCGGGCCTCGCGATCCGCCTGCCGGGCGGGATCAGCCGCGAGAAGCTGGACATCCTGCGCCAGGCCGACGCGATCTATATCGAGGAGATCCGCAACGCGGGCCTATACGATACCATCTGGCAGGCCTTTGCCGTCCTGCTGCCGGTGCGCACGGTCGGCGTGATGGGCGACGACCGGACCTACGAGTTCGCCTGCGCGCTCCGCGCCGTCACTTCGACCGACGGCATGACCGCCGACTACTACCCCTTCGACCACGACTTCCTGGGCCGCACCGCCAACCGCATCATCAACGAGGTGCGCGGCATCAACCGGGTGACTTACGACATCACGAGCAAGCCCCCCGGCACCATCGAGTGGGAAT
>JAYPOZ010000090.1:1749-18964 GCA_038131165.1 Rickettsiales bacterium | reverse complement strand
GGTGGCGGCGGTGGCGGCCGCCGCGGGCTGGATCCTCGGGTGGTGGGCGGCGTGGCGCAAGGCGCGCAGGATCGTCAAGCACCTTCAAACGCTGGCCGCCGCTGACGCGCTCGAGGGTTTGCGCCGCAGCGCGGGGCGCGGGCCATGGCGACGGTGTTGCGTGGATGACGCGAGAGACCCCGACCGCTCGGCGCCGGCCGCGCCCCCCTGTTCACCGGGCGCTCCTAATCACCACCCCCCTACTCACCGGCCCCCTAATCAACGGGCGGAATCTCAGGATCGGCCGCGTGGGACGGATCCGCGCCGGAGTCCCCCAGCAGCGGATCCGGCACCGCGTCGAGCCAGCGGACGAGGACCCGCTCCATGGTTCCGGCATGGGGGCCGGCCGTCGGACCGTGGCCGGGCACATTGGCGTGGCGGTGCTGCCACACATCGAGTGTGCGGACCTGCCAGCTGTAGATCGCCAGCAGCTTCGCGGCGAGCCGCAGGTCGCGGGCGCGCGCCGCCTCGGCCCGCGCGCCGGACCGCTCCGGCGAAGCGGCCCGGGCAAGGCACTCCATCGCCGCGCTGTGCGCGCCCACCATCTGGGCCGCCAGCATGCTTTCCACATCGTCGCCGGGGCCGACGCCCCGCAGCAGGTCGACCGCCGCCGCCCGCCGCGCCGCAATCTCCTGCGGGTCCGCCGCGTCGGGATTGCCGGGCGCCACCGCCCGGGCGGTCTGCGCGAGCAGGCTCTCCGGCAGTTCGGGCCGACCAGCCTCAGGGCCTGCTTCGGGGCCGGCGTTAGGGCCTATCAGGGCGGCAGGGGGTGTAGAATGATTGAAACGCACTCTCGTTCTCCTCGAATTCAAACAACCGAACGAGTGCAAGGGCATAACACAAAATTGACAAATTGTCTATATTTATTGACTCTACGAGAACGGATCACGCTAGCCGCCAGGGTGGCCCTGGCGCAGCAGATGGGCCGCGCCGTCCGCCGCGTTGATCGACGGGCTCGCGCCGAAAATGCGTTCCTTGGAGCGGGCGTAGAGCGCGCGGTCCGCGCCCAGGGGAGCCAGCTGCCGCGCCTTGTCCTTCGCCGCCGCGAGCAAGCTGTCGGCAGCGGCGACGTCCTGCACGAAACCGGCCGCCTTCGCTTCGGGCCCGGTCCAGCGGCGGGCCAATTGCACGGTATCGAAGAACGCGCTGCCCGACATCTTGTGCCGGAACAGCGCCAGTTCGGCGTCCGGAATCTCGAGCCCGATCTGAATCTCGTTGGCGCAGAGGTAGCCGCGGTCTTCCCGCATGAGGCGCACGTCATGGCTGAGCGCCAGCATGAACCCCGCGCCGAAGCCGTGTCCGTTGACGGCGCAGACCGTCGGCAACGGGAAGGTGATCAAGCGGGCCATCAGGGCAAAGAACTCGGCCCCGAAGACCGACTTGTCGCCGCCCTCGCCCCCGCCTTCGCCGCGGCGCCACTCGATATCGAGCCCGTTGGAGAAGAATTTCGGATCGCTGGATGCGGTGACCAGGGCCGCCGGCCCCGCCGACGCCGCGACCTCGTCGAGCCGCGCGTCGAACGCGCGCACGAAATTGGTGTTCCAGCGGTTCTCGCCCGCCTCCATCGTCAGGACGAAGACGCTGTCTTCACGGGTCAGAGTGATCATTCTTTCGCCTCGATTCTTGTCATCCGGCCCTTACGGGCGTTCGGCGCTGAACGGCACCTTGCCGAACTGACGAAGGGTGGTCGGGCCTTTCGTGTGGCTTCCGGCGGCGCCGAGTTCGACGAAGCCGGACAGCCGGTCCGGGGTGCATGTCTCGGCCACGAAGCGGAAGCTCACGAAGCTCCCCTCGACCATATGAAAGACCTGCAGATCGAAGCCGCCGGCGGTCATCGTACCTTCCGCCTCGCCGTCGCCATAGGGGGTCACGTGACGCCCGGACAGGGCATCCCCCTGTCTGCGCAGGTGCAGGGAATGCACCGCCGGGCCAGTCGCGAACGCGATTTCGACCCGCCATTCGCCGCAGACGTCGCAGGCGTTGGCCGCCCCCTCGGGGTTGGGCGGGCGTTCGGCCGAAAGCGCCTCGAACAACGCCTCCGCGACGAGGCGCGCGTCGTCGTCGCTCAGCGCGAAGGGATTGATCATGCTGGACGTCTCCGAGCCGCCGTAATCGTCGATCAGGATGCGCGGACGGCGAGACAGCAGCGCCGCCTGCAACTCGGCGAAGGTCAGGCCGGGTCGGCATTCCGACCAGTCGACCCGCAGACGCGGGATGCCGCCCGCCAGCGTGTCGAAATCGAGCCGCAGCGCGTTGATCGGCTGCAGACGGTCGCGCACGGTGTCGAGCCGTTGCCGCCACAGCCGCCGCTCGGCCGCGTGATCGTGCGCGAACCACTGCTCCACCGCGGCGAGGGCGCCGACGATCTGTTCCTTGCCGATCTTCATGACGCGACCGAAGCTGTGATGCGGCGGCCCGTTGTACCATGCCGCACGAACCAGCGCTTCGCGGCCCAGCAACAAGCCGGAGGCCGCGGGGCCGCGCATGAGCTTGCTGACGCTGTAGACGACCAGGTCGGCGCCGCGCGCGGTCCAGATTTCCGGCGATTCCAGCGCGTCGGACGCCGCATCCACCAGAATGGGGATGTTCCGGGCCCTGGCGTGCGGCAGGATCTGCTCGAATGTCAGGCTTGCGCCCGCATCGCGTTCGGCCAATACGAGGATCGTCACCACATTGTGGGCGGCGAGCGCCGACGTCAGCGCCGCGACATCCTCGACCTCGACGATCTTCGCCCCCACCAGCCGGAGGCCTTGATCGTAAGCGAAGCGCTGGCCTTTCGGCACCAGGACGACCCGTTCCTCCGCGCCGAAAGCGCCCGGCAGGCGCAACATGCGCAGCGGATCGTTGGCCGCGACGCAGGCCGCCGCCCCCAACGCCAGTCCGGTGGCCGACCCGGCGGTGATCATGCCCCATTCGGCACCGGTCAGCGCGGCCAGCCGCCGGCCCGCCGCCTCGCCCAGCTCCTCCAGTATCACGTAATGGCGCGACGCGCCGTCCATCGCCTCTCGCACCGCGTCGCTCGGCACGCTGTTGCCGTAGACGGAGCGGGACGAGCCGCAATTCACGATCGGCTCGACGCCGAGTTGCCGGTAGACGGTTGCAGACTCCTCGTTCAAGGGCCGTTCCTCCTGTGTCGTTGCGTGCCGCCGCGCGGCATCAGCGTTGAAATCGCGCCGGGTCGAACGGCGAGAGATCGATCGGCGGGGGCCGTCCGGCCACGATATCGGCCATCAGCTTTCCGGTCATTCCGCCCAGCGTCAGGCCGGAGTGGTTGTGACCGAAGGCGAAGAACAGGTTCGGGTTCCCCGGCGCACGGCCGATCACGGGCAGACTGTCCGGCGTCGAGGGCCGATGGCCCATCCACGCCGTCCGTCCGGCATCGCCAAGGCCGGGCAACAGGCGCCGGGCCATCGGAAAAAGGCGCTCGGAGCGCTCATATCGCGGCGAAGCGCCGACCCGCGCGAGTTCCGTCATCCCGACCAGGCGGATGCCGCCGTCGATCGGCGCCATGCCGAATTTATGCTCGCCCGAGATCACCGTCCGGTTCAGCGTCACGCCGGGCGCCGGCAGGTTGACGTGATAGCCGCGCTCCGAATTCAGATTGACGTGGAGGCCGAGCTTCTTCGCAAACGGCTTGGAGAACGCGCCGAATGCCAGCACGAGTTTTTCGGCGGAGAGCGTTCCCCCATCCGTCAGAATATTCACCGATCCGTCCGGCGCGAGCGAGAGGTCCTCGACATTCGCCTTCAGAAAGGTGCCGCCGTTCGCGGTGAAATGCCGGGCCAGGGCAGTGACGAAGGAAAAGGGGTTTGCGGTCTGATAGCAGCTGGGCAGGAAGATGCCGTGCGTGATGGTGCGGGCCAGCGCGGGCTCCAACTGCCGCACGCCGTCCGCGTCGAGCGCCTCGACCGAGACGCCGTTGGCCCGGCGGATATCGAACGGCGCTTGCGCCGCTTCGAAGGCGGCGGCGCTTTCGAAGACGTGCAGCTCGCCGCTGGGCTTGACCATCGCCTGGATTCCCGCCGCCTCGATCAGCGGCTTATAGGCGTCATAGGATCCCGGCACGATGCTGGCCAGGGCGCGGGCGTTCGCCGCCACCCGCTCGGGCCGCGCCTCGGACAGAAAGCGCAGCAGATAGGGCGCAAGGGAGAGCAGATACGGCCAGCGGATAAACAATGGCTGGCTCGGGTCGAGCAGCATCCGCGGCACCTTGCCCACGACCCCCGGGGTAGCGATGGGGGCAACGCTGGCGCACTGGATCAGCCCGGCATTGCCAAACGAACAGCCGCTGCCGGGCGCGTCCCGGTCGATCAGGCGCACCTCGTGCCCGTCGCGCTGCAGGTAGAGCGCCACGCTGACGCCGATCGCGCCCGCGCCGAGAACGGTGAGCTTCACGGCTCCCGCCTTCCTGCTCGTCTCGCGACCATGGACCTGGCCCCCTTAAACCGGTTGCGGCAACAAGAAGTACAAGATTAGAAGTAGAGGAATTGCGCGCCCGGGCGAGTTAAGTGTCCGCTTTGCGGAGCCGCACGAGCCTGCTAGCGTGCCGGGATGACCATCACCCTCGTGGACATACGCCGCTACTCGGTCAAGGGAATGAACGGCACAGCGCTCGACAGCGCGGTGCTGGAAGCTGGCCGGGGCCTGTCGCACGACCGTCGCTTCGCGCTCGCCCCGGCGTCGAGCGGAGTCAACCGGAGCGATCCGAAATGGATGCCGAAGAACCATTTCCTCAATCTCAGCCGCGACGAGCGGCTGGCCCAGCTCGCCGTGGATTTCGATCCGGCCTCGAACAGACTGACGGTCGCGCGCGGCGGACGCCAGGTCGCGGCCGGCGACCCCACGACGCCGCTCGGGCGGAACATGCTGGAACAGTTTTTCGCCGGGTTTTTCGCCGCCGGCGCGCGTGGCAATCCGAAACTCGTCGAGGCGGCGTCAACGCCCTTCGCGGACAGTCCCGAGCCGTTTCTGTCGCTGGTCAATCTCACCAGCGTCGCGGATATCGAGCGGGTCGCGCGCCAGCCCACCGACCGGGACCGGTTTCGCGCCAATCTCTATTTCGACGGCGCGGAGCGGTGGGAAGAGCGCGATTGGGTCGGCCGGGAGGTCCGGATCGGCTCGGCCCGCCTCAGGGTCGAAGCACCGATCGAGCGTTGCGGGGCAACAAATGTCGATCCGGCAACGGCGGCGCGGGACATGAACATTCCCTTGGTGCTGGAACGGGGATTCGGCCATACCGAATGCGGCGTCTACGCAACCGTCCTCGACGGCGGCACGATCGGCGTCGGCGACCCGCTGGAATGGCTGCGCTAGTCGAAATCTAACCGCGCGGGCGCCGATCAATCGCCGACGGCGGTCTCGGAAACTTCTTCGGATTCCGTATCGTTATTGGAATCGTCGGACGACGGGGCCGGCTTGGCCGGTTTGCGCACCTTCTTCGTCACGAACGCCGGCATCTCGTCGATATCGCCGGTCGGCTGGTCGAAACCCTCCGTCCCGGAGCCGGTGATCTGGTGCGTATTCTCGTCGCGATCGTCGCGCCCGTTGCCCCGCCCCTGTTGATTGCCCTGGCCGCGCGCTTCCGCGTCTTCGCGCTGAACCGCCAGAATGCGGTAATAATGTTCCGCATGCTGGAGATAGTTCTCGGCGGCGATCCGATCGCCGGCCGAACTCGCGTCGCGCGCCATGGCCAGATATTTCTCGTGCACCTGCGACGCGTTTCCGCGTATGCGCACGCTGGGGCCGTTGCTGTCGAAAGTTTGATTGCGGGACGGACCGCTACGTCTATTCGAGTTCCGGCCGCGCGAACGTTTAGTGCCTTGGTTTTGTCGCATGATTTCCGTTTAAATCGAAGCTGATTCCGCGCCCCATCCCACTCGAACAGAACGATCCCAGCGGGACTGTGGGACGCAACTCCCCTCAAAAGATAATCCTTTGAAGATTTCGTGCTCACCAGTCACGACCACGAGGGTCTAGTGTGATTCTGTGCCGAGCACTGGAACGACATTAGCCGTTTGGCGGGTTTATTCCAAGGGTTTTTTCTGCAACCACTGCGCGGCACCCGCGGCCAGCAGGAGGCAGCGCGGACGGCCGGAGAGATCGCTGCGATTGTCGCCAAGGGTCATTCCCGCCCCCTCGAATATTCCGCCGACCGCCTCTGCCTGTCCGATGCCGAATTCGACAATGGCCTTGCCCCGCGGCGCGATCAGAGCGGCGATTCCGGGCGCCAGGGCGCGGTAGCAGTCCAGTCCGTCCGGCCCGCCCGCGAGCGCGGTCCGGGGCTCGAACCGCGCCACCTCGGGCGCCAGCCCGTCGATCTCGCCCTCGGGAATATACGGCGGATTTGCCAGGATTAGGTCGAAGGACCCCGACAGGCTGTCCGCCCAGTCGCCGCACATGAAGGCACATCGTTTCTCCAGACCGAGGGCGCGCGCATTCTCCCGCGCAACCGCCAGGGCGGCCGGGGAGAGATCGACGCCCACGCCGAACGCCAGCGGCCGCTCGCTTAGAAAGGAGAGCAGCAGGCAGCCGCTCCCGACCCCCAGATCGAGCACCCTGAGCGGGCGGTCGCACGCGGGAAACTGCGCCAGCGCCAGTTCCACCAGGGTTTCGCTGTCCGGACGCGGGTCCAGCACGTCGCGGCCGACGCGAAACGGCAAGCTCCAGAACTCGCGCTCTCCGAGAATGTGGGAGACCGGCTCGCGGTCTTCCCGCCGGCGCACAAGATCGCCGTAGTCGGGCAGGTCGCCCAGCTCTCCCTCGGGATGGGCGAGCACCCATTCCACACTCCGGCCCAGCGCCCGGGCGAGCAGCAGCCGGGCTTCGCGGCGCGGCGCCTCGATGCCGGCCCGCGCCAGCCGTTCCGCGCCCCACCGCAGCGCCTCGCCGACGGTCTCCCGACCCGTCGAGCCCGGCATTTCCGGCGCCCGTTCCTGCGATGGGGACATTATTGGATTTCGGCGAGACGCGCCGCCTGATCCTCGGCGATCAGCTCGTCGATGATGTCGTCCAGCTCGTCGCCGCTCAGGATGCGCTCCAGCTTGTGGAGCGTCAGGTTGATGCGGTGGTCGGTGACCCGGCCCTGCGGGAAATTATAGGTCCGGATGCGCTCCGAGCGGTCGCCGCTGCCGACCTGTGTCTTGCGATCGGCGGCGCGTTCGGCGTCGAGCATCTGACGCTCGTGGTCGTAGAGCCGCGCCCGCAGAACCTTCATCGCCGTCGCCCGGTTCTTGTGCTGCGATTTCTCGTCCTGGCATTGCACGACGATTCCCGACGGCATGTGGGTGATGCGGATCGCGCTGTCCGTCTTGTTGACGTGCTGCCCGCCCGCGCCGGACGCCCGGTAGGTGTCGATCCGCAGATCGCTGGGATCGATCTGAATGTCGACCTCCTCGGCCTCGGGCAGCACCGCCACCGTCGCGGCGGAGGTGTGAATGCGCCCGCCGCTTTCCGTCGTCGGCACCCGTTGCACGCGGTGCACGCCGGACTCGAACTTCAGCCGCGCGAACACGCCGCGCCCGGCGATCGAGATCGCCACGTCCTTGACGCCGCCCAGCTCGGTCTCGCTGAGATCGAGAAACTCCACCCGCCAGCCGTGGAGCTCGGCATAGCGCTGATACATCCGCATCAGGTCCCCCGCGAAGAGCGCCGCTTCGTCGCCGCCGGTGCCGGCCCGGATTTCCAGGATGGCGTTCTTCTCGTCGGCGGCGTCTTTCGGCAGCAGGAGGACGCGGAGCGATTCCTCCAGCGCGGGCAGCGCCTGGCGGATTTCCTCGTATTCGGCCTCCACCAGGGCCTTCATTTCGGGCTCGGTCGAGGCATCGGCGATCAGTTCCTCGAGGCCGCTGAGCTCGGCCTGCGCCGCCTTCATCTCCTGCGCCTTCTCGACGACCGGGGTCAGTTCCGAATACTCCCGGGAGATGTCGACATAGCGCGCCGGGTCCAGTTCTCCCGTGGCCATCAGCGCCGAAAGTTCGGCGTGCCGCGAAATCACGCCCTCGAGCCGGTCCATGATACTCATCGTCTACCTTCCGTTCCTGTCATCCGCGTCGAGCCCGAAGAGCCGCCGCAGCAATTCCTCCGAGACTTCGTTCTCGGCCGCCATCTTCCGCAAGCTCCGGGTCGGCACATCCAGCAGCCGGTTGACCAGCAGCCGGGTCGCCTCCTCGACATCCGCGCTCCCGTGCTCGGTCAGTATCCCGGCGCGGACCGCTTCGAAGCGCTCGCGCAGCGCGACCAAGGTCGGCACGACGTCGCGGACGCTCTGCGCGTTGCGCCAGCGCTCGACCTCCGCATCGACGATCTCCAACGCCTCCGCCGCCACCGCCTCGCGCTCCAGGAGCCCTTGCCGGGCGACCCGTTCCAGGTCGTCCAGAGAATATACGAAGGCGCCGTCCAGATCATGCACGCCGGGCTCGATATCCGCCGGGACGCCGCCGTCGAGAAACAGCATCGCCCGGTGCCGGCGCGCCCGCAGCGCCCGCGCGGCCATCTCCGCAGTCACGAGAAAGCGCCCGGTGCCGGCGGCGCTGACCGTGATATCCGCCTTGGCGAGACCGGCCTCGAAATCCTCGAAGGGCAGAAAATGGATGCCGAGCCGATTCGCCTCCCGCTCGGTCCGGCGGCCGGGCCAGGTCAGCATCACGCGCTCGATCCCGCCCGCCCGCAACTGGCGGAGGATCAGGTCGCCGATTTCGCCGAGCCCCACGACCAGCACCGTCCGCTCCCCCAGATCGCCGTGAATGTCGCCCGCGATCTGCACCGCCGCCGAGCCGATCGACACGGCGCGCTCGCCGATGCTCGTCTCCGTGCGAACCCGCTTCGCCGCTCCATAGGCCGCCTGCAGGACCGCTTCGAGTTCCGGCCCGGTCATCTTCGCCGCCGCCGCCTGGCGATGGCCCTCCTTCACCTGACCGAGCACTTGCGGCTCGCCGACGATCTGGCTGTCGAGCGACGCCGCGACGGAGAAAATATGCCGCACCGCCGCCAGATCGACATGCCGGTAGAGCGCCTGGTCGAGCGCCTCGGCGTCCGATCCGCCGAGACCGGCCAGGAGGTCGCGGACCGCCATCGCCGCCCGCTCCGGGTCCTCGTCGGCGCCCTGGACTTCGATACGGTCGCAGGTCGACAGGACGATCGCCTGGCGCACGGACGCCCGCGCCAGCCGGAGATAGACCTCGGGCAGCATGTCCTCGTCGATGAACAGGCGGTCCCGCAGAAACGCCGAGCTCGACTTATGATTGATGCCCACGGCAAAAATGCGTGCGGGCTTCTCCGGTGACATTTCACCTCCCCGCAAGTCGCTAGAGATAGCGCGACAGAACCTCCGGCAAGCGGGCCAGCGGCACTTCTTCCTGACCGCCGCCGTCCATGTCCCGCACGGTGGCCTTCTCCTGCGCCAATTCGTCCTCGCCGATGAGGATCGCGGCCACGGCGTTCAGCCGATTCGCCCGCTTCATCCGGCGCCCCAGATTGCCGCTGTAGCCGAGATCGATCTTCAAACCCGCTTCCCGCAGGGTCTCGGCCAGGATCAGGGCGCGCGCCTCCGCCTCGCCGCCGATGGGAATCAGCGCGATCGGCCGGCGCGCGGGCGGCGCCTCGCCGCACAGCATCGAAAGGCGCTCGATTCCGGCGGCCCATCCGACTCCGGCGGTGCTCGGCCCGCCCATCATGGCGATCAGTCCGTCATACCGGCCGCCGGCCATCACCGCGTCCTGGGCGCCGAGCTCCGTGGTGGTAAACTCGAAGGCCGTATGGGTGTAGTAGTCGAGCCCGCGGACGAGGCGGTCGTTCAGCTCGAATGGGATGCCGAGCGCGGTCAGCCCCGCCTGCACCTCGGCAAAGAAGGCGCGGCTCTCCGCGTTCAGATAATCCCCGAAGGCCGGCGCGTCGGCGACAATGGCGCGGTCCTGCTCGCTCTTCGAATCCAGAATGCGCAACGGATTGCGGTGAAGCCGCTCGCGGCTTTCCGCCGACAGCTCCGCCAAATAGTCGTTGAAATACGCAACCAGCGCCTCCCGATAGGCGGTCCGGCTCTCCGGATCGCCCAGAGTGTTGAGCTGCAGCGCGGTCCGGCCGCCAAGGCCGAGCTCCGCGAGAATCCGGGCCCCCGCCGCGATGACCTCGATGTCCGCCTGCGGCGCCGGGACGCCGATGGTCTCGACCCCGATCTGATGAAACTGACGTTGCCGGCCTTTCTGCGGCCGTTCGTGACGAAACATCGGGCCGGAATAAAAGAACTTCAGCGGCGTCTGCTGGGCCAATCCCTGCGAGATAAAGCAGCGCGCGACGCCCGCCGTATTTTCCGGCCGCAAGGTGATCTCCTCCCCGCCTTTGGTCGAGAAGGTATACATCTCCTTGGTCACGATATCGGAGGTGTCGCCGAGCGTGCGGCGAAAGACATCGGACGACTCGAAGATGGGTGTCGCCATTTCCTCGAACCCATAGCGTTCGGCGACCTCCCGGGCGCTTTCAACCACATGGCGATGAGCGCGCATTGCCTCCGGTAGGAGGTCATGGGTGCCGCGAACAGGCTTCAACGAGGACATACGCACAATCCATCGGTCAGTTTCAGGAAAATATCGTCGGACCTTACACCGTCGATCCGGCGCGGCGCACAGTGCGACGGACCGGCAATGTTATCAAGCCAGGCATTTTCGATCATCGTTTCTTCCGCTAACGGGTGTGGGCGGTTCCGTTCTTCAGAGCGTCCGGATCCAGACTGACATTCCGGCGAACCGTGCCCATGGGACCGATATCCGGCACTTTGGCGCCGTCGACCGAAAAGGCAAGACCGCCGGCATTGCCGGTCACGAGCGTCAGACCGGGCCGGGCCGGCACGTGATAAAGATCGCCCGCCCGCAGTACCCTAGTGAGCAGCAATTCCCCGTCACTGGCCTGAATTTCCACCCAACTGTCGACGACCGCGCGCACGGTGACCCGAGATCCCTCGCCGGGCTCGCCGAAGACTCTCGGTGCGTCGTCGGCCTCCGCCACGGGCGGAGTCGGCGGCGACGACCCGACGGATGCCGTGTTTGCGTTTCCACCCGCTGCGGTCTCGCCGACGTCCGGTCCGGTCGTCGGCGCCGCCGCGTTCAGATCGTCTCCCGCGGGCCTTGCCGCGGTTGCGGCCGGCGCCGCCGTTTCGGTTGTCGGCGCCGGGGTCTCCGCCTGTTTGCGGGCGTCCTCCGAAGCGGCGTCGGCAGCCGATGCCGGCACCTCGGTCGAAGGTGCGGAACCACCGCTCGAATCGGCGGCCGGGGCGGAACTCTCCGCCGGCGCGGATGAGTCCGTCCTGGCAACCTCGGTCTTTACCGGCGCGGCCGCGTCTCCTGCTTCCGCAGGCTTCGAGGGGGCGGTCGCCGCGGCGACCTTCGAGTCCGCTTCCGTCGTTACAGGGGCAGGGGCTGTTTCAGGCGCCGTTTCCACGGGCGTCGGCGCCTGTTCCGTTTGAACTGGTTGAGCGGGTTCCGCAGTTTCCGCCGGTTGTGCCGGTGGTTTCGCCTTAGCCGCCGGCGCGTCTTCGCCCCCGACCAAAGCCGCGAACCGGTCCGGTAAAGACGGCACCATATCGACGCCGCCGTCATTCGACGACGACACGTAGACCCAACCTCCGTAGGCCGCCAATAGAAAGACGAATGCGAGCAGCATGATGGCGGCACTCGGCACCCGGCCTTCCGGCAACGGCGAGGGAAAAACCAATTGCGCGCGCTTATCGAGAACCTTGCCTTCTTCCTTGAACCGCTCGACGATCTGGCGGCTGTCCAGGCCGAGATGCTCGGCGTAGGCACGCACGAAACCGACCGCGTAGGTAGGTCCCGGCAGTTTGTCGATTTCGTTCTCTTCTATCGCCTGCAGATAGGCCCGGTGAATGCGCAGCATGTCGGCAACATGGGGAATGTCCTCGCCCCGTGCCTCGCGTTGCGCCTTGAGATAACGCCCGACATTCGACGGCTCCGTTCCCGACGCAGCGGAATCCCCATCGGCGCCGGTCCGCGATGCCTCAGATTTTCGGTTGTTTCCCCACACGTTCCGTCGTTCCTGTTCTCAGTCGCGGCCGCGCAATTCCCGACACCGGCCCGTATCGTGTCACATGCGCCGCGCCTTCATGATCGGCCTTCGGATGCGAAGCCATCCGCGTCAAAAGCAGTCCATTCTCCAGCGCCGTACAAATTTCAAGTTTTTCAATAACAGCAAGGGTCTATGGAGTTCAACTGAATTAACTTCTCAGATCGCGATCCCTCGGTCACGCGCAAAGGCCGACAACTTGGTGCGCAGGCTGTGATCGGCACCTCCGATGATCGTCGCAAGATAGTCTCTCAGCGCCCCGATATCCAGACTGCGGGTCATCAGCCGGACGCTGCCGACCGCGTTCGCATTCATGGACAGTCGCCGGATACCGATGCCCAGAAGCGCCATGGCTTCCAAGGGTTCTCCCGCCATCTCGCCGCACAGGCTGAGCGGCACCTCGGCCGCGTCGCACTTCTGCACGACGTCGCGCAACAGCCGCAGCAAGGCCGGCGATAGGCGATCGTAGCGTTCTCCGACCTGCGGGTTTCCGCGGTCGCTCGCGAACAGAAATTGCAGCAAGTCGTTCGAGCCCACCGAAAGAAAGTCGACGCGCTCCAGCAGTTCCGGCATTTGAAAGTAAAGGGACGGCACCTCGAGCATGGCGCCAACCTGGATCGAATCCGGCATCTCGACACCGCGTGCCGTCGCCTGTTCCCATTCGCGATCGACCAACGCGCGCGCCGCGTCGAACTCCGCCACTTCGCTGACCATGGGGAACATGATCCGCAGATCCCGACCGTCGGCAGCCTCGATCAAGGCGCGCAGCTGCGTGCGCAGCATGCCGGGCCGGTCGAGCGCGATCCGCAGCGCCCGCCAACCCATCGCGGGATTCTCGTCTTCCCCACCGTTGAAATAGGGCAGCAGTTTATCGCCACCGATATCGAGAGTCCGGAATACCACGGGCTTGTCCTCGGCGGCCTCGAATATCCGCCGGTATACCTCGCGTTGGCGATCGACGTTGGGGAATTCCGGATGCAGCATGAAGGCAATTTCGCTGCGCAGCAATCCGACGCCGTCGGCCCCGGTCTCCGGCAAATGCTCAAGGTCGATCAGGAGCCCCGCATTGATCATCAAGGAAACCTCTGTGCCGTCGCGAGTCACCGCCGGAAGGTCGCGGATGGCCACGAGTTCGGCGCGGCGGCGCGCATTGGTCTCGATGCTTTCCTGGATACGGGCCTGAAATTCCGCTCCGGGCCGGATCACGACAACGCCGGAATCGCCATCGACCAAAACCGGAGCACCCTCCTCGACCCGGCTCAGCACGTAGCGTACCCCGCCGACGACGGGAACGCTCAAAGCCCGCGCGACAATCGCCACATGCGAATTATACGAACCCTCCTCCAGGATCAGTCCGCGAAGACGGCTGCGGTCGTAGTCCAACAGTTCGGCCGGGCCCATCGAACGCGCGATCAGTATAAACCCTTCTTCGCCCCCGACGGTCCCACCCGCACTGCCCTCGCCGGTCAAATGCTGAAGCAGCCGATAACCGAGATCGTCCATATCCATCAGCCGCTCGCGGATGTAGGGGTCCTGCACTTTCTGCATGCGGGCGCGGGTGTCGTTGAGAACTTTCGAGACGGCTGCTTCCGCGGTCAGCCCGCTGCGGACGACTTCGCGCACCCGCCCGAACCAACCGCGGTCTTCGGCGATCATCCGGTAGGTCCGCAAGATATCCAGATGCTCTCCACCGCCCTCCAAATCGTAATCTTCGAGCATGAGGTCGATGGCATTGCGCATGTCCGCCACCGCCTCGCCGAGGCGCTCGAGTTCGCGTTCGGGATCTTCCGAGACCGTCTGCGCGACCGTCGTGCCGCGGCGATGCAGCACGGCGGGACCGAATGCGAGGCCGCCGTTCAAACGCGTGCCGGCAAGGCGGGCGGGCGCGCCAAGAGGCGCTTCCGCCGCCGCCAATTCCGTCTCCTGTACCAGTTCGCCGCCGGCCACCAACTCCGCGACGACCATGGCGATGGTCTCCAGCGTCTCGGCCTCGTCCTCCGCGTAACTCCGTTCGCTCTGATTCTGAATCACCAGCACGCCGAGCACGCGCCCGCCCCGCAGAATGGGCACGCCCAGAAGAGAATGAAATATTTCCTCGCCGGTCTCCGGCCGATAGGCGAACTGCGGGTGGGATTGGGCATCCGCCAGCGCGAGCGGGCGCGCATAGGCGGCGATGTCGCCGACCAGTCCCTCGCCGAGACGCAGCCGGGTGCGGTGAACAGCGTCCTTGCGCAAGCCTTCCGTCGCAAACAATTCCAGGAGGTCGCCCGGCCGCAGCACGTAGACGGAACACACTTCGGCGACCATGCCGCGGGCGATCAACTGGACAATGCGGTCGAGACGCTGCTGCGCCGAACCGCGGCCCGCCATCGCATCCCGCAATTGTCGCAGGAGCCGCCGTGAACCGATCCAACTTCGTTCGTCCGTCATGACCGTTACGCCGGCCGGCCCGGAGAAGGCCAGGGCGTCTCCCTAGTCGGCGTCCAAACCATAGGCGGTGTGAAGCGCCCGCAAAGCCAACTCCGCGTACTCCTCCGCGATCAGGACGCTGATCTTGATCTCGGAGGTCGAGATCACCTGCACGTTGATGCCTTTTTCCGAAAGCGTCTTAAACATCAGCTGCGCGACACCGGCGTGGCTGCGCATACCGACACCGATGACCGATACCTTGACGACCCCGGAATCGGGAATCAGCGATGCGAAGCCGATATCCTGCTGAAGGTCGCCGAGCAATTTGGTCGCCCGATCAAAATCGATCTTGGCGACCGTGAAGGTGATATCCGTGAGTGCCCCGTCCGCGGCCGTGCTTTGGACGATCATGTCGACGTTGACGTTCTCGTCCGCGAGCGGACCGAAAATGGCGGCGGCGACACCGGGACGGTCCGGCACTCGCACCAATGTGATCTTTGCCTCGTCCCGGCTATAGGCAATTCCACTGACGACTTGATGTTCCAAGATTTCATCCTCATCGCAAACCAGCGTTCCCTCGCTATCCGCGAAACTGGAGCGGACATAAAGGCGGACGCTGTGATTCATTGCCATCTCGACGGAGCGGGTCTGCAACACCTTCGCTCCTTGAGAGGCCATTTCCAGCATTTCTTCATACGTGATCCGGTCGAGGTTCCGGGCCTTTACCACGATGCGCGTATCGCTGGTGTAGACGCCATCGACATCGGTATAGATATCGCACCGGTCGGCCTTCAGCGCCGCCGCCAAAGCGACCGCGCTGGTATCCGAACCGCCCCGCCCGAGCGTGGTGACGCGATTGTTCGGCGACAGCCCCTGAAATCCCGGTATCACCGCGACCTGGCCTTCCTTCAATCGGGCATCGACGGCAGCCGTATCGATTTCCTGGATGCGCGCGCGCCCATGGGCATCGTCGGTGCGGACCGGCAATTGCCAGCCCAGCCACGAGCGCGCGGACACGCCGATTTCCTGCAGCGCCAAGGCCATCAACCCGGTCGTGACCTGCTCGCCCGATGAAACCACGACGTCGTACTCGCGGGCATCGTGCATCGGGCTCATGGCGCTGACATGCTCGACCAGTTGATTGGTGACACCCGCCATCGCCGAGACGACCACCGCCACCTCGTTGCCGGCATCGACCTCTCTCTTGACCTTCATCGCCGCATTCCGGATGCGCTCCACATCCGCGACCGAGGTACCGCCGAATTTTTGCACCACACGCGCCATTGATCTGACCTTGTCGAACGTCTCGTAAAGGGATCCGGTAAGAGATCCGCCGCCGGTTGCCTTCCAAAGGCGGCGTATCCATACTCGCAACCCTGTAAAGGCGCAAGATTCGGAAACTCCCCGCATGATGGAAAAACAAAAAACACGGCCCCTCGACGCCAGCGTCGACGTCGACGAAGTGGCCAAGTTCAGCGCTCTGGCCGATGAATGGTGGGATCCCGAAGGCAGCTTCCAACCGCTGCACAAGCTGAACCCCGCGCGCCTCGGGTTTATCCGCGACCGGATTTGCCGCCGGTTCGACCGCGACCCGTTCGCGCCACGGCCGCTCGCGGGATTGCGGCTGGCGGATATCGGCTGCGGCGGCGGACTCTTGACCGAGCCGATGGCCCGTTTGGGTGCTCAGGTCACCGGCCTCGACGCCTCGGAGCGCAACATCATGGTCGCCCGCAATCATGCGGAACGCATGGGGCTCGACATCGACTATCGTTTTTCCACAGTGGAGGCCGCCGCCGAAGCGGGCGAGCAATACGATATCGTGCTCAATATGGAAGTCGTCGAACATGTCGCCGATGTCGACGGTTTCCTGGCCGCGAGTTGTGCCCTCGTCGCGCCCGGCGGCGCCATGTTCGTGGCCACGCTCAACCGCACGCTCAAATCCTTCGCCTTTGCCATCGTTGGGGCCGAGTATGTCCTGCGCTGGCTGCCACGGGGCACGCACGACTGGCGAAAATTCCGCCGCCCGTCCGAGATTGCGGCCGCGTTGCGCCGCGGCGGCCTGACGGTCGAAAGTTTCGCCGGCCTGGCCTTCGATCCGCTCAAGGATACCTGGCGCATCGACGACGACGATATTGCGGTCAATTATTTGGGCTTTGCGGTGCGGCCCTGAGACGGCGGCCTTAAGCGTCCGAGCGCGGCAGATCCGGAATGCGGTAGACCTCGATCTCCTCTTCGGCCAGCTCGCGGATCTCGTCATCGGTGGCGTGCCCTCGAATGCCACGCTCTTCCGTGTCCCCGTAGTGAATGCGGCGCGCCTCTTCGGCGAATTCCGCGCCGACATCCTCGGTATTGGCCTGCACGTGGCGGTGCACTTCGGCAATCAGCGCGCGCACCGCGACCTCCGGCGGGATGTTCGTCGCCGACCGGCGCGACTTGCCCATGTTGACGCGCGGCGCCATCGGCGCTTTCTCGACCGAGCAATCGCCGCAAACCGGACACACGACCTCGCCCCCGGAGGCCTGCTCCTCGTAGGCGGCGCTGTTGTTGAACCACGCTTCGAAGACGTGCTCGTTCGCGCATCTGATGTTGAACGAAATCATGGGATTTCCGCTTCAACGCCCTTACTGTCATAAATCCATCAATATAGATGGCAATTTAACCCGAAAGCTGCAAGTCCACCCGTCATGACCAACTCTTCCGA
>JAYPOZ010000090.1:0-1649 GCA_038131165.1 Rickettsiales bacterium | reverse complement strand
AGATCGTCCGCGCCGATCTCGAGACCGGCGGCCCCTTCCCGCTGGCGGGGCGGCATTTCGATTGCGTCGTCGTGACCAACTACCTGTGGCGCGGCATTCTGGGCGACATTCTCGCCTGCGTTACGCCGGGCGGGCTGTTGATCTACGAGACCTTCGGCGTCGGCAACGCGGCCTACGGGCGGCCGCGCAATCCCGACTTCCTGCTCGCGCCCGGCGAGCTCGCAGACGAAGTGCGGGCGGATTTCGACATTCTCGGCTACGAGCACGGCAGGCGGACACGCCCGTCACCGGCGGTCATCCAACGGATTGCCGCGATCAAGAGAACAGCAAGCTGAAGTCCGCTATTCGCCCGCGGCCCGCAAGCCGATCGGCGCGGGCGGCGCGAACTCGCGGTCGTGGGAGAGCGCCGGCACCATGTTGCGCGCCTTTTCGATGCGCGCGAAATCCAGCTCCGCCGAGATCATGCCCGGCCCCTCGCCGCCGTCGGCCAGCACTTCGCCCCAGGGGGCGACGATCAGCGAATGGCCGTAGGTCTCGCGGCCGTCCTCGTGGTCGCCGCATTGCGCTGCCGCGACCACGAAACAGCCGGTTTCGATCGCGCGCGCCTGCAGCAGAATGTGCCAGTGCGCCTTCCCCGTCTGGCGGGTGAAGGCGGCCGGCACCATCAGAATATCCGCGCCCGCCTTGGCCAAGGCCCGGTAGAGATAGGCGAAGCGCACGTCGTAGCAGACGGTCATGCCGAGCCCGCCCCACGGAGTCTCCGCCACCACGGCGCGGTCGCCCGGCCGGAAGGCTTTCGATTCCCGGAAGCTGACGCCGTTCTCCAGATCGACATCGAACATGTGAATTTTGTCGTAGGTCGCCGCAATCGCGCCTTTGTCATCGATCAGAAAGGAGCGGTTCACGTTGCGCTCGTCGTCGAGCAGCTTGATCACCAGGGATCCCGTGTGCAGCCAAACCCCCAATTCCGCCGCCAAGGCGCGATAGGCCTGCAACGCGGTTTCTTCGTCCTGCGTCTTGACGACCTTGGCGGATTCCTTGCGGCTGCGCTGCACCAGATTGACCACCTCCGGCAATCCGATCAGCTGTGCCCCGCCCGCATGCGCCTCGCGGATCAAGGCGCTGGAAAGGGCGATGTTCTCGTCGATATCGGTCGTCGAGGTCAGCTGGACGCAGGCGACCTTGAGGTTGCCGCTCATTGGCCCGCCTCCAACAGGGCGTCCAGCCGTCCCGACGCCTCCAGGGCATGCAGATCGTCGCACCCGCCGATCCCGGCGCCGTCGATGAAGATCTGGGGCACCGTGCTGCGGCCTTCGGCGCGCTGCAGCATTTCCTGCTTCAGCGCCGGCTGCATCAACACGTCGAACTCTTCATAGGCGACACCTTTGGTGTCCAGAAGACGCTTCGCGGCGTGACAAAAGCCGCAGAGCGGACTCGTGTAGATTTCGACTTTGGCCATCATTTCTCGTCCCAAGAGATTGAGCTTCGCCTCTTAGATATAACGTCGAGGTCGACTTTGCCACTCCCGACACGGAATCGTGACGGCGCGGTCGCTAGCGGGGCCGGACCACCCGCGCCAGGGTGAGGACATGCACGTCTTTCGCTCCCGCCGCCTTCAGGGTGCGGGCGCAGGCTTCAACCGTCGCCCC
>JAYPOZ010000089.1:3737-19480 GCA_038131165.1 Rickettsiales bacterium | reverse complement strand
CTGCGCGCTCCATGGCCGCTTCCGCATCCTTGCCGGTGAGCTTGATCGGCCGCAGGTCGACCAGAACCACATGGGTGTCGGTTCCCCCGGTCACGATGTCCAGGCCCCCGGCATTGAGCGTCTTTGCGAGGACATTGGCGTTGTCGACCACCGCGCGCGCATAGGCTTTGAATTCCGGCCGCAAGGCCTCGCCGAAGGCCACGGCCTTACCGGCGATGACGTGCATGAGCGGGCCGCCCTGGATGCCGGGGAAAATCGCGGAGTTGATCTTTTTCGCGATCTCCTCGTTATTGGTGACGATCGCGCCGCCACGGGGGCCTCTAAGCGTCTTGTGCGTGGTAAAGGTCACGACGTCCGCGTGGGGAACCGGGCTCGGATGCACGCCGCCCGCCACCAGCCCGGCGAAATGCGCCATATCCACCATGAAGTATGCCCCGACCATATCGGCGATTTCACGGAACCGCGCGAAGTCGATTTGCCGGGCATAGGCGGACCCGCCGGCGATAATGAGTTTCGGCATGGCTTCGCGGGCCAAGGCTTCGGCCGCGTCGTAATCGATCCGGCCGTCCTGTTTACGCACGCCGTACTGCACCGCGTTGAACCATTTCCCCGACTGGTTCGGTTTCGCGCCGTGGGTAAGGTGGCCACCGCTGTCCAAGGACATCCCCATCAAGGTATCGCCCGGCGTCAGCAAGGCCTGGTAGACGCCGAAATTCGCCTGCGATCCCGAATGCGGCTGCACGTTGGCATAGGCGCAGCCGAGCAGTTCCTTGACCCGGTCGATCGCCAGGCGCTCGGCGACATCGACATGCTCGCACCCACCGTAATAGCGCCGCCCGGGATATCCCTCGGCGTATTTGTTCGTCATCACGGAACTCGACGCTTCCAGGACGGCGCGGCTGACGATGTTCTCCGATGCGATCAGCTCGATCTGAGTCCGTTGGCGGGCCAATTCGTCCCGTATCGCGCCCGTGATTTCGGGATCGCGCTCGGCGAGCGGCGCGCCGAAGAAAGTATCGAATTCACTGTAGTCGCTGGCGTGTTTGGTCTCGGACATTTCAAACCCTTAAAGTGAGCCTTCCCGGTCTGCCCCGATCGGGCAGACGGCGAATCTCAAGACATCTTGTCGACCCGACGTTGGTGGCGGCCGCCTTCGAACGGCGTTTGGAGAAACGCGATCACGCAATCCCGGGCGGTCTCTATACCCAATGTCCGGGCCCCCACAACCAAAACATTCGCATCATTGTGCTCGCGCGAGAGCCGAGCATCCGTCACCCCGTGGCAGAGTGCTGCGCGGATAAAGGGCTTCCGATTGGCGGCGATCGACATCCCGATGCCGGTTCCGCAGATCAGTATTCCTCGCTGCGCCGCCCCGTCGCCGATCGCCGACGTCAGAGCATCTGCAAAATCGGGATAGTCGACCGACTCGGGACCATGCGTGCCCAAATCCAGGACTTCACAGCCCGCCTCCGCCACTACGGCCTTCAACGCCTCTTTCACGTCTATTCCGGCATGGTCGGACGCGATGGCGATTACTTCCGCCGCCATATTCCGACACCTCATCGAAGTAAATTACGATACAGGGAGCTTTCAGCTCCCTAATTCCCGATTCTCATACCATATGTCGATATCAGTGACCAGCCTACCACTAAGTCTCGGAAATCGAGGCTGCGCGCCGCCGATTGGCGCTTTTGCCGCGCGCATCGGCGGCCTGCAAAAGCGAATCCCGGCTAAGACTACATCATCTTGCGGTCGGGCACCCAAATACTCACACATATTGTGCAATGAACTCACTATGAATACATAATAATTATTTCAATCCGCAGAGTCTAATGCGAATCCATTACTCAACAATTCATCAAATAAAGTTGACTCTTAACCTAATTCGTGTGAGTGAATATCTATAAAATAAACGTAAAGACTTGGGTAGCATTAAGAATGAGCCAGGAAGCCACACAGCAGAAAGCTGAGCGGGGAGGCATTCTCCGCATGACGGCAGAAGTCGTCTCGGCCTATGTCGGGAACAATTCGCTATCGGCGACGCAACTCCCGGAAGTCATCAACACGGTTTACGGTACTTTGAGAAAAGTGAACGGGGCAGCGAAACCGCTTAACGGACAGCCGCAAAAGGCAGCCATCGCGGTCCGCCGTTCGATCACGCCGGATTACATCGTTTGTCTCGAAGACGGCAAAAAACTCAAGATGCTGAAGCGCCATCTGCGGACCGTGTACGGATTGTCGCCGGACGAGTACCGCAACAAATGGGGCCTCCCTGCGGACTACCCCATGGTTGCGCCGAACTATTCCAAACAACGCTCCGCATTCGCCAAGAAGATCGGTCTGGGACGATCCGACGCGGCGTAAGCGGCGGCAACACTCTACTGACAAGAGACGAATGCCGGCCTCAGGGCCGGCATTTTCCTGTGCCGCTCAGACGAGCCGCCCCTTCGTGTCGCCCTCTTTATTGCGCGCCATGACCCGCTCCAGCTTCTTCATCGCCAACTGCTTGAGATAATCGGCGCTGCGCGCGGGATCGCCGACCATCGATATCTCCGTTCCCGTCCGTTCATCGACGGCGATCACCTTCACATAAGCGCCGATGCGGATGAACTCGAACAACACGGCGCCGCGGCGGCCGCTCATGGGGCGCTCGTCCCGCGATCGCGCGCGCCGGCGCTGACAAACAATGCGGTCCGAATCGACACTTCATCCAACGTATAACGCTCCCGCCAATATCCGTGCATTGCAACAGCCTCCGCCAATTCGACCGGCCGGTCCACCACCACCATATGGGCATCGATCCCCGCCCCCGCAAACGCCCGGCCCACGTCGGGCGCGCGCAGCAGATTGATGTGGCCGCCATACCGCAGCCGGTAGTCCTCCGGCGTCATTTCGTAAATCGTCTCGAACGGCGCCGCCCGGTTCCGATGATTGCCGAAGTTCACCAAATGCATGAACCGCGCTTCGGGTCCACAAAGTCCGCGCAGCGCCGAGAGCGCATCCTGGAGGCCGGAAATGTGTTCCAGACAAGAATTGGAAATCGCGATATCCGCTCGGAAGCCCGGCGCCGCATCGGCCAGACCGATCCGGTCGACGACGAGGCGTTCGCGGATGCGCGAGCGGAACGTCGGGTAGTCCATCAGGGCGCCATATGTCCGCACCAACGCCTCGAAATGCGGTTTCAGATAAGCCGCCTCGACGGCAGGATCGGCGAACGCGCCCTCGACCCAGTCAGGATCGACGCCATAAACCCGCTCGGCGCCTCTGAAGACGGCCATCGGCCCCCACCCCGCCAGCGGTCCGGGGCCGATCTCCAAGACCGTCCGGCCGGCAAAATCCAAGGGCACCCAATCGCCGTGGGACTGGAGGAAGGCTTCTTGCGTTTGAAAAAATCCGATCAGGCGGTCCGGCTGCAGGTCCTTCGGCGAATGGACGATCTCCGCGACGCGGACCGATCGCTTGTCCGCCCACGGCAGGCGTTTTGCGATCTTGGCGAGGACGAGCCGCGGCGGCAATTTGCGCACGAGGCTGAGGCGGTGAGCCAGATTGCCGATCGCTCCAAAGTTCATCTTCGCACCACCAAAATTCCTCTAAGGATCGCGCTTCACATTTCCGCGACATTCGACCATAAGGTCGCCAGGATAGGGTTAATATAGCCGCGCTCAAAATGCCAACGCGGCGACGGATCGGAGACTACCATGGCGGCACCTTTGTCCCGGCGAAAACTTCTCGCCGCTTCGCGCGGCCTCGCGGCCTCCGGTCTTCTCCTGGCGCAGGCCGGCCCCGCCATGGCCGCCTGGCTGACCCCCACGCCGGCGCAACCCGCAGGTCCCTTCTATCACCCGTTCGCGCCGCTGTCGGTCGACAACGACCTCCTGCTTCGCAAGGATGGCGCGGCCCGCGCCGACGGCGAGATCATTTACGTGAAGGGCCGCGTGCGGGATCAATCCGGCAGACCCATAAGAGGTGCCCGCGTGGAAATCTGGCAGGCAAATGCCTATGGCCGCTACAACCATCCGCGCCACGCCAACTCGAACCTGCCGCTCGACCCGAACTTTCACGGCTTCGGACATTCATTGACCGACGAAGGCGGCAACTACCGGTTTCGCTCGATCAAGCCGGCCCCCTATCCCGACAATGCCGACTGGCTTCGTCCGCCGCACATCCATTTCGCCGTCTTTCCGCCCGGCGGCCCCGCCTGGACCACGCAGATGTATTTCGCGGGAGAGAGCCTCAACCAAAGCGACTTTCTGCTCCGCAGCCTCAAGGACGACACCGCGCGGCGCAGGTTGATTACCCGCTTCCGCTCTTACCCGGATGCGCCCGACCCGGGCGCCAGTCTGGGCCAGTTCGATATCGTCCTCGGCATGCCCGGCGTGGTGCAGGACAAGGCGTAGCGCCGCAGCGCTATTGTCCCGACGCGCGACTTCCCTATAGTTCGACGCCCGGTCCCGAAAGGTGCGCACGTGTCCTCCGAACCCGCGAAGACTTCCATCCCTCCCAAGGCGATCTTCCTGCTCGTGATGATCATGTTCGCCTTCGGGTCCGGCTGGCCGATCATGAAATACGGGGTCATCGAACTGCCGATCCTGACCTTCCGCTGGTTGACCGCGATTCTCAGCGGCGTCGGTGTCCTGGCCCTGGCGGCTTGCCTGGGCCAGCGCCTGCGGCTCTACCGCGAGGAGATCGCCATCGCCTTCTGGTGCGGCCTTTTCAACGTCACCGGATGGTTCTACTTCTCGGGGCTGGGGCTGACGATGCTCTCCGCCGGCCGCTCGACGATTCTTGCCTATACCCATCCGCTGTTCGCCTTCCTGATCGCGCTGGCGATGGGCCACGACAAACTCGCGCCGCGGCGGCTCTTCGGCCTGTTCTGCGGCATGTGCGCGGTGGTCGCGCTCTCGGCAAAGGATTTCGCGGCCTTCGGGCAAGTGCCCTATGGCGTCCTCGCGATGCTCGCGGCAGCCGCGTGTTTTGCAGCCGGCGCCAATCTCCAGAAACGCGTCTGGCGCACGCCGTCGATGGTCCTCGCCGGCTGGCAGCTGTTGCTCGGCGGTCTGCCCTTGCTCGCCCTGGCGTTAATCTTCGACGAAAACCCCTATGCCGGCTTCACGATGTGGGGCGTGGGCGCGGTCGTCTATACCGTCCTGATCGGCAACATGATCGGCTTCGTGCTGTGGCTGAAGGTCCTGGAACTGATCCCGGCGCCGGTGGCGACCTTGGGCCTGTTGCCGGTCCCGCTCGTCGGCATCGCATCGGGCGCTCTTATTCTCGGGGAGGCGGTCGGCTGGCCGGAAGGCCTGGCGCTGCTGCTGATCACGGCCGCCCTGGCCAGCACCCTTCCGCTGCCGTCGTGGAGGCTCCTCAAGCGGCCTTAGAAGATACCGCCGCCGCCGAAGCCTTGGGGGCCACCGCCGAAGCCCTGACTGCCGCCCCAGAACCATTCCAGCCGCACCAGGATTTCGTTCGCCGTCCGCAGATCGTCCTCCGAGACGGAATCCGGGCCGAGCGCCATGGTCTGGCGATTGAACATGTCCTGGAGCTTGCCGCGCACGTCCAGGCCCTTCTCCGAGAGCCGCAGACGAGTCGACCGTTTGTCGTGCCGGGAGCGTTCCTGAATCAAATACCCGGCCTCGACCATCTTGCGCACGTTGTAGGACGGATTGGAGCCGAGATAGTAACCGCGGTTGGTCAGCTCGCCGACGGTCACGTCATCCTCGCCGATATGATAGAGGACGACCGCCTGAGCCGCGTTGAGGTCGCGCACGCCTTCCGCGTCGAGAATTTTCCGCACCATCTCGAGGAACTGGCGGTGCAGCCGCTCGATCATGCGGATCGCGCTCAAATACTCGTCTATCTCCAAAACCCGACTCCCATGCGACCGGTGCCGTGACCGGCCTAGCTGGCTTTCGCCCCTCTCAGCATCCGTATGATACCCGAAAAATCCTCCGCATCATGCCCGTCATTGCAATACATGCTGAACAGCATGGTCGCGGCAGCACCGAGCGGCGACGAGACGTCGAGGCTCTGAGCCGCATCCTGGCTCAATTTGAGATCCTTGAGCATCATCGCGCCGGTGAAACCCGGACTGTAGTCCCGGTTCGCGGGCGTCGTCGGCACCGGACCCGGGACCGGGCAGTAACTGGTGAGCGCCCAGCTCTGGCCGGACGCGGTACTGACGATATCGAACAGGGTCTGCCGGTCGAGCCCCAATGCGTCGGACAGATTGAACGCCTCGCTGAGCCCGATCATGTTGATGGCGAGCAGCATGTTGTTGCACGCCTTCGCCGCCTGGCCCGCGCCGGGCCCGCCCGCATGGAAGATATTCTTGCCCATGGTCTCCAGATACGGTTTGGCGCGCGCGAAGGCTTCCGCCGAACCGCCGCACATAAAGGTCAGAATGCCCGCCTCGGCACCGCCGACGCCGCCCGAGACCGGCGCGTCCAGCATCTCATAGCCGGCCTTCTCGGCCGCCGCATGCATCTCCCGCGCGGTCGCGACATCGATGGTCGAGGAATCGATCAGCAACGTGCCCGGATCGACGCTGGCGAGCACTTCGCCGGCGCCCGTATAGACGTCGCTGACATGGCGCCCCGCCGGCAGCATGGTGACCAATGCCTCCACCCCGCTTGCCGCATCCGCCGGACTCGAGGCCTGCGTGGCGCCCGCGTTGACGATGCGGCTCAGGGCTTGGCCGACCAAATCGAACGCCTTCAGCTCATGTCCCGCCTTGATTAAATTTTGAGCCATGGGAAATCCCATGTTCCCGACGCCGATAAAGCCGATTTTTGCCATGTCTTCTCTCCCTCGGATGCCGCCGCGCCGAACGCGGCGATTTGTTCTATGGGTATACTAAGAGCCCGATCGCGGCGGGGCAAAGCGGATGATGCCGGGGCCTAATCGGGGAATGTCAGATCGCGTGCGCCCAGCGGCGCGAAAAACCGCGCCACATCGTCGTCGGAAAGATCGGACAGCCGCGCCGGAGACCATTTCGGCGCCATGTCCTTGTCGACCACGACCGCGCGCACCCCCTCGAAGAAGTCGCCCCCTTCCATCAGATGCTGCGCCAAGCGGTACTCCATCACCATGCATTCGTCGAAGGAGAGCCGCTTTCCTTCGCGCAACTGGCGAAAGGAGATTTTCTGGCTGGTCGGCGATTTTTCCGCCATCACCGCGCGTTGCTTCTCCGCCCAGTCGCCGCCTTCTGCTTCGAGCGCGGCCGTGATCGCCTCGACGGAGTCGCCCGAAAAGCAACGGTCGATGGCGGCGCGATGAACGGCAAGCGGCGCCTCGCCGGGCGATCCCGTCAGCCGGTCGACCGTCTCGCCCAGCGGCTCGCCGGCGCGCAGCTCGTCCAGTAATTCGTCATGCCGGTCGTCCGGGATATAGGCATCGCAAATGCCCGCATAGACGCAGTCCGCCGCCTTCAGCCGGGCGCCGGTCATCGCCATGAACATGCCGATCTCGCCCGGCAGGCGCGGCAGGAACCAGCTGCCCCCGACATCCGGGAACAAACCGATCCCGGTCTCCGGCATGGCGAACATCGTATTATCGACGGCGATGCGGGTCGCGGCATGGATCGACAAGCCGACGCCGCCGCCCATGGTGATGCCGTCCATGATCGCGACATAGGGTTTTGGGTAATTGTGAATGCGGCGGTTAAGCCGGTATTCCTCGCGAAAGAAATCCTGCGTGATCTGACTCTTCGGCCCGCCGTCGTAGAGCTTTTGTATATCGCCGCCGGCGCAGAACGCGCGCTCGCCCGCCCCGCGCACCACGACGGCGCGAACGGCATCGTCCGATTCCCAGGCGGCGAGCTGCGGATCGAAAATGCGCACCATATCCAGGGTCAGCGCGTTCAACGCCCGCGGCCGGTTCAGCGTCACCTCCGCGATACCGTCGCGCAATTCGAACAGGATTTCTGGATCGTCAGTCATGCATCCGCCGCCATAAGAGTAACGTCATAGTGTTCCATCGCTCGATCCGACGTCACCAGCGCGAGACCATTTTGACGCGCCTGGACGATCAGCATTCTGTCAAACGGGTCGCGATGATGGATTGGCAATGCGCCTGCCGCAAGGGAGTCCGCGATGCCGGCGGAAGGCCCTCGAATCCGTTGCGTGCCTGCTCGCCCTCGAACCAATCCTCCGGCGGTCCGGGCAACGACAAGCGCCCGATTTTGTATTTGATCACAATTTCCCAAGCGCTCGCGGCGCTTACGAAGACGCGCGTTGCCCGATCGCCAATCCGCTCGCGGCAAACGATGCCCAAGCGGGGATCGTCGGCAAGCCACCAAATCAGCACGCGCGTATCGAGCAGGAGGTTCATCCATCCGCGCCGAAAGCCTGCGCCATGTCCGCCGGCAGCGGGTCGTCGAAATCGTCGCGAATTTCGATCTTGCCCCGCATCGATCCGGGCCGCCGCGGCCGATCTGCTCCCGAAGCGAGAGCGACAAGCCGGGCAACCGGTTTGCCGGCCTTGGCGATGACGATTTCCTCACCCGCCGCAGCCTCCTCGACCAATCGGGAAAGGTGGGTCTTAGCCTCGTGGATATTGAGTTGTTTCATGCGACGGTTTTATAAACTAAGTTTAGTTTAGTCAATCATTCAGCAGCTTGCGCGAAATAATGACCCGCATGATCTCGTTCGTGCCTTCAAGAATCTGGTGGACCCGCACGTCGCGCAAATAGCGCTCGATCGGATATTCCTTGATATAGCCGTAGCCGCCATGCAGCTGCAGCGCGTCGTTGCAGACCTTGAACCCGATATCCGTGGCGAACCGCTTCGCCATCGCCGCGTGCATGGTGGCCTGGGGATCGCCCGCATCGAGACTTGCCGCCGCGCGGCGGACCATCAGGCGTGCCGCTTCCAGCTCCGTCGCCATATCGGCGAGTTTGAACTGCAGGGCCTGAAAATCCGCCAGGCGTTGGCCGAACTGTTTGCGCTCCCGCATGTAATCGCGAGCCAACTCCAGGCATTTGCGCGCCGCGCCGATGGAGCAGGAGGCGATGTTGATGCGCCCGCCGTCGAGCCCCTTCATGGCGATCTTGAAACCGTCGCCCTCCTCGCCGATCCGATTGGCGACGGGCACGCGGCAATCCTCGAAAATGACGGCGGCGGTCGGTTGGCTGTTCCAGCCCATCTTGTGTTCGCGCTTGCCGAAGGAGAGGCCGGGCGCGTCCTTCTCGATGGCGATGCAGGAAATACCCCGTGGACTGTCGTCGCCGGTGCGCACCATGGTCACGTAAACATCGCTGGTCGAGCCGCCGGAAATAAAAGCCTTGGAGCCGTTCAGGATGTAATGATCGCCGTCCCGCTTCGCCGTGGTCTTGAGCGCCGCCGCGTCCGAGCCCGATCCCGGCTCGGTCAGGCAATAGCTGGCGAAATGCGCCATGGTCATGAGCTTCGGCAGGAATTTGGCGCGCTGCGCGTCGTTGCCGAAGCAATCGATCATCCAGCTCGCCATGTTGTGGATCGAGATATAGGCGGAGGTCGAGGTGCAGCCCGCCGCCAATTCCTCGAAGATCACGGTCGCGTCGAGCCGACCGAGAGCCGAGCCGCCATGGGTCTCGCCGCAGTAAATGCCGGCGAATCCCAACGCCGCCGCCTGACGCAACTCCTCGACCGGGAAGATGCTCTCCGCATCCCATGCCGCCGCGCTCGGCGCGAAGACATCCTCGGCGAAGCTCCGCGCCGCGTCCTGAAACGCCCGCTGGTCCTCGTTCAGCTCAAAATTCATATCCGCGCTCTCCCATGCCGCCGGATGATAGGCGGGGGCAAGAGGGAGTCAATCGCGGGAATGGCCGTGTTAGAGCGGATAATCCCGTTCGGGATCGACGCCGCAGTTCTCGATGAACTTCCGAATCTGCTGCACTTCGGTCTTCGGCAGCTCGTGATGGGCGTGGCTGAAATTCACCGTGTGGCCGCCCAGCGTCACGGCGAACTTGCTGTTGTGCCGCTCCTCGATCTCGGCGCCCAGTTCCTTGAAGACGCTTTCCACCTGTTTCGGCGATATGTTGCCGCTGACCGGATGCGCGAACAACGCGTGCAATACCTTGCGGTGTTTGTGATTCAAGTGGTCTCTCCTGCTGATGATCCTTTCGGATTACCGTAGAGCGGACGGCACAGGGGAGCATTGATCCGGATCAAAATGGGGGCACGACACCTGCTTCGGCGGGCTCGGGACGGCGGATACGTCTCCCCTCCTGCGGCGCCACGCCCCGTTGCTCCCCCTCCCGCTCCCGCGTAAACTCCCGCAACCGTAATTCAGGAGCAATGCCATGTCCGATCCCAAGATCGTGACGCCGCCCTTCGGGCGCGAGAACACCACGCGGAACGCCGCCACCGTCAGCGACACGCCGGGACGCTTCCCGACGGTGCGGATGCGGCGCAATCGAAGCAGCGATGCGGTACGGCGCCTGACCGCCGAGAACAAGCTCACCATCAATGACTTCATCTGGCCGATTTTCGTCGTCGACGGCGAAAATCAGCGCCAACCCGTCGCCTCGATGCCGGGTGTCACCCGCTATTCGACCGACCTGATCGCGGAAGCGGTCAACGATGCCTGGGAGCTCGGCATACCGGCGGTGGCGCTCTTTCCGTTCACCGACCCCGACAAGAAAACGGCGGATGGCCGAGAATCCCTCAATCCCGAGAACCTCGTCTGCACGGCGATCCGCAACGTGCGCGCTCAGGTCCCCGACGTGATGATCGTCTGCGACGTGGCCCTCGATCCCTACACCACGCACGGCCATGACGGGATCATGGACGGCGAGACCATCCTCAACGACGAGACGGTCGAGACGCTCACCAAACAGGCTTTCGTGCAGGCCGAGGCCGGATGCGATACGATCGCGCCCTCCGACATGATGGACGGCCGCGTCGGCGCCATCCGCCAAGTCCTCGACGCCGGCGGATACGAGGATGTGCGGATCATGGCCTATGCGGCCAAATACGCCTCCGGTTTCTACGGTCCGTTCCGCGAGGCCGTGGGCTCCAAGGCCGCGCTGGTGGGCGACAAGCGGACCTATCAGATGAACCCCGCGAATTCGGACGAAGCCATGCGGGAGATCGCCCTCGACATCGCCGAAGGCGCCGACATGGTGATGGTCAAGCCGGGCATGCCGTATCTCGACATCGTGCGCCGGGTGAAGGACGGCTTCGGCATGCCCACCTTCGTCTATCAGGTCTCCGGCGAATACGCGATGCTCAAGGGCGCGGTCGAGCGCGGCTGGCTGGACGACAAGGTGGTGATGGAATCGCTGCTCGGCTTCAAGCGCGCCGGCGCCGACGGAATTCTCACCTATTTCGCCGTCGAGGCGGCGAGAAAGCTGAAGGCCGCCGGCTAGAGAGGGGACCGGTCTTCCCATGCGGGCGGCCCTAACCCTTTCGATCCTCCTGTCCGTCGCTCTCGCCGGATGCGCCGCGCGGGTCGACACCGTGTGCGGCGTCTATCGCGGACACATCCTCGTGCAGGAGTATGCCGCCAAGCGCCCCGTCCGGGTGCCGGCGGGTCTCAAGACCGAAGAGCAGGGCCGCTGCGTGGCGAAAGACCTGCTCGCCGCCCTGACCGCCAAGGGGCTCGGCGGGCCGGCCGGCTACAAGGTGGCGCTGACCTCGAAGGCGGCGCAAGACGCCCTCGGCATCGACCGGCCGATCGCCGGCGTGCTGCTGCGCCATATGCTGCTGGCCGACAATTCCACGGTTCGGGCGGACTGGGGTGCGCGCCCGGTCTTCGAGCCCGACCTGCTGGTCACCGTCGGCGACGCGGCCATCAACGACGCGGAAACGCCGCTCGACGTGCTCCGGCATATCAGCGCCATCCGCCCCTTCATCGAACTCGCCGACCTTGCCGTGCCGGAAGGGACGCCGCTCACCCTGCCCATCGCGCTTGCCCTCAATGCGGGAGCGCGGCTCGGCGTTGCGGGGGCACCCATTCCGTTCGCCGCGACCGAAGCCTTCGCCGATACGCTCGGCTCCATGGCGGTGGTCTCGCGCGACGCCCGGGGCCGCGAGATTTCGCGGGCGCCGGGCAGTGCCCTGCTGGGACATCCGCTGAACGCGGTCATTTGGCTGGCCTCGGAGCTGAAGCGGCAGGGCCGCGCGCTCAAGGCGGGACAGGTCGTCAGCCTCGGCGCCTTCGCCGCCCCGCGCGCGCCGGTGGCGGGAGACACGGTCACCGTGCGCTACGAGGGCCTCGCGGCCGACACGCTCGACACGCCCGAAGTCCGCGTCCGCTTCCGCTAGCGACCGGCAATCCCTTCGAAGAAACGTCCGGCGCAGACGCAATGCCAGGGCGTCGCCCCCTGCGTGCCGTGAAACCCGACATGCCCGCCGCCCGGCGCCATCAACAGGCCGAGGTTTGGATTTCCCGTCCAGTCGTAGCGCTCGTAAGGGGCCGCGCCGATCCAGGGGTCGTTGCGGGCATGGATCAGCAACGTCGGGACGGGAATATCGGCGAGAAAACCCTGCGCGCTGTTCCGCTTATAGTAATCGATCGCGTCCTTGAAGCCATTTACCGGCGCCACGATCCGGTCGTCGAACTCATAGAGGCTCTCCGCCGTCCGCAAGGCATCCGTGGCGTCATCGGGCAGATCGTCGCCCGCCCATTGCGCCTTCATCCGGCGCAGCAGATAGCGATGATAGACCGCGTTGCGCGGCCGCATCAGCCGCCAGGCCGATTCCGCAAGGTCGAGCGGCGTCGACACGGCAACCGCCGCGCGGATCGGAAAGCTACCGCCGAACTGCGCCAAAAACTTCAGCAGCATATTGCCGCCGAGGGAGAAGCCCATCAGCACAAGACCGGCATCGGGGAGGCGCGCATCGAGCGCCGAAAGCGCGTCGCGCAGATCCTCGGTTCGGCCCGCGTGATAATGGCCCGCCGCCATCGCCCGGGACGGCTCCGAGCCGCGCAGATTGAGGCGCAGCACGGGAAATCCAAGCCCGTTCAGGTGCCGTGCCGCGACGATCATATTCGTCGCGGTCTCGCAGCCGGTCAGTCCGTGAATGAGAACCGCCAGCGGCCGGCCGGCCTCTCCCGGCGTCAGACGCGCCGCGAGACGGCCGCCGTCCGCGAGCCCGAGCTGAAGCCGCTCGCCCTCGACCGAGCCGGGCCCATGCCCGCCGCGGCGCGCGAAGAAGTTCCGCAAGGTCTGCAGATCGCCGCCATACCAGGGCGCGCGCTCCTGGAAAGGAGGAAAATCGACTTTGACGGCTTGCGGTGGGTTGGACGGAACGCTGGTCGACATTGCCATATGCTACCTCAGAGACCCCTCACACTCCCAGCGCTTCGCGCCGGGCCCGGCCCTCTCCCACATGCGGGAGAGGGCCGGGGTGAGGGTCAGTTTCGGGTGAGCCAATCCCGCACCATCGCCACCTGATCGGGCGCCATCAGGGCCGGCGCGTGGCCGCAGCCGGCAATCTCGACCAACTCGGCCCTGGGGCCGCGCGTGGTCATGGCCTCCGCGTCCTCTCGGCGCAACAGATCGGAGCTTTCGCCCCGGATGACCAGCGCCGGGCAGCGGATGGCGTCCCAATAACGCCACATGTCGGCGTCCTCGAGCGGTCCGGCGCGGAAATTGTCGCCGATCGCCGGGTCGTAGCCGAGCGCCACCTTCCCGTTGTCGAGAGCGCGGTGGCTGGTCTCCGCCATATGGCGCCATTGCCCGTCCGTCAGGTCGCCGAAGGGAGCATGGGTGACCCGGAGATAGGCTTCCAGCGCGTCGAGATCGTCGAATTCGGGCGCGGTGCCGGTATAGCTCGCGATCCGCTCCAGCGCCGCCTTCGGCAGGAAAGGCCCGACATCGTTGACGATCAGGCGGCGGATCGGGTTGCCCGGCAGCGCGGCCATCAGCATCCCGAGAATGCCGCCCATCGACGTGCCGAGCCAATCGACTTCCTCGGCGCCGAGCCGCGCGATCAGAGTCGCCAGATCGGCGAGATAGTTCGGGTTGTAATACTGCTTGCCGCCGGCCAGCCAGTCGCTTTGTCCGCGCCCGGCGATATCGGGACAGACGATACGGAAATCGTCCTCCAGCGCCGATGCCAGCACGTCGAAATCCCGGCCGTTGCGGGTCAGCCCGTGGACGCAGACCAGCGTCCGCGCCGCGTCCGGCGATCCCCATTCGGTATAGGCGATCCGGTGGAACCCGGTCTTGCCCAGGCATTGAACGGATTTTTGCTTCATCGACATGGGTTTTCCTCCGGCTTGGCGAATTCGGAGATAAACAGAAACGTCATGGGCAGGAAAGCCGGAACTTTGCCCCCACCCTCCCGCGACGCGGGTGCCGCCCGCTCTTGGTTGCGGGAGACGATTGAGGTGAGGGCATCCTGCGTCTCTGCGCTATCGAACGTTGCGCAGCCATGTCCGAAAGCGCCGGACGAGAGACCGGCTCGGCGGTATCCGGGCGGCGTCGAGCAGGAGTTGCGGCGCAAGGGGTGCGATCATCGGCTTTACTCCGCCGCACTTCGGCCGGCGGCCGACGACATCTGGTGGGCCACGAGCTGGGCGTAGAGGCCGCCCTTGGCCAGCAGCTCGTCATGGGTTCCGGTCTCGATCACGCGGCCCTCGTTGAGCGCCACGATCCGGTCGGCGTTGCGCACGGTGGAGAGCCGGTGGGCGATGACGAAGGTCGTGCGGTCGGCCATCAGCGCCTCCAACGCCTCGCGCACCGCCTGTTCGTTGACCGCGTCGAGATGCGAGGTCGCCTCGTCGAGGATCAGCACCGGCGCGTCCTTCAGGAAGGCGCGGGCGATGGCGACGCGCTGACGCTGGCCGCCGGACAGGCGCATGCCGCGCTCGCCGACCCGGGTCTCCAACCCTTCCGGCAGCCCGGCCACGAAATCGCCGAGCGACGCACGCGCCAGCGCCTGCATCAGCGCCGCCTCGTCGGCCTCCGGCCGGGCGATCAGGATATTGGCGCGCAGCGTGTCGTTGAAGAGATAGGTATCCTGCGCCACCAGCGCGATGCGCCGGCGCAGATCGTCGAGCTTGTAGTCCCGAAGATCGTGCCCGCCGAGCCGGATCGCGCCCTTCTCCGGGTCCCAGAACCGCATCAGCAGATGGGCGATGGTGGTCTTGCCCGCCCCCGACGGGCCGACCAGGGCAATCGTCTTGCCCGCCGGCGCCGCGAAGCTGGCCCCGTGCAGCGCCCGCCGGTTACCGGCCTCGTATTGGAAATCGACGGCATACAGCTCGATCGGCACGCCGCCCGCCGCGTCGATATCGGGAACACCCGGGCCGTCGGTCACCGGCACCGGCTCGCTGTCGACCGCGTAAAGGCGCCGGGTCGAGCCGAGCGTATCCGCCAGCTGGCGGCCGACGTTGGAGATTTCCGAAATCGGCAGGAAGGCCGCCATCGAGAGCAAGGTGAGCAGCGGCAGGATTCCGCTCTCCAGACGCCCCGCCTCCACCAGCCCCGCGCCGGCGACCACGACGGCGAGGCCGCCGAGCCCCGTCAGGACTTCCAGCAAGGTGGTCTGGAAGGTCAGGTCGCGAAAGAACGGCAGGCGCACCCGGTGATGGTTCTCGGTGCGTTCGATCAGCTCGGCCCGGCGCTCTTCCGTGCGCTGGAAAGCGACAATCTCGCTCAAGCCCTGAATGGTGTCGACCGCGTGCGCGTTGAGCTCGCCGAGGGCTTCCCGCGCCCGCGAGCCGAGTTCGTCGATGCGCTTGCGGGTGAAGAACGGGGTGCAGGCCACCAGCGCCAGGAACGGCGCCAGAGCCGCCGCCAGCTCCCAGCCGAA
>JAYPOZ010000089.1:0-3637 GCA_038131165.1 Rickettsiales bacterium | reverse complement strand
CCTTCCATCAGCCGGTCGAGAGCTTCCTGGATGATCGCCTCGTTCTCCGCGTCGACGGCGGAGAGCGCTTCGTCGAGCACCAGGATCGGTGCATCGCGCAGGATGGCGCGGGCGATGGCGATGCGCTGGCGCTGGCCGCCGGAGAGCCGGATGCCGCGCTCGCCGATGACCGTGTCGTAGCCGTTCGGCAGTTTCTCGACGAATTCATAGGCATTGGCGGCCCGGCAGGCGGCATCGATCTCGGCCGCCGTCGCGTCGGGCCGGCCGACGCGCAGATTGTCCCCGACCGTGCCGTGGAAGAGATAGGTGTCCTGATTGACCACCGCGATCTGGCGGCGGATGTCCGCGAAGCCGAGGTCGCGAAGGTCCCGGCCGCCGATCTTCACGGCCCCCTTGCTTGGGTCGTAGAAGCGCAGCAGCAGGCGCACGATGGAGGACTTGCCGACCCCGCTCGGGCCGACGAAACCGACCCGCTCACCCGCCTTCACCTCGAAGCTCAGGCCTTCGTGGGCGGCGCGGCGACCGCCCGGATAGGCGAAGCTCACGTCCTCGAAAGCGACGCTCGGGCTCAGCGTGCCGACGGTGCCGACGCCCGCTTTCTCGGCGACGATGGGGCTCGAATCCAGCAGATGGAAGATCGTCTGCGCCGAGGCCTGCGCCACCATGCCGTTGTGCATCAGCGAGCGCATGTCGCGGAGCGGCCGGAAGACTTCGACGCCCAGCATCAGAATCATGATCAGCGCCGCGAGGCTCATCTCGCCGTCGGCCACCCGGAAGGCGCCGAGCGCCAGGGTCGCCGCCGCCCCCACCGCGATCCCCGTGTCGGTGATCCCGCGCGCCAGCGAATTGGTCGCCAGCACCCACATGGTGGAGCGGAACAGGTCGTCGGCCTTCGCCTTCAGGGTCTTGGCGCGCGGGCCGCTCTGCCCGAAGGCCTTCAGGGTCGCGAGCCCCTGGACGGAATCGAGGAATTCTGCGGCGAAGGCCTTGTAGGCGCGCGAGCGGCCCAGACTGTTGTTCTTGTCCCAGGAATGGAAAACCTGCGGCGCGATCAGCGTCACCAGGGCCGCGGCCAGCATGACCAGCGCCACCGGCAGATCGAGGAAAACCACGACGCCGAAGATCAGGAACGGCGTGAGCGCCGAGACGATCAGCTGCGGCAGGTATTGGCCGAAATAAATCTCCAGCTGCTCGACCCCGTCGACCATCGCCAGAATGGCGTCGCCGGTACGCTCCAGCCCGAAATGCGCCGGGCCCAGCTCCGTGACCTTGTCGAAGATCACCGTGCGCAGATGCACCTGCACCCGGGCGGCGGTGTCGTGCGCCACCATGGTACGCAGATACTCGAGCCCGCCGCGCGCCACCATGACGGCGGCGACGCCGGCGAAGGGCAGGATCAGCGCGTCGAGCGCAACGCCCTGGAAGACCTGCGCGATCAGCCAGCCGAGGAGGGCCAACCGCGCGATGCCGAACAGCACCGCCAGAATGCCGATGGCGACCGCGCCGAAGATCCGCGCCCGCACCCCCTTGGTGTAGCTCCAGAGCCGTAAGTCGAAATACATCCGCGTCCCTTCCGATCCTCTATATCCCGGCTCAACCCGGTCCCGCCATTCCCGCCCGTGCGGGGACGACATCCCGTTTCTAACCCAATACCGAGAATGAATACCCTAAATATTTTTGTTGCACCCCACATGAATTTGCATAGCATCTATAAAAAATTGTTGAGTTAAATTTTCCGAGGAACATTGCCGATGGCGCTCAATTGGGACGATATGCGGGTCTTTCTCGCGGTGGCGCGGGACGGCAATCTGTCCGCCGCTGCCCGCCGCCTCAAGGTCACGCAGCCGACCGTGGGACGCCGCCTCGCACAGCTCGAAGGCGATCTCGGCACGCGGCTCTTCGACCGTCTGCCGGACGGTTTCGTGCCGACCCAGGCGGGCGAGGAACTGCTGCCCATCGCCGTGGACATGGAAAAGGCCGCCGAGGCGCTGGAGCGCCGGCAGGCGACCCTCGCCGACACCGTGAGCGGCACCGTGCGCCTCTCCGTCTTCGAGGTCCCGGCGCAGTTTCTCACCGGTCACCTGACGGCTATCCGGGAAAGCCTGCCCGACATCGAGCTCGAACTGTCGGTGACCCACGTGAACGCCAACCTGTCGCGCCGCGAAGCGGACCTGGTGCTGCGCGCCTGCCTGCCGGAGACGCCGGACCTGATCGCGCGCAAGCTCGGCACGCTCTCCTATGCGGTCTACGGCTCGCGCGACTATGTCGAGCGGTGTCCTGCCGCACGCGGCAACAAGCGCTACAGCGCGTGCGACTGGGTCGGCTTCGACGACGATCACGTCTATTTCGGCGGTCAGGCCTGGCTACGGGAACGGCTCGACGGGCGCCTCCCGGCGATCCGGGTGAACAACGGCCACGTGCTGCACGACGCCGTGCGCAGCCATGCGGGTCTCGGCGTGCTGCCCTGTTTCGCGGGCGACCCCGACCCGGAGCTGGTCCGCCTCACGGGCCCCATTGCCGGAGTCGACAGCGACCTCCACCTGATTGTCCACCGCGATCTGCGCCGGGTGCCCAGCGTGCGCGCGGTGATGGACGAGCTGGCGGGCCTGTTCACGCGGGAGGCCCCGCGCCTCGCGGGCCGGGGGAGAAGAGAGGCAGCGGCCTAGGGTTCCGGTCCGGCCCCCGGAGCTTCCGGTTGGCTTTGCGCGACGGGCGCCAATCTTCCTACACGAGCGTTTCGGCCCGCATCGATCACGAGGAGCTCAGTTCATGTCGATACTTGTCACCGGGGCAGCGGGCCTGATCGGCGCGCAGATCGTGCGCGGCCTGCTGGCGCGCGGAGAGGCGGTCGTCGCCCTCGACCGGACGTTGCAGACCGGCCGCCTCGACGATCTGATCGGCGAGGGCAAGATCGCCGCGCTGGAGGCCGACGTGAGCGATCTCGCAGCCCTCGAAGCGGCGGTCGCCGGGAACGGCGTCGGGCGGATCATCCACACCGCCGCCATTCTGCCGCCAACCAGCGAAGAGCAGCCGCGCCTCGGCTACGAGGTCAATATCGGCGGCACCAACAACATCTTCGAGGCGGCGCAGCGCCACGGCGTCCGGCGGGTGGTCTATCCGAGTTCCATCGCGACCTATGGCGACCAGTCGGATCACGGCGACGCGGAGCTCGACGAAGACTCGATGCAGCGCCCATTCTCGATCTATGGGGTAACGAAGCTCGCCAATGAATTCGCGGCGCGCGCCTATACACGCAACACCGGCCTCGATTGCCGGGGGCTGCGCATCTGCACCGTCTTCGGGCATGGCCGCCTGACCGGGCGCAGCGCCGCCGCTTCCGCGATGATCTCCGCAGCCGCCGTGGGCGAATCCTATATCTCGCCCGTGACGGCGGCGCAGACCTCGGCCTATATCTATCTCGCGGATGTCGCCGAATGCATGGTGCGCCTGGCGTTCGAGGACTCCCTGTCCCGGGACATCTACTGCGCCGGCGCGCACCGGGCCTCGCTCGCCGATATCGCCGGGCACGTCCGGGCGCTGCTGCCGGCGGCGGAGATCGGCTTCGCCCCCGATGCCCCGGGCTTCGAGCAGATCAACCGGCAAAGCGGCGCCCGCCTGGAGCGCGACATCGGCTACC
>JAYPOZ010000088.1:0-19539 GCA_038131165.1 Rickettsiales bacterium | reverse complement strand
GGCAACGGATAGACCTTCACGTCGCCCTTGCTGTCGTCGATATACCGGGTGCAGGCCAAGGTATTGATCCCGTCGATATTCATCGCGCAGGATCCGCAGACACCTTCGCGGCAGGATCGACGGAACGTGACCGAGGAATCGATCTCGTTCTTGATCTTGATGAGTGCGTCGAGAACCATTGGGCCGCAATCGTCGAGATCTACTTCGAAATTGTCGATGCTCGGATTCTCGCCGTCGTCGGCATTCCAGCGATAGATCTGGAAGTTCTTAACCCGCTTTGCGCCGGCGGGCGCCTTGTGCGTCTTACCCGGCTTTACTCTTGAATTCGCGGGTAGGTTAAATTCGACCATACTATCGTCCCCTCAATAAACCCGCGCCTTCGGCGGGAAGACTTGAACATCGTTGGTAAGCGTCTGCATCACGACCGGGCGGTAGTCGATCTTGACGTTGCCCTGATGGTCGCACCACGCCAGCGTATGCTTCATCCATTCGTCGTCGTTGCGATCCGGGAAGTCTTCCCGTGCGTGGGCACCGCGCGACTCCTGCCGGTTCGCAGCCGACTTGATCGTGACCATCGCCTGATCCAATAGATTCTCAAGCTCCAAGGTCTCGACAAGGTCGGAATTCCAGATCATCGAGCGATCGGTGACTTGCATGTTGTCCCGCTTGCTTATCGCCGACTTCATCAGGTCGACCCCTTCGTCCAGCACTTCGCCGGTGCGGAACACCGCGCAGTTATTCTGCATGATGCGCTGCATTTCCAGGCGCAGCTCCGCCGTTCGGACCTCGCCCTTGGCATGGCGCAGCTTGTCGATCCGGTCGAGCGTGATCTGCTCGCCGCCGTCGGGAATCGGCCGCACCGCTTCGTTCGGATCGACGACCTCGGCGCAATGCTTGGCCGCCGAACGGCCGAAGACAACGAGATCGAGCAATGAATTCGAGCCGAGACGGTTCGCACCGTGGACCGAGACGCAAGCGGCTTCGCCGATCGCCATCAGGCCGGGGACCGTGGTCGCTTCTCCATTGGTCTTGTTCAGGACGTCGCCCTGATAGTTCGTCGGAATACCGCCCATATTGTAATGGCAGGTCGGAATGACGGGAATCGGCTCCTTGTTCACATCGACACCGGCAAAAATCCGGGCCGTCTCCGAAATGCCGGGGAGCCGTTCCTCGATGACGGCGGGATCGAGATGTTCCAAATGAAGATGAATGTGATCGCTATTGCCGCCGACGCCGCGGCCTTCGCGAATTTCGATGGTCATCGATCGGCTGACGACGTCGCGCGACGCCAGGTCCTTGGCGGACGGCGCATAGCGCTCCATGAAGCGCTCGCCTTCGGAGTTGGTCAGGTATCCGCCCTCGCCGCGCGAGCCTTCCGTGATCAGGCAGCCGGCCCCGTAAATGCCGGTCGGATGGAACTGGACAAACTCCATGTCCTGCATCGGCAACCCGGCGCGCAGCACCATGCCGCCGCCGTCTCCGGTGCAGGTGTGCGCCGAAGTGGCGGAGAAGTAGGCGCGGCCGTAACCGCCGGTCGCCAGAATCACTTTCTTGGCCGCGAAGCGGTGGATGGTGCCGTCATCGAGATTCCAGGCGACGACGCCCCGGCAGGCACCTTCGTCGTCCATCACGAGATCGGTTGCGAAATACTCGATGAAAAATTCCACCTGATGCTTCAGCGATTGCTGATAGAGCGTGTGCAGCATCGCGTGACCCGTGCGGTCCGCCGCCGCGCAGGTACGCTGGGCGATGCCCTCGCCGTAATTCGTGGTCATACCGCCGAAGGGGCGCTGATAAATCTTGCCGTCTTCGGTTCGGCTGAAAGGCAGGCCGTAATGTTCGAGTTCGATGATCGCGGGTACGGCTTCGCGGCACATGTATTCGATCGAATCCTGATCGCCGAGCCAGTCCGAACCTTTGACCGTGTCGTACATATGCCAACGCCAATCGTCCGGCCCCATATTGCCGAGCGACGCGGAGACCCCGCCCTGCGCGGCGACCGTATGACTGCGTGTCGGGAAAACCTTGCTGATGCAGGCGGTTTTCAGACCGGCCTCGGCAAGACCGACGGTTGCCCGGAGCCCGGCTCCGCCCGCACCGACCACCACGACATCGTAGGAATGGTCGACGATCGTATATGCTTCTGCCATGACTCTCCTAACCTCCAAACGCAATCTTCAGCACCGCAAAACCTGCGGCGACGGCGAGTGCGAAACTCGCGAGTTTTTGACCCATCATCAGGACCAACTTTGCGCCCTCGTGATGCACGTAATCTTCAATGACGACCTGCAAGCCAAGTTGCATGTGGTGAAAGGTCGCGACGATCAACAACAGCAGCAAAATAGCATTGATCGGCGACTGCAGCCACGCGATGGCGTCGCTGTAACTGGCGCCGGTAAGCTTGATCAGCGCGACCGCGAACCAGAGGCCGAGCGGGATAAGAGCCACGGCGGTGATGCGCTGCATCCACCAATGATGAGTGCCGTTCCTGGCGGATCCTAGTCCACGAACTCGGCCGAGTGGCGTTTGCAGGCTCATGATATCGCTCCCGTGAGATTGTAGGCGCAGAGCCAGGCGATCACGGTCAAAACGACGGATCCGATCCCGACGACATAGCCAGATGCCGCGGCGACATTCAACTCGAAGCCCCGTCCGGTATCCCACACCAAATGCCGGATTCCGTTGCAGAGATGATAGAAGAACGCCCAAGTCCAGCCGAACAGGAGGAGACGGCCAAACCAATGGCCGATAAACTCCTGATAGGCCGCGTAGCGATCCGGGCCATCGGCGAGGGCCATCAACCACCCGACCAACAGCAATGTTCCGACTGCAAGCCCGACTCCCGTCGCGCGATGCAATATCGACAGCGCCATCGTCCATTGCCACCGGTAAATCTGCAAATGCGGTGACAGCGGTCTTTCATTTGTACTCATCCAACCCTCGTCCGTTCCATGCCGCGCGCGGATTGCCCGCGCACCTCCCGCCAGCGTGAATCTGGCTTAGACCTCTTTCGCGCACTAGTCAATTGTTCCGCATCCGGATAGTGGCAAGTCGATGGAAATATCGCAGGTATTCAACAGGCTCTCTTAAAAGCCTATACGATTCCAAAAGGAGTTCGGACCATTGGGCGAGGCCGGCAGAGCCGGAATTCCAAGGGTTGTCCCGGATTTTGATCCACCGTCAGGCGACCATGCTGAAAAGCACTTTGGCATCGATCGTGTCCGAGGCGTCGACATCGAGGCCGCCTGTTCCCGCCAGTCCTGTTCCCGGCGCCGCGCCGGTGCCGCCGACACTGGAACGGAAACGGGCTTCAGGATCGAATACCGGCCTTGCTTCCGGCGTAATGGTTCGGCTTAAGCCTTGAGCTTCGGCTTCCCGACTTCGCTGCTTCGCCTGGGCTTTCTTGATCTCCTCGCTCTCCTCCTCGCGGATCTCCTGACGCGCTTGAATGATCTTGCGTTCAGCCTCGGCAGCCACACGGCGGTCTTGGGCGGAAGGTTCATGTGGCGCCAATGCCGCGCGTTTCACCTGCTGCATCTTGCGGATGGTGGCCTGGGGGTTGCCTGGAATGGCTGAAGTGTCGATCGAGACCTCGCCCGCAACCGCATAAAAGCGGCCGTCCGGTCCACGGGTAAACCGGAACCTGGGTGCGCCTGCATAAGGCCCTCCGGCAGCCGCATGGGCTTGTTCGTGCGCTCTCACCTCCGCATCTCGCCGCTTCAGTTCCTCGACTTTCTGACGCTCCTCTTCGGTCAGACCGTCGGCACCTTTCTCGTCTTTGTCCTCGACGAGTTTCGGACCTGCGGCAGAGGCCTTGTCGACCGGACCGTCGCCTTCTTCCGCTTTTGCCGAGTCGCTGTCTTCGCCGGCGTTCTTCGCCACGGCCTCACTTTGGATCGCCTCGCTCGGATCGAGCGGTGCGGTCAACGGTTTTTCCGGGCTGAGGGGATCCTCCGGCGCGACCGGCGCGCTGGCATTCGGATCGGACGCGGCGAGACCTTGCGTTGCGGTGACGTTTGCGACGCTCAGCGGCGCTGTCAGCGCTTCGAGAGAATTGAAATTCTTGGGTTCTTGGAGGCCAATTTCGGTCGCCGAAGACGTCGGCTCCACGGCACGCGACAGAATGCTGTCGCGCGTACTCGTACGCGTCGCCGATAGGACAGCACTTCCGGCCGTCACGACCGCAGTCGATGTGCCTTCTGCAATCAACTCAGCCACCTCATGCAATCGAGCCAAATCATTCGGCCTCGATCACAACGATAATTGCCTCAGCAGGGCCATTTCCAAGCCTCGCCAAGGGTCTCGCACACGCAAAAGCTAAGGGAGACTCGTTCGAGAGTCAAAGGGGATCGAGCTTCAAGCGTTCCACGACGGTGCGGAAGGCTTGGCAAATTTCCTCATAGGCATCGCGCTTGAAATCGATGGTCATTGCCGGCAGGTCGTCGAATTCCGCCCATCTCCAGGCGCGGAATTCCGGATGTGCGGTCTCGATGTCGATATCTTCGTCGCTCCCCAAAAAGCGCAAGGCGAACCAACGCTGTTTCTGGCCTTGATAGCGGCCTTTCCAGGCAGTTTGGGCAAGTTCGGGCGGTAACCTGTAGTGAATCCACTCCGCGTGCTCGGCGATGATCTCAGCCTTTGCGGTGCCGATTTCTTCTTTCATTTCGCGGAATGCGGCTTCTTCCGGTGTCTCACCGTCGTCGATCCCGCCCTGCGGCATTTGCCAGTGATCGCCATCGATATCGTTGCGGGCACCGACAAAAACCTGACCCTGCCGGTTCAGCAAGAGAATTCCGACGCAAGGCCGAAAGGGGCGCGTGTCCTGCTCCATCGCGCTCACGACTTGGGTCTTGCTACGGCGGCGATCGACGATAGCGGAACGAGAACCGCCTGTTTCGGGTCCAGGCGGCCAATCCATCGTTTCAACCGGAGCATTGTAATCGGAAAGGGCCGCAGGACCGCAACGGCCTGTTTATTCTTGGCGGCCATGCCGACGAGCGCCTCCAACTGGTCGTCGATGAACCCCCGGTTCGGTTCGGAATCACCGATCAAGTCGATGGCGGTGTAAGGTATTCCAAGCTCCTTCGCCGTCGTTCCCATGACGGAAAAGGGGGTCGCCCGCATCTCGAGGAGCATCAAGCCTCTCCCCTTGAGTTGCTGGAGGACAGGTTGCAGGGCGCGTTTGTCCGCGGTAAATCGCGACCCCATGAAATTGAAGACACCGACGTATCCGGTCGCGCGGCTGAGAACCCAATTTAACCGCTTTGTATTCTCTTCCGCACTATTGGCGAGCATTAATCCGTTAGGGCCAGGGTCGTTCCGTGGATAGTCGCTCGGTTCCATCGGCAATCCGATGATGACTTCATGACCGTTGTCCCGGGCTTGCCGAATCCAATCCGCCAAACTGCGCGCATAGGGGGCGAAGCCGAGCGTGACCGGTGCCGGTAGCTCGGTAATCGCTTGCTGGGTAAGCTGTGGCGACAGCCCCAGCTGGGTCATCACGATCGCGATGCGCGGGGTTTCGTCGACTTTTCTGAAAGGCCGGGCGTAGACGCGCCAGGGCTCCCGCCCGGCATCGTCGATCTTTGGTAAGGGACCCTGATCGGTCTCCTCGATCAGTTTCAAGTCGGGATGCGGGTTCATTTTCGGCGCAAGGACACGCGACAAGCCCGCTTTCAGATCGGCCGCGCTGTCGCCACTCGCCGCCCCGCTGTCCGGCGCAGGAGCGTCCGTCGTCTCGCTTCCCTCGGTGGGCGGTCTCCCGCTCTCGGGATTTGGCGTCTCGGCTTGCTGCGGTTCCTCCGATGTGCGTTCTTCCGAACTTTGCGCCGCCGCCGATTGTTCTGCCGCTTGCGGGACCGATCGGCGTTTCGGCTTGACGGCGATGGTAATTTGCGGCCGCTGCTCCTTCAGCTCGTCCATGATGCTATCGGACGCGAACCAAAGATAGGCGACAATACCGCCGACCAACGCAACGGCACCGCCCCAGCCCGCCATCAAGAGAATCCACGGCAATTGTGGATTGCCCTCGCTTGGCTTCAGATACGCGTCTTCCTCGTCATCGTCGAAATCGTCGATGACGGGGCGTTCGTCCTTCTTGGATAAAAACGGAAGCTTCAGGGGTCGCCGTTCCTAGTTCACCATGCGATTGCGATAAAGCGCGAGGCCTCGAAGCAGGTCGAGGGCCCGTGCCAGCTGATAGTCGACCGGTGTCGTCGCCGGCTTTGCCGTCTTGTCTGCGGCTTCTGGATTACCTTCCTTCGCCGCGTCGGGCTGCGGTTCGGTCTTCTCGGTCTCCTCCGTATCCAAGGCACCGCGCAGATCCGCCTCGTGCCGTTCCAGACGACCGGCATTTTCCAGCGGTTCGACTCTTGACTGCGCCACTTCGATGTCGGGCGCGATACCCTTGGCCTGAATCGACGTGCCGGACGGCGTATAATAACGCTGTGTGGTTAATTTGATGGCACCGTTCCGGCCCAGCGGAATGATCGTCTGGACCGATCCCTTTCCGAACGAGCGTTGACCGAGAATAACCGCGCGTCGGTGATCTTGCAGTGCGCCTGCGACGATCTCGGAGGCCGATGCCGAGCCGCTGTTGATCAGCACGACGATCGGCAAGCCATCCGTGATGTCGCCGGGTGTTGCGTGGAATCGCTGGGCGTTCTCCTGCACGCGACCCCGAGTCGATACAATTTCGCCTTCTTCCAGAAAAGCATCCGAAACCAAGACTGCTTGATCCAGAAGACCACCTGGATTGTTTCGCAGATCCAGAACGAAGCCGACGAGTTTGTCGCCGACGGACGTTTTGATTTTCTCGACCGCTTTGTTCAACCCGCTTTCGGTCTGTTCGCTAAAGCTGGTGATCCTGACATAGCCGACGTTGTCCTCCGTCCGGCTGCGAACCGACCGAATACGTATCTTGTCGCGTGTGACCGTCACATCGAAACTTTCGCTGGCGCGACGGATCGTGAGTTTGATGTCGCTGTTCACCGGCCCGCGCATCCGCTCGACCGCCTGGCTGAGGGTCAACCCTTGGACGAGTTCGCCGTCGAGATGGGTGATCAGATCGCCGGCCTTGATGCCGGCACGAAAGGCGGGCGTATCGTCAATCGGCGAGACGACTTTCACATAGCCGCTTTCCATGGTGACCTCGATTCCAAGGCCGCCAAATTCGCCCTTCGTTTGGACCTGCATGTCGCGGAAGTTCTTGCGGTTCAGGAAGGCCGAGTGGGGGTCGAGGTCGGTAAGCATGCCGCGAACGGCGGCTTCGATGAGTTTCTCGTCCGAAACTTCCTCGACGTAATCGGCGCGAACCCGTTCGAAAACATCGCCGAATAATTCCAAGAGCCGATACGTCTCGGATCTGTCTTTCTCCGTGGCCGATGCGGCATCTGAAATCGAGGTGATGGCGACCACGCTTAGGATCGCCAAAGAGGTCTTAAGGTAATGACGCATTATCCACGCACCTTGCTGTTTGCCGCCGTAAACCACGGGAGCGGGTTGATCGGTTGTCCCTTGCGGCGCACCTCAATGTATAGGCGCGAACCGGCATCTTGGATACCCATGACTCCAATCGGTTCGCCGGCGAGCAGCCGCTGCCCCAAAGTGGCGTCAACCCGCCGCATTCCGGCGAGGAGTGTATGATAGGCGTCGCCATGCTGGATAATCAAGATTTGCCCGTATCCTTTAAAGGGGCCGGCGAAGACGACCTTGCCGTCGTAGGGGGCGACAACTTGCGCACGCGGCCGGGTCACGAAGGTCGCACCTTTTGATGTGCCGCCGGTTCCGGTGTCGTCGCCGAAGCGCTCGACGAGCCGTCCGCGCGCTGGCGGGGTCATTGCGCCGACATTCGGATTGATCGCCACTGTATCCGCCAGGCGGTCTGTCGTGCCGGGACTTGGCCGCGCTTCCGGTCGGGGGGCGGATGGAGTTCGGATGCTTCGCTGCGCCTTCTGACGCTCGAGATTGGAAAACAGTTCTCGCAGGCTTTTTGCTCTGCGGTTGAGCGCCTCAAGGCGGTCTTCCACCAGTCGCGTTTCCTCGGCCATGCGGCGACGTTCCGCGGTTTTGTGGACCATCAGCGCGTTCAGCCGATTGCGCTCGGTCTCCAAAGAACGGTTCGCGATGTGGATTTCACGTTGACGGTCCTCAAGCTCTCTCCGGATGCCGGCAATGTCGTCTAAATCGGCACGCAAGGCGGCAGCCCGTTTGCGAAGTTGGGGAACCGCCGAGCGCAGCAAAATCGCGTTCCGAACGATTTTCAACGGCTCATCCTTCGACAGCAGCAACGCCTGCGGCGGATTCCGCGAGAGCCGCTCCAAGGCGGCCAGAGTCCCCGTCATCTGCTTCCTACGCTGGCCGAGAGCGGCGACCCGCTGCGCCGCCTCCGCTTCCAGTTCGGGCAGTTTCGCCTCCAAGCGGGTCAGCACGGATTCGTGCTCCTGCGCGGTGCGGGCGGCGCGAATGAGATTTCGCCTTAATGCGGAGACGCCTTTGTCGAGCGCCGCCCGTTCCTGATCGAGGCTTTGGCGTTGTTTCCGTTTTACTTCGATTTCGCGCTCGATCTGTTCCAGATCTTTACGGTCCTGCGCGGCGGCTTCGGCGGGCGGCAGCAGAAGCAAAGTGCTTATCGCCAGGCCAAGTGCACTGTGAAGGCGGTCGGCTTTAGATCGCCACACGTTGCTTGTCCGCCGCCGTAAGAAGCGATTCTCCGGTCATTTCCGCAGGTTGAGGCAGGCGCATGAGGTCGAGCAATGTAGGTGCGACATCGGCCAGGCACCCGTCGCGGAGTCCCTCGATTTCCAATGCCTCTCCAACGAGAAGCGCCGGGACAAGGTTCATCGTGTGCGCGGTGTGCGGCGCGGCCGTGGACGGCTCTACCATCATTTCGGCATTACCGTGATCGGCCGTTACCAGCATAACGCCGCCAGCCTTCAGCACGGCGTTCCGCAGGCGTCCGAGACAATCGTCGACGGCCTCGACGGCCCGGACCGCTGCGGGAAATATTCCGGTATGACCCACCATGTCCGTGTTCGCGTAATTCACCAGGATAAAATCGAAAGCGCCGGTGGCGATGGCCGCGACAAGCCGGTCCGTGACCTCGCGTGCCGACATTTCCGGTTGAAGGTCGTAGGTCGCGACATCCGGAGAGGCAATCAGTATGCGTTCCTCGCCATTGAAGGCGTGCTCCTGTCCGCCGTTAAAGAAAAAAGTGACGTGTGCGTATTTTTCCGTCTCTGCGATCCGCAGTTGCTTTAGATGCGCGTCGGCCAGCACTTGACCGAAGACGTTCCTGAGTTCAAGGGAAGGGAAAAGCGGATCAATCAGTGGGTTGAGTGCCTCCGAATACTCGATCAGCCCCAAAGTCGCCGCGAAGGAAATCTGCCGCGGCCGCTCGAATCCGTCGAACGTGGGATCCAGCAAGGCCGTCAGGATTTCGCGTGCCCTGTCGGCGCGAAAATTCGCCATCAACAAGCCGTCACCGTCCTGCATGCCGGCGAAGTCGCCGATGACCGTGGGCTCCAGAAACTCGTCCGTGACGCCGGCATCGTAGGAATGTCTGATCGCCTCGAAGGCATCCTCGGAGCGCTGCCCTTCGGCCTCCGCGATCAAGCGATAGGCGCGCTCCACACGATTCCAACGTTTGTCGCGATCCATCGCAAAATAGCGGCCGCAAATCGTCGCCAGTGGCGCGCCGCCGGATTTCTCCACGAAGGTTTCAAGATAGCCCAATGCCGAGGACGGCGGTGTGTCGCGGCCGTCGAGGAAGGCGTGAATTCGAACCGGAACTTCAGAATCGGCGAGAATTCGGGCGAGGGCCGCAATCTGATCCTGATGGGAATGGACGCCCCCCGGCGACATGAGGCCAGCGATATGGGCTGTGCCGCCGCTTTCGCGCATGGCCGCGATAAAAGCCAGAAGATCCGAATGACCCTGCAACGAGCCGTCGGCGATCGCTGCGTCGATGCGCGGTAAATCTTGCAGCACGACACGGCCGGCACCGAGGTTCATATGGCCGACTTCGGAATTACCCATTTGGCCGTCCGGCAGGCCGACATAATGCTCCGAGGCATCGAGCCGCGCGAACGGGCTTTCCGCCCGCATCGCATCCCAATTGGGGGTGTGCGCGCGCGTAATCGCATTCGTCTCGGTGTCCGGACCGTCGCCCCATCCATCTAGAATGCAGAGGACAACAGGTCTTGGTGCGGTATGTTCGGTCATGGCGAGCGTCATTCTATTTGAAGTCCGTTCAAGTGCAAACTATCCCGCATCAGCCACGGTGATAGGGGTGACCCGCCAAAATTTGCTGAGCACGGTAGAGTTGCTCCACGAGCATTCCCCGTACGAGAAGGTGAGGCCAGGTTGCCCGGCCGAACGCGACAACGAGCTGCGCGCGCCGGCGGAGGCTTTCCGTCAAGCCGTCCGCTCCGCCGATGACGAACGCCAGATCGGCGACGCCATTATCCCGCCATTCGGCCACTCGTTTGGCCAGCGCGTCGCTGCCCAGATCGCGGCCGGTCTCGTCAAGGGCAACGATCGTGGCGCCAGCTGGCAGGCTCGCTTCGATCAGCGCCGCCTCGCGGGCTTTGCGCCCGGGACCGTCCGCCTTGCGGTCCTCAACCTCATGCATCTCGAAGGGCCATTTGATCCGGCGCGCGTAGTGATCGAAGAGGTCTCGTTCGACGCCCCGCTTAAGACGTCCGACCGCGACGATATGGAGATGCACTTGAGGCCTGCGTCCGCTTAGTGTTGCGCGGCGTTGAGGTCCACCGACTCGGGCAGAGCCTCGGTCCACAGCTTCTCGATGTTGTAGAACTCGCGAACTTCCGGCCGGAAGAGATGGACGATGACGTCGCCGCCATCGATCAGGACCCAGTCGCTGTTCTCCTGGCCCTCCACCGCAATGCCCTTTAGCCCCGCGGCTTTGAGTTTCTCTCGGACATGATCCGCCATCGCGCTTACTTGCCGGGCGCTGGTGCCGCTGGCGATCACCATGGCGTCGGCGAAACTGCTTTTGCCGACCAGATCGATCACGACGACGTCGATGGCCTTATCGTCGTCGAGCGATTGCACAATCAATTCGAGCACCTGTTCAGGCGAAGGCGGCCCCGGCTTCTGCGACGCTATGGTACGATCCTCGTGCAGCGTTTCATTCATTTACCTTTCGGCCGATCCTATGGCCAATTGTCTTCCGTCAGGCCCGGAGTTCACGGTCTGCCGGATACCTGTGCCCTGATTTCCGTCGCGGAAACCGGGTTGAGTCGCGTGTGCAGGAATACCCAGCACGGAGCCTTGCGACGCGCTAATCCGGCAGCATCTCTCTCCGGAATTCGGCGGCCCGCGAACCGTGTTGCTGCGATTCCAGCCAACGCCTTGGAAGAATAGGTGGGGCGGTCAAAAACCGCAATGGGGACTGTGTTGAAGATTTCCTTCCAACCTTCCCATTTGGGAAACTGCACAAGATTGTCCGCCCCCATGAGCCAGACGAAATTATGCTGTCGCCGCCGAGCCGTCAGGCGCTTTAAGGTGTCGCGTGTATAGTGGGTACCAAGGTGTGCTTCGAGATCGCTGACCTGAATGCGGCGGTGCGCGGCCACAGTCTTCGCTTCCGCCAGACGTTGCGCAAATGGTGCCATGCCGTCGACGGGCTTTAGGGGATTCTGTGGAGAGACCAGCCACCAGACCTCGTCGAGCGCCAGCCGCTTTAACGCGATCAGGCTGATCATGCGGTGGCCTTCGTGGGCAGGGTTAAACGACCCCCCAAGGAGGCCGATCGCGCGGGTCCTGCTGCCGGTTCCGATCATGAGTGACGAGTCTTGCTGCGGCTAATCTGTATTGTAATCTAGGGCCGACACTGGCCGGTGCCACGGACAATATATTTGTAGCTCGTCAGTTGCTCTGCCCCCACCGGTCCGCGGGCATGCAATTTGCCCGTCGAGATGCCGATCTCCGCCCCCATGCCGAACTCGCCGCCGTCGGCGTATTGGGTTGAAGCGTTGTGCAGGACGATCGCGCTGTCGATATCGGCGAGAAAGCGTTCGGCCGTTTTTTCGTTGGCGGTGACGATACAATCCGTGTGGTGCGATCCATGCCGGTTGATATGCGCGATCGCTTCGTCCGGACCGGCGACGACACGCACCGAAATAATCTTGTCGAGATATTCGGTATCCCAATCGGACTCGCTTGCAGGGACGATTCGAGCGTCCGCGGATTGTGCGGCTGAGTCTCCTCGCACCTCGCAGCCTTCAGCCGCGAGCACATCGACAATCGACGGGAGCAATTCTCCGGCCGCAGCCTGGTCGATCACCAGCGATTCAGCGGCGCCACACACCCCTGTTCGCCGCATCTTGGCGTTCAAAATCAGTTCGCACGCCATCGCCGGGTCGGCATCCGTGTGAACATAGACGTGGCAGTTGCCGTCGAGATGGGCAATGACCGGAATGCGCGACTCTGCCATGACCCGTTCGATCAGGGAGCGGCCGCCGCGCGGCACGATGAAATCGATCAGGTCCGACATCCCCAGCATCGCGCCTACGGCCGCGCGATCTCGTGTGGGAATCGACTGGATCGCCCCTTCGGGCAGCCCGGCGAACCGCAGTCCTTCCTGCAGGCATTGGGCAATGGCGTTCGATGAATGCAGGCTCTCGGAACCACCGCGCAGAATCGCGGCATTGCCCGATTTGAGACAAAGAGCACCGGCGTCGGCGGTGACGTTGGGGCGCGATTCATAGATAATGCCGATCACGCCGAGCGGCACGCTCACCCGTGCAATCCGCAATCCATTCGGGCGCTCCCAGGCGTCGAGCGTGCGGCCCAAAGGGTCTGGCAGTTCGGCCACGGTCTCCAAACCGTTCGCCATGGCGTCGATCCGCTCGTCCGTCAGTAGCAGCCGATCGAGCATGGCCGCCGAGAGGCCCTTTTCCCGACCGAATTCCATGTCCTTGTCGTTGGCGTCCGAGATCTCCGGTCGCGATTGCCGGAGGGCGGCCGCGCCCGCGCGGAGCGCGGCGTTCCTGGTTTTGCCATCGACCAGACCCAGGGCATGACTCGCCGCCCTGGCATCGGTCGCAATCTGCCGGACCGTGTCTTCGATGGAGACTTTCGCGCCGGATAGGGTGGCGACATTGGTCATCTGTTTGCGCTCTTCAATTCGTCTGTTTTATGCCCGTTCCGGCAGCGGATGCTGGCGGGTGGCTGACTCTATCGAATACATTGAGGCAGCGCACCAAATTTTCCTAAGCGGGAAGACGGATGGCGATGAATGAGATTAACGGTCGATGAGCGCCGGAACACCCGACAGCGATGGGGCGCCGTCAAACCTCGATGAGCGGATCGCGGCGGGTGTCGCCACTGCCGAGGAGATCTTTGCGTCCGCCCAGAGCCTTGAAGACACCGATCCGGCGATGGCATTGCTGCATTATGGCAAATGTGCCGCCATGGTACCCGACTGGGCAGCACCTGTAGCGAAGCTCGGCGATGTATTGCGCAAGCGAGGTCGCGAGGAAGAGGCGCTTGTCGCCTATGGCCGGGCGCTCGAACTTGACCCCGGGGATGCGGATACTTTTCTGAAACGCGGAAATCTTCTGAACGAGCGCCGCCATTGCGAGGACGCAGTTGAGGATTATGATGCCGCCGCGCGGATCCGGCCCGATTGGTATCTCCCGCATTTGAACAAAGGCAATGCGTTGGCGGCAGCGGGGGACCTGGAAGCGGCGCGGAATGCCTATGGCGCGGCCTTGGAAAGGGGCGGTCCCGCGGGCATTCGCCTGCGCCGGTCCCTGCTGCTGCCCATCATTCCCGCCAGCAGGGAAGGTTATGCGGCCGCCCATGATCGCTACGCCGCCGCGCTAAAGGCGCTGGAGCAAGATCCCCCTCAGATCGACAACCCATTGACGGAGACGCCCGGCAGCCGCTTCTATCTTGCTTATCACGGCGAGAACGAACGGGTGCTGCAGGAACGCTTGGCCGCGGTCTACCGTGCGGGTTGTCCCGGCCTCGATTGGACGGCACCGCATTGCCGGTCCCTGTCACGCCCGAAGGGGCCGCGCCGGATCGCTTTTGTCTCGCGATTTCTTTTCGATCACTCGATCGGCCGTCTCTGTCTCGGCTTGCTGCGGCGGTTGGCTTCGCGTGCGGATTGCGAGGTGCTTTGTTTTGAGACAGCGGAGGTCCCCGACGATGAACTGCATAGGGAAATCGCAACTCTTGCGGCGCACCGGGAGACCCTGCCCGCCTCGGTTACGGCAGCCCGCGAACGCATCGCGGCGGCGGCACCTGACGTCGTGTTTTATCCCGAAATCGGGATGGATCCGCTGGTCTATTTTCTGGCATTTGCGCGGTTGGCGCCGGTGCAATGCGTAACCTGGGGACATCCGATCACGTCGGGTCTTCGAAGCGTCGACTATTTCCTATCCTGCGCGGCGGCGGAATCCGACGATCCGGAAGATTGGGAGGCCGAGTACATCGAACGCTTGGTGCCGCTCGGCGGTTTGCTCGCCTCCTATGTTCGGCCCGCCGTCCCCGATCCGCTTGGAACACGCGCCGATTTCGGCTTGAGCGGGGAGGCTACGATCTATTTTTTGGCTCAAAACCTCTTCAAAATCCATCCGGATATGGATGCGCCCTTGAAGCGTATTCTCGAGGACGACCCGCAAGCGGTACTCTTGTTGCTCGAGGGCCATGACCCTTCGTGGGGCCGAATATTGCGCGAGCGGTTTGCCGAAACCCTGGGAAATATGGCGGGCCGGGTAATCTTTTTGCCGCGCCAGAGCCATGAAGATTTCATGCGGCTGCTCGCATTGTCGGATGTCAGCCTCGACAGTTTTCCGTTCTGCGGCGGCAATACGACATATCAGTCGCTGGCCATGGGCACGCCGGTCGTCACATTGCCCGGCGATTATTTGCGGGGCCGCCCCACTGCCGCCATTTACGCCCTCATGGGCATGGACGAGTTGGTCGCGAAAGATGCTCCAGACTATGCCCGGATCGCCGTCAGGCTCGGCACGGAACCCGCCTTTCGGTCAATAATCAATCGACGGATACAGGCGGCAAGCGACGTGATTTTCGAGGATCAGGTATTTCTCGACGAAGCCGAGGCCTTCCTGATGGCGGCAAAGCCGCTTAGCCGGTAAGAACGAGGTCGTCTCTGTGGATGAGTTCGTCCCGGCCGCGATATCCCAGAATATCGGCGATCTCGCTGCTTTTACGCCCGGCAATGAGGGACGCGTCGCCATCCGAATAGGCGGATAATCCGCGCGCCAACTCCTGCCCCGTGCTGCTGCGGACGACAACTGCATCGCCGCGCTCGAACCGCCCGCCGACCCGGACGACACCGGCCGGCAAAAGGCTTTTTCCGCCTTTCAGTGCGCGCTCGGCGCCCGCATCGATGACGATCTCGCCGACCGGGTTGAGCGAGCCCACGATCCAGCGTTTGCGCGCGGTCAGGGGCGAGGCGGACGGCAGAAACCAGGTACATCGGGCGTCGCCCGCCAGCCGAGTCAGGGGGTTTGGCGCGACGCCATTCATGATCGCCATTCGGCAACCCGCCGCGGTCGCGACTTTGGCTGCCTGAACCTTGGTTTCCATGCCGCCCGAGGAATAGCCCGTCGGCGCCTTGCCGGCCATTGCTTCGATCTCCGGCGTGATTTCTGCGACCAGACCGATATGCGGTGCCTCGGGGTCGTGCCGGGGATCGCGTTCGTAAAGGCCATCGATGTCCGAGAGCAGGACGAGCGTGTCCGCGCTGATCATCGCCGCCACCCTGGCCGCGAGCCGGTCGTTGTCGCCGAACCGGATTTCCGTGGTCGCGACCGTATCGTTCTCGTTGACGACGGGGACCGCGCCGAGTGCCAGTAATTGCGCGATCGTGCTGCGGGCGTTCAGATGGCGTCGCCGTTCCTCGGTGTCGTCAAGGGTCAACAAAATCTGGGCGACGGAAATGCCGTGCCGGGCCAGAGCTTCCTGATAGGCGTGCGCCAGCTGAATTTGGCCGCTCGCCGCCGCGGCCTGTTTTTCTTCCAGACGGATCGAAGGATGGGTCAATCCGAGATGACGACGCCCGACGGCGACCGCGCCGGAGGAGACCACCAGGACCTCAACGCCTCTTGCGCGTATGTCCCGCAGGTCGTCGGCCAGTGCGTCCAGCCAGTCGCGCCGGATGCGTCCGCTTTCTTCGTCGACCAACAGGGCCGACCCGATTTTCACCACCAGGCGCCTTGCGCTCGAAAGGTGCTCTGTCATGGCCGGTCGCTCAGAGATTCCAGGGGCGGGCGGCGGCGGCCGGTTCGGCCGCGTCGTCTTCGCGTTCGGCCTTGATGATCTTGTGTAGGGCCCGGAGCGCCTCCTGCACGCCGTCACCGGTGACGCCCGACAGGGTCAGCACTTTACTCGACCCGGCGACGGCGGACAGAGCGGCCGTGCGCTCGGCGATCTCTTCTTCGCTTAAAGCATCGCACTTATTGAGCCCGATGATCTCGGCTTTTTCCTCCAGCCCGGCGCCATAGGCGATGAGCTCGTCGCGTACGGTTCGGTAGGCGCCGGCGACGTCGTCTTGTGTGCCGTCGACGAGATGCAGGAGGACACCGCAGCGTTCGACATGGCCGAGGAAGCGGTCGCCCAGGCCGTGTCCGTCATGGGCGCCTTCGATCAGGCCCGGGATATCCGCGAGCACGAATTCACTGCCGTCCAGATAGACCACGCCAAGTTGCGGATAGAGCGTGGTGAACGGGTAGTCGCCGATTTTCGGATTGGCGGCGCTGACAGCCGACAGAAAGGTCGATTTTCCGGCGTTCGGAAGGCCGACCAGGCCCGCGTCCGCGAGCAATTTGAGGCGCAACCAAATCCAGCGTTCCTGCCCTTCGAGACCCGGATTGGCACGGCGCGGCGCGCGGTTCGTCGAGGACTTGAACCGGGCATTGCCGTGTCCGCCGTTGCCGCCGTGAAGCAGGGTGACTTCTTCTCCTTCCACGGTGAGATCGGCGATCAGGGTTTCGTTGTCTTCGGCAAATATCTGCGTGCCGACGGGCAACTCGATCACCACCGATTTGCCCGCGGCCCCGGTCATGTCCTTGCCCATTCCGGGTCGACCGTTCTCGGCTTTCAGGTGCTGGCGATAGCGGAAGTCGATCAGTGTATTGAGGCCGGCGACCGCCACCGCGATGACGTCCCCGCCGCGTCCGCCATCGCCGCCGTTAGGACCACCGTATTCGACGTATTTTTCGCGCCGGAACGAAACGCAGCCGTTGCCGCCGTCGCCGCTCTTTATGTAAATCTTCGCCTGATCGAGAAATTTCATTGAAATTCTTCCAGTCTCACCGAACCACCGGCCCGCAAACGAAAAAGGGGGAATGGCCAGCCATTCCCCCAGAACCGTTCTCGCTGCTGCGGGGTCAGCCTAGGCGGCCGGCTCCACCGAAATCTTGGTGCGGCTGCGAGTCTTGTGAAACTTCACCTGACCTTCCGAGAGCGCGAAGAGCGTGTGGTCCTTGCCCATGCCGACATTGTCGCCGGGGTGGAACTTGGTGCCGCGCTGACGGACGATGATATTGCCGGGAATGACCGCCTCGCCGCCGAATTTCTTGACGCCAAGACGCTTGCCGATGGTATCGCGGCCATTGCGTGAACTGCCGCCCGCCTTTTTGTGTGCCATCGCGCTTTACTCCTTTTCCGCTTCCGCCGCCGCTTCCGGAGCCGCGGCTTCAGTTGCTTTCGGTTCAGCCTTCTTCTTAGGCGCCGCTTTCTTCTTGCCGTCTGTCAGAATTTCGTCGATCCGCAGCACCGTGAGGTGTTGGCGATGACCATTCTTCCGCCGGTAGTTCTGGCGCCGCTTCTTCTTGAAGATAATGATCTTGCGGTCGCGCATCTGCTCGAGGACCGTCGCCGCAACGCTGGCGCCGTCGACGAGGGGTGCGCCCACCGTCTGCCCTTTGTCGTCGCCCACCAAAAGAACCTCGTTGAAGTCCACGGAAGCGCCTGCCTCGGCATCGAGCTTCTCGACCCGTATTACATCGTCCTTGGCGACCTTGTATTGCTTGCCGCCACTCTTGATCACTGCGAACATCTGACCGTGCTTTCTCGTATCGAGTGGCCCGAATTCAAACGGGCACAAAAAAATCTTCGGGCCACAAAGGGTCCGGAAAACGAGCGGCGACTATACTGACCGCCGAACCGAAGTCAATGGTTTTACGTCGGGTTTCGTGCCTATTGTCTACGCGTTTAGCTCTGCCGCCAAATCGAACATTCGGGTCGCCGGACCGTCGGCCTCGTATCCTTGAACAGAGAGCGCCCCGGTACGGGGATTTGCCGACATCGCGAGCCGCGTGTCCGTATTGACCACCGGGTAGGTCAGCCAATCGAAGCCCGTGACATGGCTGCGGGTATAACCGTTCATGAGACGATGGCGGCGGTGACTCTCGATCCCCCGGGGCTTTCCGGGTTTGAAGGACTTTCCCGACCAGTGGTTCGTGGCGGCGGCCGGGGCCTCGTGAACGTCGGCGCGCCGCTCCAGGCGTTCGATGACGCAGCCCTCGCCTCGTTCGGTGCCGATCAGAGAAAAGATCGCCGGGAGTGCGATCGGGGTAGTTTCCAGCAGGTCCTTCGCCTCCTCGTAGGTGCGGCAGGTCTCGACAATCCGCCGCAACAAGAAGACCGGCGGGAGACGCCGGCTGGAAAAAACCTTGAGGCGGTTGACCAGCCAATCGGCGAAAACCGGCAGCGTTCCCCGGCGCACCAGGGGCGCTTGGTTGAGTCCGAGGGCAAACCGGCCGGGCGCCATGGCTTGGACGACTCCGGTGAAGGCCGGCCAGGTGAGGTTATAGTAAACGCCGGCGTCCGCGCTCTGGCGGGCCACGACGAGATTGCGACCGAGCCCGTGGAACGGCCAATCCAGGGTCCGTAGCAGCCGCATCCCGGGCGCGCTCGGATCGTCCATGACGCCGCTGGTGCAGGCCCATTCCAGGCACAAATTCATGAACCAGACGCCGCGCGGCAGCCGGCTCGCGATCTGCGCGATCTCGCCCGCGTGGGGGTTGCCGGCGCGGGTGGCCCAAAATTGGGAGAGCGTGTCGAGTACCGCGATTGTCTTCGCGCCATATTGCACGCGGCCAAGGCGGATGATTTCCGCCGCACGTGCCGGATCGCTTTCGAACAGCGCCAGGGGGCCGCCGTCGCCAATGTCGAGAAGCGGGATGGCCGGCAGATCGAGGGTATCGTTGAGGCTGTCGGGCGCCATGGCGCAGAGTCCGTATCGCGAGAGGTGAGGTCACCCGACTATAAACAATAATGCCCGCTTATCGGAGCGGTATCTTGCAGCGGGAATTCGCTTCGGTTAGTGTCCCGCCGCGTCGACCGACTTTGCGCCCGCTTTGGGCAGCCAGGTCATCCGCGGAGAGATGCCGGAGTGGTCGAACGGGGCGGTCTCGAAAACCGTTGTGCGCGCGAGCGTACCCAGGGTTCGAATCCCTGTCTCTCCGCCATTTTTTAAAATTAAAACATTTAAAAACAAATATTTACAATTTTTTAAACGCATTCAGTCCCCCAACT
>JAYPOZ010000087.1:18455-19800 GCA_038131165.1 Rickettsiales bacterium | reverse complement strand
GTCTACGAGGACCCCTACGGCGAGCGCCACGACCCCATGGCCGACCTCCGCGCCCAGTTCGACCGGGTGGTGGGCGGCAAGCTCGGCAAGATCGCCTTTGAAGCGGAGGACCGCTTCATCGATCCGGTCGCCGGCAAGGTGATGGACAGCTGGGTACTACGCATGTGGATCGGCGACAAAGAGAAGGAAGAACGCACGATGCGCGGCCTCGACCTCCTGCATTGGGAGGGCGACAAGCTCGTCCGCAAGATCACCTACAAGCAGGACTGACGTTTCACTGCGCGGAATTTGGTTTTCGTCGCCCTTCGACAGGCTCAGGACGACGGGAATTGATCGAGACGACCCGCTTACCCCGCCGCGTCGAACCCGCGTGCCAGGCCGTCGAACAGGTCCAGCATGCGCTCGCGCCAGGGGTGGATCGGGTCGTCGGCGTGCAGCAGGTCCTCGGGCGAGACCAGGCGGGCCCATTGGAAGGCGGCGAAGACGAGGTAGTCCGCATAGGCGGGCGCATCGCCGGCGATCCAGTCTTCCGCTTTCAGGATGGTCCGCAGCGGCGTCAGTGTTTGGCCGAGGGCGGCGACGTGGTCCGCTTTCTTCGCGCGGAAATCGTCAAGCGGCACGCCGAAGCGCCGCTCCCGGCTCTCCTTGAAGTAGGGCCGGTCGATCTCGTCGAGCCGGTCGTAGATTTCCGGCAGCACGCATCTGATGACGCCTGGATGCAGGTGGGAATCGCACCACGCGTTGATGAAGCCGGTGACCGCGCGCCCGGCATCGCCGCCGAACAGCGACGGTTTCTCCGGGTAGGCGTCTTCCAGATAAATCGCGATCTCCCAGGAATCGCGCTCCGTTTGCTCGCCGTCGACTAGGACCGGCACGGTCTTGCCGCCGCTGAACGCGATGCGGTCTTTCTCGGTGAAGTGCCAGGGCTCGAAAGCGGTCTCCAGGCCCTTATGGGCGAGGGCGAGACGGGTGCGCCAGCAATTCGGACTGAACCGCAGATCGTTCGCGCCGCACAGGTCGTAGACCGTAATCGTCATTTCTGCCTATTCCCCACGATTCGAAAATCTTTCCTGTTGTGACGGTCGTCATAGCGGGGTACATGGGACCTGTCAAAATACAGCCAGCCGATACGGGCGAAACACCACTGTCGGCTGACTACCAGGACCCCGGATTTCGGAGCGCGGACCTTGACCCTGGACGGGGTTTTCACCGAAAGCGATTCCGAAGCGTTGGGGATACAGGGGAATAGGGGCGGCGTGCTATTCGTCGGGAAAGGGTAGGCTGCCCCTAGACCTTGTGATCTGGGACCGGCAATCGATGGACCGCTCCCTCGCCATGACTCTCC
>JAYPOZ010000087.1:17293-18355 GCA_038131165.1 Rickettsiales bacterium | reverse complement strand
GACCTTGTGATCTGGGACCGGCAATCGATGGACCGCTCCCTCGCCATGACTCTCCATTGCCTTTATCTGAACGATCCCCATTTGAGACTTTCGTGATTGCAGAAAACGATCGAAGCGGGAGCGAGACCTATGGCGGAGAAACAAATCGGCGGGATTTCCGGCTACCACGCGCATGTCTATTTCGAGCCGGAAACCCGCGGCCAGGCAGAGAATGTCCGCGACGCGCTCGACCGCCGGTTCAGAGGCGCTATCCGTCTCGGTCGATGGCACGAAAAGAACGTCGGACCGCATACGCGCTCGATGTATCAGGTCGCCTTCGCGCCGCCGCTCTTTGCGGAGATCGTGCCGTGGCTGGCCCTGAACCGAGGTCCGCTCGCGGTCCTCGTGCATCCGGAGTCAGGTGACGCGGTCGCCGATCACACGGACCATGCCCTCTGGCTTGGCGAAATCCTGGATGTGGATGTCAGCGTATTGAAATAGGGTGGTTTGGGCCACCCGGGTGGCCTCGGATCATTCGATGAGTTTTTCCAGCCGCAGCATGACGGTCGTATAGCGTTTCGCCTGGGCCAGTCCGCCTTCGTGCTTCTTCCAACTGACCTCGCCGTCCTTGTTGGTGTCCTTGCCGAGCAGAATTTCCTGACACATGCGGCGGACGAGGTGCATGACGCGGGCGGCGTTCTTGGCGGTTTTCATACGTTCGACCTTGCCGAGCAGATCGGTGATCCGGTCGGCCCGCACGATGACGTTTTCGGCGGAGACCGCGACCCAGCGCGAGTAGGAGCGGACCTTTTCCGATGCGTCGGGGCTCTTGCCGGCGGCGGTGACGTAGCTGACGACGCCTTCGGCGGCTTTCCTGACGCCGAAGCCGCGGCCGGGACCTTCCTTGATGCGACTTGGGTCAATGGCGTGCTGGGCCGCCCTCGCCTGTGCTTGCAGGTGGGCCAGGTCGTCGGGCTTGCGCAGCGCCAGGGTTGCCTGGATCAAGGCCGTCTGCACTTCCGCCTCCGCCATCGGCAGATAGCCTTTGCCGTCCCCGGTCATGACTTGCAGCAGATAGGCATG
>JAYPOZ010000087.1:1576-17193 GCA_038131165.1 Rickettsiales bacterium | reverse complement strand
CTAGAGCGGCCAGAAGAAAAGCAGGGCCGGGATCGAGACCAGGACGATCAGGATTTCCAGCGGCAGGCCCATCGGCCAGTAATCGCCGAAACGATACCCGCCCGGCCCCATGACCAGAACGTTCGACTGATGGCCGATCGGGGTGAGAAAGGCGCAGGAGCTGCCGATGGCAATGGCCATCAGAAACGGGTCCGGGTTGGCGCCGATGCGCGTGGCCGTCTCCGCCGCTAGAGGCGCCATCAATACCGCGGTCGCCGCGTTGTTGATGATGTCCGAGAGGAACATCGTGGCGACCATCAACAGGACGAGGATCCATATGGGCGATATATGGGTGGCGAGCGAGGCGATGCCGTCCGCGAGAAGCGCCGTGCCCCCGGTCATCTGCAATGCGCCGCCGACGGGGACCAGGGCGCCAAGCAGGATGACGATCGGCCAGTCGATGGCCTCGTAGACGTCGCGTACCGTGGTGGCGCCGGACAGCACGAAGGCCGTCACCACGGCGATGAAGGCGACCGCCGCCGGCAACAGGCCGAAGGCGATGGAGAGGATCGCGCCGGCGAAGATCGCCAGCGGCACGATCCCGGACTTTGCATCGAACGCGATGTTGCGGTGCGGCAGCGGCAGACACCCGAGCCGGGCGAGCGCGTCCGGCATGGCTTCCATGTCGCCCTGGATCAGCAAGACGTCGCCGGCGCGAAAGCGCACGCGATTGAGACGGTCGCGGATCGGCTGACCGTGGCGCGCGATGGCAAGGAGATTCAGACCATAGTGCCGGCCGAGGAGCGCCTGCCGGCTGGTCCGCCCGACCAGCCTTGCCTGCGGCGTGATGACCGCTTCGACGAGCCCGATGGACTCCGACGCCAAATCCTCGAGGTTCAACGGCAGGGTTCCGACCGTCTTGAGTTTCGTGTTTGCCAGCAGGCCCTCGATTTCCGTCGGTTCGCCCTCCAGCAGCAGATGATCGCCGCCGCGCAGCAATTGGTCCGGCCGCGGGCCGAGCCGGCGGTGGCCCCGCCGGATTTGGGCGACGACCGCAACGCCGTCCTCGCCGCCGAGGTCGAGCATATGTTCGATGGTTTGGCCGATCAGGGCCGAGTCCTTGGGCACCAGGACCTCGGTGATGTAGTTGTCGATGCGGAACATTTCGGTGTGCCCGCCGGATTTTGCGTCGCGATTGGGGATAAGGCGCCAGCCGGCGAAGGTGATGAAAAGGATTCCGGCGAGCGCGATGACCAGACCGACCGGCGTAAAATCGAACATCGAGAACGGCGTTCCGGAAAACTCCGCACGGTACGCCGCGACGATGATGTTCGGCGGCGTCCCGATCATCGTGACGAGGCCGCCGAGCAACGAGCCGAAGGATAACGGCATCAACAGGCTGCGCGGCGACCTGCCCGATTTTTTCGCCATCTGGAGGACGATCGGCAGCAGCAGGGCGAGGGCGCCCACGTTGTTCATAAATCCCGACAAGGCGGCTACGATGGAGGCCACCAGGAACACCTGCAGCGACGGGCCGACTTCCGCCTTGGCGAGGACGTTGCCGATATGGCCGACAAAGCCGCTGGCCTGCAGCGTCTTGCTGATGACCAGAACGGCTGCCACGGTGATGACCGCCGGGTGCCCGAAACCCGCGAAGACATCCTTGGCGGTGACGATGCCCGGGATGCCGACGGCGAGCAGCGCCAGAACCGCGACGACGTCGTAGCGCCATTTTCCCCAAATAAAGAGCCCCAGCGTCGCGGCGAGGACGGCGAAGGCATAACTTTGCTCGACTGTCATCTTGGCCGGTACCTTAGAATTCCATGCAGCGGCGCGAAATCGCGGGAACCGCAATTGCTGCGGCAAAGAACCGCAATTGCTGCGCTGCAAAATAATCGCGTTGACGTGTCGAACAGGGCTTCATAGTGTTCCTCCCCTCATTATTGGTATCAGCCAATTCCCGCCTTGTCCCGCACGAGTAATGCCATGGTAAAGCCCGCAATTCGACCGAAACGACCTGAATTCTCCTCCGGACCCTGTGTGAAGCGGCCGGGATGGAGCCTCGACGCTCTCCGGGGAGCGCATCTTGGTCAATCCCATCGATCGAGCGAAGGCAAAGCGAAACTGAAGGCCGTGATCGACGAGAGCCATGCCCTGTTGGGCCTGCCCGAGGACTACATCCTGGCGGTCGTGCCAGGCTCGGACACAGGTGCTCTGGAGATGGCGCTCTGGTCGATGCTGGGCGCGCGCGGCGTCGACGTCCTGGCGTGGGAGAATTTCGGCAAGACCTGGGCGGTCGATGCGAAGCAGCATCTGCACCTGGAGGACTGCCGTCTGCTGGAAGCGCCCTATGGGGAATTGCCCGATCTCGCGGCGGTCGATTGCGACCGCGACGTGGTCTTCACCTGGAACGGTACGACAAGCGGGGTTCGAGTGCCGAACGGCGATTGGATCGATGCCGACCGCAAGGGCTTGACGATCTGCGACGCCACTTCGGCGGTCTATTGCATGGAAATGCCCTGGGACAAGCTGGATGTCGTGACCTGGTCCTGGCAGAAGGCGCTTGGCGGGGAGGCGGCGCACGGCATGTTGGCGTTGTCGCCGCGCGCGGTCGAACGCTTGTGCAGCTATACGCCGGCTTGGCCGCTGCCCAAGATTTTCCGCCTGACCAAGGGGGGCGAGTTGAACGCGGCCATCTTCCAGGGCGAGACGATCAATACGCCGTCCATGCTGTGTGTCGAGGACGCGCTGGACGGACTGGCCTGGGCGCGCTCGATCGGCGGACTGAAGGCCCTGCAGGCGCGCTCGGCGGAAAGTCTTGCAGCGGTCGAAGCGTGGGTCGAGGGTGTGGATTGGATCGACTTCCTGGCGGCGGACCCGGCGACAAGGTCCTGCACCTCGATTTGCCTGAAAATCGCCGAAGCCTCCGGACTGCCGCCCGAGGAGCGGGAATTGGCACCGAAGAAGGTTTCCGATCTGCTCGCGGCCGAGAACGTTGCCTACGATATTAAGGGACACCGCGAAGCGCCGCCGAACCTGCGGATATGGGGCGGTCCGACGGTCGAGCCGGAAGACACGAAAGCGCTGTTGCCCTGGCTGGATTGGGCCTTTTCGGAGATCGCCCGCGCGGCGGCGGCCTGAACGGGTTTGGTCGTCATGCCGAAGGTCCTGATCTCCGACAAACTCAGCCCGCGGGCGGCGGAGATATTCCGCGAGCGCGGCATCGAGGTCGATTTTCGGCCCGGCTTGAAGGGCGAGGAACTGACCGCCGCGGTCGCGGATGCCGACGGCTTGGCCATTCGCTCGGCGACGACGGTGACGGCGGAATTGATCGCGGCGGCGCCGAACCTGAAGGTGGTCGGCCGGGCCGGAATCGGTGTCGACAATGTCGACGTCGCGGCGGCGACCCAGAGCGGTGTCGTCGTCATGAACACCCCGTTCGGCAATTCGGTCACCACGGCCGAGCATGCGATTGCGATGATGATGGCGTCGGCGCGCCAAATTCCGGCGGCGAGCGCCTCCACCCATGCGGGGAAGTGGGAAAAATCCGCCTTCATGGGCATGGAGGTGGCGAGCAAGACGCTGGGATTGGTAGGCTGCGGCAATATCGGCTCCATCGTCGCGGACCGGGCCCACGGCCTGAAGATGCGGGTGATCGTCTACGATCCCTTCCTGTCGGCGGAAAAAGCCGAGGAACTAAGCGTGGAGAAGGTAGAGTTCGACGCGCTCTTGCGGCGGGCGGACGTCATTTCCATTCATGCGCCGCTGACCGACGGGACGCGCAATCTGCTGGATGCGGAAGCCTTCGCCAGGATGAAGGACGGCGTGCATGTGGTGAACTGCGCGCGCGGCGGCATCCTCGTCGAAGCAGATCTGCGCGACGCCATACTGGCGGGCAAGGTGGCGGGCGCCGCCATCGACGTCTTCGCCGAGGAGCCGGCGCACGAGAACGTGCTGTTCGGCCTGCCGCAGGTGATCGCGACACCGCATCTGGGCGCCGCCACCAGCGAAGCGCAGGAGAATGTCGCCCTGCAGATTGCCGAACAGATGGCCGATTACCTGCTGTCTGGGGCAGTGACGAACGCCATCAACATGCCGTCCGTGACGGCGGAGGAAGCGCCGCACCTCAAGCCCTATATGTCGCTGGCGGAGAAGCTCGGCAGTTTCGCGGGGCAGCTGACGGAAAGCGGCTTGCGGGCGGTGACGATCGAGTTTCACGGTCATGCCGCGACCCTGAATACGCGGCCAATGGTCTCTTCGGCGATTGCCGGGCTGCTGCGCCCGCTGCTGGACAATATCAATATGGTGAATGCTATCGCCATCGCGCGCGACCGGGGGATCGATATCCGGGAGACCAAACAGGAACAGCCGGGCGATTACGAGACGCTGATCCGGCTTTCGGTCCAGACGGAGCGCCGCACGCGCACCGTCGCGGGAACGATTTTCGGCGGCAATCGCGAACGCATCGTCGAGATCAAGGACATTCCGGTCGAAGCGGAATGGGGCGCGCATATGCTCTACATCACCAACCGGGACCGCCCGGGCGTGATCGGCGACCTCGGTCGGGCGCTTGGCGACGCCGGCATCAACATCGCGACGTTTCATCTGGGCCGTTCGGTGCCGGGCGAGGACGCCATCGCCTTGCTGCAGGTCGACCAGGAAATCTCCGACGATCTGGTCGAGACGCTCGAAAATCTGCCGAATATCGTGCAGGTCAAAGCCTTGGAGTTCTGAGCGGATGATCCGTCGTTCCCTTCTCGCCGCCGCGCTGTGCGTCTGGGCGGCCGCCGCCCCTGCGGCGGAGTGGCAGGCCGCTGGATTGGGCAAGGTGGACGGCTTGTCGAGGCTGAGCGTGGATGCCAGCTCGGGCGCGCTGTATGCCCATGGCGCCGAGGGGCGCTTTGTCCTCGCGGGCAGGCGCTTCGTCGCGAGCCCGGCAGACCCCGCGGCCGCGGCCGCCGCGCCGAGCGACATCATTCCGCACGGCCGTGTCGCGGTGGGAGCGAATCACATCGCGCGGGCCTGGCTCGTACAGCCGACACGGCGATACGACCACGGTGTTCTCGGGGACGAGATCGAAGCCGCTGCCCTGAAGGTCGAACTGCGGGACGGCCGGGAAATGCTCTACGAGCTGGGCGACCAGTACGTCTTCGAGGATCTGCTGCCAAGGCTCGCCGACATGGACGGCGACGGTTTGGACGAGGTCTTTCTGGCCCGCTCCTCGCTGACGGAAGGGGCGGCGGTGTCGATCTACAAGGTGGGCCCGCGGCGGCTGGAGCAATTCTCGGTCACGCCCTCGATCGGACTGCCGTACCGGTGGCTCAATCCCCTCGGCGCCGCGGATTTCGACGCGGACGGCGAGATGGATATCGCGGTCGTCGAGACGCCGCATCTCGGCAAGACGCTCGTGGTCTACGGGCGTCAGGCCGCGCGCCTGCGCGAGCTCGGCCGTCTGCGCGGATTCTCGACGCATGCCGCCGGGTCGACCGTCCTCGAGATGGCGGTCGTGCTCGACCTGAATGACGACGGCGTCATGGATATGGTCCTGCCGAACGAGACCCGCGGCGCGCTGGTCGGCGTCACGTTCCGGGGCGGCGCGTTTGCCGTGTTGGCGAGCGGCCCCAAGGCGGCGCCGATCGTGACCGAGGTCGTGAGCGCGAATGTCGACGGCCAAGGCCTGCCCGATATCGTTTATGGCCGCGCGGACGGTACGATCGAGGCGATTTTACGTTAGAAACCTCCCTTGCCGTAGCACCCGCCGCGCGCTAGGTATCCCGGTCCGCCGGATAAATTCTTGGATTTTCGATGAGCGATTCACCAAGTAAAGCCTTGCTTCCCGATGGGCTGCGCGACGCCCTGCCGCCCGACGCCGCCCATGAAGCCGCGATCGTGGAGCGTTTTATGCAGATCATCGGCTCGCGGGGCTACGACCGGGTCGACCCGCCTCTGGTGGAGTTCGAGGACAGCCTGCTGGAAGGTGCCGGTCAAGGGGTCGCCCTCGCGACGTTCAGGCTCATGGACCCGGTCAGCCAGCGGATGATGGGGGTGCGCGCGGATATGACGCCGCAGGTGGCGCGCATCGCAGCGACCCGGCTCCGCAAGGCACAGCGGCCGCTGAGGCTCGCCTATGCCGGTCCCGTCCTGCGGGTGCGCGGCGATCAGCTGCGGCCGGAGCGGCAATTCTTCGAGGTCGGCGTGGAGCTGATCGGAACGGACCGGGCGGAGGCGGACACGGAGATCATCTCCCTGGCGGCGGATGCCTTGATGGCGGTCGGGGTGAAGGATCTGTCCGTCGATATCAATCTGCCCACTCTGACGCCGCTGGTCTTTCAAGCGACGGGAATGGACGCGGAAGCCGTCGAGAAGTCCCGGCTCGCCCTCGACCGCAAGGACGCGGCCGGCGTCTCGGCGCTGGGCGGCAACGCGGCGCGCATTCTCGGCGGGCTCCTGGCGGCCGCCGGCCCCATGGACGAGGCGCTGGCCGATTTGGCCGCGATCGACCTGCCCGATACGGCGCGCGAGGAATGCCGCCGTCTGGAGACGGTTGCCCGCCAGGTCGCCGCCGCGATTCCCGGACTGACGGTAACCATTGATCCGATCGAGAATCGCGGCTTCGAATACCATACGGGCTTGAGCTTCACGCTGTTCGCAAAAGGCGTTCGCGGATCTCTGGGCCGCGGCGGGCGCTACCTGGCGGGCGGCGCCGGGGAGCCGGCCATCGGCTTTACGCTGTTCCTCGACAGCATTGCCCGCGCGGTGCCGGCACCGGTGGCAGTGCAAAAGATCTATCTTCCTTTCGGGACCTCTGAAGAGGCGGGACGCAGGCTGAGAGTGGCCGGCTGGACAACCGTCGCCGGGCTCGAGCCGGAAGAGGACGAGGAACGCGCGGCCCGCCAATTGGGCTGCACAGACATCTTAAGGGACGGCGAAACCGTCTCGCTTTCACAAAACCGAGCATAGGGACGGGCGTTCATGGCAAATGTGGTAGTGATCGGCTCGCAATGGGGCGACGAGGGCAAGGGCAAGATCGTCGATTGGCTCTCCGAGCGGGCGGACGTCGTGGTGCGCTTCCAGGGCGGTCATAACGCGGGCCATACGCTGGTTATCGACGGCAAGACCTACAAACTCAGCCTCCTGCCATCCGGCGTCGTGCGGCCGGGAAAACTGTCGATGATCGGCAACGGCGTCGTCATCGACCCTTGGGCACTGCTGGAGGAAATCGAGCGCATCGGGGAGCAGGGCGTACATCTCGATCCCTCGCGCCTCAAGATTGCCGAGAACGCGGCGTTGATCTTGCCCCTGCACCGCATGCTGGACCGGGCGCGGGAAGAGGCCCGTGGTCAGGCGAAAATCGGCACGACGGGCCGGGGAATCGGGCCCGCCTACGAAGACAAGACCGCGCGCCGCGCCATTCGGGTCTGCGATCTCGGCGACGAGAAGGCGCTTGCGGGTAAAGTCGACGAATTGCTGGTCCATCACAACGCGCTGCTGCGCGGTTTCGGTCAGGACGGGATCGACCGCGACGCCCTGTTGGCGACGCTGACGGAACTGGCGCCGAAGCTGCTTCCCTATGCGGCCAGCGTGTGGCGCGAGCTGGATCAGGCCCGGCGCGCGGGCCGGCGGATACTGTTCGAGGGCGCGCAGGGCATCATGCTCGACGTGGACCATGGTACCTATCCGTTCGTCACTTCGTCGAATACCGTCTCCGGGGCGGCGGCAGCGGGAACCGGAATGGGCCCTAAATCGCTGGATTATATCCTCGGCATCACCAAAGCCTACACGACCCGCGTGGGATCGGGACCGTTTCCGACCGAATTGACGGATGAAGTCGGCAAGACGCTGGGGGAGAAGGGGCGGGAGTTCGGCACCGTGACCGGCCGGCAGCGCCGCTGCGGCTGGTTCGATGCCGTGCTCGTCCGTCAGTCCGTGAAATTGTCCGGGATGGACGGAATAGCGCTGACCAAGCTCGACGTTCTGGACGGCTTTCCCGAAATAAAGGTCTGCGTGGGGTATAAGATCGACGGCGAGGACCTGGATTATCTGCCCGCGTCGCAATCGGTCCAGGCCGGTGTGGTACCGGTCTACGAGACGTTCGAGGGTTGGAGCGAGAGCACTCAAGGCGCCCGTTCCTGGGCGGATTTGCCGGCGACGGCGATCAAGTATATCCGGCGGATCGAAGAACTGATCGAAGCCCCGGTCACGCTGTTGTCGACGAGTCCGGAACGGGACGATACAATTATGGTACGCGACCCGTTTGCGGCTTAAACTGTTTCCCTAACAGCGATATATTCTGTTTTCGAAGTCTTCCTGTCGGAGAGCGGATAAGAAAAACTTGTTGCTCAAGCGGCTGACACCGCTTATCCGATGAACAGCGGAAACGATGAGACAATATGGCTCTAAACCTATCGGGAAGCAACGACGGCGCGAGTTCAGCCAGCGGCAGCGTTACGCTCAAGGGTAGATTTGAAATAGACCTTGGCGGCGCAATCCCCAGCTATGACGTCGCGCCATCGATCGCTTACCGGGCGGAAATCACGTCCGACAAAGCTCGCCCCGTCATGGCATTGGTCTGCGATCCGAAGTTGCCGCTGCGCGCGGACAAGGTCATGCCGCTGCGCGGCATCGAAACCCGTATGTTTCTCAAGCCGCACGACTGGGGCGTCGTCGACTGGCCCCTGGAAGGGCGCCGGTGTCCGGTTGTGATCGTGGATCGCCCGCTCGGAGGACGGGTCATGCCGGGGCTCGACGTCCGCATGCGGCCGATGAACGAGGACTTGGTCTCCCGCCTGCTGATCAGGCCGGCGGCGGAGTTTCTGGAACAGCTGGCCAACCAGAATCTCAGTCACCGGGCCATTCGTCCCGACAATGTCTATTATACGGATGTCGAGCAAACGCGGATGGTTCTGGGCGATTGTATTTCCGCGCCGCCGGCGATGGCTCAACCGACAGTCTTCGAGACCATCGAGAGCGGAATGGCCTTGCCCGCGGGGCGGGGCGACGGGTCGACCTCCCATGACCTGTATTCGCTCGGCGTGACGATCTTGACGCTGCTGATTGGCCGCGTTCCGCTGGCCGATATGAACAACGAGCAAATCATCGTGGAGAAGCTGACCCACGGATCGTACAACGCGCTCGTCGGCCGCGAACGGCTTTCGTTGACCATGATGGAAGTGCTGCGGGGCTTGCTGAACGACGATCCGAAGGAACGCTGGGCGGTCAGCGATTTAATGTATTGGTCCCATGGACGGCGTCAAAACCCGGCGCCGCAGGCCATCCCCCGTAAGGCGAATCGGCCATTCGTCTTCGATGGGCACGAATATCAGACCACCCGCGACCTGGCGAACGCGTTCGCGAATAATTGGGACGCCGCGATCACGCCGATCAAGGACGGATCGTTGAATGTGTGGCTGCGCCGCGGGTTCAGCGACGAGGAGCTGATCGAAAGCGTAAACAACGCGATCGTCGACCCGGCTGGGATCGACCGCAGCGACGATTGGATCGTCGCGCGGGTGTGCATCGCGATGGATCCTCAAGCGCCGCTGCGGTACAGAAAGCTGCGCGCGACCGTCGAAGGTTTGGGAACGCTGATCGGTGCCTATCTCGACGACGACGAAATGCGGGATTTGTTCATCAAGACGTTGCGGGAACAATTGCCGGCGTTCTGGCAGAAAAATCAGCGGCGGTTGACCGAATCTCAGGAAAAATTTCTCGGCGAATACGACCGGGTTAGAAACAGTGCCGACCGGATCGGTCTTGGCCTGGGCCTGGAACGGGTGGCTTACGACCTCAACCCCAATCTGCCCTGCCAATCGCCGCTTCTGGCCAGCGATTACGTGGTCGAGGTCTCCGCATTGCTGCCAGCGCTGGAATATCTTGCCGTCAACGGCGTCGAATTCAAGGAACTGGTCGACCGGAATCTCTCGGCTTTTCTGGCGTCGCGATTGGCGCGGCAGGTGACGGCGGATTTGCGGGATCTCGACAACAAGGTCGATCCGCACGTTTCTTTAATCGCGGCGGTGAAAATTCTCTCGACGGTGCAGGACAGGATTTCGAAAAAAGAATTCGTGGATCTGGCGGGCGCGGTTGCGACGATGCTGGAGCCTTCGATCAAACGCTTCCATAGCCGTACTGTTCGCAAGCGCGTGCGCGAGGGGCTGAAGAAAGCCACGCGCTCGGGTCGCTTGGCGAAGCTGGTCGAGGCGATTAACGACCCGCGCGATGTGGAGGCGGACAAGCGGGCGTTTCAACAGGCGGTAGCGGTCTACGGCCGGACCGTGATGGAAGATCAGCGGCTGGCTTACGAGAAGACCCATCGGGAGTATTTTGCCCGGGAAATGGGGGCTCAGATGGCCTCGACGGTATCCGGATTCATTACCTGTATTGCCTCGGTTCTGATTTTTGTCGTTATGATGTTTTTTTGATGGCGGATTGCTTCGATGTCTGACGACCAGGGAGCGGAAAGCAATACGCGGGGCAGAGCCATCATCGCATGGGTCGTCGCTCCGCTCGTCGGTATTGCCTTTTTCCCCACCATATTGCTTCTGGTAATCGGCATGGCGCCGTCGATCGTGGCATTCATCGTCGATAAGCGGCCGCGGAAAGCGACGGCCCGCGCGATTGGATATCTTAACTTTGCGGGATGCCTACCTTACGCGTTGAAGCTATGGACCGGCCACAACACGATCAGCGGTGTGCTGACCCTGGTGGGCGATCCTTCGGCATTGATGATCATGTATAGTTCCGCGGCGGTGGGCTGGATGCTGAATTTCATCATGGCACCGATCATGTCCGCCTATCTGGCGGTCCAGCACGAGGCGAAAGCCCGCTCGATCAACAGCCGTCAAGAGGATCTGTTGAAGGAGTGGGGCTCCGAAGTGAAGGGACAATTCGCGCCGCAAGAGGCGCAACCGCAGCCGGCCGAGGTTCAGCCGGCCGAAGGCGCAACGGCGGAGGCAGAGGCGGAGGAACCCGAAGAGAACGAGGAACAGGAAAACACCTGACGCGTAGGGGACGTACGGCGCGTGTCGAAACCGGTGCGCGCCGCGAGGCTCAATGCGGCGGGGCGAATTTACGCCTCTGCTGTTGCCAGTTGTTTTTCGATCGCCGCATTACGTACGGCCTTCTGCAATTTTTCGAAGGCCCGAACCTCGATTTGGCGCACCCGTTCCCGGCTGATGTCGTAGACTTTGCTCAAATCTTCCAACGTCGTCGGATTTTCTTTCAGCCGCCGCTCCGTCAGGATGTGCCGCTCACGCTCGTTCAGAATGCCGAGCGCGTCTTTCAGCAAATCCTGGCGCTTGCCGTACTCTTCCGATTCGGCGAGTTGAACCTCCTGGTTTTCGCTGTCGTCAGCAAGCCAATCGATCCACTCACCTTCCGTGTCCGCCCGCAGCGGTGCATTCAGCGAATGATCGGATCCGGCGAGCCGCCGGTTCATCATCGTGACTTCCGCTTCCGTGACCTTGAGGCGTTTGGCAATCGTCGCGGTGTGCTCGGGAGTCAAATCCCCTTCTTCGAAGGCCTCGATCTGTCCCTTTAGCTTGCGAAGATTAAAGAAAAGCTTCTTTTGAGCTGCGGTCGTTCCAATTTTCACCAACGACCACGAGTGCAGGATGTATTCCTGGATCGCTGCCCGAATCCACCACATCGCATAGGTTGCCAAACGGAACCCGCGCTCCGGGTCAAACCGCTTCACCGCCTGCATGAGTCCGATATTGCCCTCGGAAATCAGCTCCGCCAGGGGAAGCCCGTAGCCACGATAGCCGGAAGCGATTTTCGCGACCAGGCGCAGATGGCTCGTCACCATCTTATGGGCAGACTCCGTGTCTTCGTGTTCGTGCCAGCGTTTTGCCAGCATGTACTCTTCCTGCTGTTCCAGCATGGGAAAGCGCCGAATTTCCTGCAGATAGCGCTGCAGATTGCTTTCGGGACTGATGGAAATGACGTTCGGAAGAGAGGTCATGATGGTTCTCCTAGAAGCTCATTAGCACTCTATACGCTTGAGTGCTGTTTATGGATCAGTCGACTCTTTTTCAAGAGCGTTCTGGAATAATTCCAAACTAACGGTCCAATTTGTCCGAATTAAGGCAATCTTCGAGCGTTTGCATGTCTTCGGGAAGGGGACTTGTGAAAAGCATCCGCGCGCCGGTCGCGGGATGTTCGAAGCCGATTTCCGCGGCATGCAGCGCCTGTCGACCGAGTGCGCGAAGGGCTTCGCGGGTGTGTTCGGATAGGCGCGAGACGCGCGCCGCCGTCGTCTTGCCGTAGACTGCATCGCCGAGGAGCGGGTGTCCCAGATGGGTCAGATGGACCCGGATTTGATGCGTGCGGCCCGTCGCGAGGCGGCATTCGAGGAGGCTGACGGTCTGCGCGAAACTCTTGAGCGTGCGATAGCGGGTCAGCGCCGTCTTGCCCCGGCCCTCCGCGACGACCGCCATCTTCGTCCTGTTGCGGGGGCTGCGGCCGATATTGCGGGCGATTTCTCCGCTGAGGGGCGCGGGGAGGCCCCACACGAACGCCTTATAGGCCCGGTCGACGGTATGCGCCTCGAATTGTCGGGCGAGTGCCGTATGGGCGGTATCGGTCTTGGCGACGACCAACAGGCCGCTCGTATCCTTGTCCAGCCGATGCACGATGCCAGGCCGCCTGACGCCGCCGATGCCGGACAGGCTGTCTCCGCAATGGGCGATGAGCGCGTTGACCAGGGTTCCGCTCGGCTGTCCGGCGCCGGGATGCACGGTCAATCCGGCGGGTTTGTCCAAGACCAGCAAGGCGTCGTCTTCATGGACGATATTCAAGGGTATTGCTTCCGGCGCCATCACGCTCTCGGCCACCGGAGGGATCGAAACGGAGAACTGTTCGCCTGGTTTGACCCTGTAAGAGGGGTCCGTTATCGTCGCCTCTCCCAGCCTCACGCAGCCATCCGTGATCAGGGTTTTAAGACGGTTGCGGGAGAGTTCGGGAAGAGCATCGGTTAACGCCCGGTCCAGACGCATGTCCGGCGTCGGGGTGACGGTATGTTCTTCGATATTGCTTCCAACGCTGCTCATATCGCCCACACTGGACCAAAATCATGCAAGCGCTCAAGGCTCTCGTCATCGTTCTCGGCCTCCTGATATTCGTGGCCTTCGGATTTCTGGCTTACGGTGTCGCGACCAAGTTCGATACGGGACCGGGCAAAGTGAAGGTCTCGGGAGCATTCGGCGAGTCGCAGGTCGACATGCCCGCAGGAGCGCAAGTCCTGGAGACCATCCTGGGCGACGGGCGAATCATAGTGCGTGTTGCCAAGCCTGACGGAAAACAGGCGCTGATTCTGATTGATCCGGCCTCCGGCGCGCGCGCCGGGATCGTGCACCTGAACCCGGCACCGGTCCCATGAATTTCTGCAGCGACAATGTCGCCGGTGCCTCGCCGGAAATTCTGGAAGCTCTGGTGACGGCCAATGCGGGAGCGGCGATGCCGTATGGCGACGACACGCTGACGCAGCAGGTGGCCGCGCGGATCCAGGCGCTGTTCGAGACGGACGCTGAAATTCTGCTCATGTCCACGGGCTCTTCGGCCAATGCCCTTGCGCTGGCGACCATGACGCCGCCCTACGGCGCGGTTTATTGCCATCCCGATAGCCACGTCAATGTCGACGAATGCGGCGCGCCCGAGTTTTTCACGGGCGGCGCGAAACTTGTCCCGGTCGGCGGGCCGCAAGGCAAGATCGCGCCGGATGCGCTGGCGGCGGCAGTGACCGGGGCCGGGGTCGTCCATCACGTCCAGCCGGCTGCCGTCAGCATCACTCAGGTGACCGAGGCCGGCACGATCTATTCGCCGGACGAAATCCGCGCGCTCGCCGCCATTTGCCGCGAGCACGGTCTGAAACTCCACATGGACGGCGCCCGCTTTGCGAACGCGGTTGAGGCGCTCGGCTGCTCTCCGGCGGAGGCGAGCCACCGGCTCGGCGTCGACGCGCTGTCCTTTGGCGCCACCAAGAACGGCGCGCTCTGCGCGGAGGCGATCTTGTTCTTCGATGCGGCGCTGGCCCGGGATGCCGGGTATCGGCGCAAGCGGGCCGGGCATTTATTCTCGAAGATGCGCTTTCTTGCGGCGCAGTGGGATGCCTATCTTGCCAACGATTTATGGCGCCGGAACGCGCGCCACGCCAATGCCATGGCGGCACGTCTGGCAGCCGGGCTTTCCGTGCTGCCGGGCGTCAAACTCGAGCATCCGGTTGAGGCGAACGAGCTGTTCGTTCGAATGCCGCACGCGATGATTGAGGGGATTCTGGCGCAAGGGTTCATGTTCTATCGCTGGGAGCCGGAAGGCACGCTGGTGCGCCTGGTCACGGCGTTCGATACGGAGCCGGGCGCGGTCGAGGCTTTCCTCGCCGCGGCGGCGTGCCATGCGGACTGACGGGGCGGGGCCTCATTTGCCGCCGACGGACAGCGCGCGGCGGGTCTGTTTCATGACTTCGCGGCGCTGCATATACATGGCTCGGACCCGCTGCAGATAAATGCCGTATTCCGGCACGTACCAATAACGGGTGTAGACTTCGTCGAAGGGAAGATTGGCGCCGCCTTCGACGATCTGGCTGTGAGAATCGATGACCACGGCCTTGAAGTCGCCGGCGGACAGGGAGAGCGTTTCGAAGCGGCGGACGCAGAGTGAGAGCGCCGCGCGGAACTGCGTGCCGGCTTGCGCTGCGGTCGTAACGACGAAATTGACCGTCTTGCCCCCGTCGAGCGGCCACAGCCTGGCGTATTTTTCGATATCGAAGGAACTGCTGGTGCCGCTCGAGTTGACCGTCTGCATCAGGCCAAGGAAGGTCCGCACCGCGATGCCCTGTCCGCTGGCGAGGTGGATCGTCCATTCGGTTTCGGTCGCGGAGGTGTTGAGGGCCGTGTAGTCGAGTTCGCGCCGGGTCTGTTCGGTGTCCTTGCGCAGGGTGACGTCCTCGTAGCGGATCTTGGTGCCGGGCGCGGGCGCGACATAGGCGACCGGGTTTCCGCTCGGCGGATAGTCGCAGGTCTGCGCGCCCGCCACGGACATCAAACCGAAGAGAAGGGCCGCGGATAGAGCTATCGGTTTCAGGACGGCGACGGCGGCCGCGTGTATGGGCACAGATGATCTCCTCGCGATTTCGTGCATTCTGCGCGCCTCAAGCGGCGCTGTCGACCCGGTGCGAAATCCGTGCCGCCGGGAAAGAGGGTTGATTTTCCGGACCCCGTTCTGTACACCATGGCCTCCCGGTCACAGTGTCCCCTTCGTCTAGTGGCCTAGGACGCTGGCCTCTCACGCCGGAAACAGGGGTTCGACTCCCCTAGGGGATACCAATACCTTTCAGAAATTCTGAACGGCAGAAAACTGCGGTTTCCACGCGGCAGTGATCTGTTTTTGTGGCACAGTTGGCAATCTTTGTGGCACAATCTGTGGCACAAAGATTCTGGATCGGATTGGCATGCCACAAGGCCGCGATATGCCTAAGGCGGACACACGCTACCTCTACAAGAGGAATGGCAGGCCTACGTGGTGGGTAAAATTCCGTGTACCCGGCACGGATGATACGATTCGCCGGTCGCTCAAAACCAAAGATCTAAGAGAAGCACAGGCGAGGCGGGACGAACTTCTAGAACAGCGTAAGCAGCAGGTCG
>JAYPOZ010000087.1:0-1566 GCA_038131165.1 Rickettsiales bacterium | reverse complement strand
AGCAGACCATCTATGCAACGCAGCTGGTTCATATTCGAGAACGTTACCTCTCCAGCGTAGACGATAAGGAACTGGAAATTGTCAGAGACAAGATTCAAGAAACTTCAGAAGATATGGCAGCAGAGATGGGTCTTTTGCATCTCTACAAAGGACCTGAAGTCTTTGACCCGGATCAGCTGTCAGAGGAAGAGTTAAGACCTTGGAAGGCTTACAAGACAGCTTTGGGCGAGTTAACGCCGATAGCAGAGGTGTTGCCTGTCTGGCTTGAAACGATTGGTAACAAGAACACTCGATCAGACTATCGCCGGGCAGTAGAGGTGTTGTCAAAACGATTTACAACTCTTGAGGAATTGGATCGTCGCAAGGCCAAGCAATTTCTGGATTGGGCGAAGCGGGAGTATCAGATTACCAACCCGACCGTTCGCAAATGGATGAGTGGTTACAAGAACCTCTGGGAATACGCCGATAAGGATAAAGCCGTATGGCGCGATCAGAAACTTTCTGCAGATACGCCAAGAGCGAAGAAACAACCTTACTCGGTAATGCAAGTATTGGAGATGCACCGCATTCTGACGGAACGAAATGACGTAACGGCAAGCTGGTTACAACACGCTGTCTGGATTGCGGCGCATACGGGTGCGAGAGAGTCAGCTATTGCGCGACTTAGGTACAACGCTGAGAACAAGACAATCTGGTTTCCCAAAGCCAAAAAGGAAGAAAGCGACCGGACTGTCCCTGCACATTCAGCGATCTGGTCAAGCCTAGATGCGTGGGAGAACGGCTGTCGCAAGTCCGCGTCATCAATCTCAAATCAGTTTACACTGTTCAAGCAAAGCCTAGGCTACACTAGCGAACACGACTTTCACAGCTTTAGACGAACCTTCTGCACAATGTGCGAGAATGCGAAGATACCTGAAGGCGTGGCAGCTGATATCGCTGGACAAAAGAAGCAGACCATCACTTATGGCCTTTATTCTGGGGGTAACTCGATAGAGGTGATGCGGCTTGCGATAGAGAAAGTTCGCTATGAGTGAACCGAGAATCATTGACGATCATGGTTGTGTCGACTGAAAAGTTAAGTAATGACAGCTACACAGAAAGCATTCCCCACCGTGAAGTATAAACTTCACAACCCGATACAAAGGTGAGGAGGCGTTAGGCTACTTACATCGGAACGGCATTAAGGTCAGCAACAACGCCTTGTCGGCAGGATCATTAGCTAACGCAGGCCGTCTGCGCATGTATTCAACAGTCATGTCCTTGATATGACCAGCTGTCAGACCCTTCGGTGGGCATAGAACTGTTGTCCTACCTTCACCACTAGCGGCTGCATCACCTAGGCGAAAACCATTCCAAAACCCTGATACGTATGCGGAACAGGCCAAGTCCTCAGCCTTATCGCCGCTGTCACAGATACGCATAAATGTCTGTACATCAAATTTGCCTGCCGCGTTCGCAGCTGTGGTAAGGACAAAGAGGATAATTCCGACGGAGCTAATGGTTTTCAAAGAGGACAGACCTTTATAAGAATGAGGAACTGCCTTGGTGCAGAGGAAAAAACCAAGA
>JAYPOZ010000086.1:0-19963 GCA_038131165.1 Rickettsiales bacterium | reverse complement strand
AAAATTTTGACGACGGACAGTTCATCCGCCCGACCCACGAAGGCCACGATTTCTCGGGCGCGCTGGCGCCGCTCGGCAACGGGCGCTATGCCGCCGAGTTCGATGTGCCGCTGGCGGGGCAATGGGATGTACGGGTCGCGGCCAACCGGGGCGACAACCGCTACTACAAGCAAGATCGGGTAGACCTGCGATGAACGAAGCCGCCGCCGACGATCGAAAGATGACGGCGGAGGGAGGAGGGCTGACGCCTTTCGTCGAAGTGGAAAACGGGGTGTCCCGGCTCAATCTGCTGGTCGACGGAATGCATTGCGGCGGCTGCGTCAACCGGATCGAGAGGACGCTTGCGACGCAACCGGGCGTTCTGGAGGCGCGGGCCAATTTGACGACCCGGCGGCTGTCCCTGGCATGGCGGGACAGCGAGAACAGCCCCGCCAATCTCGTGAAGGCGGCGGAAGACCTCGGCTTCCGGTTGGTGCCGTTCGATCCGGTTCACCTGCTTGGCGGCGACCGGGAGGCCGAACGGGAACTTCTCCGCGCCATGGCGGTGGCCGGGTTCGCTGCGGCGAACGTGATGCTCCTGTCCGTCTCCGTCTGGGCCGGGCATTTCCAGGACATGGGACCGGCGACGCGGGGCTTGATGCATTGGCTCTCCGCGCTGATCGCTCTCCCGGCGATTGCCTATGCGGGGATACCTTTCTTCCGCTCGGCGATGCACGCCTTGAAGGGCCGGGGCATGAATATGGATGTCCCGATCTCGCTTGCCGTCATCCTCACCGCGGGGATGAGCCTCTTCGAGACGATCCGCGGCGGCGAGCATGCGTATTTCGATTCCGCGGTCATGCTCCTGTTCTTCCTTTTGATCGGCCGCTATCTGGATCGGCGCGCGCGGGGACGCGCCCGCTCGGCGGTAGAGAACCTGATCGCCCTGTCGGCGCGTGCCGTCACCGCCGTCGACGCCGAAGGCATGACCCGCACGCTGGCCATCGAAGAGGTCTCCCCCGGCCTGATCGTACTGGTCGCGCCGGGCGAACGTGTTCCGGTCGACGGCGTGGTCGAGAACGGACAATCGGATATGGATGCCAGCCTGATCAGCGGCGAGAGCGTCCCGCAGACCGTCGCGGTCGGCGACCCGGTCTATGCGGGCATGGTCAACCTGACCGGATCGCTGCGCATTGCGGTAAAAGCCGTGGGCGAGGGCACGCTGCTGGCGGAAATCGCGCGCCTTATGGAAGCCGCCGAATCGCGCCGCGGCCGCTCCGTCTCCCTCGCGGACCGGATCGTGCGGGTCTACGCGCCGGTGGTCCACCTCGCCGCCTTGGCGACGTTCGCGGGGTGGATGGCATTCTCGGACATTCCCTGGCAGACGGCGCTCACCCATGCGATCGCGGTCCTCATCGTCACCTGTCCCTGCGCCTTGGCGCTGGCGGTGCCGGTCGTCCAGGTGGTCGCCAGCGGCAGGCTGATGCGAAAAGGCGTCCTGCTGAAATCCGGCGATGCGCTCGAGGCATTGGCGGCGGTCGACACATTCGTGTTCGACAAGACCGGGACGCTGACGCGCGGCCAACCGGAACTTGTCGTCGATGGGGGGTGGACGGCGGTCGACCTCCGCTTTGCGGCGACGCTGGCCGCGTCGAGCCGCCATCCGCTGGCGCGCGCCCTGGCCGCGATGGCGCCGGCGGCCAGGACGGCCAAGGGGGTCGCCGAGACGCCGGGCGCGGGCCTCTCTTTGACGACGCCGGAGGGCGAGGCGCGGCTCGGCAGCCGGACGTGGTGTGGCATCGAAAGCGATGCGCCGGCCACGGGGCCCGAGCTCTGGCTCGCCCGTCCCGGGCGAGAGGCCGTGCGGTTTGTCTTCCGCGACCAGCTCCGCTCCGGCGCGCCCGATGCACTGCAGGCGTTGCGCGAGAAGGGCTACCGTCTCGAAATTCTCTCCGGCGACCGGCCGGAGACCGTGGCGCGCGCCGCCGCCGATCTTGGGGTCGAGGCCTGGCGGGCGGCGCAATCGCCGGTGGACAAGACCAACTACCTCGCGGCCCTCGAAGCGGCGGGCCACAGGGTCTGCATGGTGGGCGACGGCCTGAACGATGCGCCGGCCCTCGCGGCGGCCTCGGTTTCCATCTCGCCGTCAAGCGCGGCGGACATCAGCCAAACGGCGGCGGATTTGGTCTTCCAGGGGGAGGGGCTGGACGGCGCCCTGCACGCGGTGGAGACGGCGCGCCGGGCGAACCGGTTGGTGCGGCAGAATTTCCTCATGGCTTTCGGCTATAATCTGATCACCGTACCGCTCGCGGTCGGTGGCTTCGTGACCCCCTTGATCGCGGCGGCGGCCATGTCGGCCTCGTCGATCGCGGTGGTGGTGAACGCGCTGCGTCTCGGATGGCACCGATGAGCGGTCTGCTCTACCTCATTCCGGCTGCGATCTTTCTCGGCCTGTTGGGCCTTGCCGCTTTCCTGTGGGCGCTGCGTTCGGGCCAGTTCGAGGATTTGGACGGCGCCGCGGAGCGCATACTCTACGAGGACGAAGACAAGCGCTGAGACCGGTGCCGTCGGGCCCGCCCTTACGCGTCCAGCACGACGCCGGCATCGCGTTCTTCGGCCCGGCGATAGATTTCCGCCGCCGTCGCCACGTCTTCCAGGGCAATGCCGAGGTTGAAGGCGAGGATGCGCTGCGTATCGTTTTCGCGCCGCCCGCTGCCCTGCGCGATGAGTTCCGCGTTGTCGGCGTCGATCCGCGTGACGCCGAGGAATTTCCCCTCGTTGATCCGGGCATCCTCGATCTGGCCCCGGTCGTCGGTCAGGATCAGATCCATGGCGTCGATGCAGGCATCGGTGACATAGGAATCGTAATCGATGGTGATCAGCAGCGCGCCGGGGGCCACCCAGTCGGGTGCCAGGACCGGCTTTCGTTCCTCCGTGATCGGCCCGCCGGTGACGATGATGTCGGCGCCCCGCACGGCGGCTTCGGCGCTTGCCGCTCCCTCGACGGCCATGCCGAAGCGGCCGTTCATTTCCGCGACATAGGCGGCCTGGCGCTCGGGCACGATGTCGAAGGCCCGGCAGGTCCGCAGCGACGGCACCTCGCCCTTGATCGCCTCCAGATGGGCGCGGCCCTGGAGACCGCAGCCGAGGATGGCGAGCGTGCTGTCTCCGGCCTTGGAGAGATGGCGCGCGACGAGGGCGGAGGCGGCGGCGGTGCGCCGTCCGGTGATCCACTTGGCGTCCATCAGGGCGACCATCTGCCCGGTGGCGTCCTCGGTGAGGATGTAGAGCCCCTGGATATAGGGCAGGTCGCGCGCCGGATTGTCCGGATCGCCGCTTTGCCACTTGCAGCCGGCAAAGCCGAGCGGCGGGGCCGCGCTCGCCATGGCGCTGTAGAAGCGCGGGCCATGGCGGTGGAAGAAAATCTTAGGCGGCATCATCAGGCTGCCGGTCGCCTTCTCCCGAAACATCGCTTCGAGGATATCGACGATCTCCCCCATGCCGAGGCCAAGCCCCTCCAGCGTGGCTTCGTTCAGATAGCGTATGGGATGGCCAGGCATGTGATGATCTCCGTCGTTGGGCGCCGTCCAGAAAGATAAAGCGCGGACGCCCGCCGCAAAGGATATCTTCCTGTGGTGCCTTCGTGGGTGGTGACAAATTGTCGATTTTATGTTATGGTCCGGCGCGTTCTTTGACACCGTGAATTTTCATTAAACCAGACAGGCACCCTCTCTAGACCGCATTTGCGGTATTCTATTACCGCGAATCTACGGCGTATGGGGTCGACCCGCAAAAACGCATAAGCGGTTACAGAGAGTCCCTGTAACCGGTTTCGGCCTCCCTCTCGGGGCCCTTTGCGGCGCGCGCCGGGACTACGCCTTCGTGACGATCAACCCGTCGAGCGCCACCGCTCCCTTGCCCTCCGGCAGGACCAGCAGGGGATTGACGTCGATGCTTTCCAGCACGCCGGCATTCCTGTCGGCGAAGACGGAGAGACGGGCGATGGCTTCGGCGACCGCGTCGATATCGGCCTTCTGGGTGCCGCGCGCGCCCTTGAGGATGGCGGCGCCCTTCAGGTCGTCGATCATCTCCAGCGCCTCGCGCTTGCCGAAGGGGGCGCGCCGGAAGGTCACGTCCTTCAGGACCTCGGTGAAGATACCGCCGAGGCCGGCCATGACGACGGGGCCGAAGACCGGGTCGCTTTGCACGCCGAGGATCATTTCGGTGCCGCCGGAGACCATCTGCCCGATCATGATGCCGTCGATCTTGGCGGCGGGGTGGGCAGCTTTTGCCCGCTCCATGATCTCCGCATAGGCAGTTTTTACCGCCCCCGCGTCGGCAAGGCCGAGGGCGACGCCGCCGATCTCGGTCTTGTGCAGGATATCCGGGGAAACGATTTTCATGACAACGGGATAGCCGATTTCGTCCGCGGCCGCGGCGGCGTCTTCGGCGCTGTTCACCAGCTTCTCCTGGGCGCAGGGAACGCCCGCCTCGGCAAGAATTGCCTTGGCTTCCATCTCGTTGTAGCGCCCGGCTTTGAGGGCCGGCGCATCGGGCAGGCCGCTCATGTCGGGCAGGCCCTTGTCGAAGCCTTCCTGTATCTTGGCCAGGGCCGCGACGACCTCGAGGGCGCGGTACGGCTCCGCGATGCAGGGGAAGCCCGCTTCCTCGAATTTGTCGAGAACGTGCTTCGGCCCGGTCACCGACATGATGATCAGCGCGTCCGGATACTTCTCGCGAATGGGTTTGAGCGCCTCGATGATCGATTCCGACAGGGCTTCCGAATAAGCCAGGAACGCGAAGAACCCGACGACGGCGTCGTAATTCCCCTCGCCGAGGATCACGTCGAAGTTCTTGGTAATGAGCGAGAGGTCGTTATAGACCATGGCCGTGAAGTCGACCGGGTTGCGGGTGCCGGCGAAGGGGATCAGCTCCTTCAGCTTTTTCTGCGCGGATTCGGGCAGCGGCTCCATCTCCAGTCCGGCGTCGGAGGCCGCGTCCGCCATCATCACCGCGGCGCCGCCGGAGATCGAGCCGACGGCGACGTTGCGGCCCTTCGGCAGGACGCCGTTGCTCGCGGCGTGGGTGATGTCGATCAGCTCGTCGACGGTCAGGCAGCGGTAGGCGTTGTAGCGCTCGAAGACCGCGTCGTAGACCTGGTCGGAGCCGGTGAGCGAGGCGGTGTGCGAGGCGGCGGCCGCGGTGCCGACATCGGAGCGGCCGACCTTCTGGATCAGCACCGGCTTGCCCGCCTCGTAGGCGAGCCGCAGCGCTTCTTCCAGGCGCGGGCCGTCCTTGCAGCCCTCGATATAGGCGCAGATCACGTCGGTGCCGGGATCCTGGGACATGAAGGCGATGCACTCGGCCACGTCGACGTCGACCTCGTTGCCTGTGGTCACCCAATAGGAAAAGCCGATGCCCTTCTCGCGGCCGAGCACGAAGCAATGGGAGCCGAAGGCGCCCGACTGGCTTACCATGCCGACATTGCCCTGTTTCGGCATGCCGTGGGTGAAGCTGGTCGAGAAGGTGGCGTAGATACTGTTCTTCGGATTGAAATAGCCGAGGCAGTTCGGGCCGACGATCCGCATCCCGGACTCCTTGCCGATCTCCCGCAGGCGCGCCTGCATGGCGATGCCTTCCTCGCCCGCCTCCGCGAACCCGGACGTAAGGGTGACCAACGATTTTACGCCCTTGCGCGCGCAGGCTTCCGCCGTCTCGATGGCGAGCGCCACCGGCACCGCCATGATGGCCATATCGACCGGGCCGTCGGCGTCCTCGATCGTCGGGATCGTCGCCAGGCCCTGCACGGTGTCCCGGGTCGGGTTGACCGGATAGAACTTGCCCTCGTAGCCGTATTCCTTGAAGAAGCGGACGGGGATGCCGCCGATCTTGCTCGGGTTATCGGAGGCGCCGAGTACGGCGCAGGCGCGCGGCCAGAACATTGCGTTGAGCGTTTCCGCGCTTTTGAGGAGATCGGACATCCCGCAGGGCTCCCTGTATTATTTTCGTTGTTCGTGCGACGCCGCTACTCGGGCCGTTGCATAGTAAAAATTGTGTCGGCATTGACGACTGCATAGTCCTGATATCCAAGACGGGCAATTGGTCGCATCTTTCCGACGTCGACTTCGCCCATCGCGGTGATGAACTCGTCCCGGATGTGGATGCCGACGACCTGCCCGAAAATGACGCAATAGACGTCGTTCGGTGTCTCGCCCGGAAGCTCGACGGTCTTGATGTGCTTGCATTCCAGGTGCACGGGCACCTCCGTCACGCGGGGCGGCTTCACCGTCACGGAGGCCTCGGCGGTGAGCCCCGCAAGCGCCAGCTCGTCGACATCCATGCCGACGCCGGCCGAGGTCGCGTTCATGGCCTCCCGGGTGTCCCAGGTCGTGAGGTTGCAGACGAACTCGCCGGTCTCCTCGATGTTGCGTTGCGAATCCTTGTGGTTGTCGTTGGGCGAGGTGGCGCCCCGGCTGGCCGAGAACATCACCGTCGGCGGCCGGTAGGAGACCGCGTTGAAGAAGCTGTACGGCGCCAGGTTGACAAGTCCGTCCGCATCGACGGAGGTGATCCAGCCGATCGGGCGCGGGATGACGAGGCTATTGAAGGGGTTCTTGGGCAGGCCGTGGTCGGTCTTCCCGGGTTCGTAGAACATGGCATTCCTCGGAATGTTGGAGTGGACTTCGTCTCAGGCGGCGTCGACGGCAACGCCGTATTCCAGACCGGCATCCTCGAGCCAGGTCCAGAGGTATTCCGCAAAGGAGCGGCGGATGAAAATCTGGAACTCGGAATCTCCGCTTTGATGTAGCGCGATCTGTCCCTTGGCCAAGTTGGTCTGGACGACGGCGCCCGGGGCAAAGACCCGGGGATGCAGATCGATCGTGCATCCTTTGGCGAGGACATCGCGGCTGTGCGGGCCGGACAGTCGGATACAGGCGAAGCTGTCGCCGATTTCGACCGCCGCGGCGGCGAAGGCAGCCAGGGTTTGTCTGATCTCGTTGGGCGAAGGGAGGGCGCTCTCCTCGCCGATCAGCCACCAGCGGTCGGGACCCATCCAGAAGACGGTCGTGCCGTTGTTCGTGGCCGTCTCGGGCGACGCGGCGGGCGGGGCGACGCCGGCAAGGCGCTCCACCGCGCGCGCGAAGTCCGTGCTCCAGGTGCCGCGCAGCTCGACGATGCTCTTGTGCGGCATGACGCAGAGACGGATACCGGCTTCCTCGGCGGCGGCCGCTTTGGCGGCCAGCCCGAGATGGTCGAGCGGGCCCTGGCGCTGCGCCCGGCGTGTCGTCGGCTCAGCCATGGAGACGGCTCCCTTCCGGATCGAAGAACACGGGGTTGGTCACGGTCGCGGTGACCACGCGGCCGTCCTCCAACGGCAGTCGGACGGGCTCTCCCACCCGCGCCCGCCCATTGTCGAGCATGGCAAGCGCGATCGCGCGCTCGAGGGTCGGGCTGTAATAGCTCGACGTGACGTGACCCAAGGTCTTCATCGGCGGTTTCGGCAGGACCTGTTCGACGATGTGGGCGCCTTCGGGCAGAACTTCCTTCGGGTCCGTCGTCAACAGGCCGACGAACTGGCGCCGCCCCTCGGCGACCATGTCGGTACGGGCGAGCGAGCGCTTGCCGAGGAAGTCTTTCTTCTTCGAGACCATGCGCTCCATGCCGAGGTCGACCGGCGTGACCGTCCCGTCGGTGTCCTGTCCGACGGCGATATAGCCCTTCTCGGCGCGCAGGACGTGAAGCGCCTCGGTGCCGAAGGGGGTGAGGCCGAACTTCTCACCGGCGACCATGCAGGCGTTCCAAAGGTCCATGCCATAGCTCGCCGGAACGTTGATCTCGTAGCTGAGCTCGCCCGTGAAGCTCACCCGGAAAATGCGGGCCGGTATGTCGGCGACCCGGGCTTCGCGCCAGGTCATGAAGGGAAAGCTCTCGGGCGAGACGTCCATATCGGTGAGCGTGGCGAGGAGCGCGCGCGCATTTGGACCGGCGAGATTGACCGTGGCGTATTGTTCGGTCACCGACGCGCAATGGACCTGCATCTCCGGCCATTCGGTCTGCAGCCATTCCTCCAGCCATCCGAGCACCCGGGCCGCGTTTCCGGTCGTCGTGTGCATCAGATAGTGGTGCTCGCCGAGCCGCGCTGTGACGCCGTCGTCGAAGGCCATGCCGTCCTCGCCGCACATCAACCCGTAGCGGCAATGCCCGGCCTTCAGTCCGTCCCAATTGTTGGTATAGACCCAGTTGAGCAATTGCACGGCATCGGCGCCCTGAATGTCGATCTTGCCGAGTGTCGTGGCGTCCAGGATCCCGACCGTGCTGCGGACGGCGCGGATCTCGCGATGGACCGCGTCCCATTTGCCTTCGCCGGCCCTCGGGTAATAGAAGGGGCGGCGCCATTGCCCGACGAGTTCGAATTCAGCGCCGGCGCGCGCGTGCCAGGAATCCATCGGCGTCTTGCGCAAGGGATCGGCGAGGACGGGGCCGATGTCGCGTCCCGCCATGGCGCCGAAGGTCACCGGCGTATAGGGCGCACGGAAGGTCGTGACCCCGACCTCGGCGACCTCCTTCTGGATCGCCTGCGAGAGGATCGCCAGTCCGTTGACGTTGCCGATCTTACCCTGGTCGGTGCCCATGCCCGTGGTGGTATAGCGTTTCATGTGTTCGATGGACACGAACCCCTCGCGCGCGGCCAATTGGATGTCGGCGGCCGTCGAATCGTTCTGGAAGTCGACGAAATGCTTGCCGCCCTGTCCGACAGGTTTGCTCGAAGGCACCAGCCAGAGATGCCGTTGCGGACCTGTGTCTACGGTCTCGGCAGTCGGGGCCGCCCCCGCCGTTGTCTCGAAACCGGCATCCGATGCGGCGGCAATGCCGGCGTGCCAACCCTCGGACAGGCAAGTCGCCAAGGTCGTGGCACCGTTGCAGCTTCCGGCGGAAAACTGGTGCTGCGCCTTTTCGCCCGGAACGAAGGCGCCGATCGCCGCGTCGTAATTCAGTTTGTCTTGGGATTGCGAGAATAGATGGACTGTCGGAGTCCATCCGCCCGACATCAACACGGTGTCGCACTCAATGCGGCGCGGCGCGCCCGTCACGCCCGTGCCGTCGTCATTGAGCGCCATCGCCTCCACGGCTTCGACGCGCCGCCTGCCGTGCGTGGCGACGATGGCCTGGCCATGCCGGATCTCTACCCCGGCCTTGAGAGCTTGCCTCGGCAGCTCCCCGGCGGTCTCGGGGCGTATGTCGAGAACGGTGACCGCCGTGCCTTCCGCCGCGAGGGCGAGGGCGGACCGATAGGCGGAATCGTTGTTGGTGAAGACCACGGCGCGGTTGCCGGTTTTCACGCCAAACCGCCGCGCATAGGTCAGGGCTGCGCCCGCAAGCAGGATGCCGGGCCGGTCATTGTCGCGAAACACGAGCGAGCGCTCGATGGCGCCTGTTGCCAGGACCACCTGTTTGGCGCGGAAGGTCCAGAGGCGTTGGCGCAACGTGCCGCGCGCATCCGGCGGCAGGTGGTCGGAGACGCGTTCCAGTGCTGCCAGATGATTGTGGTCGTAATATCCGAAGACGGTCGTGCGCGGAAGGAGGGTCACCTCGGGAAGCGAGCGGAGTTCCGCCAAGGTCTGGTCGAGCCAATCCGGCGCAGGCTTCCCGTCGATCAACTCGTCGGCGGCGAGCAGAGTGCCGCCCGGCTCGAGCCCTTCATCGGCAATGACGACGCGGGCTCCCGTGCGGGCCGCGGCCAGGCCGGCGGCAAGACCGGCGGGGCCGGTGCCGACCACCATGACGTCGCAGTGGCGATGCATCTTGTCGTAGCGGTCGGGGTCCGGGGCATCCGGTGCCTTACCCATCCCGGCGGCGCGGCGGATGAAATGCTCGTAGGTCGTCCAGAAAGAGGCGGGCCACATGAAAGTCTTATAGTAAAAACCCGCCGGCAGGAGGCGCGAAACGCCGTTGAAGACCGCATGCGCGTCGAAGGCGAGGCTCGGCCAGCGGTTCTGACTTGTGGCCGTCAATCCATCGAACAGCTCGACCTGCGTGGCGCGCAGATTGGGGGTGGCTTGTCCGCCCGTGCCGACCGTGACCAAGGCATTGGGCTCCTCCGAACCTGCGGACAGGATGCCGCGCGGCCGATGGTACTTGAAGCTGCGTCCCACCAAATGCACGTCGTTCGCCAAGAGTGCCGAGGCCAGCGTGTCCCCGGTAAATCCTTCGTAGCGGTGGCCGTCGAAAGTGAAGGAGAGCGAGCGGTCGCGATCGATACGGCCACCGGAAGCGGTGCGGAAGAGCCCGGTCATGCCGGGGGCTCGGGCCTGTCGGCGCCGACTTCGTAAGTTGCATGGATGACGTGGGTCACCGTGTGGCGCAAGGCATTGAACCAGCGACCGCATCCGGCTTCGTGCATCCAGCGTTCGTAATGCCATCCTTTTGGATTGGTTTTCTTGAACAAGTAATCGGCCCATTGATCGTCCGACAGCGAGTCCGGATTCTCGGGCCGTGCAATATGCGCTTCGCCGCCATAGTGAAACTCGTGCTCGTCGCGGTCGCCGCAGTAAGGACAATTGATTATGTGCATCGGCCGCCTCCTAGTGCGCCACCGCGGCGGCGATGTTCTCATCGATCAGGCGGCCGCTGCTGAAGCGCGAGAGAGCGAAGGGGGCCGCGATGGGATGGGGCTCGTCCCGCGCAATGGTATGAGCGAAGACGTGGCCGGAGCCAGGCGTTGCCTTGAATCCGCCCGTTCCCCAACCGCAGTTGAAATAGAGGCCCTTAATCGAGGTTTTGGTGATCAGCGGGCTTGCGTCCGGACAGATGTCGACGATCCCCCCCCAACTGCGCATCATCCGGATGCGGCTGAAGATCGGAAACAATTCGGTCAGCGCGCCCATTTGATGTTCGAGGACGTTGAAGGCGCCTCGCTGAGCATAAGAATTGAACAGGTCCGCGCCGGCGCCGATCACCAGTTCTCCCTTGTCGGACTGGCTGAGGTAGACGTGCACCGTGTTCGACATCAGAACCGTGTTCATAATGGGCTTGAGCGGCTCCGAGACGAGAGCCTGCAAGGGATGGCTTTCGAGCGGGAGGCGCAGTCCGGCCATCGTGGCTAAAACGGAGGAATGTCCCGCCGCGACGCAGCCGACCTTTGGTGTCTTGATTTCGCCTCGCGTGGTTCGCACACCTCGGATTTCCCCGCCTTCGATTTCGAATCCCGTGACCTCGCAATTCTGGATGATATCGACACCCCTTGCATCGGCCCCGCGCGCGAAGCCCCAGGCGACGGCATCGTGTCGCGCGACGCCGGCCGTTCGCTGCAGGCTGGCGCCGAGAACCGGATAGCGAACATCTGGTGAAATGTTGATGATCGGGCAGAATTCTCTTACTTGTTGCGGCGTCAGGAACTCCAGATCGACCCCCTGCAGCCGATTGGCGTTGTGGCGCCGGGCGATTTCCTTCAGATCCGCTTCGGTATGCGCCATATGCATGACGCCGCGCGGACTGAACATGACGTTATAGTTCAGCTCTCGGCTCAAACCGGGCCACATGTTCAATGCGTGGGCGTAAATGGCGGTGCTTTCGTCCTGGAGGTAATTTGCGCGCACAATGGTCGTATTACGCCCAGTGTTGCCACCGCCGAGCCATCCCTTCTCGAGCACTGCGATTTTTGTGAGATTATGTTCTTTCGCCAGGAAATAAGCTGTTGCGAGGCCGTGGCCGCCGCCCCCGATAATGACCGCATCGTATTCGGGTTTGGGATCGGGACTGCGCCACACCTTTTGCCATTCCGCATGGTTGGTGAGCGCGTTTCGGGCCAGGCTCAGAATGGAATACTTCGATCGCATTTCGGCAAGTTCCGACTTCGAAAGGTAAGAGCGGGAGAAGCCATCATGCTTTATTTCATGCATTGGATGATGGGTAAACCGTGGAGTGCGAGAAGGGCTCTCATGATTTGTGTTGCGCTGCAGCATTCGAGTCGCCTAGCATTAATCAAACGATTGATTGATATTTAGGCGAGGACCATGCCGAAACCCGCAAGAAGCTCAAAACCCAAGCTTCAAAACGACGCACGGGGCCGGCCCGGCGGCGACGAAAGCAAAGCGCGCCTATTGGCATGCGCCGGCGAACTTTTTGCAGAGCGGGGTTTCAACGGTGTTTCGACCCGGGAGCTTGCCACCGCAGCTGATGCGAACGTCTCTGCCATCGGTTACTATTTTCGAGGCAAAAAAGGGCTCTATCGGGCCGTCGTCAATCAGGTCATCGAAGATACCCAACCTTTCTTCGGACCGATCGCCGACCGCGTTCGGGAGGGCGTCGATGCAGCCGCGGGAGATCGGCGTCAGATGGCTGCTCTGACTCGTTGGTTGATCCGAACGTTACTCCAAGGCGTATTACGGGAGGGGCCGATGCGTTGGCAGATCGGATTGATGCTTCGGGAGTTTCATCAGCCGGCGGACGGGTTTCCGATATTGCTCGAGAAAAGAATTCATCCGATGCACGATGCGGTTGCGGGCCTAGTGGGCGCGGCCATCGAACGGGAACCGAAGGAGCCGGAAACACTACTGCTGACCTGCTGTTTGATTGGCCAATGCATGGCATTCGGCGCGGCCCAAGGCCTCGTCTTGGCGCGGCTGGGTTGGTCTTCCTACAGCGAGGAAAACTTGTCGCAGGTCATAGGTACAGTGACGCATGTTGGCATGTCCATGCTTGGATTTGAGGAGACGGCGGCGTGATTCGGAAATTCGGAAAGCTTGCCATTCCTCTGGCGATCCTTGCTTTTGCCGGCTCGATCGCCGGATATTTGAAAGCGACGAAGCCGGCGGTCGAGCCAGCATCCATTTCCGAACGGGTTTGGACGGTGGAGGCAGTTCCGGTAGAGATCGCAAGCATTCGCCCGCAGATAAAGTTGTTCGGAGAGATCGTCTCCGGCCGCACGGTTGACCTTCGCCCCCAAGTTTCCGGCAAAATCGTCCATGCGAGTCCGAATTTGATAGAGGGGGGGATCGTTCGGGGCGGCGAAGTCATCGTACATATCGATCCGTTCGACTACGACGCGACGCTGCGTCAGCGGAAAGCGGAGCTGACCGAAGCCAAAGGGCGCCTTAAGGAATTGGAAGCTGAGCGGTCGGGCGCAGTCTCCCTGCTGAAGGAAGATATGACTCAATTGGCGCTGCGCCGTAAGGATGCGGCGCGGCGAGCCAGATTGACGGGGTCGGGGGCGGGCACGGTCAAGTCCTCGGACGACGCTCAACTCGCGCTCAGCGAGGCCGAGCAGAGACATATCGAAAGGGAAAAAGAGATTCGCAGCCTTCGGGCCGCCATCGAACAACAAGCGGCCGCGATCGAACGGTTGGAAGTTTCAGTTACGATTGCCGAGCGCGACCTCGAAGAAACCCGCATCGTCGCCCCGTATGATGGATTCGTCTTCTCCGTCGAGACCGCGGAGGGCAAGTGGCTCAATGTTGGTGACAATATCGCGCGATTGATCGATTCCAATCGCCTTGAGGCGAAATTCCACATCAGCCGGACACAGTTCAGGCGCCTTTCCGCGGGAGGTGGATATCAGTTGCGACCGGCAAAGGTAATCTGGCGAGGCCGGGAGAACGAAACGCCGTATTCCGCCTACATCGACCGCGTTGGCAGCGAGGTCGACGCGACGACCGGCGGGGTAAACCTCTATGCGAAGATCGAGACCGGGGGAGCCGAGACAATCTTGAGGCCGGGTGCGTTCGTGGAGGTCTATATCGACGACGCGATGTTCGAAGGCGTAGCTCGGTTGCCCGCCGCGGCAATCTACGATGAATCGGCAGTCTATGTCGTGAAGGACGGCCGCCTTGAGGCGCGAAAGATCAAAGTCGAGGCCCGGATTGGCGGCGATATGCTGGTTTCCGGTGCTTTAGAATCGGGAGACATGGTCGCAACCACGAAATTGCCGGAAATATCCAACGGATTGAAGGTGGAGATCCAATGAACAAGGACGGGCTTATCGGCCTTTTTGCCCGTCATCCGACTGCGGCAAATCTCTTGATGGTCACCATGATCATCGCCGGCTTTTTTGCCCTGCATCGCATGAACACCCAATTTTTCCCCGACTTCGGAATCGATATCGTCTCGGTATCAGTCGAATGGTCCGGCGCGAGCGCGGAAGACGTGGATTCCAATATCGTCCAGGCGATTGAGCCGGAAGTGCGCTTTCTCGATAGCGTAAAAAGGGTGCGCTCCAGTTCCATCGAAGGCAAGGCAAGCATCAGTATTGAGTTCAATGCAGGCACCGATATGCAATCGGCGCTATCGGATGTGGAGACCGCCGTGTCCACGGTAACCACATTGCCGGTAGGGTCGGAGCAGCCGGAAGTTCGCAGAATCGTGCGCTACGACACCATAAGCAGATTGGTACTGTCCGGGCCGGTTCCGGAGGCGTCACTGAAACAGATCGCCAAGCGAATCCGCGACGACTTGCTTGATCGAGGGATTGACCAAGTCGATCTGTTCGGTGCGCGCGAAGAAGAGATATGGGTGGAAATTCAGCCTGAATCGTTGTTGGAGCTGGACCTGACATTGGAGGACATATCCGACAGAATCGCAGAGACGTCTCAGGATCTACCGTCAGGCGACACGTCGGGCGATGTCGAAATGCAGATCCGAAGTCTCGGACTTTTGAAGACCGCGGCTGGCGTTGGTGGAATCGAGATCAGGGCGCTTGAGAACGGTCAGAAGATTTACCTTCGGGATATTGCGGCGATCAGCGAGAGTTTTGACGAAGATGGCCGCGAGGCCCGACATCACGGATTACGGGCGATTGAAATTCATGTGCAGCGGGCCGTAAACGCCGACGCATTGGAATTGGCGACAATTACCGCCAGTTATTTGGAGGAGATACGCCCGACGCTGCCCCCGGCCCTTAAACTCGATCAGTACGACATTCAGGCAAGCCTCATCAGCGGCCGAATCAACCTACTGCTAAAAAACGGATTGAGTGGTCTGGTTCTCGTCGTCATCGTCTTATTCGTCTTCTTGAACGCACCTGTTGCGTTTTGGGTGGCGGTCGGCATTCCGGTCGCCTTAATGGCGACCATGGTCATCATGCACGCAAGCGGGCAGACCATTAACATGCTCAGTTTGTTTGGCATAATCATGGCGCTCGGCATCGTTGTCGACGACGCGATTGTCGTAGGAGAACATGCTGAAACCAAGAGCCGGGAAGGTCTCTCTTCGATAGACGCCGCCATCGCAGGTGCAAGACGGATGGCGGCGCCCGTATTTTCGGCCTCGCTCACGACGATCGCGGCGTTCATGCCCTTGCTCATCATCTCCGACATTATCGGTCAGATCATCCGCGGCATTCCGCTGGTAATTATTGCCGTTATTGTCGCGAGCTTGATCGAATGCTTCTTCGTATTGCCGGGTCATATGCGCGGTGCCGTTAAGCAAAGCCGAAAATCCGGACGGTGGCGGCTGCGGGAAAAATTCGATGCCGGATTCGACAGTTTTCGCCAGAAGTTCTTTCGTCCACTGGTCACCCGCGCGGTGGCATCGCGATATACGACACTGTCGCTTGCTCTGGCGGCCCTCATCTTGAGTGTTGGGTTGATGATCGGCGGCCGAATTGGCTTCGTTTTTTTTCCATCGCCCGAAGCCGATAAGATTTACGCGAACGTCAAGATGCTCGCCGGCACGCCGCGCGCACAGACCATAGCAATGATCGCCGAATTGGAGCGTTCGCTGGACGCAACAGCCCGCCGCTTGAACAACGGCGAAGATGGGCTTGTGCGCATGTCATTGACGAAGCTCGGCAGCGAGATCGGTCGTTCAGGCCTTTCCTCTGCGTCCGGCGATCATATCGGTGGATTGATTGTGGAATTGAAACCGTCCGACGAGCGTGAAGTGCGGACGGATGCATTGGTAGCTGCCTGGCGGGAAGATATTCGACCGGTAGCGGGCCTGGATATTTTGACAATCCTGGCCGCGCAGGGCGGACCGCCGGGACGAGATGTCGATATTCGTCTTTCAGGTAGCGATATCGCTGGACTGAAGACCGCCTCTTTGGAGTTGCAGGCGCTGTTGAAGCGGTATCCGGGTGTCAGTTCTGTCGAGGACGATCTCCCGTATGGCAAGCTAGAAAGAATCATCGAAGTTACCCCGGATGGCCGCGCCATGGGGTTTACGACCCAATCTGTTGGCCGACAGGTGCGCAGCGCTTTCGAAGGAGACGTCGCCAAGAAATTTCCGCGCGGCGACGAAGAAGTGACGGTCAGGGTGCAGTTTCCGCGCGATGTGATCGGGTCGGGAGCTTTGGAGAATCTCTATCTCAGGGGCTCGGGTGGTGCGGAGGTCGCGCTGTCGGAGGTCGTCAGCACCCGGGAGACACGCGGTTTCTCCCGTATCCGCCGCGAGGATGGACTGCGCCAGGTATCGGTGACAGCTGAACTCGAGAAGCAGGTGACAACGACCGGAGATGTGCTTGAAGCGCTGGAGGCGGATGGTATTCGGGAAATCGCGCGAAAATACGATCTCCGCCTTAGTTTCGCAGGTAAGGCGGAGGAACAGGCGACAACCTTAGCGGATATGAAACTCGGTGCGATGATTGGACTATCCGGTATATACATCATATTGGCCTGGGTATTCGCGAGCTACACGCGGCCGATTGTCGTCATGTCGATCATCCCGCTCGGTTTCGTGGGCGCCGCAGTGGGGCATTTTCTCTTAGGGTTCGAGTTGACAATCCTGAGCCTGATCGCCTTAATCGGGCTTTCGGGTATCGTGGTGAACGATTCGATCATTTTGGTCAGCACGATCGACGAACGGCTAAGCAAGGGCGAGGCGAGCGCCGATGCGATAGTCGACGGTGCGTGCGACCGCCTGCGCGCCGTCATCCTTACTTCGGCAACGACGATTGGCGGTCTGTTGCCGTTGTTGTTTGAGCGAAGTCTGCAGGCGCAATTCCTCATTCCGATGGCATTGACCATCGTATTTGGTCTCTTGTTCACGACGCTACTCGTCTTGTTTGTGGTGCCGGCATTGTTGGCGGTGCAGGAGGATTTGGGGCGTCTGTATGATCGGTTGCGCGGCCGTGAAGGCGGGCAAGTCCCGGTAGGTGAATGAACGCGATTGCGACATCCTTGCCAGTTGACCGGGTCGGGGCACTGCAAGAGATTGCAGACGATGTGTGATGGTGACGGGAGGATCGGATGACGGAGTACGCCGAACAGCAATTGGACGCGCAGGAAATCGCGGTCGGCTCGCTGGCTGAAGAAGGCATTCGCCACGATTGGTCGCGTGCCGAGATCGAAACGCTGTTCGAGCTGCCGTTCAACGAGTTGATGTTCCGGGCGCAAATTGTCCATCGCCGCCATTTCGATCCGAATCGGGTGCAGTTGAGCCGCCTCTTGTCGATCAAGACCGGAGGGTGTCCCGAAGATTGCGCCTATTGCCCGCAATCCGCCGAACACGACACCGATGTTCTGGCGGGAAAGATGCTGGCTGTAGACGCCATTCTGGACGAGGCACGCCGGGCCAAGGAAGGCGGCGCGGCGCGGTTCTGTATGGGGGCGGCCTGGCGAAATCCGAAAGACCGCGATATCGACGATCTCGTCGAGGTTATCGAAGGCGTGCGGCATATGGGGCTGCAGACCTGCATGACCCTCGGCATGCTGACGGCGTCGCAGGCCCAGCGTCTTTCGGAGGCGGGGCTCGATTACTACAATCACAACATCGATACTTCGCCTGAATTCTACAAGGAGATCATCACGACCCGGACCTATGAAGAACGGCTTGAAACGCTGGAGAATGTCCGCCGCGCCGGCATGAAAGTGTGCTGCGGCGGGATCGTCGGCATGGGCGAGGGGCGATGCGACCGTGCGGGCATGATCGAGACGCTCGCGAACCTGCCGGCGCACCCGGAGAGTGTGCCGATCAATATGCTGATGCAGGTCGAGGGCACGCCGCTCTACGGCCGGGAGACGCTCGATATTCTTGAGTTCGTGCGCACCATCGCGGTGGCCAGGATCGTCCTGCCGAGATCGGTCGTGCGGCTGTCGGCCGGACGCGAACTGATGAGCGACGAGGCGCAGGCCATGTGCTTTCTGGCGGGCGCCAATTCGATCTTTGTCGGCGACAAACTGCTGACAACGGACAATCCCGGGCTGGATCACGACGAGATGCTGCTTGAGCGCCTCGGAATCCAGCCCTCGGATTGAGACCTCCGCTAGAACCTGTAGCCGACGCCGATACCGACGATCCACGGGTCGAGGTCGGTATCGTTGGCATTGATCGCGCCCCCGTTCACGGTGATATCGGTACTCACGAACACCTTTTTCAGGTCGACATTGAGCATCCAGTTCTCGGCGAATTGATAGTCCATGCCGGCCTGCAGCGCCCAGCCGAATTCGTTCGAATAATCGACGCTGTTGACGCTCCGTCCCCGCTCGGTGTCGTACATGATGGTATAGTTCACGCCGGCGCCGAGATAGGGGCTGAACGCCTCTTTCGGTCGGAAGTGGTATTGCAGCGTCAGGACCGGCGGCAGGGCGCGTACCGTGCCGAGATCGAGATCGCCTGCCGTTGAGTTTTTCACCTCGAGGCTATGCTTCGTCGTGGCGAGGATCAGCTCGACCGCGATGTTGTCGGTGAAGAAGTAGCTGAAGTCGAGTTCGGGAATAAAATCGTCGCTGGTCCGCGCGGCACCGCCGAGCGTATCGGTCGTGCCGTCCGTATCGGTAACGAAGGCGAGGCCCCGCAGGCGCGCGACCCAATCCCCTTTTTCCTTCGCCTGGCTGTCCCCGGCCGACGAAAGCAGTAGCAAAAAGACCCCCACCGCGCAGAGTGTAAACCGGTGCATTGGCCGGAACTCCCCCAGTGGTTTCGTGCTGTCTCTCTAAACTAGCGTCCGTTTCCGCGATGCGCGAGACCCTGTGCCAACGTGCCGCAGCGCCCTCAGCGTCCCATCGCGCGCGACGGCCGCCGCGGGTCGGCGCCGCTGTCGATGATGCCGGTCTTCAGGTCCTTGCGCACGATACAGACGCCGGCGGTCTTCCAGGTCATGTCGGCCATGCGCTCGACATCGTGGCCGCGCCGCGCGAGTTCGTCCGTCGTCGCCCTGTCGATGCGGCCCTCCACGGTCAGTTTGCCGGGAAAGGCCTCGTGCGGCGAGAAGGAGTTGGGCTGGCTGTGGGTCATGAACCGCGGCGCTTCGGTGGCCTCCTGGGGCGTCATCCCGAAGAGCTCCATGTTGAGCATGACCTGGACGTTGGCCTGGTTCTGGTTGTCGCCGCCGGGGGTGCCGAACGGCATGACCGACTTGCCGGGCCGGATCGCGAGCGCCGGGTTCGGCGTCAGCCGCGGGCGTTTGCCGGGGCCGAGGGCGGAGGCATGGCCGCGCACCGCCCAGCTCTGCGAGCCCCGCGCCGAGGGGCAGAGGCCGGTGCCGGGGATGACCGGCGATTCGAAGGTGACGTCCGAGGGGTTCGAGGAGAAGGCGTTGCCGTGCCTGTCGACGACGCCGACATAGGACGTGTCAGCCGGCATCGGCGGGCTGCCGTCGCCGAGGGTGCGTACGGTCGGCGAGGGCGTGTAGCCGTCGATAAGCCCCGCCGGCGGCAGGTCCGGCCAGGCCTCGCCGCTGCGGATCAGTTTCCGCCGCTCCGCCGCATAGGCGTCGGAGAGCAGCGTCTCCATCGGCACCTTCACATGCTTCGGGTCGCCGTAATAGGCCTCGCGGTCGGCGAAGGAGAGCTTGAAGGCCTCCGCCAGGGTGTGGATGTAGTCGGCCGAATTGTGGCCCATGCCCTTCAGATCGAAGCCTTCGATCAGCTTGATCATCTGCAGCAGGACCGGGCCCTGGCACCAGACGCCGCAGGAATAGATGTCCATGGGATCGCCGCCGTTCCTGTAGACGATCTTCTCCGGCGCCTCGACGTCGCAGGCGAAGTCGGCGAGGTCCTCGCGGGTCAGCAACCCTTCGTTCTCCTCGTGATACTTTACGATGGCTTCGGCC
>JAYPOZ010000085.1:0-20107 GCA_038131165.1 Rickettsiales bacterium | reverse complement strand
TTGCTGTGCGCCAATACGTCGACCATGTCTTCCTTCGAAAGGACGCCTTCGTATTCTCCGTCCTCGCTGACCACGGGCACTGGGAAATCGGAGTCCAGGGTCACCGGCAAAGCGTCCTGCAAGGCAGTGTCCGGCTGTAGGCTCGGGCCATCCTCACAGATGTCTTCGAGGCTGGGCGGCGGGGGCCCGGATGCGTCGCAGGCTTCCTCGAGCGCTTCCCGCGTGACCACGCCCTTGTACTCGCTCCCGCGGAAGACGTAACCGTAATCCTCGGGCCAGGAGCGCATCTGTTTCAGCGCCTCGTCGATATTCGCGCTTGTCAGGCGGCAAATTGCCGGTTGCATCACGACGTCCACGGACAGGACTCGCGCCCGGTTCACATCGCGCACGAAGGCTTCCACATATTCGTCGGCCGGATGCAGCAGAATGTCTTCCGGCCGGCCGATTTGCGCGACCACCCCGTCCTTCAGGATGGCGATTCGGTCGCCGAGCCGCAGCGCCTCGTCCAAATCGTGGGTAATGAAGACGATCGTCTTCTGCAGGCGGTTCTGCAGCTCGAGGAGCTGCTCCTGCATGCCCGAGCGGATGAGCGGATCAAGGGCCGAAAAGGCTTCGTCCATCAGCAGGATTTCCGGATCGGTGCAGAGCGCGCGGGCGAGCCCCACGCGTTGCTGCTGGCCGCCGGAAAGTTGCGAGGGGTACTGGTCCTCGTAGCCTTCGAGCTCGACCGCTTTCAGCCACTCGCGTGCTTTCGCCTCGCGGTCGGGCTTTGCCACCTTCTGGATCGCCAACCCGAAGGCGACGTTCTGCAGGACCGTCCGATGGGGCAGTAGGCCGAACCGCTGGAACACCATCGACATCTTCGTCTGACGGAAGGCTTCCAGCTCTTGCTGCGAGAGGCTCATGACATCGATGCCGCCCACGTGGATCGAGCCTTCCGTCGGGTCGATCAGGCGGTTGAAATGGCGGATCAGGGTTGACTTGCCGGAACCCGAAAGTCCCATGATGACGAAAATTTCGCCGGCATGAATCTCGACGTTGATATCTTTCAGCCCCACCGTATGGCCGGTCTCGGCCAGGATGTCGTCCTTGGAGCGGCCGGCGCGGACCATGGGCATGACGGCTTCGGGAGAAGCGCCGAAGACCTTGTAGAGGTTCTCGACCTTGATCAGGGCGTCAGGCACCGTGCATACCCTCCAGATGCTTCTGCGTTCGCTTCGCGTAGGCTTGGCTGACGCGGTCGAACATGATGGCGATGGCGACAATGGCGAGCCCGTTCAGCAGGCCCATGGTGAAGTACTGATTGGTGATCGATTTCAGGACCGGTTGGCCCAAGCCCTTGACGCCGATCATCGAGGCAATCACGACCATGGCGAGCGCCATCATGATCGTCTGATTGATGCCGGCCATGATGGTCGGCAGAGCGAGGGGGAGTTGCACTGCGAACAGGCGCTGCGACCGGTTGGCGCCAAACGCGGTCGCTGCTTCCAGAACCTCGCGGTCGACGAGCCGGATGCCGAGATTGGTGAGGCGGATGACCGGCGGAATTGCGTAGATAAGCACCGCGATAATGCCCGGCACTTTGCCGATGCCGAGTAGCATCACGACCGGGATCAAATAGACGAAGGCGGGCATGGTCTGCATGATATCGAGGATAGGCGTGACCACGGATTGCGCTCTGTCGGACCGCGCCATGGCGATGCCGATGGGAACGCCGATCGCGATCGACAACAGCGTTGCTACCGTGATGATGCTGAGCGTGCGCATCGTATCTTCCCACATGCCGAAATAGCCGATGAGCAGGAAGGCGCCGGCGATACCGGCCGAGAGCTTGATCGACCGGCTGGCAGCGTAGGTCAGGCCGACGAGGACGGCGAGGACCGCGATCCAGGGTGCTTCCAGCAGCAATTTCTCGAACCAGACGAGGAAGTAGAGGAGGGGATCGAAAAAAGTTTCGATGACCTCGCCATAGTTTCGGGAGAACTCGCGGTAAGCTCCGTCGAGCGCCTTGCGGAGCGCCACGAGATCCGCGCGCTCCATTTCCGGGAATTCAGTCAGCCAGTTCGATTCAGCCATTGCTCGTTCCTGACGGTCGCTATCGTTACAGAAAAAGCCCGAGGACGCGCTGGCATCCCCGGGCACATTCTATTTCGGTTCTAAAACCGGTCAAAGGCCGGCGACGGCCTTCTTCACTTTCGCCGCAATGTCGCTGGAAAGCCACGCCGACCACTGCGCCTCGTTGTTCTTGAGGAAATGGGTGGCAGCGGTCTCGCCGTCGGCTTGATTGGCTTCGATCCACACCAGCAGCTTGTTCATGGCTGCATTGGTGAAGGCGCGCTTGCCGAGATAGGCGAAGGCATCGGGCGCCCGCTCGGCAAAACTCGCCGCCGTTACCGTATGGACGGGCGAGGGCGGGTACATCGTGGGTTTCGGTGCCGCGCATTCCGCCTGGCTGATGCAGGCCTTGAAGTGCGCCTCGTCGATGCCACTGCCGAAATCGACCTTCACCATTTCGTACTTGCCGAGGATGGCGGTGGGCGCCCAGTAATAACCGAACCAGGCTTCTTTGCGCTCGTAAGCCTTGGCGATGGAGCCGTCGAGTCCGGCAGCGGAGCCCGGATCGACGAGTTCGAAACCGGCATCGCCCAACTTCAGCGCTTTGAACAGATTTCCGCTCGATATCTGGCAGTTCCAGCCCGCCGGGCAGCCGACGAAACCGGACTTCGACGGGTCTTCCGGGTGCTTGAAGAGTTTGGCGTTCTTCTTGACCCCGGAGATGGTCGCGAGTTCCGGGTTCTTTTCGACCATGTATTTCGGGACCCAGAAACCTTCCTCGCCCCCGTCGGAGAGCGACCGGCCGGCGATCTTCAGGCGTTTTTCGTCGACACCCTTCTGCAGGGCCTCGGCGAAGGAATTCGTCCACAGTTCGGGGGCGATATCGGGCTCGCCCTTTTCCATCATCGACGTGCCGGTCGGCATCGTATCGCCGGGCACGACTTCCGCGTCGCAGCCATAACCGTGCTTCAGAATCAGCATGTCGAGGTGGGCCAGGAGTGTCGCCGACGGCCAATTCATGTCCGCAATGGTGACTTTACCGCAAGCTGCATGCGCCGAATTAAAACCGAGCGCGACCGTCGACAAGGCGACGGCTATCAATAGACGTTTCATTGGAAGCTCCCTTAATTCTCAGCAACGACGCACAAGAGGCTGCGTCAGTGAGTGGAAGCCCACTATGCCATGCCTGGCTCAGAAGCGCAAAAACGGGCGGTCAGTAGGTGTCGAAAATGCGCTGCAGCTCCGTCGGATCGTCCGTTTTTGTTAAGGCGACCGTCAGTAGAACCCGAGCCTTTTGCGGTGGCAGATTGTCTGCGAGGACCGTCCCCGGGACGCGCCGCGAGGCCACGTCGGCGACCCGGCCGGAGCCCGCCCGCGTGCTGTGAACGATGACGACGCCCTTCTCCGACGCGGCCCGCAGCCGTTCGAGCTCCCGCGGCGTGACATAACCCGGCGCCATCGCGCCGACGACGATGCCCTTGGCACCGGCGGCGGCGAAGGCCTCGATCGCGGTGCCGTCGGAGCCCGCATAAGTCATCGAGATGTCGACCCGCGGCAGCGCCGTCATGCCGAGCACGTCGAACTCCGTATCCGGGGCACGCCGTCGCTCCGGCATGCGGTAATAGGCGATCTTGTCCCAATCCGCGTGCCCGAGCAGGCCGAAATCGGGGCTCTTGAAGGTCTGCTGGCGCAGCGTCGACGTCTTGGTCATGTCGCGCGAGAAATGGATTTCATCGTTGAGAAGACCAAGGACGCCGCGACCCCGCGAGTCGGGATGACCGGCCGTCCGGATCGCGTTGACCAGATTGATGCCGGAATCCGTGCCCATGCCGGATGCCGGGCGCTGGGCGCCGACCAGCACGATCGGGATGTCGAGCTTGGCGACCAGATTCAGGAAATAGGCGGTTTCCTCCAGGGTTGCGGTGCCGTGGGTGACAACGATACCGTCGAGCGACGGGTCTTCCGCCACCAACCCGTGAATTTTCTCGTTGATCTCAAGCCATTCGTCGGGGCCGATGGCGGTGCTGGGCATGGCGCGCAGACGGACCGGCACGACATCGCCCTGATCGAGGGTTTCCGGGAACGCGTTCAACAGCTCATCGACCTCGTAGATCTTGTTGTTCTCGAGATAGGCGACGAGATCGAGGCCATGGCGGCCCACGGAAGAGATGGTGCCGCCTGTTCCGATGACGGCGACGCGGGGTCCGGTCATGATGCATTCCTTCTGGATGGCGTTGCTTTGAGGACTAACCTACATCGGAGAAGCTTGAGGGAAACAATGGGAGCCGTCATGAGTCCGAACAATGGCCTGCAATGCGGTGAAATCTACCTGCCGTCGGGCTGGGCGCGCGACATCGCCATCGAGTTCGGCGCCGCCGGGGAGATCGCCGCGGTTCGGCCCGCCGCGCCGGAAGACCCGTTTCCAAAAGCTGCCGGTCCGGTACTGCCGGGCCTGCCCAACCTTCACTCGCACGCGTTTCAGCGCGCGCTCGCTGGACTGACGGAGCGGGCGGGGCCGGCGGGCGACGATTTCTGGTCCTGGCGGCAGGCGGTCTACCGCTTTGTGCCGAAGCTTGCGCCGGAGGATGTCGAAGCCATCGCGGCGCAGCTCTACGTCGACATGCTGAAAGGCGGCTATACGTCGGTTGGGGAATTCCATTACCTGCACCACGACGCCCAAGGGGCGCCCTACGACGACCCGGCGGAGATGGCGCACCGGATCGCGTCCGCGTCGGAGCGCGCGGGGATCGGTCTGACCCTGCTGCCCGTTCTCTACGCGCAAGGCGGTTTCGGCGGCACGCCGGCCGAGCCGGGACAGAGGCGTTATGTCTCCGGCGAGGAAACCTACATCCGTCTCGTGGAGGGCATCGCGGCGGAATCTGACGGGCAACGGCGATACCGGTTCGGCATCGCGCCGCATTCGCTCCGCGCGGTCGGACCGGAGGCGCTTGCCCGGATGATCGAACTGATCGACGGTCTGGATTCCTCGGCGCCGATACACATCCACATCGCCGAGCAGATTCGCGAGGTCGAGGAATGTGTCGTCTGGAGCGGCTGCCGGCCGGTCGAATGGCTGCTGGCCAATGCGGATGTCGGGCGGCGCTGGTGCCTGGTTCACGCGACCCATATGACGGCGATTGAGACCGCCGGGCTTGCCGGGTCGGGAGCGGTCGCGGGGCTTTGTCCGACCACGGAAGCGGACCTCGGCGACGGTCTTTTCCCGGCGGTCGAGTATGTCGCATCGGGCGGTGTTCTAGGTGTTGGCTCCGACAGTCATGTAGTCGTCGATGCCGCGGAAGAATTGCGGCTGCTTGAGTTCGGGCAACGCCTGCTCGAACGTCGGCGGAATCTTCTGCGCATGGCTGGTCGAGAGTCGACCGGGGCCGGCCTCTACGACTTGGCCCTGACCGGCGGGACGCAAGCGCTGGGGCAAGAGGTCGGGCGGATAGAGATCGGCGCGCGGGCCGATCTGATCGTGCTGGACGGCGACGCCCCGGTACTGACGGGGAAGCGCGGCGATGACATTCTCGACAGCTACGTCTTTTCGGGCGGGCGGGAGCTTGTCCGCGACGTCTATGTCGCCGGTAAGCGGGTCATCGAGAGCGGTCGGCATGCGGCCGAGAATGAGATCGCCGATACCTTCGCGAAAGCGATGCGGCGATTATTGGCGGATTGAGAGGCAGGTATCGCAGACTATCCGCGCGGCCATTTCCTCAGCAGCGCGCGGACCACAAAAGGGGTCGTCAGGCAGGTCACGAGAGAGACAACCGCGATGCCTGAATAAACTTCGACCGGCATCGCCCAATCGCCGAGATCGCGCGCCTGCTGGCCGATGACCATCGCGATCTCGGCGCGCGGCACCATGCTGACGCCGATCAGCAATGCGCCCGAAGCGCCGGTCGTCAGCAGAGCGGGCAGCCCGGCACCGATGACCTTGCCCAGCACGGCGACAATCAGCAGCACGGCGCCGATCATCAGGCCCGATTGCAAAGATTGCGGGTCGATGGCGAAACCGATGGCGATGAAAAAGAACGGGACGAAAAACGCGCGCAACGACACGAACCCGGTCTCGAGACGTACCGCTTCCGGATCGCGGCTGAAGATCAGTCCGGCGAAGAATGCGCCGATCGCGAGCGAGAATCCGAAGAGCGAGGCGATGGCGGCGATGATCATGCCGACACCGGTCAGGATCAAGGCGGAGCCCGGCTCGCCGGTGCCGCGCAGAGCAATGACGATCCGCCGCTCGGCATATTTTGCGATCAGGATGCAGAGCGCGCCAAACCCGATGGCCTTGATCAGGAGCAGCAAGGAGACCTCCGCCAGCACTTCGCCGACCCGATCTCCGTCGCCGATGTGAAGGGCAGGGGCAATCGCGAGCGCCACCACCATCAGCGATACGCCCGAGAGATCGTCGAGCTCCGCGACATCCACCAGCGTCTCCCCGTCCGCGCTGTCGAGGGCGCCGGCATCGCCCCACATTTCCGTCGAGACGGCGATGCTCGTGGCGGTCAGGGCGACCGCGACGAACATGCTCGGGACCACCTCGAGGCCCAATCCCCAAACGCACAGGAAATAGCCCGGAACCCCGCTGAGCGCGACATTGCCGATCCAGATCGGTGCCGCGCGCGGCAGCTTGGAGACGAGACCGTGGAGGTTGCTGTCGAGGCCGACCCGGAACAGCAAAATGAAGATGCCGGTATGGGCGAGAAATTCCAGGATATGGAGCCCGCCTTGAGACAGGAAGGGCACCGTGTCGTTGGCGATCCGCACCAGGAAGCCAAGCAGGATGAATCCGACCAGCGACGGCGCGCCAAAGCGCCCGAACCAGACCCGCAGGAACATCGCGGCGACGATCAGAACGCCCATAACCAGCTCGAAGATGTAGATCCCGTTCGCTTCAGTCATCGTGCGTTCCGCGCTCCCGCCATCAGCGGGATTCCATTAGTTAAACGCCTTGAACGTGATCATGGTGAAGGTGTCGGCGACACCGTCCAGGGTTTGAACCTTCTCCGTCACGAAATGGCCGATATCCGCATCCTTCGGCAGATAGAACTTAGCGATCAGGTCGTACTGTCCCGAGATCGAATGGACTTCGGAGACTTCTTCGATGTTGTCCACGAGTTCCTCCGCGACGGTATAGGCCTGGCCCAGCGCGCATTTGATCATCACGAATATCGCTTGCATCGGATCACCCGTTGTTTGTGTGAAGGGTATTATAGCGGCCTGCGATCCGTTCGCTAGGCCATCCGATTTGCCATCATCGCCCGCAGCCGCAAGGATACGTGCGTTCGTGGCGCGTCTGAAAGGAAGACTAAATGGCGGATATCGGCAGCGGTCTCAACACCTGGCAGTTGATGACCAACCATAACAAGATGATCGAGCTGCAGAAAAGGATTCACGACGGCGAAGTGCTACCGTCGACGGCGCCGGTCGAGCTGGCTTTCTTCGGGAGTTCGGCCTTTCGCATTACGTCGCCCGCCGGCATTAGCGTGATGTGTGATCCCTGGCGGAATTTTCCGACCCGCAAGTGGGACTGGTACTTCCGCGACTTCCCCCGCGTGCCCGTCGATATCGGCGTCTCGACCCACGCTCATTTCGACCACGATGCGCTGCACCGCCTTGACGCCCATGTTCTGATCGACAGGCTGATCGGCACCTATTCGTTCGGCGATGTGACGATCCGTGGAATCGCCGACAAGCACGAGACGGATTCCAGCGCGGCGATCTACGACTTTAAGAAAATCATTCTGGATTTCGACGGTATCGACATCACGCCGCCGAACAATCCGCGCTCGTGGGATCATTGCCTGATTATCGTCGAGACAGGCGGCTTGCGCATCCTCGACTGGGGCGACAATCGCCACAACCCGCCGGACGAGGTATGGGACATGCTGGGCGAAATCGACATCGCCCTGCTGCCGGTCGACGGCTCGCGCCATGTCATGGGCTGGGAGATGGTCGATCACATCGTCGAACGCCTGAAGCCCAAGGTGATCGTCCCGCATCACTACTATATCTACGACGTCATTCAGCGGCAGAGCACTCTGCAGACCGCCGACGCCTGGGTCGAAGGGAGGGCGGGCGCGGTCTGGCTCGACGGACCGTCCGCTTCCTATACGCCGGAGACGATTCGAGAGCTCGACCGACAAGTGCATTATTTCGGTGGCCACGTGGCATTCGATGCCGAAGCGTGGCGGAACGGCGAAGATTAGATCCATGGAGCCGGAACGGACTGCCGTCCAGTTGGGCGGTAACGAAATCGAAATTAACCGCTATCGGGAAACCGTGGCCGACCGACCGACCCTTGTATTACTGCACGAAGGTCTCGGCAGCGTGTCGACATGGCGGGATTTCCCGGCCGCGTTGGCGGCGCGGACCGGGGCGGAGGTCACCGTCTATTCGCGCTATGGCTACGGCCGCTCGACCGTGCGGCGAGAGCCCTTCGCCGTCGACTACTTGCACAAGGCCGCACGGGAGGAACTGCCTGCATTGCTCGATGTGCTGGGCATCGAGCGACCACTGCTCGTCGGACACAGCGACGGCGCGTCCATCGCGCTGATTTTCGCGGGACTTCATCCCGACCGGGTGCAGGGACTCGTTCTGGAGGCGGCCCACGTCTTCACCGAGGCGTTCTGTGTCGCCAGCATCGGGGAGATTCAGCGAATGTTCGAGGCCTCGGACGATCTTCGGGACCGGCTGGCCCGTCACCATGCGGACCCTGAGGCGAGCTTTCGCGGCTGGAACGACGTCTGGCAACTGCCGGCGTTTCTGGACTGGAACATCGAGGAGTACCTGCCGGCGATCCGTTGCCCGGCGCTGGTCATACAAGGTGCCGACGACGAGTACGGTACGCTGGAACAGGTCGCGCGCATCGAGCGGGGAAGCGACGGGCCGGTCGAACGCCTGATTCTGGACAATTGCGGTCATGCCCCGCACCGCGACCGCCGGGATAGCGTGCTGTCGGCGATGGCTCGGTTCGTGGAGCGGCTTTAGCGGTCGGCCCCGGAGTCGGGAATCCTCTTCGGACGCCCCGGAATGACCGAAATGGAGAGGGTCAACCCCGAAACCGTGCGTCGCGCCAGGCGATGGCGGCACCGACGCCTTGTTCGCGGCGGATACGGTTGAACTCTTCCTTCACCGGGTCGGAGGCGGCATTGAGCAGGACGTCGAGGTCGAGCGACGAGCGAAGTGCCCGGCTGAATCCCATTTCCTCGTAGGTCTCGTTGATCGCCCGTTTGGTGAACCGCACGGAGCGTTCGGCCGCCGTCGCCATTGACTTCGCTACAGCCATCGCCTCGCTGAAAACAGCGTCGTCCGCCACCACCCGGTTGACGATCCCCATGCGGAGTGCATCCGCCGCACTGAGCTGGTCTTCGCCGGTGAGCAGGATTTCCTTTGCCTGTTTTGGCCCCGTCACCCAAGGCAGCAACATCGCGACGATCCCGGTCCCGAAGCGCACCTCGGGTTCGCCGAAACGGGTATTCTCGGCGGCGATGGTGACGTCGCAGGCGAGCGCCAGTTCGAAGGCGCCGGCGATGCAGTATCCGTGAACGGCGGCGATCGTCGGTTTTGGCGAGTGCCAGAACTGCATGATGAAATTGAACTGCAGCTGCATCTGCCGCTCCCAGTCCTGCACGCCTTCCATCTTGCGCTCGGCCGACGCCTTGAGGTCGAAGCCGGGCGAGAAGGCCCGTCCGGACCCTCGCATCACGATGACCCGGACGGATTCGTCGTCGTTTAGTGCGGCGACGGTTTCCAGGGTCCGCTCCATCAGTGCGTTGTTGAACGCGTTGAGGACCTCCGGGCGATTGAAGGTCAGGATTGCGACGGCGCCGTCATGCTCGACGGTCAGCGGATCTTGGCTCATGGGGGGCCTCCTCAAGATATCGTTTAGGGATAACGGCCCGCCATCCGCTCTGGCAAGCGGCCCGTTCTCCTTTTCGCCGATGTGGCCTATATAGGATAAAATGCATTTCACGCGAATAGGATGACGACGCCATGGATTTTGGACTGTTCAATCTGCTACAACACCGGGACCGCTCGAAGAGTTCGCACGACCTTATCCAGGAAGCGCTCGACCATACCCGGCGGGCGGAGGAACTCGGCTTCAGCCGGGTCTGGTTCGCGGAGCATCATTTCTCAAACTACAGCCTGGTCCCTTCGCCGTTGATGATGTGCGCCTATGCGGCGGCAATCACCAAGACGATCCGGGTCGGCAGCGCAGTCGTGATCCTGCCGCTGCATGCGCCGGCGCGTCTGATCGCGGAGATCGCGATGGTCGACGCGCTTTCGGGCGGGCGACTTGATGTCGGCGTCGGCAGCGGCTACCAGAACTACGAATTCGAACGCCTGGGCGCCGATATTTCCAAGAACAAGGTGATGTTTCACGAGATGCTCGACATGATCGAGCTGGGCCTGCGGCAGCCGCATTTCAGTTACGACGGCGAGTTCTACAAGCAGAAGAAGACCGCGATCAACGTGCGCCCGGTACAGTCGCCGAGGCCGCCGATCTGGATTGCCGGCAAGGATCCGGACAGCCATCGCCGGTGCGCCCGCGACGGCTACATTCCGTTCATCTCTGGCGGCGTCGGCAGCCCGAAGAAGATTCGCGACCTGCGTACCCAGGTCGAGGAGTGTTATGCCGCCGAAGGCAAGGACACGACGAACTTCCCGCTCGGCGTGTTGCGGTTCATGTGCGTCAGCGACGACCGCGCGGAGATCGAGCGCTATACCGATGGCGCGCGCTATCAACAGCGCATCGCAGTGGCGCTGCGGACCCGGCGCGAGACGCTGGCCGACGACTATATGGTGGAAGAGATGGGGTTTGAGGGGGAGCCGCCTCTGGAGCAGATCGAGCGCAACATCCTGGCCGGCAGTGCCGAACTCGTGGCCGATAAGCTGTGCGCGGAGATCGAACTCTACGGGCCGACCCACGTGAACATCTATTTCCAGGTCGGCGATGTCTCGAGCAAGACCGCGCTTTCCTCGATGGAGAATTTCGCGACAAAGGTGATCCCTCTGGTCGAGAAATATTTTGGCAAGTCGATTGCCGAGATTAATCAGGCACCGATGCCCGCGCCAAAAATGCACGAGATGGCTGCGGAGTAGGTAGAAACCTATCGTTGGATTAGGTATTAAGAGGTGGTCTTGGAGAGTTGGGACCGGCCCCGACGAAGTGGTCCAGATGATTAGGTAGTGCATGGTGGTTTTGTGGTCCATCGGCACGATTTTCTTGGGTGCCGGTGGTCTGTATCCAAGCGCACTGTGCGGGCTGACCTTATTGTAGAGTTTGCGGCATTCCTCGATCACGGTGTTAGCTTCCTTCAGACTGAAGAAAAGTTCACCGTTTAGAAGTTCGTCACGGAACCATGTATTGAAGCTTTCTCAGTATCCATTCTCCCATGGCGAGCTTGGCTCGCTTGGCGCCGACCGCTTCGATCCATCTCCGCACAGCCTCAGGGACGAACTCTGGGCCATTGTCCGAGCGTATAAACGCCGGAGGCTCGCGCAGGAGAACAAGTCCGTCAACACGTCGATGACATCGATCGAGTTTAACTGAAAACCAGCAAGAACCGCCGATTTTTGAAGGTTGTCTCAGTATCTGGATAGTTTTGAAGCGTTGATTGCCCCGGAAGTGGTGTATCCGGGCCGATTTTCCTGATTTTGGACATACTCATCTTATGGTGGAGCTGCGCTCGTGCAAGACCAGGCGGTCGAAGTTGTAGGCGAGATTGGCCAATGTCAGTTTGGTCTCGGCCCGCGCCAGACCGATGGTGCGGATGCACAGCCCGTAGCGCATCTTCTGATGGGCGAAGACATGCTCCACCACCGCTCGGATCGACGATTTCTTAGCGTTGGCCTCGGTGGTCGTCCTCGGCATTGACTTGCCCGCCGGTTTGCGTCGATGGATGCGGCTGGCCAACATCCGATCTTGGGTGCAATGGCCGCGATCGCGCCCGCCTGCGTTTCGTATGAGCCTCGATGCTCAAAGACCATCCGGACCGCACGTGCGCGGACCTCAGGCGAGTAGCGATTTGCCATTTTACTTTTTGTCATAACCATCATCCTTACTTAAGTTGACGGTCTCCGAAACACTCGGGGCGATTCAATCCTCGGTAGCGGCATGCCCTCGGCGTCAAATCGGACCTTGCCGCTGTTCTTCAGGGTCCACCGGGCATCGACATCCTTCTGAGCCGCCTTGTTCGGCTCATCCGGCCAGATCTTGGCCGCCGACTTACTCTCCTTGATCGCCGCCTTCTCTTCCTCGGTATTGTGCTGCTTGGGAGCTGGCATGAGGCTTGTTTCGACGATCTGGCTGGACATCGGGATGTAGCCTTCTTCTTCAGTTGCCAGTAGAACGCCTTCATCACCCGCTTCAAGGTACTTGTCTCGGTCAACCGGTTGCGGAAGTGGCGGATGGTATTCTCATCCGGTACGGCACCGCCAAGTTCGAAGCCGAGAAAGCGCATCCACGACAGCCGATCACGGATTATGAATTTCATGCGCTTGTCGCTGAGGTTGTGCGGCGCCTACAGAATCAAAGCCTTGAATATCGACACCGGATCAAATGGTAGACGCCCGCCCTTCGAACCGGCGCCATAGCCCGGCCTCTCGACCAGCCAGCCACGGAAGTACTCGAAGTCGACCGTCGCCTCCAAAATCTCCAAAGGGTCACTGTCCCAGCTAAAACGTTCAAGGTCCTCCGACAGACCAAACATTCCTGGCTGAACCATCCCAATCCCCCTCAGTTGCCTCACAAAAGGGAATCACATTCAGCCCCAATGCGGTAGGTTCTTGCGGGTGTCCGGTTTCCGCTTGAGACTGATCATCAACCACTCTCTCATGTACTGGTCGATCATGTTCAAGACCCTGAACGCCCATCCGTCATGAGTTCGTTCATGGAGGAAGTCGTCGGACCACACTTGATCTGGATGCTCTGGCCGCAGACGGACGCACGGTCCATCGTTGGGCCAGAGCCGGCCTCGCTTTGGGTGCTTTGGCAGAACCTTCAGCCTTTCCTGTCTCCAGAGACGCTCTATCCGCTTGTCGTTCACTGCTAGTCTGACTGACGAAGCAGAGCGGCAACCCGTCGATATCCGCATCGACCTCACTGGTGGGCCAGCTCGATCATATCGGAGGCAAGCCGATCTTCATCTGCACGCCCTTTGGGAATGCAACATTGTGTCGAGCAGTGCTGTCCAAGAACGCGACATGCACGGCGCTCCGATACTTCAAAACGATGACGTACAAGATCAACGCAACGCCGTCTGCGGAAAGGGGGCAAAAGTTTCCCTTAGCGGCCTCCACCAAAATCTGTTTGTCTAATAATATTAGGTCCGACACGGAACGGCGAAGACGTTCGTTCTCCTTCTTCAACTCCTTCAGACACTTCAATTGTTCAGCCTTAATCCCACCACACTCTTTACACCAGCGGTAGAACGTCGCCTCGCTCACGCTAATCTGGCGGATCGCGTCTGCAATCGTCATTCCCTGGCTGTACAGAATATCAAGCTGGCGCGGCTTCGCGACGATCTCTTCGGGTTTGTAGTTTCTCTTCGACATCGTGGTCCTCCTCCGATTCCAATAAACCCATGACGGACCACTTTAATGGGGAGACTTACCACCGCGTTGGCTTTGCACTAGAAACTCATAATCCCGACGTCCCTTTCCAACGCCATGGCGGACCGGCAAATGGAGAACGCCCTTTTATATCAGCCTGCCCTCCACTTTGCGCGATAAAATCATTTGCCGGACAAGTCCGCATCATCAGCGGACGGCTAAGTCCCGGGATGCACGACAATCTCGTTATGCATTTGGTTACAGGCAGGGTTGCTTCAGGGGGAAGGCTTTCAAGACAGCTGTCGCGGATCGTTTGGTTGTCCGTATGACTAAGAACGTCATGGATCGCTTGCTCGGTCGGTTTTTGGTTTTGTACCATAGATGTGGTACGAGTACTTTGTGCTAGTGAAGGTGTCCCGTTGAAAATGCCCGAAGTTAAGGGAGCCGAACCAGATGAACCTCCACTAAGGGCGGCAGCAGCTAGCGTTAACAGCGGCGAGCAGCCGACGATGCTAAGAGTGGCAAATAGGCAAAGGCCGGCAGCTCGGACCAAATGCCAGGCCCGATTAAATTTTGTGGTCATTGGGAACTGCTCATTATGTCGCGTGGGCGTTTGAGATATCCGATAGCGGCTTGTTTTGCTTGTTTGATTTGGTCAGTTGACAAATGTTTAGAAACAGAAGGCGCAATGTCTTTCGCACCTTCCCTAAGGTCCCGGTCTTGGCTCTGGCTGACTACCAATAGCCATTTAAGGGCATTGATACTATCATCTTCGCTCTCAGGTGTAGAAATCATCATGATAGCAAGATTGAATTGCGCGGCAGTGCTTCCATTCTCGGCAGCACGTGCGTACCAATGGCGCGCTTCGGCATTGTCCTTTGTGACACCTGTTCCGCTCTCTAGCAGCCATCCGTAATTATATTGGGAGACAGCCGGACCATTCGCGGCGGCTTGGCGAACAAGCATGGCACCGCGTATCTCGTCGCGTGGCGTAAACTCACCCCGAAGGTAAATCAGGCCTAGATTGGTTTGCGCTTCGGGTAAACCCGCTGATGAGGCAGATTCCAAAAGGACTATTGCGGCTGAAGGATCTTTTTTAATTCCGTCTCCGCGCAGTAACTGTAGCGCTAAGCTATTCTTTGATCGCAAATCTCCGCGATTGGACGCGGCCTGCAAAAAGCTTACGCCCTTGACGGGGTTTCGGTTTACAAGGATGCCGCGAATGTAGAGCATTCCGAGGACATAGGCTGCGCCGTTGTGTTTTGCATTTGCCGCTGTCGTCAGTCGGGGAATTGCATCCGCGCGGCCTTGGGCTCCAAGCCAATTGCCAAGGCCGAGAACGCCAAGTTGAAACTGGGCATTGGCGTTGCCGGCTTTAGCGCGGGCAGTGAGGGTGGCCACCTTGTCAGGGGTTAGGGGGCCACCCTCCGCTCCGATGACGGTCAGGGGGGCTACCGTCATCGAGATTAACATGGCCACCACGATTAGGCTGGTCCGTGCAAGGTGGCTAGAACAGCTGCTACGAAATGTGGCGTTGGGCATTTCAACTACTCCGGCGTTTCGGGAACTGTCGGCGTAAGTATTTGCGTAAGGTTGCCGGCATCCTTGACGGAATTGTCTACAGAGACATCAGTCTTTGCGGTCGAGCCTTGATCGCCCGCGCTATCTTGCGAACCTAACGTATCTACGCTACCCGTTGAGCCGCCAGACAGGTTCTGTGTTACAGAATTCATGTTGGCGATGGCTGTAGAGGACGAGTTGTAGACGTTGCTGTATTGGGTTAGTGCACCCAAGGCGGCATCAGAACTGCCCTGTGCGCTAGTGCCAACAGAACGCTGGAATTGGAACTGAGCCGCCAAGCTGGAATTTCGAGGTGGGAAGCTGTAACCCTCACGACCCATTTGCTGGGCTGAGGCAGATCCCATTGGGATGCTCTCAGCCATTATCACTATGGCAGCTGATATAGCTGTGGCAAGCGTTGTAATCTTTAGTAAGTCGAACATGATACTCTCCAAGCGGGAAAATGAGGGAGACAGCGAACTGTCTCCCTCACCATTTTCAGAAGCGGAAAATTTAAGATCCCGATCCCTGTACCGTACCGCCAATAACAGGGGCGGCAACCGTGATAGACTTGTTATTACCCACCGCGGTTGCAACGGAATTGATGATCGATCTCTCAAGGCTACCCAAATTGGTGTAGTTGGTTAGAGAGACGTTCGTGACCTCCGATTTGGCAGTCACATCAGCAAAGCTGAACTGAACGATATCAGCGATAGCTAGGGAGTTATCCGCAACATCCGGCTCAAGATTTACGGTAAGGTTGTTCACAACAGCCGTTGCCGAGCTGTCGACCGTCGCATTTAGAATATCGGAGACAGACGATCTTGCTTTCACATCGATAGCTTCAGTTTCCCCTGTCAGAGCAAAGACGCCGAGGACATTTGCAGCAGTCAAATTGCTATTTTCGGTTTCTGCGTCGTTCAGCAAGTTGCCATTGCCGTTCAAATTAGAATCACCGACAACATTGAAGGCAAACTGGCCCTCATGCAGCTCGATCGAAGCAGCAGATTCGATGCTCGTATTGTTAGCAACTGCAGTTGCCTCGCTGTTAATCGAAGGCAGCTCAATCAGAGCATCGAACGTTTGGCTCGGCTGAGTTGGCGGAAGTTCAACTTGACTGAGATCGACCGTCAGTTCCACTGAACCGTCAAATTCACTCCCGTTCGAAGTTTCACTTACGGACACAGAGGTAATTTCTGGGCTCTGGAAGCCATCGTCGACCAAGCTACCATCAGTAGCGTAATGAAACTGAAGTTCTAGTTCACCATTGCCTGTGCCACCGTTGCTACCTTCAGTAGGCTGATTATTGTCAATACCGGTAACATCCGATGTGGCGGTGATGTCCCCAATATGTACCTGAAGGTCTTCGACCATCACCATGCCCGTGGGTTTCAAGTCGATGACCACAGAGACGTCTTTATTTACGGTTTCGGTAACTTGCGCATCCCAACTCCAATTCACGGCGTCGAAGGCAAGGGCTGGGGCTATTGGGCTTGATGCGATTGCGATCGCAGCAGTGGACCCAAGTAATGTGGCTTTCAATTTACGAGACATACTTATTTCTCCACTTGGTAGGTTAACGCATCTTTTGCGTAATTGACCTGCTCGAGCTGGCACTCAGGCGCACTCGGCAGGCCCAGGAAATCCGTCATGATTTGGTAAACGGCCATTTCGACGACGGATCTAACGCCGAGCTGAAGCGGTTCGTTTTGAACGCGTCCCGCATCGAACTCGACGAGAGTTGTGCCAAAGAAACGAAAGACGTTTGCTTCGACTTCATATCCAAAAATTTGTTTCTGAAGAGAACTGACGTGCACCACGTCGAAGCTCTGTGAGTTGACGACCCGGGCATCGAGCCCGACGTTGATGACGACGGTTCTAGCGCCACCGCCAGCCCCTGATATGCCCAGTCGTGCGCCTTCGCTTACAATATTGAAGTTAAGCTCGGTAAGCGCCCCCATGATGACAAAATTGCTGGCGCGTATTGGTGCCGCTGTTTGCGCAGGCTTGACCGCAAGCTTCTGTTGAACCATCCGTGCCTCGGCGAGGGGGATGCGTAGATCAAAACGCTCGACGATTGACACGCTTCTGGTTTTATAGAGGGCACTGATCATCATCTCTGTAATGCCCTGGGTAATGACGGAAGCATTGTTGCCACGGTCGATCTGGCCAGTTTTGTCCGCAACCTCACCAATGGCGAACACCGGCATGTTTTTACCCTTTAAGAAAGAAAGGTTTGTCAAACATTGAGAATAGGGGGTGTCGTTGTTGGTGACCGGAAGACCCAGTGTTGGCCGAACACCCTTAGCCGGGTAAATGTCGCTGGCTGCGCATCCGCCGAGAAACATGAAAGCGAAAGCAATCCTGGGAATTGAGATTTTTAACATAAAGTTCTCTCCGCCTTTAACCGGCCTAACAGCAACAGCAGTAAAGGGCCATTTATGAAACATTATTAACTGTAATTTTATCGCATATTTTTATTTTTTTGATTAGTGAGAATAAGGATACTTTTAAATTCAAAAGTATTATTGAAAAAACAAAATAAATATTTTTGAAATTTAGATATAAAATTACTAATACTTATTTTCTGAGATTATCACTTTTGTGCCTTGGGATGTTTGGATGACAGCCAATAAACTCATTGAAGCGGTGAGCTGAGGTAATCCCTTAAAGCCCGCTATTATTATCTGCCTGCAACAGAGCAATAAGAGTTATCGCGTTAGAAGAAAGATGATTAAACTTATGCGAAAAATACGATGATAAAGGATATTCGATCCCTCATCGCATCGCGCGATACAGATGATGCTCGGAGTTTACATCTGGCTCTGACGTGCGCGGAGAGTTCGAGTGCCATCGTGATGGTTGATCTGCGTTCGAAGGACGCTTTTCGCAAAAGCTTTAAGCCTGCGTGCGTGATCTTGATCCAATTCCAAAGTTTAATCTGGCTTTTGTATTACTGCCCGAGGCAGAGCCGAAAAGACTTCGAGGGTTTTCAGATTGTCTTTTCTTCAGACGAAGATAATAACTTGAAAAAAGTCACTCGAGAGGTGCGGACATCGGTGCTGCCCTTAAAGCAGGAGGGCAATTTCTTACCATTCGGCCGGCTCACGATGCTACAATACGGGTACCTTATAATCGCCACCGCCCTGGGTGAGAGCTTTAGCTATGACAGACTAAGGCTGGTATTCATTTGTAATTTGTCAGAAATCGAAATTTCGCTTCTATCCTTTATGAGCTTGTATATCCCTAACCGTATCATCTCTAACTGTTCAGATGTATCCGACTGTCGCGTAAAGGTGACGGTTCGCATTCTGATACAAAAATTGCTTTTAAAAATAGGGCAGCACGTGCCGTGTTTGCCGATGAAAGCGAAACGATGCTACCCATCGCAGTGGCGGGAAAAAATGCGGAAATTGTTGATTTGCCTGCCGCACGATTATTGTAAGCGGAGGAGGGCCACAGGGGTAAGTGCAGAATATTTTCTACATCAATGGCGCGATAGCCATTGCCATCGTGGGGGCTTAAAAACTCAATGAACGAGGTCAGAAAAATGAAAAGCTTAATGACATCAATGATTTCTGCGACAATAATGTTAGTAGGCGTCGGTACTGCGTCGGCGCAATCTTCCAATACACCATATTTTCCCGGCGCTTCTCGGTCAGGTGCAGGCATCAGCTTTGGCTATCGACAAGCGATCTTGAACGCCAAGATATTGGGCCAACGCCCGCGTGCCTTAGTCCGCGGGCCATCTGGCGCATTATTGGATGTTCAGCAGGCCGGTCGGAATGCTATGGTTGTCAACCCGGGTGACGGTAGTTTTGTTCCAGGAGCGCGCCCGAACCAAGGTTGGCCGATGGGACTCGGTACCGGATTAGGCTGGAACCTGGCCTCATACTATAGGGCCGGCGGAGGTTATTATTCCCCTTCAGGAGAAAGCCTTAATTCGTGGATCTCGTTAGTGCCATCGGGTCCGGATGGCGCACGGTTGGCTTTCGGACTTTACAACGACGACAGAACACCCATCGATGCCTGGATCATGCAGCTTGAGCTCTAATAGGTGGTTGGGAAAAGCCCAACCCGCCAAGCCGACGGACAATGCATTTGTCGGATCCTGCAACGGTAAGGTTCGATCAAAATGTATTGGCTAGAGCTGGTTCTTGTTGCTGGATGGTGCGCGCTCTAATTAGTAGGCTCACCGCAGAGATTACAATCAGGAGCGACCGCACAACGCGATTAACAACAAAACCCCAGCGAATTACAACCATATAATGCAACTCGGACGTCTAATAGGTATCAAAACGGAAAAATTGCCCTAAAGCTGGCACCATGTTCGGGGGAAGCTTAATTAGCTGTCCTATCTCAGTTTACCTGAGCCATTTTTGGGGTGGAGGGCAGGCAACAAGTTTTCTTTTGCTCTCACGCTTAATTTAAAATTGGGGCTGAAGTAGCTAAGAGCCTTTTGAGGTTCTACGATGGCTACGATGTACAAGCGCAAGAGCAGGCTTACGGCGGGCCAACAAAGCAAGCTGATCGAGCATTTTGTGGCTGGCAGCACAGCCCGCGCCACGGGTTAAGTCGTCGGCGTTCAGGCGAACACCGCGATCCGCTTTTTCATGCATCTGCGCCAGCTGATTGCGAGCAAGTTGCCGAGCTATCGATTGTGCGGCGAGGTCGAGACGGACGAGAGTTATTTCGGCGGCGTTCGAAAAGGAAAGCGCGGACGCGGGGCGGTGGGCAAAGTGATTGTATTTGGCTTGCTGAAGCGAGGTGGGAAGGTCTACACGGCGATCGTCCCGAACGCCAAGACGGAAACGCTTCTTCCCATCATTCAGGAGAAGGTGGAACCGGACAGCATCGTCTGCACGGACACATTCAGGATGACCTTGCCCCCTGAAACTCCCCCGCTTTGAAGTTAGAGTCTGTCGAACTTGAA
>JAYPOZ010000084.1:0-20205 GCA_038131165.1 Rickettsiales bacterium | reverse complement strand
TGGTGAGCCCGACAGGGTTCGAACCTGTGACCTACTGATTAAAAGTCAGTTGCTCTACCAGCTGAGCTACGGGCCCACAGCGTTGCCATAGAAGTCTTTGGCTGCGGTGACCCGAACATATGGAGGCCGCGCCGTATGGTCAATCGGCTAATCGCCCTCACCACGGACTTGTTCGACAATTTCCGTCAGATGATCGACATCCAGGATGATCAGGGCGTCCCGGTCCCGCTGTAAGATGCCTTCCCTGGTCAGGTCGCTGAAGACGCGGGCTACGGTCTCCCGTGTTGTACTGACCCTGCTGGCGATATCGCCGTGGATGGGGATCGGCGAAATGACGGCGGTATTGTCATCCTTCATTCCCGGTTTGGCGAGGCGCAGGAGTTCCGCATGGACCCGGTTGTTGGCGCCCAGAGTGCTGAGATCCATAATCCGGTCGGTTGAAATGCGGACGATTTTGGCGAGATTCATCAGGATTTTGACGGCGACTTGCGGATAGTCCATCAGCAATTCGTGAAAACCTTCCCGTGACAGGCAGGCAACCACTGTGTTCTCGAGTGCGACGACATTCGCGGAGCGTGGCTCGCCGTCCAATGCGGCGAGTTCGCCAAAATATTGGCCGCCTTCACGGTCGTCGAAAGTGACTTCCCGTCCCGATAGCGAATAGTTCACAACGCGGGCGCGTCCTTCGACAATGAAATAAAGTTCGCAACTATCGCTTTGCCGGTCGATGACTTGTTCCGTCGGCCGGAAGTTTCGCCAACTGCAACGTTTTGCCAATTCATCGAGCGCTTTTTGCGGTAAATCGGCCAGCAGTGGAATGTTCTTAAGCGACGCATTTCCCGAATCCGTCATGCGATTCCCCCAACAATGCGATCCAAACCCTACATCAATTAACGCTCGTCCGGCGCGAGACGATCATTGGACCGCAGTATACCCGTTTCTCATCGTCTAGCACGCAATCTCTGAGTGCGGCTCACGCCGTTCGTTCAAGGCTTGCGCCTCAATCCGAATCCGCCACCAAAGCAGGGCCGTATTCAACAGACTGAAGCCAAGCGCGATCTCCCAGGCGGAAAATGCCAGAGGAAGTACCGCGATCTCCGCACTGACGATCATGTAGTTCGGATGATCGACCCAACGGAAAGGGCCGCGCCGGATGCGCGGAAAGTCTGGCGCGGAAATCACCCGGGTGGTCCAGTAGGGCCCCAAACTCCATATGACCCATGCTCGCCCGGCCTGCAGAAGGACAAACAGCAAAAGCAAGGAGGCGTTGGGAGGCGTCTCGGGAGGAATGGCGATCCAGAGACCGATCAGCCAGCTGCCATGCAGGAGTACAAACAGCAGGTAGTGTCCTCTGCCGTATTCTTTCCCGCCTCTCTTGAACAGACGTTTCGTATTATGATTGGCCCATATCAGTTCGGCGGCACGCAACGCCGCGACGGCAACGATTACCCATTGTGCGAAGCCAAGTGTCATGAGTGATCCATGACCGCGAATCCTGCGGTGAAACCTGGGCCCAGCGCGCCGAGAAAACTCCGGCCGCGCGGTTTTGAAGCAAGTTCCCGTTCCAGGACGAACATGACCGTCGCTGCCGACATGTTGCCGAATTCGCGCAAGACCGCCTTTGCGGTCGCGAGGCCCGGGTGGGGAATGTCGAAAGCATCCTCCAGCGCCTGGAGTACCTTCGTGCCGCCAGGGTGTAACACGAACCGGTCGATGGAATCGAACCCGCAACCGGCGGAGGAGAGGTAATCATCCGCTGCAATCCGCATTTCCGTTCGGACGAGTTGCGGAATATCCCGGCTGAACTGCACGCCAAACCCATCCTCTTCGATGAGCCACCCCATGACGTCCAATGTGTCCGGCCAGCAATGCTCGCCCCAACTGGTGAGCCTGTGCCCATCTTCCCGGACCTGAACGATGCCGGCCGCGGCACCATCCCCGAAAAGGGCTGTGGCAATGATATTGCTCTTTGAGAGATCGGCGCCGCGGAAAGTAAGTCCGCACAACTCGACCACGAGGAACAGCCACCGGCTTCCCGGTTGCGATTGTGCCAGTGCCGCGGTTCTCGAGAGTCCCAATACGCCGCCGCCGCACCCCAATCCGAATATGGGCAGGCGTTGGACGTTCCGTCGAAAAGGAAGACGCTCCATGAGCAGCGCATCCAGGCTGGGCACGGCAAGCCCTGTCGAGGTGACCACCACGATTCCGTCAATGTCTTCGGGGGTAAGATTGGCCGATTGCAGCGCTTCTTCGGTGGTGGTTTGCAACAGGCTCAGGGCATTTTCCACGAACAACGCCGTCCGGTCTTTCCAGCCATGCGACTGTCCGTACCATTCCAGCGGCACGCAGGAGTATCTGCGCTCGATACCCGCGTTGGAATAGGCGCTGGCCAGGCGCTCGAACGTCTTTGGACGTTCCGCGAAGAGCCGGCGCCCGAACGCTTCAACGTCGGCTTGGTCGATTTCGTGCCCCGGAACCGCTGTCGCCAGTGATATTAGGCACGGTCCTGGAGACAAAAGGGTTGCGTCGTTCATTGGGTCCTTCATATGCGCCTGCGCGGCGCGCCTTGGAAGAGGAGTTTCACGCAAAGTTGAGGCCATTCTCAAGAGATTGGTCGGCCGGTGCATGTTGTATCGTAGTCGAGGGGACTATATATCACACACCTGTCGAATTTCCCTTGCCATGAAAGTCTTAGAATGAACGATCCGAAGGTTGTTGGCAGGTCACGCACCCGGCGCGCGAAGGCCATGCTCCAGGTCGGTGTCTTAGGGAAACTCCGTGCTTATTTTTTCGCCGGCATCCTGGTGACCGCGCCCATTGCCGTAACCGTTGCACTTGCCCTTTGGTTTATCGAGTTCGTCGATAGCCATGTGGTACCGTTGATTCCGGCGCATTGGAATCCGAATACCTATATCCAGGATTATTTCGGCATCACCATCGGCGTGCCGGGCGTGGGCGTCATCGTGTTGGTGGTTGCCATTACGTTGGTGGGAGCGCTGACGGCCGGGTTCATGGGGCGTTTTCTTGTCCGTACTGGCGAGACGATCGTTGCCCGGATGCCGGTAGTTCGGTCGATTTACAGCGCCTCCAAGCAAATTTTGGAGACGGTCTTCCGCGATCAGTCAGAAGCATTCCGTGAAGCGGTCTTGCTGGAATATCCGCGGCGCGATGCGTGGACCATCGGTTTCATCACTGGACGGACGACGGGAGAGGTGCAGCATCTGACGCCGGACGAGGTGGTCAATGTCTATGTGCCGACGACTCCCAATCCCACCTCAGGCTTTCTATTATATGTTCCCGCTAAAGATTTGATTCCACTGGATATGCCGGTCGAAGATGCCGTGAAGATGGTCATTTCGGTCGGCATGGTGACGCCAAAATATACACCGACGCCCATTGAGGATCGTGTCCTCAGCACGTTGGAGGCGGACAAGCCGGAGTAGTATTCCTAGCCGGAACGCAGCGTGAGAACCGCAGCATCCCGCTCGAAGAGGTAGAGGAGCACCCTCAGCGCATCCCCCCGAGGACCGCTCAAATCCGGGTCTTGATTGAGGATCAGCTTCGCGTCGTCACGCGCGGTTGCCAGGAGATCCCCATGAACCGCAAGGTCGGCCAGGCGAAAGGCCGGGAGACCGCTCTGCTTGGTGCCGAGGATTTCGCCGCCTCCGCGCAGCCGCAAATCCTCTTCCGCGATCCGAAAGCCGTCTTCTGATTCCCGCAGGATTTTCAGCCTGGCGCGCGCAGTCTCGCCGAGCGGCTGAGCGTACAGCAATAGACAACTGGACGCGCCCGCGCCGCGGCCGACGCGCCCGCGCAATTGATGCAGCTGTGCAAGGCCGAAACGCTCCGCATGCTCGATGATCATGATGGTCGCGTCGGGGACGTCGACCCCGACCTCAATGACGGTCGTCGCGACCAGGATATTCGCATCTCCTTCGGAAAATCGCGCCATGGCTGCGTCCTTCTCCGGTCCCTTCATCTTGCCGTGGACCAAGGCCACGCTATCGCCGAATCGGGCTTTCAATTCCGCATAACGGTCCTCGGCGGCGGCAAGATCGCTGAGCTCGGATTCTTCCACCAAGGGACAAACCCAATACGCTTTCGCACCCTCTCTGAGGCGTCTGGCGACGGCGTCGGTGACCTCGCTAAGGCGGTTTAGCGGCACCGTGCGGGTATCGATCGGCTGACGGCCGACCGGTTTTTCGCGAAGTTGCGAAGATTCGAGGTCTCCATAGGCGGTGAGCAGAAGCGTTCGGGGAATGGGAGTCGCGGTCATGACCAGCACATCGACGCCTTTGCCCTTGCCCGCGAGATTCAGTCGTTGATGGACGCCGAAGCGGTGCTGCTCGTCGATGACGGCGAGCATCAGGTCCTTCATTTCCACCGATTCCTGGAAGAGGGCATGCGTGCCGACCACGATATCGATGTCGCCGTCTGCCAATGCCGCCAGGGTTTGCCGCTTGGCAGCGGCTTTGTCGCGGCCGGTCAGGATTGCGGTCTTGAGGCCGAGCGGGGCGAGCAGGGGCTCAATGGTCGCCAGATGTTGGCGCGCCAGGATTTCCGTCGGCGCCATCAGGGCCGCTTGGCCGCCGCATTCGACCGCCTCGAGCATCGCCAGCAGGGCGACGAGGGTCTTGCCGCTGCCGACATCCCCTTGTAGCAGGCGCAACATCGCCGACGGTGCTGCGAGGTCTCCGGCGATCTCGCTCAAGGCCACCCGTTGAGAAGAAGTCAATTCGAAGGGGAGGGCGGCAATCACCTTCTTGCTGTAGCGGCCGTCCCCTTTGATGGATCGGCCCGGCCGCTTTCTCATCTTCTCGCGCATGATCTGGAGCGCCAGTTGATTGGCCAGTAGCTCGTCGTAGGCAAGGCGGGCATGCGCTGGAGTGGTTGCGGATAGCGCCGCCTCGCTGTCGGGGGCATGCACCGCCGTAAGGGCGTCGCGCCAGCCGGGCCAGCCTTGCTTCTTATTGTAGCCGCGATCCTGCCATTCCGGGAGTGTCGGGACATCTTCCAGCGCGGCGCGCACCGCCTTGCCCAGCGTCTTGAGGGTGAGCCCTTCGGTGAGGGGATAGACAGGTTCGACCAAGGGCAGGTCCTTTGCGTCTTCCGGCGCCAGAATATAGTCCGGATGCGTGATCTGCGTGTCTCCCCGGAAGCGGTCGACGGAGCCGCTCACCAACCTCAGCGCGCCTTCCGGCAGCACGCGTCTCAGGTAATCTTCCCGCGCATGAAAGAAGACCAGCGTGAGCTCTTCGGTGCCATCGCTGCAGCGGATGCGGTACGGTTGGCGTTTTACGCGCGCGGGTTGGTGTTTGAGCACGGTTAGCGCCAGCGTGGCGATCTTACCGCTCGGCGCGCCCGAGATGCTCGGTACGACCTGGCGGTCGATAATTTCGCGGGGTAGATGGAACAGGATATCGATGACTCTTGGCCCGGCCAGCCGCTCGATCAGTTTCGCGATTCGCGGTCCAACGCCGGCAAGCGCCGTTGTCGGTCTAAACAGCCTATTCAGGATTTCAGGTCGCACCGCTTTATCCAGATTTCCGAGTGGCGAGAGGCAAGTTTACTCCAGAGAAGATCGGAGGCAACGCGACACGACGATTTACGCAGCGGCAAAAGCACAATATATGGAACGGAAAATTTCGCAGGAGGGCACATGACACATCCATCAGAGACCGTGGAGACGAAACGCAAGCGGTTGCTTTTCCGAAGCAAACACCGTGGCACGAAGGAAATGGATATCCTTCTCGGGGGCTATTACGAGGAGAACATGCAAGGCTTCTCGGAGCAGCAACTCTCCACATTCGAAGGGCTGTTGAACGAGCCGGACGACGATCTGTATGCCTGGGCTTTGGGACGAGAAGCAGTGCCGTCGGAAATCGATTCGGATGTGCTTCGAGGTTTCATCGATAGCGTCCGGCGTCGCGGAGGCGGCTCATCTCTTTAGTCGAAAACTTTTCCGGTCCCGGCCGGGTTGTCGCGACGGGTGTACCGGAGGGCTACGACGCGCTCGTGCTCGCCGAAGAAGCCGCTCGCCGCAGAGTCCTGCATGTCTGCCGGGATGACGCCCGAATGTCGGCCTTGTCCGCGGCGGTTCGGTTCTTTGCCCCCACTCTCGACATCGTGGAATTTCCCGCCTGGGACTGTCTGCCATATGACCGTGTGTCGCCCAATCCCGAGATTGTGGCGCGGCGCCTTGACGCCCTCGGGAGATTGACCGGCGCGCATGCGGCGGGGTTGGTTCTGACGACCGTGAGCGCCGTGTTGCAGCGGGTCCCGCCGCGCGAGTTGTTCGAGACGAGCGGTCTGTCGGGCACCGTCGGGGATTCGATTCCGCAAGAAAGCTTCTCGGCTTATTTTCAGCGGAATGGCTATCGCCGCGCCGCCACCGTACGGGAAGCGGGCGAGTATGCCTTCCGGGGCGGGATCGTCGACGTCTATTCGCCGGGAGCGGCGGAGCCGTATCGTTTGGATTTTTTCGGCGACGAGCTCGAATCGATCCGGAGCTTCGATCCGGTCTCCCAGCGGACAACCGGGACGCCTGAGCGATTCTCCCTAGGTCCGGTCAGTGAGATCCTCTTCGACGACGATGCGACGGAGCGGTTCCGCGAGGGCTATCGCCGCCAATTTGGACCGCCCGCAGGCCCCGATCCCTTATACGAGGCGGTCAGCGCCGGGATGCATCATCCGGGCGTCGAGCACTGGCTGCCGCTGTTCTGGGATCGCTTGGAGACTGTTTTCGATTTCGTACCCGACGCTGTCGTGAGTCTCGATCACGAAGCGGAACAGGCGATTGCCGTTCGCCTCGAGACGATCCGGGATTTCTACGACGCTCGTCGGGAAATGATGCCGACGACGGTGCGGGAGGCCAATGACGAGACGCCGGTCTACAAACCGCTGCCGAGCGAGTTTCTGTATCTGAGCGAGCAGGAATGGGAAGCGTCGACAGCCGAGCGTCCGCTCTTCGCGTTCTTTCCGCTCGCGGCGGGCGGCGATGGTGGCACGACAATCGACCTCAAAGGACGCCGGATCGGGGATTTCACGGAAGCCCGCCATCGTGCGGACCTGAACCTTTTTGACGCTTTTCGGGAACGCGTCGCGAAGGAGACCGACCGCAAGGTCGTGATCTTCGCCTACAGCAACGGGTCGCGGGATCGGTTGGCGGGCCTTCTTGCGGATCACCGCGTCCGTGATGTCGCCATCATGGAGACCTGGGAACAATTGGCGGCGCGCTCCGCCGGTTCGGTGTCGATCGCCGCGCTTGATATCGCCCGGGGATTTTCCACACCCGCTTTTGTCGCGTTCAGCGAGCAGGACATTCTCGGCGAACGGATGGCCCGGCCATCGCGCCGCCGGCGCCGGGCGGAAGAGTTTATCTCCGAAGTGTCGAGCTTGAGCGACGGCGATTTGATCGTCCACATCGATCATGGAGTCGGCCGTTTCGTGCGCCTGGAAACCCTTGAAGTCGACGGTGCGTCGCACGATTGCCTGACGGTGGAATATAACGGTGGCGACCGGCTCTATGTCCCCGTCGAAAATATTGACGTGCTGTCTCGTTTCGGCACCGAGGAATCGGAGGCGCAGCTCGACCGCCTCGGCGGCGCCGCCTGGCAGGCGCGCAAGGCACGGGTGAAGGAACGGATTCGGCTGATTGCGGAATCCTTGTTGAAGACGGCTGCGCAGCGGGAACTCAAGAGGACCGATGCGGTGCCGCTGCCGAGCGACGGTTCGTTCGAAGAGTTTTGCGCGGAGTTCGCGTGGACCGAAACCGACGACCAATTGCGCGCCATCGAAGATATCGTCACCGACCTCGGGTCGGGCCGGCCGATGGACCGTCTTATCTGCGGCGACGTCGGCTTCGGCAAGACGGAGGTTGCCCTGCGCGCTGCGTTTGTCTCCGCCATGGCGGGCAAGCAAGTCGCCATGGTGGTGCCGACGACATTGCTCGCCCGCCAGCACTTCGCGACCGTTGAGGAACGCTTCAAGGGGTTGCCGGTGAAGTTGGGCCTCCTGTCCCGCATGGTCGGCGGCAAACAAGCACAAGCCGTTAAGGCGGACCTGGAGACGGGCGAGGTCGACATCGTCGTCGGAACCCATGCGCTACTCTCGAAGTCGATCAAGTTCCGGAAGTTGGGCCTGCTGATCATCGACGAGGAACAGCATTTCGGCGTGGCGCAGAAGGAACGGTTGAAGCAGTTGGGAGCCGATGTGCATGTTCTGACCCTGACCGCGACGCCGATCCCGAGGACTTTGCAGATGGCGCTCGCCGGCGTTCGGGAGATGAGCATCATTGCGACGCCGCCGGTCGACCGGCTCGCGGTTCGGACGTTTGTCCTGCCTTATGATCCCGTCGTCATGCGGGAAGCGATCCAGCGCGAGCGTTTTCGCGGCGGGCAGATATTCTACGTCTGCCCCCGTATCGCCGATCTTGATCATGTCCAGCGGCGGATCAGCGAGCTGGTGCCGGACGCCCGGATGGCCGTGGCGCACGGCCAAATGCCGATGGCGGCGCTCGAAGAGGTCATGAACGGATTTGTCGAAGGCCGATACGATATTCTGCTGAGCACACATATCGTGGAGGCGGGTCTCGATATTCCCAAGGCAAATACGATCATCGTCCACCGGGCGGACAGGTTCGGCCTGTCGCAGCTCTATCAATTGCGCGGGCGTGTCGGGCGTTCGAAGGTGCGCGCCTATGCCTATCTGACCCTGCCGCCGGGCCAGACGGTCACGCCGACGGCGTTGCGGCGGCTTGAGGTAATGCAGGCGTTGGATACGCTGGGGGCGGGTTTCTCGCTCGCCAGTCACGATCTGGACATTCGCGGCGCGGGCAATCTGCTCGGCGACGAGCAGTCCGGCCATATCCGCGAAGTGGGGGTGGAGCTTTATCAGCACATGCTGGAGGAGACCATCGCCGCTTTGCGCGATAGCGGCGAAGTCGAGGAAGAGGCGTGGACGCCGCAGATTTCGCTCGGCACATCGGTGCTCATTCCGGAGAGTTATGTCTCCGACCTGTCGGTGCGCCTCGGCCTGTATCGCCGGTTGTCGCTGCTCGTCGGCCAGGAGGAAATCGAAGCGTTCGCGGCGGAGATGATCGACCGATTCGGGCCCTTGCCGCAGGAGGTCGAGAACCTGCTGGAAGTAATGGCGGTCAAACAACTCTGCCGGATTGCCGGCGTCGAGCAGATCGATGCGGGACCCAAGGGGGCGGTCATTTCCTTCCGCAACAACACGCCGCCAAATCCCGAACGACTGATCGGCTATATCCAGCGTCAGGCACGCTCGATCAAACTGCGGCCGGATCAAAAGGTCGTCTATCTGCAGAATTGGTCTTCGGCGGATGTGCGGGTCAAAGGCGCGCACCGGCTGATGAGCGATCTTGCCGCCTTGGTGGAGGGCTGATCGACCCTCTAATCGGCCTCTGTCAAAACTCTCTCCGCATCCCGCTGCCGTGCCAGCAATAAGTCGAAGAGGGGATGAAAGGCTTCCGGCTCCTGGGCGCCCGAAATCGCGTATTGCTCCTCCAGGATATAGAAGGGCACGCCTTGAACGCCGAGTTGGCGTGCCTGCATGTCCTCCGCCTTGATCAGGTCGAGGTCTTCGTCGGTCTCCAGATAGGCAAAGGTTTCGGCGCGATCGAGCCCGGTCCGCGCGGCGAGGTCTGCCAAAACCTGGATGTCGCCGATATCGAAGCCGTCGAGAAAATAGGCGTTGAAGAGCGCTTCGACGGTATCGCTCTGGCGACCAGTGTGTCCGGCATATCTGATCAGGCGGTGCGCGCGGAGCGTATTGGGTGTCCGGGCGATATTCTCGAACGCGAAGAAAATCCCGGCCTGCGCGCCGACGGCGGAGATGTTGTCGTAAAGGCGCCGCGCGTTTCCCGGATTGCCGAATTTGAGCGCCAGATAGTCCTCGCGGTCCATCCCTTCGAGCGGCATCATCGGGTTGAGTTGAAAACTGTGCCATTGGATTGAGACGTCGAGATCCGGGCGCGTTTCCAGCGCCGCTTCCAGCCGGCGCTTTCCGATAAAGCACCATGGGCAAATGGGATCCGAGAAAAGATCGATCTTAATCATTGCGAAATTCAGAATGCACTGCCGCCAAGGACGGTCCCAAGGCTGGCGCGCGGGAGCGTCCTTTGCAAGTCCACACTTCGGCGGCCCGCTGCGGGTTGCGTCGGCGCCATGCCGACTTGACTTTCCGCCGCTGCTGCCAACGATATCCGGCCATGATGAGGTGCTCGGTTTTAAGTGCGCCTCCCGTCGGAATACCCGAAGGCAGTCTTTGAATGATCTCTCCCTACGACACCGATCTCGATCAGAATCAGGCAAATTATCAGTCGTTGACGCCGGTCAATTTTCTGCGCCGCGCCGCTGGCGTGTATCCGGACAAGACGGCGGTTGTCCACGGCGACACAAAGTACTCTTATGCTGAGCTCTACGCCCGGAGCCGGCGGCTGGGGTCCGCTTTGGCGCGACGCGGTATCGGCAAGGGCGACACGGTCAGCGTGATGGCGCCGAACGTCCCGGCGCTCTTGGAGGCGCATTACGGCGTGCCGATGACCGGTGCGATCTTGAACGCGCTGAACATTCGGCTCGATGCCGGAGCGATTGCCTTCATTCTGGATCATGCGGAGACGAAGGTGCTGATTACCGACCGCATGTTCTCGTCCGTCATCAAGGAAGCGCTCGCGCATTGCGATGCCGCCCCGCTGGTCATCGATATCGACGATCCGCTCGATCAAAGCGGTGAATTGCTCGGCGAATTGGATTACGAGGCGTTCCTGCGGGAGGGAGATGCCGGGTATGAGTGGCAGCCGCCGGCGGACGAATGGCAGGCGCTGAGCCTCAACTACACTTCCGGGACCACCGGCGATCCGAAAGGCGTTGTCTATCACCACCGCGGCGCCTTTCTGAACGCGCTCGGCAATACGATATCTTTCGGCCTCAGCCCGCAATCCGTCTATTTGTGGACCTTGCCGATGTTTCACTGCAACGGTTGGACCTACACCTGGGCGGTGACGGCGGCCTGTGGAACTCATGTCTGTCTGCGCGCGGTCGATCCCGCATTGATTTTTCCGATGATCGAAGAGCACAAGGTGACGCATATGTGCGGCGCGCCGATCGTTCTCACCATGCTGATCCACGCGCCAGCGGACATCCGGCGCACATTCGATCACGGACCCATCGAAATTGCGACCGGCGGGGCCGCGCCGCCGAGCGCCGTGATCGAGGGGATGGAGAAGATGGGCTTTCGGGTCACCCATCTCTACGGCATGACAGAATCCTACGGGCCGTCGACCTTATGCGCTTGGCAGTCCGAATGGGATGATCTCGAAGGCGAAGCGCGTGCGGCCGTCATGTCTCGCCAGGGCGTGAACTACGTGACGCTCGAAGATCAGACGGTTATGGACAGCGAGACAATGACGCCTGTTCCGAGAGACGGCGAAACCATCGGCGAATTGATGCTGCGCGGTAATACGGTCATGCGGGGCTACCTGAAGAACGCCGCGACGACCGAGGCGACGCTTGCGGGTGGCTGGCTACACACGGGAGACCTCGCGGTGATGCATCCCGACGGCTATATCGAGATCAAGGACCGTGCGAAGGACATCATCATCTCGGGCGGAGAGAACATCTCAAGCCTCGAAGTCGAGGAGGTGCTTTATAAGCATCCCAAGATCATGGAAGCCGCCGTGGTGGCGCGCCCCGACGAGAAATGGGGCGAAACTCCCTGCGCGTTCGTGACACGGACGGAGGAGGGAGCCGATCTCGGCACGGAAGAAGTGGTTGCGTTCTGCCGTGAGAACATGGCGCATTTCAAATGCCCGAAGACCATTGTTTTTTGCGACCTCCCGAAGACCTCCACGGGGAAAATTCAAAAATTTGTGCTGCGCGACCGCGCAAGGGAGATGTAACTATATGGAAAGCAACAAGACCCTTGCGGGAAAGATCGCGCTCGTCACCGGCGCGTCGGGCGGCCTTGGCGAGCATTTTGCGCGTGTCCTGGCGGCGCATGGCGCGCGGACGGTCTTGGCCGCGCGTCGGATGGAGAAACTGGAGGCGACGGCGGCCGAGATTGCTGCCGCGGGCGGCGAGGCGAGTTGCGTGTCGTTGGACGTGACGGTTTCGGACCAGGTCCCCTTGGCGTTCGATGCGGCGGAGAAAGCCTTCGGCACGGTTGACCTGCTGATCAACAACTCCGGTATCGCCGTGCCGGGGCAGTTCCCGAACATCCCCGAATCGGATTGGGACGCGGTCATCGGCACCAATCTCAAGGGCGCGTGGATGATGGCGCAGGAGGCGGCCCGGCGGATGATCGCGGCCGAGACGGAGGGCAGCATCGTCAACCTGGCGTCCGTCCTTGCGTTTCGGGCACAGAAGGCTTTGTCGACCTATTCGATCTCCAAGGCCGGTGTGGCACAGATGAGCCGCGCGATGGCGAGCGAATTGGCGCCGCATGGGATCCGGGTGAACGCCTTGGCGCCGGGCTACATCGCAACGGAGATGAACAGCGATTTTCTGTATTCGCGCCGCGGGCAGGAGATGATGCGGCAAGTGCCGTTGGGCCGTTACGGCGAGGCCGGCGAGCTCGACGAATGTCTGCTCATGCTGTCGGGCGACCGTTCGAAATATCTAACCGGAGCGGTCATCCCGATCGACGGGGGGCATTCCCTGGCGATTCGGGATTGAGGGGTCAGGGTAGCTCCGCCCGCACGATTTCCGTCCAATAGGCGACGCCGCGGGCGGTGATATCGTCGTTGAAATCATAGCGCGGCGCATGCACGAATTCGTCGGGTTCCGTCATGCCGTTGCCGATGAAGACGTAGCAGCCCGGAACTTTTTCCAGCATGAAGGAAAAATCCTCGCTGCCCGAGACGGGTTGCAGGTTCGGGATGACGTGTTCCTCGCCCACCGCCTCCTTGGCGGCAAGGATGGCGATTTCGGTCTGGTCGGCCCAGTTGACCGTCGGCGGATAGCCGCGCCGATAGTGTATCTCCGCCCGGCAATTGAAGGTCGCGGCGGTGGATTGCGCGATCTCGGCGACCCGGCGTTCCAACCGGTCCCGGACTTCCGGCTTGAACGACCGTGTCCGGCCGCCGATCCGGACTTCCGCCGGGATGATGTTCAGCGATCCGGGATCGCCGCCCGCGATATGGCCGACACTGACGATCGCGGCATCCAGCGGATTGACCTCGCGGCTGGCGATGGTTTGGACGGCCGTAATGAAATGCGCGGCGGCGATGGTCGCGTCGGTGCCCTTGTGCGGCATGGCGCCGTGTCCGCCGGTGCCCCGAAAGGCGATCTTAAATTCGTCGCTTGCCGCCATGATGGGTCCCGGACGGACGCCGATATGACCGGCCTCGATGCCCGGCATGTTGTGGAGACCGTAGACGGCGTCGCAGGAGAACTTCTCGAACAATCCATCCTCCATCATCGCCTTGGCCCCGGCCCCGCCTTCTTCGGCGGGCTGGAAGATGAAATGGATGGTGCCGTTGAAGGCCTTGGTTTGCGATAGATATCGTGCGGCCCCGAGCAGCATCGTGGTATGTCCGTCATGGCCGCAGGCGTGCATCTTTCCTTCGTTTACGGACCGATGATCGAATTCGTTCTGTTCGTGAATGAACAGTGCGTCCATATCGGCCCGCAATCCGATGGCCCGGTTGGAACCACCCTGGCGCAACGTGCCGACAACGCCTGTCTTTCCCAGGCCCCGGTCCACTTCCAGGCCCCATGCCTCGAGCCTCTCGGCGACGATATCGGCCGTGCGGTTCTCCTCGTATGCGGTCTCGGGATGCTGGTGGATGTCGCGGCGGATCCGGGTCAGCTCCTCCCGGTAGCTGGCGATCAGTTCGTCGCGTTTCGATTTGTAGTCTGTGGTCATATCGAATGTCCTTCTACCAGCCGTTTACGCGGTCCCACTGCGCGGTGATCTTGCCGTCCTCCAAGACATCGTAGTGGGCGTATCCGGCGGCGGTGATACAGGCGTGGTTGGGGAGAATCCTGACTTGCGTGCCGATCGGCAGTCTGTCGAACAAGGTATCGTCGCCGACGGGCACGATGCCGTGTTCCTGGCTGACGGCGGCCACGAAAAGCCCATTCAGACTTTCGAGCGATTCCGCATCACAGACCTCGCCGTAGCCGACTTCCGGATGTTCGTCATGGGCGCTGATGTCCTTGGACAATGCCAGGGCGCCCGTATCGAGCAGGATGTGCCCTTTGTGGCGGTTATGGCCGATCACGCTGGCCAGTACCGAAAGCGCCAGGTTTTCGCGCGCGCAAGCGCCGATCGAGAGCTGTTTCAGATCATTGAAGACAAAGACGCCGGGCCGCATTTCCGTAACGCCTTCCAGGTTCTGGGCATGCACGGCGGTCGGGGTCGAGCCGGCACTGACGATGGGGCAGGGAAGCCCGGCGTCTCGCAGGCGTTGGGCGGCGCCGGTAATTTTGCTGCGTTCCTGTTCGGCGACGGCTCTGATTTCCTCGATGGTCCTGGCATTGTAGGAATGTCCCGCATGGGTGAGGACACCTTTCAATGCCATGTTGGGCGCGGTATCGGCAATTTTTGCGATCCCCATGAATTCGGGTCCGTCGGGCAGAACGCCGGCGCGGCCTTCACCGCTGTCGATCTCGATCAGAAGTTGGAAAATCGTGCTGTCTGAGGAACTCCGTTCCGAAATTTGGCGGGCCGTCTCGACGCTGTCCGTGATGATCTTGATATCGGCCCCCGCTTTGGCGAGTGCGGCAACCCGATCAAGGCGCGCCGGAAGAATGCCGACCGCGTACAGAATATCGCGAAATCCATGCCCGAGGAAATACTCGGCCTCCGCGAGGGTCGAGACCGTGATGCCGCCAGCCTGTCCGGCAACGGCATATTTCGCGATTTCCGCCGACTTCGCCGTCTTGAGGTGAGGGCGGAGCGCCACGCCATGAGACTTCATGCGCGAGTGCATGGCGTCGAGATTACGTTGCAGGGCGGCCCGGTCCAGAATCAATGCGGGCGTCATGATATTCTTGAAGGGCACGGGTTCTCTCCGGATTCTGCGACGGCTCGAATTTTCACAGCAATGTGTGCAGCAAGCCAAGGGCAAATTGTCCCATCTTGGCCAACCAGCTTGCAATTTGCCGTAAAATTGTAATCTTGTGGGCTAAATTGCGGGTGAAAAACCGCCTTTATTCAGGATTATCGAAATGAGTGAGAATGTCTTGGCCTTTCCGAAGGGAAGCGCCAGTGAGAATCGTAAGACGACGCGTTTCCGCGAGATGCTGACGTCGCCCGAAACCAGCTTCATCATGGAGGCTCATAACGGCTTGTCTGCAAAAATTGTCGAGGAGACGGGTTTCGAGGGGGTGTGGGCGTCGGGCCTGTCGATTTCCTCGGCGCTCGGCGTCCGGGACAGCAACGAAGCCTCGTGGACACAGGTACTGGAAGTACTGGAATTCATGGCCGACGCGACGACCCTGCCGATCCTGGTCGATGCGGATACCGGCTATGGAAATTTCAACAATTTCCGTCGCTTGGTGAATAAGTTGATTCAGCGCGATATCGCCGCAGTTTGTATCGAGGACAAGCTGTTTCCGAAGACGAACTCGTTTCTCGGCGAGAACCAGCCGCTGGCCGATATTGACGAGTTTTGCGGTAAGATCAAAGCTGGGAAAGACGCGCAGCTCGACGATGATTTCCAGGTCGTAGCGCGGATCGAAGCATTGATTGCGGGCTGGGGCCTCGACGAGGCCTTGCGCCGCGCGGAAGCCTATCACGCAGCGGGCGCCGATGCGGTGCTGATCCATTCGCGTGAATCTGTCGCCGACGAAATACTGGCCTTCACCAAGGAATGGGCCAATCGCTGCCCCGTGGTTATCGTGCCGACGAAGTACTATGCGACGCCGACGCAGCATTTCCGCGATGCCGGAATCAATCTGATCATCTGGGCGAACCACAATTTGCGCGCAGCGATCTCGGCGATGCGGGAGACCAGCCGGCAGATTTACGAGAACCAAAACCTGATCTGGGCGGAAGAAAACGTCGCCCGTCTCGGCGACGTATTTGCGATCGCCGGGAACGACGAATTGGCCGAAGCGGAGGATCGCTATCTCGCAAAGCGTGCCGAGACGAAGGCGGTGGTCCTGGCGGCCACACGCGGACGCCAATTGGAAGAACTGACCGAGGATCGGCCGAAATGCATGGTCGATGTCCGCGGCAAGCCGCTGCTGCACAGGTTGGTCGGCTCGTTCAACGATGCGGGCGTCGGCGATCTCACGGTTGTCACGGGGTACAAGTCGGAAGCGGTTAATTTCCCCGGCATCAAGAAAGTCGATAATCCGGAATATGACACCACCGGCGAGGTGGCCTCCCTGGCGCGTGCAATGGACGCGCTGACCGGCGATTGTCTGGTGAGCTACGGCGACATCATGTTCCGCAGCTATGTGCTGAACCAATTGCTCGATTGCGAAGCGGATATCGCCGTCGTGGTCGATTCCAATTGGGAAGAGGAAAGAATCGATACCACCAAGCGCGCCATGGACCTTGCGGTGTGCAGCCGGCCTTATACCGGCGATTATTTCGACGATGAAATCGCCGAACTCGCGCGCGTTGGCGGCGATGTCGACTCCAAGGACGCGAATGGAGAATGGATCGGATTGGCCAAGTTCTCGGCGAAAGGGAGCGTCCTTTTGCGCGCGGAGATCGATCGCATGAAGGAAGACGGCACACTCGCCGCAGCCGGCATGGTGGATCTCTTCAATCGGCTGATCGCCAATGGCGCCAAGCCGCAGGTCGTGTATATCACCGGGAACTGGCTGGACGTGAACGACGCGTTTGATTTGGCGCGGGCAAGAAACTTTTAGACATGATCCAGGCGGATACGCTGCTCTCGGCCGCGAAGGCGCGCGGCTTCGACTTTTTCACCGGGGTGCCGTGCTCTTTTCTGACGCCGATTATCAACCGCGTCATCAGCGACCGGGAAACCTCTTATGTCGGCGCGGCCAGCGAGGGAGAAGCGGTTGCGATTGCATCCGGTGCCTGGCTGGCGGGCAAAGAAACGGTTGTGATGTGTCAGAATTCAGGGCTGGGAAACACGATCAACCCTTTGACTTCGCTGAATTTTCCCTTTCGCATCCCAACACTGATGTTCGTCACCTGGCGAGGACAACCCGGCCTGAGCGATGAGCCGCAGCATGAATTGATGGGTGAAATCACCGATCTGCTGATCCGCGATATCCGCGTCGGATGCGATAATCTGCCGGACACGGAAGAAGAGATCGGACGCGCGTTGGACGCTGCGAAGGCGGAAATGCAGTCAACCGGCCTTCCGTTCGCCTTCGTGGTTGCCAAAGGCACGGTGGCGGATGCGGACCTCGATCAGCAGGCGTTGACGCCATTGCCGATGGGCGCCTATCAGGACTTGCAGCGTGGCGCGGCGCGGCCCAGCCGCTACGAAACATTGGAGAACGTGGTTGCAAAGTCGCCCGAAACCGCGGCGTTGATCGCGACCACGGGCAAGTGCGGCCGTGAGTTGTTCACGATCGGCGACCGCGAGCAGCATTTATACCAGGTCGGCTCGATGGGATGCGCGAGCGCCATGGGTTTGGGAGTTGCCTTGAATGTGGAACGCCCGGTGGTGGTACTCGATGGCGATGGTGCCGCGCTCATGAAGATGGGCTCTTTCGCGACGATTGGCGCGCAGGCGCCGAAGAATATAATTCACATCGTACTGGATAACGGCGTGCACGATTCGACAGGCGGGCAGGCGACAGTTTCCGCAATCGTCGATTTTGCGCGTGTCGCTTTGGCCTGCGGATACCGGAGTGGCAGCGTCACTGACGATTTGGAAGGGTTCGAACGGGCCTTTACGGCTGCCTTGGAGAGCGACGGGCCGCACCTCATCCACGCGCGGATCAGTCCGGGGAGCCTTGAAAAACTTGGGCGCCCGACGGTCAAACCGCCGGAAGTGGCGCTGCGTTTCAAGCGTTTCTTGGCCGGCTGAAGCGACATGACCGTCGGGCCGACCCGGGAAGAGTTGATAGCCGCGGCTGCGATTGCCGTCGAAGCGGCCGGTCTCGCCGGGCTTTGCCGGGACGGTCAGCGTGAATTGGCAATCGACCGGCTGCGCGGCAATTTTCCGGACTGTCCCCTGGGCGAAATCGCGAGTACGGTGGACCTGCACCTTAAAGTGGGGTGAGGCGAATGAATTCTGAAAAGCCCGACCCGGCGGCCAAGCGGCGGTTTTATCTTATTGCGTTTGCCGTTGCCTTCGGGATCGACCTTTTGTCCTCCATGATCCGGGGGGGAGAATACCGGCCGAGCCTGATTGGCCTCGCGGTTATGATCGCGGCGGCACTCTTTTTCACGTATTCCCTGCTGCGCGAGCGTTGAACGTAGCGCTTCTCGCGTTATAGTCGCTGACAGAAGAATCCCTAATCGCCGCTTTGGCGGCAAGCCGAGGAGGAATACAATGGACGAGATTGTGCGCGTCTTCTGGCAACCTGGGTGAACCAGCTGCCTTAAAGCGAAAGAGTTTCTTTCGTCCCAAAATATCGAGCACGAATCTATCAATATCGCCGGCAATCCCGACGGCATGGCGCTGCTGCAGAGTCTGGGCGCCAAATCGATCCCGGTCGTCTCGAAAGGCGACAAATTTGTATTCGCTCAATCCATCGGCGATGTTGTCGAATTTCTCGGCCTGGAAGTAGATACCAGGCCGCAACTGTCGCCGGCGGAACTGGTCGCCAAATACGATATGATTTTGGCGGCGGCGGCGCGGCATATCCGCCAGATGCCGGATGATCAGATGGCGGGAAAAATACTGGACCGCGACCGCACATACCGCCAGCTCACCTATCATATCTTCCGGATCGCGGAGGCGTTGATGGACACAGCGAACGGCGGCGAGCTGACGGTGAGCTATTACAAAGACGACCCGCCGGGCGATATGCAGACGGTCGAACAAATCGCCAGCTTTGGCGATGACGTGCGCAACCGTTTGAATCAATGGTGGACGGATTACCCGCATAAGGCGGGCGATGCCATCGTGAGGACGTATTTCGGCCAAAAGCCGCTGCACGAGGTGTTGGAACGCTCGACCTGGCATTCGGGCCAGCATGTCCGTCAGATCGTAATGGCCATGGAAACATTCATGGGTGTTACGCCGGAGAACCCGTTGACGGCAGAGGATTATGCGGGACTGCCGATGCCGGAGAAGGTCTGGGATTAGCGGAAAATCGCGGATCTTGTTGAATCGAAAGGGGCCGCAATTACGCGGCCCCTTTTTATTATTTGCGGTTGCTCTGCTTTACGAGCGGATGGATTATTTTGCGGTGCCTTGAGGGGGTGCGTCGGGATTCTCGGCGAATTCAATGACGGGGGCTGCGCCCGGCGCACCATTATTGACCTGAGCCGCCCGGTAGCGGGCATAGGCCTCGCGTTCGGCCACATATCCGTCGAGTGCGCTCTCCCGGATTGCTTTCAACTCCTGCTGATTGTCCGAATATCGCACGAATCCTTGCCCGGCGCCGACGGCTAGCGGTAAAGGATTTGCGAGCGATGTCGCGATGTCGCCGGTTGCGTCGCGCAAATTGCTGGGGCCGAGCAGCGGCAGCACGATTGCCGGCCCCGGGCCGATTCCGTGCTTGCCAAATGCCTGCCCGAGATCTTCCTGACGGGATTCGATGCCCATCTCGGCGGCTTTATCCTGCATCCCTGCGAGCCCGGCGGTCGAGTTGATCAGAAACCGCTTGGTCGCCGCCGCCGCATTCTCCGTGTCGCCTTGCAGCAGGCTGGCCCCCGCATTGATGGGTTCGGCAAGATTACTGGCTGCGTTCGAGATGGCTCCCTGGACGGCATCCGGTGTGACGCCTTTGTAAATGCCGACAACAGGATCGACGACAAAGAGGCGCAACACGTCATTCAGTCCCGTTGTCCAACGGTTCAGAGCTTCCAGCGGATCATTGACCTCATTATTCGCGCCAGCCGCGGTCTGCTCGTCCGCCTGGACGGGCGCTGCGACCAAACTTCCAGAGAGCAGCAAGGCGAGGACTGTCGATCGGAGACCTGACGAATTCGAAAACTGGGGCATATTCACCTCTCGTCCGCTTCGTAAGTTGGGGGCGACATGGAGATTATGAAATTTATGTATTAACGTCGCCTTAATCCCCTATTCCCCGGATGAGGCGGCGTTTTGCTGATGCCAGAACTGGATTCTGA
>JAYPOZ010000083.1:0-20873 GCA_038131165.1 Rickettsiales bacterium | reverse complement strand
CTATACGACCAGGCGCCTGTTGACGCCGTTGGCGTATATCGCGGCCATGTTGGCCGGCTGTCTGATGATGAGCGCCGGCGTCGGCCTGCCTGCGACGGAGATCGTCATCGGCCTGTCTTTGCTGATCCTTGGGTATATCGTGCTTTCGGGCCGCGCCCTGGGGATCGTTCCCGCATTGCTGGTTTTCGGTGGTTTCGGTCTCTTCCACGGCTCCGCCTTTGGTGACGCCATCGCGCAGCAGGAAGCGGCGATGGGCACTCAAGTTCTCGTCGGTTATCTGCTCGGCCTCGGGGTCGTGCAATACGCCATTGCCGTTGCTGGCGGATGGGTTGCATTGAATGTCTGGAAAGCGACGGAAGCCACCGCCATTCAGACGCGGCTGTCCGGCGCGGTTGTCGCCGGCGTCGGCCTGTTTCTCAGCCTGGAGAACGCGGAGGGCATCGTCTTCGAAGCGATGAAGTGGACGTCGTAACCCGACCGATCCGTTAACGCGATACGAAAGCGGGCGCCGGCAATATCACCGGCGCCCGCTTTACGTTTACGATCCTGTGTTATCAGTGAATCTCCGGCTCCGGCACGTCCTCGCCGGCTTCCAGGAAATCGAAGTCGCAGCCCTCGTTCGCCTGGCGGATGTGCTGGGCGTACATCCAGCCGTAGCCGCGTTTGTAGTGGGGTTCGGGCGCGGTCCATGCCGCCTTGCGGCGCGCCATCTCCTCGTCGGAGATGTCGAGATGCAGGCGTCGGCCCGGAATGTCGAGTTCGATCATGTCGCCGTCCCGCACCAGGGCGAGCGGCCCGCCGACAAAGGCTTCGGGGGCCACATGCAACACGCAGGCGCCGAAGGAGGTGCCGCTCATCCGCGCGTCGGAGATGCGGACCATATCGCGGACACCTTCCTTCAGCAGTTTCTGCGGGATAGGCAGTTGCCCCCATTCCGGCATGCCGGGGCCGCCGACCGGCCCGGCATTCTGCAGGACGATCACCGACTCCTTGGTGATGTCGAGATTTACGTCGTCGATCCGCACCGCCATGTCGTTGTAATTCTTGAAGACGACGGCCGGCCCCTTGTGCTGGTGCAGGTGTTTCTCGGCGGCGGTGTGTTTGATCACCGCGCCGTCGGGCGCGAGGTTGCCCTTGAGCATGACCAGCCCGCCTTCCTCCGACATGGTATTGTCCAGGGGGCGGATGACCTCGTCGTTGTAGACTTTCGCGCCGTCGATGTTCTCGCCGAGCGTCTTGCCGTTGACGGTGCGCGCGTCGAGGTGGAGTCTGCCCTGCAGGCGGTGGAGCAGGGCGCGCAGTCCGCCCGCATAGTAGAAATCCTCCATCAGGAAACGCCCCGAGGGCCGGATATCGGCAATCACCGGCGTCTTGCGCGACAACTCGTCGAACAGCTCGAGACCGATCTCGACACCGGCGCGGCGTCCGACGGCGATCAGGTGGATCGCCGAATTCGTCGAGCCCCCGAGCGCCATGATTGTCGTGACGGAATTCTCCAGCGCCCTGCGGTCCAGGATATCGCGCGGCTTCAAGTCCTCCCACACCATGTCGACGATACGGCGCCCGGATGCCGACGCCATGCGGATGTGGTTCGAATCCGCCGCCGGGATCGACGCCGCGCCCGGCAGGGTCATTCCCAGCGCTTCGGCGGCGCTGGTCATCGTGGAGGCGGTGCCCATGGTCATGCAATGGCCGGGCGAACGGGCGATGCCGCTTTCGACCTCGTCCCATTCCTGTTCGTCGATGTTGCCCGCCCGCAATTCGGCCCAATACTTCCAGGAATCGGTGCCGCTGCCGAGCGGCTCGCCATGCCAATTGCCCCGCAGCATCGGGCCGGCGGGCACGAAGATCGCCGGAATGTTCATGCTGGCCGCCGCCATCAGCAGGGCGGGGGTGGTCTTGTCGCAGCCGCCCATCAGCACGGCGCCGTCGATCGGATGGCTGCGCAGCAGTTCCTCTGCCTCCATCGCCAACATGTTGCGGTACAGCATGGTGGACGGCTTCACGAATGGCTCGGAAAGGCTCATCGCCGGGAGTTCAAGGGGAAACCCGCCCGCCTGCAGGATGCCGCGCTTCACGTCCTCGACGCGCTGTTTGAAATGTGCGTGACATTGGTTGATGTCGGACCAGGTATTGATGATCGCGATGGCGGGCTTGCCCTCCCAATCGTCGGCGCCGTAGCCCATCTGCTTGGCCCGGGAGCGATGACCGAATGCGCGTAAATCCTGAACGCCGAACCAACGGTAACTGCGCAGGTCTTCGGGCTTCACTCTTTTCGTCATCATATCCTCCCTGACGGTGATTTGCTGCGTTGCAGGAACTTGGAACTCGGCGATTGCCGAGTCAAACCCGCAGGCGTTCCCAAGAGGCGAATTTCGACATGAAGATACCGCTAAAAAATTGGCGTCGGCGGAATTATATAACTATTGTGGCGAACAATCGGACCGAACCGACTGAATGCGTTCTAAGCGTTTGAGATTATAAGGAATAATGCGATGGCGAAGGCAATTTGGAAGGGCATTACCCTGGCGGACAGCGAGGATGTCGTGCTGGTTGAAGGGAATGTCTATTTCCCACGCAAGGATGTCGACTGGGGCTACACTCAGCTTTCCGACGATTTGCCGCAGACCTACTGCCATTGGAAGGGCATGGCGGAGTATTACGATGTCTTCGTCGGGGACGAAACCAACGAAGGGGCCGCCTGGGCCTATCTGGAACCGTATTCCGAAGCGGCATCGATCGCTGGACGAGTCGCGTTCTGGAACGGAGTCGAGATTGTCGACGCGCCGGAGGGCCAAGGGCAAGTCGAGAGCCTGCCGAGCGCCCATGTCGACAAGGAAGGATGGAAGGGCCTTTGCTGGTACCTGAAATTCACCGAGAGCGATTCGCTGGAAGCCGCCGATATCGAGGCAAATACCGGCATTCCGGAATCTGAACTCGGGACCGTTTGGCAGGATTATAACGTTCAGCGCTATGCCAGCCATTACGGCTGGAAGCTTTCGCTCCGGGCCGAACGAACGAAGTAGGCCTACGTTAACCTAGAAAGATTGGGCTTTAACGTATCCGGCAGTCCATGGCTCGCCGCGCCGCTATCGTGCGGCCATTGATGCGTATCAATTCGCTGCCGACTTCGGACTGCTAAAAGAGTGTCCGAAAGGTCGGACATGACGGGCTTTGAAACGCATAGGGGCGGCGACGCCAAGCGCGGAAAGGTGGCAGCGTCATCGCAACCATGCGCGGTGTGCAAGGCTGTCGATATCTTGAGTCTCCGTTTCGACATTTCCGGGGTCTGTCCTGATGTTCTCGCCGATATCGCGCAGCGCTCCTATGCTGCGGGGGAAGACTTAACGGCCACTCTGTCGGGCCGAGATATCGCAGTGCTGGCCACCGGTGCGGTGCGCGAAGAAGTGGTATTGAAGGATGGCAGACGGCAAGTCATTGCGTTTCGGCTGGCAGGCGATGCCGTGAGCGGCGTTACCGCGCTGCCGGGTTATCATACGACTGCAATTACTTCGGGTATGCTGCTTGAATTCGACGAGCGCAGCCTGAACCGATGCCGTCTGAAGGGCGGAGATTCAGCCAAGTGGTATGAAAATCTGAAAGCTGCGCGCATCGACGAGTTCCGAAAGCATATCGTTTTGCTGGGGCGGTATACCGCGTGCGAAAGGGTGGTTCTATTTCTCGATAATGTTCTGGAGCGGATTGGCGTTGAAGGGACCGATGGATTTCACATTTCCTTGCCCATGGGACGCGAGGATATTGCGGATCATCTCGGCCTTAAGGCGGAAACGGTGAGCCGGCATCTCAGCCGCCTGCAATCGGATGGCGTCTTGTCCCTGCTGAAGCCGGGCAAATTGGTCATTCACGAACGCCAGCGGCTTCAGGCCTTGTTGCCCGCCCCTGCATACCAGGTTTCGGGCAGGTAGGCCGTGCACTGCGGTCGCGTGGCGTCGGCGCCTGTCGCCGGGCGCGGTGCTTCCTATATTGCTTGGAGTAGAGGGGCCGCCTAAGGTCTCGCCGCGCCGCGCGCAACGCGATCGGACGTTTTTAAAAACAAAGCGATGGAGCATACGAATATGGGCATGATGGAAGACAAGGTCGTTATCGTTACCGGCGGCGGACGGGGAATCGGGCGCGGGATTGCCATGCTGATGGCCGAACATGGCGCCAAAGTGGTCGTCAACGACCTTGGCGGCGGCGCCGACGGCGAGGGGCACGACAAAGGCCCGGGCCAGGAAGTGGTCGAAGAAATCCGCGCGAAGGGCGGCGAGGCGGTCCTCAACGACGAAAGCGTCGCCGACTGGGGGGCAGCGCAGCGGATGGTCGAGCAGGCCAAGGACACGTTCGGCGGCCTGCACGGCGTGGTCAACAACGCCGGCATTCTGCGCGACCGGATCTTCCACAAAATGAGCGAAGAAGAGTTCGACGCGGTTGTGGCCGTGCATCTCAAGGGGTGTTTCAACGTGTCACGCGCGGCCGCGGAAACGTTCCGCAATCAATCCGGCGGCGCCTATGTGCACATGACCTCGACCTCCGGCCTGATCGGCAATTTCGGTCAGGTCAACTATGGCGCGGCCAAGCTCGGGATCGCCGGCCTGTCGAAATGTATCGCGCTGGACATGTCGCGTTACCGGGTCCGCTCGAACTGCATTTCGCCTTTCGCATGGAGTCGCTTGATTGGCACCATTCCGACGAACACGCCGGAGGAGAAGGCGCGGGTCGAGAAAATCCAGCAGATGACGCCGGAGAAGATCGCGCCGCTGGCGGTCTACCTGTGCAGCGACCAGTCGCAGGAAGTCACCGGGCAGATATTCGGGGTGCGGTTCAATGAAATCTTCCTGTTCAGCCAGCCGCGGCCGGTCCGTTCCGTGCAACGGACGGAAGGCTGGACGCCGGAAAGCATCGCCGAACACGCCATGCCCGCAATGCAGCCCAGCTTTTCGGAGTTGGTCCGCTCGGGCGATATCTTCACCTGGGATCCAGTGTAAGGAGCAAACGGCCATGGGGCTCGATTACGACCACCTGATGAACTACGACATCCCGGAGGTCGAGCAGACCTATACCGGACGCGATACGATGCTCTACGCGCTCGGGGTCGGGCTCTGCATGGACCCGTTGGACCGGGAAGCGCTCCGTTTCACTTACGAAAAGGAGCTGCGGGCGCTTCCCACCATGTGCTGCGTCCTGGGGACGCCGGGCAGTTGGATATCGAAACCCGATACGGGGATCGACTATCTGAAGGTGCTGCACGGCGAGATGGGGTTCCGCATCCACCAACCCATCCCGACCGCCGCCAAGTTAAGGGCGAAGACGCGGGTGACCGACATCTTCGACAAGGGTGCGGATGTCGGTGCTTTGGTGGTGCAGTCCCGGGAAATCGTCGACGCGGAAAGCGGGCAGAAAATCGCGACGACAACAAGCACGACCTTCGCGCGGGGCAATGGCGGGTTCGGCGGCGCGCGCGGCCCTTCCAGTCCGAAGCACATTCCGGGCGACCGGGCCGCCGACGCGGTATGCGATCTGCCGACCTTGCCGCAGGCAGCGTTGATCTACCGATTGTCTGGTGATTACAACCCGTTACACAGTGACCCTGATGTCGCGGGGAAGGCCGGTTTCAAGGCGCCGATCCTGCACGGGCTCTGTACCTATGGCGTCGTCGGCCATGCGCTGTTGAAGACGCTGTGCGATTACCAGCCCGACCGCTTCCAGGCAATGTCCGCTCGGTTCTCCTCCCCGGTCTATCCGGGAGAGACGATCCGTACCGAAATGTGGCAGCTGGGCGACGGCAAGGTCGCCTTCCGCGGCAGCATCCCGGCGCGGGATAATCTCGTCGTCCTCAATGAGGGGCTCGCGGAGATTTCGGCCTAGGAGAGTCGCTATTCCGCGGCGTCGGCATGGTCGGGCAGGGATGATTTCTCGATGCCGTGGCTGAGCATGTCCTCGATGACGCCGTCTTCCATGCCGATCTGCAGCGCGTCGTTGAACCGGTTGAAGAACCCGCACAGCGCGGTCCGCAGGGTCAACTCGACGATCTGTTCCTCGCTGAAATGCGCCTTCAATTGCTCGAAGATGGCATCGCGCATGTATTGGGGATTCTGAGTGACCTGCACCGCGAAGTCGCGGACGAGACGGTCGACTTCATCGAGGCCCGGGCAGTTGTCCTCCAGAATATTCGCGACCGTATCGGGGGCGAGGCCCTGCTCCGTTAGGCGCGGCGCGTGGTGTGCCACGCAATAGGTGCATTCGTTGAGTTTCGAGACAACGACCAGGGCGATCTCAAGGTAGCGCTTGGGCAGCAGGGCCTCGTCCGCCAGATCGAGCAGCAGTCCCATGATGTGCTTCAGCGCCGGCGGCCGGTGGGCGAAAATCTTCACCTGATTGAGGAAGGGGCCGTACTCTTCCGAAAACCGTTTGTAGATCGGCTGACAATCCGCAGGAACTTCCTCGATGCCGATTTCGCGCACGCGTGCCATGGTCGTATTCCCTAAAAAAAAACTATTCAGCGTCATTCTGCCGGAATGAACCGTCCCGGCAAGGACCTTTCGGCGGCTAATTCGAGACCGTCTTGAGATAGGCGATCACGTCGGCGCGGTCCTTTACTTTTTTCAGGCCGGCGAACGGCATTTTGTTTTTCGGAATGAATTTCTTGGGCGCTTCCAAATACTTATCGAGGTTTTCTTCGGTCCAATCTATGCCTGCCGATCGCATAGCTGGCGAATATCCAAAATAGGACTCGGAGCCGGCTCTGCGGCCGATCACGCCATGCAGCGACGGGCCGATCCGTTTTTGCCCAGCCTTGAGGGCGTGACATACTTTGCATTTGTTGAAAATCTTCTGTCCCCGCGTGGCGTCTCCATCCGCGAGAACCGGGCCGATCGAAACGAACAGCGCGGTCACGGATAGGAGACCTAGATTTCGAATTACCGACATCTGAGCTTCCTCGTCGTTTGTGGCGGCGCGTCCGAGCGCCCTTCGGCATGCCACAATGACCGCGAGAATCGGGAATTCCCAATCAACGCATGTCAACTTTGCGCGATCCGTGGGACGAGCGGGCAGGGTTGGGTCTCACAATGACGTTATCCGAAGTGACCCCCGCAAGAGCGCCGCAGGCGATATGGTGCGGCGGTATTCATCTGGAGGGGAGCGCCGGTCAAAGGCGTGCGAATCGATTTTATGGAGGGTTCATATGATTCCGTTTAAGGGCAAGTTGCTTGCCTCGACAGTCCTGCCGGCGGTCTTCGCGGTCGGGTTGGGCATTGCCGGCGCCGGATTGGCGGCGAAGGTTCACGCGGCCTGCAAGCCGTGCGCGCCGAAACGCGGCTGTAATCCCTGCGCGGGCAAGCGCGGCTGTAACCCCTGCGCGGGGAAGAGAGCCTGCAATCCGTGCGCGGCGAAACGGGGCTGCAATCCCTGTGCGGGTAAACGCGGGTGCAATCCTTGCGCGGCGAAGAAGAGGTGCAATCCGTGCGGCGCCCGGAGCGCATGCGGTGCCTGCAACCCCTGCAACCCGTGCGGCGCGGGGGCTCAGAATTATTCGAAAAAATGCGTTATTCCTCGGCTGCATCTGGCGGCCAAATGCAATCCCTGTGCGGCGAAACGAGGCTGCAACCCGTGCGGTGCCAAGAAAGGGTGCGGGGCATGCAATCCCTGCGGCGCCAAGAAAGGTTGTGGCGCGTGCAACCCTTGTGCGGCCAAAAAGGGCTGTAATCCCTGTGCGGCCAAGAAAGGCTGCGGCCCCTGCAATCCTTGCGCGGCAAAGCGCGGCTGCAATCCGTGTGGCGCCAGCAATCCCTGCAATCCGTGCGGCGGTGCGCCTGCCGTCGAATTGACGGCGGCCGAAGCGGCCAAGGCTTACGACTGTCTCTTGGACGAAATGAAGGCGGCTTACGGCAAGTCCGGCGGGCCGGTAAGTCTCGGCTATACCGGATACCAGCGGTACAGCAAGGTCGCCTATCAGTCGGCAACGCATGGCAACGCATGGCAACCGCTATGTGCAGAATTACGCGAACGATGCGGCACGGAATTATGGGGCGTTCGAGAAGGCCGGAACCTTTAAGGCCGGCGCCATTCTCGCGAAGGACAGTTTCTCGGTCTCGGGCGACGGCAAGACGTCGGTCGGCCCGCTGTTCGTGATGCAGAAGATGCCGGCGGGGTTCAATAAGGCCAGCCTGGACTGGAAATATTCGATGGTCATGCCGGACGGCAAGATCTTCGGCGTTACCGGCGGCACGAATTCCGCCGCGATGACGTTCTGCCACGAATGCCACAATTCGGTGGCGCCGGATCAAGATGCGGTGATGTTCCTGCCGGAAGAATTCCGCGTGAAGTAACCTTCCGCAAGGTTGCTTTCGAACTGGGCGGGCATCCTTGTGATGTCCGCCCTTTTTCTGTCATATGCCGCCCATGTCTCGATTGCCCGGTGTTCCGATTGTTGGGGTCTTTTTACGAACCGCGCTGGCCGGGCTTTATCGCCGCGTCGAGCGCATAAAATGATCGGCGTTCCGGCTCGGCTGTCGTTTTCCTACGGGGCGTATTTCTTTTATGGCGGTCTGTCGATGCCGTGGTGGCCGGTTTGGCTCTCGAGCCGCGGCCTCGACAATGTCGAGATCGCCGGACTCTTGGCCTACGAACGCTGGATTATCGTCGTCGCCAGCCTGATTTTGGCGCATTTCTCGGATCGAACCGGGCACCGCCGGAAATTCCTGATCTTCTTCTCCGTCGGCGTGATGGGCAGCTATGCGCTGTTCGGCCTCGCCATCGAGCTTTGGCACTATTTCGCGATCGCGACATTGGTGGCGATCTGCCGCAGCCCGCTTATCCCGCTCAGCGACAGCATTACAATGGCGCATGTGCGCCGCGAGGAGGCCGATTACGGCAAGGTTCGGCTCTGGGGCACGATCAGCTTCATTTTCGGGAGTTTTGCGGGCGGCGTTATCCTGGATGGTCGTGCCGAGGACCTCGTCCTATGGGCCATCGTCCTGTCCTGCGCCATCGCCGTCGCCGGTTTTGTCCTGCTGCCGGACACCCGGTCCGAAGGCACCTCCCGGCGGATGAGCCGAGGGGTCCAGTTGGCGACCCGGCCGATATTCCTGCTGTTCATCGCGACAGTGGCGCTGCTGATGACCAGCCATACGGCGGTCTACGCGTTCGGCAGTCTCTACTGGCGCAGCGTGGGGATCGACGAGAAGGTGATCGGCTTCCTGTGGGCATTCGGCGCCTTCGCGGAAATCGGCGTCTTCTGGAAGGGCGCTGCCCTTCTGAAGCGCTTCGGGCCGGTCTGGCTGATCTTCATCGGGGCGGCGGCCGGCGTGCTGCGCTGGTACCTCACCGGCATTTCGACGGAGATTTGGGTGTTGGTTCCGGTGCAGGCGCTGCATGCGTTCACGTTCGGCGCGGCGCATCTCGGCGGCATGACCTTTATCAGCAAGGCCGTCCCGCCGGAATTGCAGGCGACGGGGCAAAGCCTCTACTCCGCCATCGCCATGGGGGCGGCCTATGCCCTGATGCTGCCGTATACCGGCAGCCTCTACGCGGATATCGGCGCGGAGCGGACGTTTTTCGTGATGGCGGGTCTGGCCGCGGGCAGCGCTTTGCTCGCCGTCTTGCTGCAATATCGCTGGAAGGGCGGGCAGCTGGTCTCGTGAGCGCGCCGAAATGACACGGGTATCGCTTTGCGTCGGCGGTTTGCCCCCTAGTTCTATCATCAACCGAAATACGGATTGTTTCTGAGGAGAAGACGAAATGCGAGGATTGAGCGGTAAGGTTGCCATCGTCACCGGCGGTGCGAGCGGTATCGGCAGGGCGATCAGCCAGCGTCTGGCGGAAGAGGGATGCAAGGTCGGTATCTTCGATATCAACGGTGACGGCGCCGCCGCGGCCGCTTCCGAGATCGGCGGGAATGCCTTCGGGCAGGCTTGCGACATCACCGATTACGCGGCGGTCGACGCGGCCGTCGCCGAATTCGAGGGCAAGGCCGGGCCGACGGATATCCTCGTCAACTGCGCCGGTTGGGATCAGCTCTACAATTTCCTCGATTCGACGCCGGATTTCTGGGACAAGGTCGTGCGGATCAATCTTTATGGCCCGCTCAACATGTGCCACGTGGTCATGAAGGGCATGGTCGAGCGGGGGAACGGCGGGTCCATCGTCAATATCTCGTCGGACGCGGGCCGCGTCGGGTCTTCCGGCGAATCCGTCTATTCTGCGTGCAAGGGCGGCATGATCGCCTTCGGCAAGACGCTCGCGCGCGAATACACCCGCAACAAGATCCGGATCAATACGGTCTGCCCCGGCCCGACGGACACGCCGCTCTTCGCCGCCGTCTCCATCGATCCCGAGGTGGGCGAGAAGATTCAGCAGGGCCTGAAGCGGGCGATCCCCATGAAACGGCTCGGCGTGCCGGAAGACTATGCCGGCATGGTCGCCTTTCTCGCCAGCGACGACGCGGGCTACATCACCGGACAGACGATCAGCGTCTCCGGCGGCCTTACGATGCACGGTTGATTGGAGAGTTTCAGCAAATGGCTTACGAAGACATCATCTACGAAGAGCGGGACAACACCGCCTATATCACCATCAACCGCCCGGAGCGCATGAACGCGTTCCGCATGGAGACTTATTTCGAGTTCCTCGAGGCCCTGCAGCAGGCCGGATGGGACCCGGAGATCGGCTCCATCGTCATTACCGGCGCCGGCAGCAAGGCCTTTGGCACCGGCGGCGATCAGGTCGGCAACCGCAAGTCCGAGCGCAACAAACGCGGCATCATCGGCGTGCCGGTCGAGGAAATTCATTCCTGTCTGCGCGAGATACCGAAACCGGTCATCGCCAAGGTGCGCGGCTACGCCATCGGCGGCGGTAACGTCATGTGCACGCTTTGCGACCTCACCATCGCGTCGGAGAACGCGATCTTCGGCCAGGTCGGCCCGAAGGTCGGTTCGGTCGATCCCGGCTTCGGCACGGCTTATCTGGCGCGGATCATCGGCGAGAAGAAGGCGCGCGAGATGTGGTATCTCTGCCGCCGCTATTCGGCGCAGGAAGCGCTTGAAATGGGACTGGTGAACGCGGTCTACCCGGACGACGAACTCGACGCGAAGGTCGACGAGTGGTGCGCGGAGATCAACACCAAGAGCCCGACCGCCATCGCCATCGCCAAGCGGAGCTTCAACGCCGATTCCGAGAACATCCGCGGCATCGGCATGCTCGGCTTCCAGGCCCTGAAGCAGTACTACGCGACGGAAGAGTCGAAGGAAGGCGGCAACGCGTTCCGCGAGAAGCGCACGCCTGAATTCCGCAAATATGTGCCGCGCGGCCGCGGCTAGGGCGGATCGCGGACCGTGAATCGCACGCAATACGCGTCGGCGTACCAGAAATCCCGCTCCTATGCGCCGGCGGTCGTGACCGAGGGCGGCAGGACCGTATGGCTTGCGGGGCTCCTGGCGGCGGAGGACGAGGAGGGGACCTCGCTTGCGGGCGATTTCGCGGGCCAGGTGCGCTGCATCTTCCGGAAAATGGCGCGGCAGATGGAAGAGGTCGGCGGCAGTCTCGACGACATCGTCGCCATGACCTGCCATATCACGGAAGTCCGCTATAACGGGGCGTTCGTCGAACTGCGGAAGGAATTTTTCCGCGAGGAGCGCTATCCGGCATCGACATTGGTGACCGTCAGGGCGCTGAACCGTCCCGAGGCTCTGGTTGAGATCACCGCGACTGGGGTGATGGCTTAACAGACGGCAAGCGGCGCTCAGGGCCTTCTGATGCGCGGTTGATCGTCGCCCGTCGCCTCGGCGACCTGCGCCAGGATGCGCCGCAGCGGCTGAATCGCGACCGCCATGTCGGTGGCGTTGGCGTGAATGAACGCGGATTGGTCGATCCAAATACCGCAATGCCCCTTCCAATAGACGATGTCGCCGCGCCGCAGGTCCGACATATCCCGCTCGCAGATGGCCTCGCGGCCGATATTCTGCTCCTGCATATCGCTGTCGCGCGGTACATCGATGCCGCAGCGCATGAGCGACATCTGCACCAGGGCCGAGCAGTCGAGACCGAGGCTCGTTCGCCCGCCCCAGAGATAGGGGGTGCCGATGAAGCGCAGGGCGACCGCGCAATGGTCGACCTCGTTGTAGCCGACCGGCGCGATGTGGCGGCGATGGACCCAACCGCCCTCGGCCAGCAGCAGGAAGCCGCTGCGTTCGGTTTCCGTCACGGCCAGGGGCGCGTTCATGCTGATCAGGTGCAGCGGGGGCGATTTCAGGTCCGGCTCCGGGTACAAGTAGGTCCGCAGCGCCGCGACGCGGTGTGTCGCCTCATAAATTCTGTCGTCGAGCACGTCTTCCCTGAGATATCCGACATAGCCGTCGGTCCGCGATTGCACCCAGGCCCAGCCGTCCCGGCGCTCGAAAACCTCCACCGTCTCGCCATAGAGGAGTTCGGTGTCGAGGGAGCAGGCGATGTCTGGCCGGGCACGCAGGGGGGCGTGGCCCGTCGCGATGCGGGCGGGTCGCGGGTCGGCATAGCGTTCAGCGGTCACCGTCTCCCGGAGCCGAGAATCGGCGAGGTCCGGCCGGAATGCGTGAAGGCGGCGGTCTAGGGTGTTCATGCCTCAATCTTAAACGATCTATGCGGGCCACATTTTTATCGTGACGGCGCGCGCCACACCACATAAGAACATTGCGGTACGGGCGTCTGCAATCAGATGCGGTAAAATGAGATGCAGATTTTACAGTTCATTGTGGTTATCGCGGTCGGCGTACTTTCCTTCCACCGTTCGGGCGCAGCCGATGTCGCCCCAGAGGACGTCGCCGGAACCGTCGCGCGCGTCGAAGGCATCGCAATCGCCATCCAGGACGCATTGCCGAGGCCCCTGCGCAAGGGCGAGAAGATCTATATCGGCGATGTCCTGTCTACCGGGAAGGACTCCCGGCTCGAAGTCGAGACCGTCGACGGCACGGTGTTCAATCTGGGCGCACGCGCGTCGTTCAACGTCATCGACTATACGTTCTACACCGGAGAAGACGCTGCCAAGTCGAAAGACGTCTTTCGACTGCTGGAAGGAGCGGTCAACGGCGCGACCGGAAAATTGGCCGCGCTTGGCGACGGCATCGTGGTGCACGGCGATGCGGCGACCATTGGTATCAGGGGCACGAAATTCTGGGTCGGCGATATGCCCGATGGCTCGCTCGGCGTCGTTCATTGGTCCGGCGGCGGTCTTGAAGTGAGCAACGCAAAAGGCACGGTGCGGATCGAAGGAAACGGTGAAGGGTCGGAGATCGCGAACGCCGACACCGCACCAGGCGCCCCAAAATTCTGGGTGCGCTGGAAACGCGATTACGCGCGGTCGACCGTCGATTTCGATGCCGGCGAGAAGCTCGAAATTCCCGATCAGGCGAAATAGTCCGCGTTAAGGGACGCATCCGGAACGCCGTGCCTCGACGCGCAGGGTGTCGAACCTGAGGCGGACGTCTCCGGCGCGCAATTCGCGGAACATCCGCCTGAAGTTCGCCTCGAGTTTAGAGCGGCTGATTTGGCTCAGGTAGGCCATGGACCGGCTGCAGGGCGTGTGCGCGAGCGTGTCCAGCGATTGAAAACCGCTGAATTTTTCGAGGTACGCGGATATCCGGCGCATGTCGTCGTCTTTGAACCCTTTGAATTCGAGATGATATTCCCGCAGGCCGGGCGTTTCCTACTGGCGGCGAAGGCGCGCCCTGTCGCGGTTTTGGGGCAATCGTTCGACGAGAAGTTCGGCCAGGCGCGCGGCGGTCGTCTCCAGCGCGGGAGTGACGGCATCCGCCTCACAGGCGCGGTCGCATCCATTGGGCACGACGCTGCCGGCGGCAGAGATTGCGTCCGTCTCGAATACGACCCTGCCTAACGGCAAATCGTAAATGCGAGCGCGAATTTCAATCCGTAATGCCCGTCCGTCCCCCCGATGGTCGCTGATTTCGTACGATTTAAGCGCAATCATCGCGTCCGCGCGGCTCTTGGCGCGGCGCGCTTCGCGCACCCAGTCCGCGGCGGAGTGCACGAAGCGTTTCCCGAGACGCTTTTTCGGTTCGAACCAATCGTCATGGCGGACGACCTGCCCGCGCTCGACGAGGGCGGTGCCGACAAGCGACAGAATGCGGCGCGTCACCGGGTCGTCTCTGCGGAGCGCTTCGCGGTCCACATCGATCGGCACCACGAGAAGTTCTTTTCCGGCGGCGACGGCCGGAGGGTTGAGCCCCGCGACGGCGAACAATGTCAGGGCGAACGCGCAGAGCCGGAGTATGGCGGGTTTTCCGCTTATCGCGATCATTGCGGCCGTGGACATTGCTGCTTTTCCTTTCGCTCGGTATATCTCCTTCACCATATGCAAGAGCCGGAAGGAAAAACACGCATGTCAGGCGGAAACGGTCTGCGAAGCGGGGGGCAAGTGCTCGTCGATCAGCTGCGAATTCATGGGGTCGACACGATCTTTTGCGTCCCGGGGGAGAGCTATCTCACCGTGATCGACGCATTGCACGACGCCCAAAACGAGATCAAGACGATCGCCTGCCGCCAGGAAGGCGGCGCCACCAACATGGCGGAAGCCTACGGCAAGCTGACGGGACGGCCCGGAATCGCCATGGTGACGCGGGGGCCGGGCGCCTGTAACGGATCGATCGGCGTCCACACCGCCATGCAGGATTCGACGCCGATGGTAATCTTCATCGGCCAGGTTGCGCGCGATCAGGAATACCGCGAGGCCTTTCAGGAAGTCGATTATCACAAGTTCTACGGCGCAATCTGCAAGGAGGTCATCCAGATCGATCATGCGGACCGGGTGCCGGAACTGGTCAGCCAGGCGTTTCATGTGGCCGCTTCGGGCCGGCCCGGGCCGGTCGCGGTCTCGATTCCGGAAGACATGCAGCGCGACATGGTCGATGTCGCGGATGCGCGCCCGTTTCAGACCATCCGGCCCGAAGTGGGTCCAAAGGCGATGGCGGCCTTCCGCGGTCAATTGGCGGCGGCTGAGAAGCCGTTGATGATCCTCGGCGGCGCCGGTTGGAGCACCCAAAGCTGCGCCGATATCATGGCTTTCGCCGAAGCGAACGCGATACCCGTCGCTGCTTCGTTCCGGTGTCAGGACCTGTTCGACAACATGCATGGGAATTACGCGGGTGAATTGGGCACCAGCGCCAGCCCGAAGCTGGCGCAGCGGGTCAGGGAGTCGGATTTCCTGATCGTCGTGGGCGCGCGCCTCGGCGAGATGACGACCGGCGGCTATGCGCTGGTCAACCTGCCGGTCCCGGCCCAGAAACTGGTTCACGTGTATCTGGACTCGTCTGAACTGGGGCGCGTCTACGAGCCGGATCTTCCCATCGTGGCGTCGATGGAGAGCTTTGCCGCCGCCGCCCGCGACATGGAGCCTGTCGCCTACGGCAAGTGGGTCGAGTGGATGCGGCAGGCCAACAAGGATTATGTGGAGAACCTTGAGCCGTCCTTAGAGATGAACGGCGTCGATATGCACGAGGTGATGAAGGTCCTGAACGAAACGCTGCCCGAAGATGCCATCATCACCAACGATGCGGGGAACTTCTCTGGCTGGGCGCAGCGGTTCTACCGCTACCGCAAGTTCCGCACGCAATTGGCGCCGACCAGTGGTGCCATGGGATATGCCATTCCGGCGGCGGTCTCGGCACGGCTTACCCGGCCGAACAGTCCGGTCGTGTGTTTCGTCGGCGACGGCGGGGCCATGATGTCGGGCCAGGAAGTGGCGACCGGGGTCCAGTATGGCGCGGACCCGATCATCATCGTGGTCAACAACAACGCCTACGGTACGATTCGCATGCACCAGGAGCGGGATTATCCGGACCGGACCTTGGCGACCACGCTCGTCAATCCGGATTTCGCGAAATGGGCGGAGAGCTTCGGCGCTTATGGCGCCGTCGTCGAGCGTACGGAGGAGTTTGCACCCGCCTTCGAGAAGGCGATGAACGCGGGCAAGCTCTCGGTCATCGAAATCCGCGTCGATCTCGAGACGATCACCACGCGGACGACCATGAGCAAGCTTCGCGGCTCGGGCGTGAAGTAGGGGATAGGACGATATGCCGACAATCACGTATCTGACAACGATCCAGTTCGATTTTGGCGCGGTCAAACTGCTGGGTAACGAGACCAAGGCCGTCGGAATATCGCGCCCGCTTGTGGTGACCGATAAAGGCGTGGCCGCGTGCGGCGTGCTGGACCGTGTCCTGGAACATCTGCCGGACGGGATGCCGGTGACCGTTTTCGACGGCACTCCCGAAAACCCGACGGAAACGGCCGTTCTCGAAGCCTTGGAGATGTACCGGGCCAACGACTGCGACGGTCTCGTGGCGGTCGGCGGCGGCTCGCCGATGGATTTGGCGAAGGGCGTGGCCATTTTGACCGCGCACGAGCCGCCGCTCGAACAATATGCGGCGATTTTCGGCGGCGCCGCCAAGATCACCGACAAGGTCGCTCCGGTGATTGCCGTGCCGACTACGGCGGGCACTGGCAGCGAAGTCGGCCGGGGCGCCATCCTGACCTTGAACGACGGGCGCAAGCTCGGTTTCGCCAGCCCGAACAATATTCCCAAACGGGCGATCTGCGACCCGGAACTGACCATTGGCCTGCCGCGTCTGTTGACGGCCGCGACCGGCATGGACGCCGTCGCCCATTGTATCGAGACTTTCATTTCGCCGGTCGTGAACCCGCCGGCCGAAGGCATTGCCATCGAAGGTTTGCGCCGGGCCATGGGATATATCGAGCGGGCAGTCGCCGACGGCGGCGACCGGGAGGCGCGCTGGGAGATGATGATGGCGGCGATGATGGGCGCCATGGCGTTCCAGAAAGGCCTCGGTGCCGTCCACGCCATCTCACATCCCTTGGGCGGACTCCGGGAACCGCGCCTCCATCACGGAACGCTGAACGCGGTGGTCATGCCTACCGTGCTACGCTTCAACGCCGACCATGTCGGGGACAAGTACCACCGGCTGCGGGCGGCCATGGGTTTGGCGAGAGACACCGATCTGCCGGCATTCATCGCCGCGTTCAATGCGAAGCTCGGGCTCCCGGCGAATCTCCGCGAAATGGGAGTCACGGACGACATCGTGCCGGGAATGGCGGCGGCGGCGGAACTGGACCATTGCAACGCGACCAATCCACGCCCCGCGACCAAGGACGATTATTTGGCGTTGATCAACGAAGCCATGGGCTGACCGGAGAGTCCGTCGATGGCCCGCATGCCGGTTGGATTGCTCGTATCGGCGGTGTGCGTGAGCCAGATATTGGCGCAGATCGGGGCATTTTCGGTCCCGGCACTGCTGCCGGCGCTGATGGCCGATTGGGCGCTCAGCAATACGGACGCGGGATGGGTGACCGGTATTTTCTACGCCGGCTATGCGGTGTCGGTCCCGGTCCTGGTCTCGCTCACGGACCGCGTCGATCCCAAGCGGATTTATCTTCTGGGGGTCGGTTTGATCACGCTTTCGACGGCGGGCTTCGCCTGGTTCGCCGATGATTTCTATACCGCATGCGTTTTTCGCGCCCTCTGGGGCATTGGTTGGGCCGGGACCTATATGCCGGGGCTAAAGGCGCTCAGCGATATCGTCGAGGGCCCCCAGCAGTCGCGCGCCGTGTCGGCACATGCGGCGAGCGTGGGGGTCAGCGGCGCGTTCTCGTTCCTGATCGCGGAGACGATCGGCTCGGCCTATGGGTGGCAGTGGGGGATCGGAGCCGGCGCCGTCGGCTCCGGACTGGCGTTCCTGATCGCGCTCTTCGTGTTGCCGCGGCGGAAACCGCGCGACAGAGGCGACAATCCGGGTAGGCTGCTCGATTTTCGCCCGGTACTTCGGAACACTTCGGCGCTCGCATATTCCATCGGATATCTGGTCCACACCTGGGAAATGTCGGCCCTGCGGAGCTGGGTCGTGACCTTCCTTACCTTCGCCGCCCTGCATGGGGGAAGCGGAGCGGGGCTCATCACTCCGGCCATGGTCGCCATGTGCCTGGGGCTTGTCGGGACGGCGACGAGCGTCATGGGGAACGAGGCGGCGCGCCGCTTCGGTCGGGCCCGGTACATCACCTTTATCATGCTGCTTTCCATTTTGGCCGCCGGGGGCGTCGGCTTTTCGAGTGGGGGATCCTATGGTTTGGCGGCGGCGGCCTGTCTGATATACGCAGGCCTCATATGGGCCGATTCGTCGTCGCTGACGGCAGGCACGGTCGGCAGTGCGGATCCGGCGCGCAGAGGGGCGACGATGGCGGTTCACTCGACGCTCGGATATTTCGGGGGATTTCTGGGCCCGCTCGTTTTGGGGCTGGTGCTGGACCTTTACGGGGAACAGAGCCCGCAAGCCTGGGGTGTCGCCTTTATGCACTTAAGCGTTGTGGTGCTCGTCGGATTGATAATCCTGCGGGTCCTAAAGCCCACGGACCTTGCCGGAGACCGTGCGCGCGCTAGGTGAGAGGCAGGGCAAGATTGTTTCAGGCTCGGCACAATTTCTTGAAACCTGATTGATGCTTTGGGTCTGAGACGGTATCGTTCGTACATCGCGAAGCCGGTTCGGGGGATTCTGTGCCGGTTATGTTTTAGAGTATTCGACCGCGTTGCGGTTGATTAATCAGTCTACGCCTGAAGAGTTTTCAGGCTCAGGGAGGTTTAAACACATGAGGAAGACCACTCGTTTTGTGACCGCGACGGTCGCTGCATCGGCGGTCGCCTTTCTCCTGAACATGCCCACGACAGCTAGTGCGGCAGGTCATGAGATGGTCGAAGGCCCGAAAGTTAAATGGCGCGCGTCGCTTTGGGGCAAGCGCAGAGCCTTTACGGAAAGCTGGGAGTTTCTCTCGAAGACGGTGAAGGAACGCACCGGCGGCAATTTCGAGCTTAAGCTCTACTACGGCGAGCAGCTCTCGAAGAGTAAGGAAAATCTGGACGGTATCTCGGTCGGCGCTTTCGATGCCGCCATGGTTTGCCAGTCCTATCACCCGGACAAGACGCCGTCGGCGAACGTGCTCGATCTGCCGTTCCTGCCGATTACCAATTTCAACGTACAGTACGAAGTCGCGAAGGCCGTTTTTGACCATCCTGCGGTCAAGAAGGACTTCGAGAAGTGGAACGCGATTATCTTCGCGATCAATATGCTTCCCCAGTACGAGTACATGGGCAAGGGAACGCCGCCGGCCACGGTTGCCGACTTCAAGGGTAAGCGCCTGCGCGCCCTCGGCGGTATGGGCCGCTCGGCCATCAAGATCGGCGCGGTTCCGACGACGGTTCCGGCATCCGAGACCTATAACGCCCTCGCGCGTGGTACCGTCGATGCGATCGGCTTCCCGTTCACCTACGCTTTCAGCGCCTACAAGCTGGACGAGGTCGCGGATTGGTACACGACCAATATGTCGCTCGGCACGGTCAATTGCCCGGTCGTCGCGAACAAGGACTCCTGGGAAAAGCTTCCCCAGCAGTACAAGGATCTGCTGAACAGCCTGAAGGAAAAGGCTGCCGGCTTCCAGGTCGAAGCGTATCTCAAGAAGGACGTGATCAACCTCAAGGAATGGCCGAAGAAGATGAAGGCCGTCACCATCGCCGAGGCGGAAATGGCGGAATTCCGGAAGGTCGCGGGTAAGCCGATCTGGGACGAATGGGTTGCCGAGACGACACCGAATGTTCCGGAAGCGCAGGAACTACTCGATCTTCTGCTGAATACTGCCGCAGAAGCTCAGAAGAAGTATCCGGGTACGGAATACGTCCGACCCAAATAAAATTTGTTGAAACGTATGCCGCCGGGCTTCAGAGCCCGGCGGCTTCGTTCACTTAGGGTTTAATTCCGTTCGGGAGTGGGCTATGGCGACGACGGAAGAAGTTCAAGAATTTACGGCGGGAGAGCGAAGGCTCGCTGCCATCGACGAGGCTTGGTTCAAGGTCGAGAGCGCCTTCAACCTCCTCGCCGCTTTCTTTATTTTTGGCGTGATGATCCTCGGCGTCGTGCAGGTCATCGGGCGCTCGGTGTTCAACCAACCGGTGCGCGGATACGTCGATATCGTCGAGGTTGCCATCACCGTTTTCGCCTTTCTGGCAATTTCCTATTGTCAGGCATTGGGCGGGCACGTGCGTATGGAAATCATCATCGGCCGCTTTAAGGGACGCGCGCTCTGGGTGACCGAGGTTTTCGGCACCGTCATCGCGATGTTTATCGTTCTGATTCTGATGGCCTACGGGTGGGACCATTTCATGCGGGCATGGACAATCGGTGACAGTTCCATCGACGTGAACATCACGATGTGGCCCTCGAAACTCATGATTCCGATGGCTTTCGCCATGCTGATGGTCCGTTTGACCATTCAGTTGGTCGGTTTCATGCGTTTGGTGGCCTACCCGGACGCCGTTCACATCGGTATCCCCGAACTTGAGACGGTCGAGAAGGCCGCGGAAGAAGAAATCAAGGCGGGCCTTGCCGGCGATACCGAAGGTGTCGTCCTGCCTACCGTCGATCCGAAGAAGGGGGCCTAGCTCATGGATGAATTTCAAATTGGCCTTTTTTGGACTGGCGGCCTGTTGGTCATGGTCTTCCTCGGGGTCCGGGTCTTCGCCGCGGCGGCGGTTGTCGGCTTGCTGGGAACCGTCCACATCATCGGTTGGGACGCCGGCGCAGGTATTGTCGGCACGGTGCCGCATTCGAAGGCGGTGAACTACGCCCTCAGCGTGTTGCCGATGTTCATCCTGATCGGCTTCATCGCCTATCATGCGGGACTGACGCACGCCTTGTTCACGGCGGCGAAAGCATGGTTCGGTTTCGTGCCGGGCGGTCTGGCGGTTGCCGCCGTTTTCGCTACCGCCGGGTTTGCGGCCGTGTCGGGTGCGAGTACGGCAACGGCGGCGGTGTTCAGCCGTGTCG